>JAIXOR010000039.1 GCA_027486655.1 Verrucomicrobiaceae bacterium | reverse complement strand
GGCACGCAGCTTTTTGATGATCTCCTCGGGAGTGTGTCGTTTTCTTTTCATGGGAGTCGGTGGCGCTCACGCGCCGGGACTCTCATAACCCATGGATCAGTTCTTGGGGAGCATTCCAGGATCAGTCCTTGGACTTCAATATCTTTTCATATTTCTTCAAGATCTTCGGTATTCTCAGATCTCTACTCACCAGGTTCACCAGATCGCTCATGCCCGCAGGATAGCTCAAGCACAGCCGCCTGACCAGACGAAATTTAAACACCAATGTCCGCCCCATTACCAGGGACGCGCAAATCACCTTGCGCAGATTTCTTTTCCGCAACAATCCCAGTTCCTCCCTCTCTGGGGTCAGTCCGCGCATTAGAACATTAGGGCTGGAGGTTCCCGCATTCATGTGCATCAGGGATCTCGTGGTAAAAGCTGAAATCATTGAATTCTGAGATGCTGAATAGAAGAGTTGCTGAAGATGGATGGCTAGGAGAAGAGGGGAGATTCGGGATTGGACGATTTGGGCGAGGAAATCGGAGGCAGGGAAAAGGAATAAGTTATTTGAGCCGCTTTACGCTGCTGACGTTGAGGAGCGTCCGCATTTTGGTGATGGCGATCGGCGGGGTCAGAGTACACATTTTAACACCTTGCCGAGTTTACAAGCTTCCTGAAATCGGCCTCTTTGACGGGTCTGACTGGGAAGCGATCGATTCAGGTCCGTCCGCACATCACAGTAATTTCTCCAGTTCATTGACTTCATTTTCCCAGTTTCCGGTGACTCTTCACGCCGCGCACCGGAAGGCTGACTCAGGCTGGGTGTCTCATTGGCGGGGCCGATTGAAGATTGGAAGATTCGGGGGGAGAGAATGTTGAAGGGTTTGGAATGCGGGGGGATGGCGGATGGTTAGAGATCGGGTGGACTGGGGAGGGGCCTTTGGGCTTGGGGCGGACGCGGCGTTCTCGTTTCATCCGCGTGCCGTTTCATCGAAACGGCGCCACCTTGGAGGGGCGGGCTGGAATGGCATGGGATGAAGCGGCGTTTCACAAAGGCGGTGTGTTCGGTGGAGCGCTGACTTTAGTCGGCGAGTCTTTGGCAGGAGGGACCTTGCTTGCCGGCTGAAGCCAGCGCTCCATTTCGTTCCGTGCAGGCCCCATGGTCGTCGGCCTGCGCATCGAGGCACCTGCGGCGAGACGGGACCACCCGGGGCTTCACTGGATTTTCATCATTCCCGGCTCGGCAGGTCGGACAAGGGGTGCGAGGGTGGGAGGCATGATGGGAAGTCGTTTGACGGGGTATTCGCTGTTGGCGGCGGGGGTTCTTGCTTGTTCGTATGGGATAGGCCGGGCAGAGACGTCGGGCATGGGCGAGGCACTTCCGGGACCAGAACGGGCGAAGGCGGCGGCGGAGCGGACGCGTCCCGGGCTGACTCGGGATCTGGCGGCGCTGGGTCTGCGTTTCGGGGATCCGGTGTTTTTGCGGGCTTTCAAAGAAGAGCGGGAGCTGGAGGTGTGGGTGCAAGCGAGGGGTGGTCGGCACTTCCGATTGTTCCGCAGCTACCGGATCGCCGCGGCCTCGGGCGTGCTGGGGCCCAAACGGGCGGAGGGTGACGGGCAGGTGCCGGAGGGGTTTTATTTCGTCCGTCCCGCCGCGATGAAGCCGGACAGCGCCTACCACCTTGCCTTCAACATCGGCTACCCGAACGCGTGGGACCGGCATCACGGCCGGACGGGCAGTGCGATCATGGTGCATGGCAACGAGGTATCGGTGGGCTGCCTGGCGATGACCGATGCGAAGATCGAGGAGATCTACACCCTGTGCGACGCCGCGTTGCGGGCGGGTCAGCCGTTTTTCCGGGTGCATTTGTTTCCCTTCCGGATGAGTGCGGAGCGTCTGGCGCGGGAGGTGGCCGGTCCGCATGCCGGCTTCTGGGCGGAGCTGCGCGAGGGGTATGATCTTTTCGAGCGCACCCGGATCCCGCCGGACGTGGAGGTGAAGGACGGGCGCTACCGATTCACGCCCGGAGCCTGAGTTTCCAGCGCGCGGGGCAAATTTCTTTGCATGTGGGAGAAAGCGCCTATGTTCCCGCCCTCCGAAGCCGGTCTTCCGGCACGCCCATCCATCCCCATTGCCCTGCATGAGTTTTTCCCTGATCCTGACCCACCCCGGCGGCTCGCACAAAGACGAGTTCCTGGCCTGCTGCCTGTTGCTGGCGGAGAACCGCGTGCCGATCGTGCGCCGGGAGCCCGAGGCGTCCGATCTGGAAGACCCGAGCATCGCCGTGGTGGATGTGGGTGGCGAGCATCGCCCGGAGGCGGGAAATTTCGATCACCACCAGTTTCCGAAGGATCATCCGCCGCTCTGCGCGCTGAGTCTGGTGCTCCAGCACCTCGGGCTGTATGAGGATGCGCGTTCGTTCTGCGACTGGCTGGAGCCGGCCGAGTGGCTGGACACCCGCGGGCCGGTGGAAACGTCCCGCTGGCTCGGCATCGGCCGCGACACGCTGGCGCGGCTCAACTCGCCGATCGACGTCACGCTGCTGCGCCGCTTCGCCGCCTGCCGCCGGCTGGAACCGGGTGAGGCCTTGTGGGAGGTCATGAGCTGGATCGGCACGGACCTGATCGCCTACCTGCGGAATCTGCGCGAACGGCTCGATTTCATCGAAAAAACCGGGGAATTCTGGGAAGTGCCATCGTCCCACGGCTCCTTCCACGTGCTTTTCCTTCCGCGCACCGAGCCGCTGCCGGACGAGCCGTCCGCGGGCCTCGGCCGCTTTGTGGAAAGCCATCCGGAGGGCCACAAGATCGTGGGGCTGGTGTATCCGGACCGCCGGGGAGGCGGCTTCGGTTTGTCCCGGCACAACGACCACCCGGGTTTGGATTTCACGCGGATCGGGGACTGCGAGGATGTGCACTTCGCCCATGCCCGTGGCTTTGTGGCCAAGACCTCGGCCACCAGCCCGGAGCGCTTGCGCGAGCTGCTGGAAAAATGCTGGAAACCGCGGGAAGGCGACGGTTTATCATGAAGGAGAAACAAGGGCTTGCGCGGCGGCCGGATGCGTGGAACCCGTTCCGGATGCCCGCCCTGTGATCTCATTGGAATCTGATCGACATGCGTGAAACATTGATTGTGACCGGACTCGTGGTGCTCGCCGTGGCACTGCGTTCGTCACGCCTGAATGGCATCCGCAAGCTCGGGGCGCTCACGTTTCTGTTTGCGAGCTTCTGTTTGTTTTACTTCCTGACCGGAAGCCTGTGCGCGGGCAGCCTGGGTGCCGTGCTTTGGTTTTTCCTGCCCTGGGTGGAGCTGCTCACCCGAATCCGGCGGATGCGTCTGCCGATCGAGAACCGCCTTCATCACCGGCCGATCCCGAATCCCTCGTTTTTCCCGAACGCCACCGAGGCGGCCGCGGCGATGGAGGAGGCCGGGTTTGAACACGTCTCGGACTGCGGCTGGGAGTGGGACGGCATGCGGCAGTTTTTCCGGCTTTTCTGGAATCCCGAAGAGCGCGCCGTGGCGGCCGTCTGCCTCTGCGAGCAGAGCGACGTGGCCTTCGCCTTCATCTCCATCACTTCTCACGATACGGAGGGGCGGATTCTGCGCACCACGAACTTCCCCTTCGCCCCCACCCTGCGCTGCCCGCCGGGCGTGCGCTGGAACCACGTGCCCTGCGGGAGAAACTGCTTCCACCAGATCCTCGGCGACCACCAGGCCTACCTGCGCCGCCTGAGCATCGCCAACAGTCAGCTGCGCGTGCCGGATCCGGAAGAAATCGAGCAGGCGATCGAGGCTGAAATGCGCCGCCAGGTGGAGCACAACCTGGAATCCGGCATCATCCGGCTCACCGGTGACGGGCATTTCCAATATTCGAAGCGCGGTCTGGTTTTCCTCTGGGGGCAATTCATCAAGGACATGGTCCGGTTTTGTTAGACGCTCCCCATTTCGGGCCCCGGGACAAGTGCGGCTGGCACAGTGGAGGACTTTGATCCAGATTGCGCCCGAGATGATCCGCATCGCCATCCTGATCCTCGCCCTCACCGGTCTGCCGCACGCACTTGGGTCCGAGAAGCTGGATCCTTCCACCGTGGCGCGCCGCGTCGTGCTGGAAGGCAGCCGCCACGTCCGCGTGACCGCAGAGCAGTTTGCCCAGGGAGCCTTCAATTTCGACTCGCAGGACGCGTGGCTTTTCATCAGCGGGATGCGGCCCTCCGAGGTCATCGCCAGCCACCTCAAGCGGATGTGGGTGGCCTACGAGCCGGCATTTCCCGATGCCAATCTGCGCATCACGCCCTACGAGGACGGCACGCTCGTCATCCCGCACGGCTCCACTTACCCGGCGCTCACGGTGTATGAAGGAGCATCGCTTTCCGGAGCATCGATGGCGCTGAGGATCCACACGCCCTACAACGACAAATCGCTGGATGGCGTGAAATCCGGCATCCGCTCCTTCCGCCTCAAGCGCGGCTACATGGCCACGCTGGCGTCCAAGGCGGACGGCACCGGCATCAGCCGGAACTATGTGGCGCAGGATCAGGACATCGAGGTCCGCTCCCTGCCCGCCGACCTTGCGGGCGAGGTCAGGTTCATCCGCGTTTTCCCGTGGCGTTGGACCTCCAAGAAGGGCATCGCGGGCAACCTCGTGGACAAGCTCAACGTGGCTTGGTACTACGATTGGAACATCGGCGGCAAGACCACTCCGGATGTCGAATATGTGCCCATCCGCCAAAACCGCTGGTGGCCGGGGCTCAACCAGGATTGGAAGCGCAAGGGATCGATCCATCTGTTAGGCCACAACGAGCCGGACCGGCCGGATCAGGCGAACATGAAGGTGGACGAGGCCATCGCCGCGTGGCCGGAGCTGATGAAAACCGGCCTGCGCCTCGGTTCCCCCGCCGTCTCGGATGGCGGGTTGAGCTGGCTCTACGAATTCATGGAAAAGGCGGATGCCGCCAAACTGCGCGTCGATTTCGTGGCCGTGCATTACTACCGGGCTGTGAATGATCCCGGCGATGCCCGCGGGGCGGCGGCGCAGATGAAGAACTTTCTCGAAGCCATCCACAAGCGCACCAAACGCCCGATCTGGATCACCGAGTGGAACAACGGTGCCAACTGGACCAAGGCCCCCGATCCCGACGCCAAGGAACAACGAAAGGCCATCGAGGCCATGACTGAAATGCTCGACAAGGCCGACTTCGTCGAACGCTACGCTCCCTACAACTGGGTGGAGCCCTGCCGCGAACTCCAACGCAAGGACGGCTCGCTCACCCCGGCGGGAGAGGCTTACCGCGAACTCAAGTCCCCGGTGGGATACCGTCAGGTGAAACCGTGAATCGGCATCCGGGTTCGGAGTCCCGTTCAAATGCGGATTGCGCCCGGGCCGGGCATCGGGCATGAACGCGTCCGGATGACGGGACGCGAAATCAAGGAGGTGCTGGATCGGGCGGGTGTGCTGCCGAGCAAACAACTCGGGCAGAATTTCCTGATCGATCCCAACATGGCGCGTTGGATCGTTTCCCAACTGGAAATCACCGAGGACGATGCCGTCGTCGAGGTGGGTCCCGGCACCGGATCGCTCACCGAGCAACTTCTCGGGCGGGTGCGGAAGATCATCCTCATCGAGTTCGACGCCCGCCTGGCCGCGGCGCTTGCGGAGCGCTTCCGGGACGACCCCAGCGTGGAGGTCCACCATGCGGACGGCGCGAAGTTTGATGGCAGGAAGCTTTTCAAACACCGGCCGCTCAAGTTTCTCGGCAACCTCCCCTACTCCAGCGGCGGTGCGATTTTGAAGAATCTGCTCAGCCGTCCTCATCCCTTCGAGCGGGCCGTGGTCATGCTGCAGAAGGAAGTCATCGAGCGCCTCGCCGCAAAACCGGGAGATGGCAGGAACTACGGCATCCTCTCGCTGCGCACGCAGGTGGACTGGGAAGTGGACATCGGCCGCACCGTGCCGCCGGAAGCCTTTCATCCGCGGCCGACGATCGATTCGAGCGTGGCCGTGCTGCGTCCCCGGCGCTCGGGCCTGCCGGCCTTTGATCACCGTTTGTTCGATGAATTGATCCGTCGTGGTTTCGCGCAGCGGCGCAAGCAGCTCAAAAAGCAGCTCCCGGATGGCATCGCATGGGAGCAAGCGGCCGAGGCCATCGGCGTGACGGCGACCGCGCGCGCCGAAGAGCTATCACTCGCCCAGTGGGTGGAGCTCACCCGGTTCTGCGATCCGCATCCGCTCAAGGACCTGCCGCAGAAGTCCGGCGAGATCTTCGATGTGGTGGACGAACATGACGAGGTCGTCTGCCGCAAAACCCGCGGCGAGGTGCATGCGCAAAAGCTTCTGCACCGGGCGGTGCACGTGTTCGTCTTCAACAAACGCGGGGATTTGCTGCTCCAGCAGCGCTCGATGTTCAAGGACGCGCATCCCGGCGTCTGGGACTCCAGCGTCTCCGGCCACCTGGATGCGGGTGAGGACTACCTGCCTGCGGCTGTTAGAGAACTGGAGGAGGAGATGGGAATCCGCACGGATGAAGCACCGGAGGAAATCGCGCGGATCGCCGCCTGCGAGGCCACCGGTTGGGAACACGTGCGTCTTTACCGCACCCGGCATTCCGGCTCGGTGAAATTCCCCGCCGCGGAGGTGGAGGCGGCCGCCTGGTTTCCCGTGGTGGAACTCACCGCATGGATCCGCTCCCGCCCGGAAGACTTCGCCTCCGGCTTCATCGAGTGCTGGAACGCTTATCTCAAAACCCCCGACGCCTCCCCTGCCCCATGAAACGCCTCCTGATCCTGGCCGCCGCCGTGTTTCTCAGCGCCTGCGGCAAACCCGCCACTCTGGGTTACAAGGTCGCCGGAACCAAGCCGCACGACGCGGAATCCTACACTCAGGGCCTTGAGTTTTCCGAGGGCCGGCTTTTTGAAAGCAGCGGCGGATACGGCTCCTCCACGCTCCGCGAGGTGGATCCCGCGAATGGGGCCGTACTGCGCAAGCGGCCGATGGCCAAGCATGTCTTCGCCGAGGGCATCACGGTGTTCAACAACGAGCTCTTCGTGCTCACCTGGAAGGAAAAAACCTGCTATGTGCTCGAGCCGGGGACCTTCAAGTTCCTCCGCACCCACGACTATCAGGGCGAAGGCTGGGGCCTCACCCACGACGGCACGCAGCTCATCATGAGCGACGGGTCGAACACCCTCCGATTCATCGACCCCAAGACCTTTGCGGTCATCAAGACCCTCAAGGTGCTCGATGGAGGCCGCCCCGTCGAGCGCCTCAATGAACTCGAATACGTGGACGGAGCGATCTTCGCCAACATCTATCAGGAAGACCGCATCGCCCGCATCTCCGCGGAGACCGGCAAGGTGACCGGCTGGCTGGATCTTTCCGCCCTCCGCAAACAACTGCCCAAGCCCAACCGCGCGGAGGCCCTCAACGGCATCGCCCGCGATCCCGCCACCGGCCGCTTCCTCATCGCCGGAAAACTCTGGCCACTGAGCTTCGAGATCGAGATCACCGATTGAGCGGAGTCCCCGCTCAGGACTTCAGCAGCCCGCGGCTGGTCCACAGGTAGTTCCAGCCGGAGAGCAGCGTGAGCCCCAGCGCCAGCCACATCGAGGCCGGAGTGAGCCAGCTCGCGGGATTCGAGAGGTAGCGGATCAGATCGACGAACGGGTTTCCCGGGCTCAGCGGCTCGAAGGCGAACCAGACCAGGCAGGTGATGCAAAACGTGAGCTGGAGCCCGGTTTTCCATTTTCCGAGGCGATCCGCCGCCATCACCTGCCCCGCCTCCACGGCGATCTGGCGCAGCCCGGTGACCAGAAACTCACGGGCGATGATCATCACCGTCACCCACACCGGGCAGAAGCCGCGTTGGCTCAGATACACGTAGGCCGAGCAGACGAGCACCTTGTCCGCCAGCGGATCCATCAGCTTGCCCATCGGGGTGACCAGCCCGAGTTTGCGGGCCAGCCAGCCGTCCACGAAATCGGAAATCGCCGCGATCACGAAGGAAACCAGGGCAATCCAATGCCCGAGAGCGCTCTCCATCGCCGTGCCCGCCACAAAAACAGCCGTCAGGACCAGGCGGGAAAAAGTGATGGCATTCGGAACGTTCACGGGCGGAATGTGGGAAATCCATGGGCGGATGGCAACAAGGGGTTGCAGCAATGCCGCCGGTCCCCTAAACCAACCGCGCCGGAAACCGGCACTTTCTCATGAGCAAAAGCGACTTCGGACTCATCGGTCTGGCCGTCATGGGCCAGAATCTCGTACTCAATGTGGAATCCCGCGGCTTCCAGGTCTCGGTGTACAACCGCACCACCTCGGTGACCGACGAATTCGTCGCCGCACACCCCGGCAAGAAGCTGGTCGGCGCGCAGTCGCTGGAGGACTTCGTGCAATCCCTCGCCTCGCCGCGCAAGATCATGATCATGGTCAAGGCCGGTGGCCCGGTGGACGCTGTCATCGAGTCCCTCATTCCCCTGCTCGACAAGGGCGACATCATCATCGACGGCGGAAACTCGCTCTACACCGACACCGAGCGCCGCGACAAATGGCTCGGCGATCTTGGCTTCCGATTCATCGGCGCAGGCGTGTCCGGTGGTGAGGAAGGAGCCCGCAAGGGACCGGCGATCATGCCCGGCGGCCCGGCCTCCACCTGGGAAGTCATGCAGCCGATCTTCGAAAGCATCGCCGCCAAGGCCGAGGGCGAGCCCTGCGTGACCCACATTGGCCCCGGTGGTGCCGGCCACTACGTGAAGATGATCCACAACGGCATCGAATACGGCGACATGCAGCTCATCTGCGAGGCCTACAACATCTTCAAGGCCGCCGGATTCACCGCCGACGAACTCGGCCAGGTCTTCAGCGACTGGTATGCCGGCGATCTGGAGAGCTACCTCATCCAGATCACCGCGGAGATCTTCAAGCAGAAGGACCCCGAGACCGGAAAACCGATCGTCGATGTGATCCTCGACACCGCAGGCCAGAAAGGCACCGGCAAATGGACCATCATGAACGCGGTGGAAAACGCCGTGGTCATCTCCACCATCAACGCCGCCGTGGAAGCCCGCATCCTTTCCTCGATGAAGGACAAGCGCGTGGCCGCCAGCACCGAGCTGCAAGGCCCCAAATCCGAGATCACCGGCGACAAGGCCGCTCTGGTGAAGAAGGTCCATGACGCGCTTTTCGCCTCCAAGATCATTTCCTACGCCCAGGGCCTCGACCTCATCACCGCGATGAGCAAGGAAAAGGGCTGGAACCTCGACCTTGGCAAGATCGCCGCCATCTGGCGCGGCGGTTGCATCATCCGCGCCCGCTTCCTCAACGACATCACGGACGCCTACCGCACCGATCCCGGCCTCAGCAACCTGATGCTCGCCCCGTTCTTCAAGAACCTGCTCAACGAGTTCCAACAGAACTGGCGTGAGGTCATCTCCATGGCCACCCTCGCCGGCATCCCGGTGCCCGCGTTCAGCGCCTCGCTCGGCTACTACGACAGCTACCGCGCGGCCTTCCTGCCCGCCAACCTGCTCCAGGCCCAGCGCGACTTCTTCGGTGCCCACACCTACGAGCGCACCGACAAGCCGCGCGGCGAGATGTTCCACACCAATTGGCCGGACGTCATCGGCTGAGGAAGCGCGGCGGAAGCGCCGCTCCATCGATCCATTCCAAGGCGGCCGGGATTCGTTCCGGCCGCCTTTTCCATGCCGGGGCCGAACGCGCGAAAATCCGGGAAGGAGTCCAAAATTTGGCTGATTCCACGGCTTATCCCGTGTTTTTCGACAAACCCACCCTTGCCAGTGGCGGGCCGCTGGTTTAAGCCCCCGCGCCTATGGCAAACTATCGCGTGCTGGTATCGGACCCGATCTCGGACAAGGGCGTGGACGCCCTGCGAAATGCTCCGGGCATCTCCGTGGACGTGAACACCGGCCTCAAGCCGGAAGAACTCCTCAACATCATCGGTGACTACCACGGACTCGTCGTGCGCTCCGAAACCAAGGTGACCGCCGAGCTTCTCGCCGCCGCCAAGAACCTCAAGGCCGTGGGCCGCGCCGGTGTGGGTGTGGACAACATCGACCGCAAGGCCGCCACCGATCACGGCGTGATCGTGATGAACACGCCCACCGGCAACACCATTTCCACCGCCGAGCACGCCTTCACCCTGATGCTCAGCGCCGCCCGCAACATCGCCCCGGCGCACGCCGCCGTCCTGAAGGGCAACTTCAAGGCCGCCCGCAAGGCCTATCAGGGCATCGAGCTCAACACCAAGCGCCTCGCCATCCTCGGCATGGGCCGCATCGGCACCGAGTTCGCCAAACGCGCCCAGGCTTTCAACATGACGGTCGTCGCCTACGATCCCTTCCTCTCCCAGGCCCGTGCCGACGAGTTGAAGGTGGAGCTCGCCGCCACTCCGGACATCGCTCTCACCGGGGCGGACGTCGTCACCCTCCACGTCCCGCTCACCCCGGACACCAACCACATTCTCAACACCGAGCGCCTCGCCCTGATGAACAAGGGAGCCATCGTCGTGAACTGCGCCCGTGGCGGCCTCATCGATGAAGTCGCGCTCAAGGCGGCCATCGACTCCGGCCACATCGCCGGTTGCGCGCTCGACGTGTTCGAGACCGAGCCGCCGCCGAATGACCATCCGCTCTTCTCGCTGGACAAGCATGTGGTCCTCACGCCCCACCTCGGAGCCTCCACCAATGAGGCCCAGGAAAACGTGGGCATCCAGGTGGCCGAGCAACTGCGCGACTTCTTCGTCACCGGCGAGATCCGCAATGCGATCAACATGCCTTCACTCGATGCCGCGGCACTCGCCGCCGTGGGTCCCTACCTCGACCTCGCCCGCGCGCTCGGCAAGCTGCTCGCCAAGCTGGGCCCCGAGAATGCCGACTCGCTCCGGGTTTCCTACCACGGCGCGCTGGCCAAGAAAGACACCGGCCTGGTTTCCCGCACCACGCTCACCGCGCTGTTGGAAGCCTCCCGCCCGGACGGCCAGGTGAACATCGTCAACGCCCCGGCCATCGCCTCGCAGCTCGGGCTCGACATGGTGGAATCCACCATCAACGCGAAGACCGAATTCAACGAACTGCTCGTCGCCGAACTCCGCAAGGGGGACACCCGCTACCGCGTCGCCGGCACCATCATCGGCCGCTCGCCGAGGATCGTCGAAATGGACCACCTTTACGTCGACTGCAACATCGCCGGCCGCTTCCTGTTCGTCGAGAATGACGACCGCCCCGGCATCGTCGGCGTGGTCGGCACCGCACTGGGCACCGCCGGAGTGAACATCGCCAACATGGACCTGAGCCGCACCAGCGACCGCACCCGCGCCGTCACGGTGATCGAGGTGGACACCGAGCCCCAGGCGGACCTGCTGGAGAAACTCCGCGCCACGCCGGGCATCATCCGGGTGCTGAGCTTCGAGCTCTGATTCCACGGAGATCGAATCGACCTTTGATCCAGGGCGCTCCCTTCACGGGGAGCGCCTTTTTTGTTAGATGAGCAACCCGGCTGAGACAAAAAAACCGCTCCACCCGCGGGGGATGGAGCGGTTTCGAAGGAGTTTGGACTCCGCTTACTTGGTGCCTTGGATGCGGCCGAAGAGCTTCGTGTTCGAGCCCTTGGGAACCGTCACGGTGATGGTGTCCGCAGCCGCTCCGTTTTCCGCGACGGAAACGGTGGGCAGGTTGGACGAAGCACCGACGGCCACCGGCGTCCAGGTGGCGAGATCCGGCGAGTGCTGGAAGGTGAGCGCCACTTCCGCCTCGGATTCATCGCTGCGGTTGAAGGTGAACACGAAGTCCGTGCCGGATGCGTTGAGCGTGGGCAGGATGCCGGTGTTCGGTGTCAGCGGAAGACCGCCAAGCACGAACTCCAGCAAGTTCTCCACGCCATCGGCATCCGGATCCTGGGTGGGTCCGTCGTTCACGCCGGAGGTGAGCCCGTTGGTGGAGGCCCAGGAGGCGTATCCGGAACTGCCCACCGTGAGCACGAGGCTGTTCTCACTGACGGAAAGCGTGCCGGGCACACCTTCCGGAAGGTTGACCGTCCCGGGCAGGCCGGTGATGCCGCCTGCGGCGGTTGCGAGCACGTAGACTCCATTGGCCACGGTGCCTGCGGCGGTCAGGTCGATCACGCTTCCAGAGTCCATCGAGAGCGCACCGGTGATCTGGCGCGTGGTTTGGGCTCCTGCGGTGGCGGCGAGTGCGAAGGCCTGACGACCACCAGAGGCGATGCTCACGCTTCCGCCGATCGAACCGGTGCCGGCAAGCGTGGCTCCTGAGGCAACTGCGACCGTTCCGAGCGAGGCGGATTGATCGCCGCTGATGGCCAGGGTTCCTTCATTGACGTTGGTGTTGCCGGCGTAGGTGTTGGTTCCGGACAGGGTGAGTGCTCCCGCTCCCGTCTTGTCGAAGCCACCCACACCGCCAATCGCGCCCGAGAGCGTGATGTTGGCGGCCACATTCAGCTCGCTGGCGGCCTTGATGGTGGTGGTGCCCGTGAGCGTGGCGGCCACGGAGGAGGTCCAGTTGGCCTTCGCACCGAGGGTCGCGGTGCCCAATTGCACGTCCAGAATGCCCGTGCCGGCGTTGACATTGCCAACGATGCCGCCCGCACCGATGTAGAGGCTGCCTCCGGAGACATTCAACATGCTGGTCTCCGTGGAGGTGGCCGGCTGGGTGAGGAGGATGCGCTCGACAGTCGCGGTTCCGTTGCGGACCAGGAAGGCACTGCTTCCAATCACCGTGCTACCCACCTGCACGCCCGTGGCGCTGTTGGTCGAGGTGAAGATGCCTCCGTTGACGTCCAGAACCGACCAGCGGTCTGGGCTGGAAATCGTGACCAGCACCACGCCGCCGACGGTGAGACTTCCACTATCGATTCTCGCACTGGCGGTGGAGTTGACGCTGGTGCTCGCGGCTCCAACACTGAGGTTACCCGTGACCGAGGAGGTCGCACCGTTCACATAGAACCCGGTGCCGGTCGCACCCGCGGTCGGAGTTCCGATCACCAAAGCCGAACGGCCCAACGCAATCGAACTGGCGCTGAAACTGCCACCGGTGGCGGCGATGAGGTGGTTGGCATTCGAGTTGTTCGTCGCGGTGATGCCGCCGTTGAACGAGGCGGAACCGCCCGAGACGAGGATGCCCGAGCTGCCATTGCTCACGGTGGTGGCTCCACTGACGGTGGCCCCGCCGCCGCTGACGACGAGGCGGGCGCTGCCGGCGTTGGCGATGTTCACGGCGCTCGTCGCGATCGCCCCCCCTGTGACGACGTCCACCACGCCGACGTTGATGTTGGTGGCACCGATGTAGGCGTTGACGGCTCCGAGCGAGAGGGTTCCCGCTCCGTTCTTGACCAGGCCGCCGGTAGCGGATGGGAGAGACGTGATCGCTCCGGTCAATGCGTAGTTGAAGGCATTGGTGTCGAAGGTGGCGCTGTTGGCACCGGAGACCTTGTAGGGCCGGGAGTCTGCGAGATCGGCAAGGAGACGGATGGAGCCTCCGAAGAACGAAGCATCCGAGGAACCGAGGCTCGAGGACGAGTTGACCGCCACCACGCCTCCGGCAAGGATGGAGCCGCCATCGTAGGTGTTGGCTCCGGAAAGCAGCAGTGTGCCGGAACCGGATTTGGTGATGCCACCGCCCGGTGCCGAGGACGAAAGGACGCCCGAAACCTCGAAGTTGAAGATGCTGGCGACGTCGATCGAGACGTCATCGGGATCCACAGCAACAGGAGCCTCGATGCGGTGGTCACCGGCGACGACTGAAACACTGGAAGGCCCGGCTCCATTGTCGAGGAGGAGGCTTCCGCCGGTGCCGGGAGCAATGATGAACGAGCTTCCGAAGTCTTCGTTGATGAGGAGTTCACCCACGGTTTGCGCCCCGTCGAGGGGGATCGTCATGGTGATATTGGAGAACGAACCACCCGCACCACCGATGCCTGGGCCGAACTTCGCATTGGCACCGATCGCATTGGGCACGGTGCCCTTGGTCCAGTTGGAGGCGGTGTTCCAGGATCCTCCGCCGTCGACGTTCCAATAGTTGCTGGGATCCACCACGAAGTCACCGACGGTGACGGTGATGGCGGTGCCGGTGTTGGCGAAGGTGTAGCTTTTTCCGGAAACCGGGTTCTGGACTTCAAAGCTGGAGGAATTGAATCCGGTGACGGTGGCA
This sequence comes from Verrucomicrobiaceae bacterium, assembly GCA_027486655.1. Taxonomy (GTDB): domain Bacteria; phylum Verrucomicrobiota; class Verrucomicrobiia; order Verrucomicrobiales; family Akkermansiaceae; genus Luteolibacter. The sequence continues at coordinate 52,296 of JAIXOR010000039.1, read as the reverse complement.
CCCGTGGTGTTGATGAGCGTGTAGGTGCCGTTGGTGGCGAGTGTGGGGCTGCCGACGGCTCCGTCGTAAAGGTTGACCTTCACGCCGGTCGAGAGGGCCAGCGTGCCGCCGGTGGCCACGGTGATCTGGTCGTTGCCGCTACCGAATTCCAAATCCAACACGCCACCGGATGCCAGCGAGAGCGAAGAGTGGGTGATGGTCCCCACACCGGCGTCTCCCGGAGAAAGGATGCCGCCGGAAGCGACCGTGGTGGTGCCGGCTACACTGCCGGTTCCAGCAAGTGTCGCACCGCTGTTTACAGTCGTCACTCCTGCACCAGCCTTGACACCATTCACCTTCAGCGTTCCTTCATTGATTGTTGTCGGCCCGGTGTAGGTGATGTTCGTCGTATTTGTAAGCGTCAGAGTACCTGCACCAACTTTGGAGATAGAAAGCACCACAGCGCCTCCATTCGTTATTCCTCCCGCGAATGTGGAACTAGTGCCAAGGCCGCCAATTTGGAATGTTCCGGCACCTGAAGTGCTTACGGTTCTGATGGCAGAAGCCGACGTTCCCGAAAGCTCGCCAAGCGCGATTGTGGCGTTAGTCCCAAACCTGCCTAGCAACGACATCACACCGGCACCTGTGGCACTCAAATTGATTTTTGTCGAAGCCATCGAAGCCGCCACAAAGTTGCCACCATTCTGGTTCAATTGAATGGTGCTGTTGGCATTGTTTCCGATCAGGTTGAGATTTCCGGTGAAAGTGCTCCAGTTTCCTCCCAGGTAAAACCGGCCATCCGTGTTGTTCGCAGTTGCACTGGCCCCGTTTGCAGTAATGTTAAGAGTGCCTGAACCTGACACAGTTGCCCCGGTGCCCTCGCCAATTATAGCTCTAGCGTTGTGAGTCATATTCCCAGTGACCCCGGAATCCACAACGATGTTACCCATAGAGACCACACGCGTCTGGGCCACGCCCAATGCTGATGTAAATGAACCACCTCCGGAGGTGAACGTCACCGGACCCACTGCATCACTTGCCGAATTTCCGATTCCGGTGATGGCTCCACCGTTGCTGAAGACGAATCCAGTGCCGGGTGTGGAAACCGCACTACCAAAAGAAAGTGTTCCACCGCTGACGTTTGTGACCCCTGTGTAGGTATTGGTCCCCGTGAGGGAAGCGGCACCTGCTCCAGACTTCGTGAGAGGCCCTGTGCCGGTAAGGTTGCCCGCCACAACGAGAGATCTTCCGGTCTGCACGTTCCAACTCTGAGCAACCGCCAAGGAGACGGGAGAATTCACCGTCAAATTCTGAGTGGCAGCGCTCATGTCAATACCCGAAGAGCCGAGAGTCAGAATGTTTCCTGCCGCTACGCTCACGGCACCCAATGGATCAACAATCTTCAGACCAAGAATCGAGCGATCCGCGCCAAGCGATGTCGCGAGATTAGCTGTGGAAGATGCATCAAAAACAGCAAGATCGGTGGCTACTGGTGGCGCGCTGGACCAGTTGCCTGAATCAGACCAAAGAGTGCTGGTGGCTCCGGTCCAAGTCTGGTCGGCTGCAAGGGCGAAGCCGGTGATGGACGAGGCGACGAAGACGGATTGAAGCGCGGTGGACGCGAGGCGACGGAATCTGGGTTTCATGGGATGGTGGGATGGGATTGGGGAAGCACGGGAACCGGAGTTCCATCTGCTATCCATCAAAGTCAGCCATCCCCGCCCCGTCGTCCACTACCACAACGGAGTTACTGCACAAAAAAGCGGGTACCCCCTCTCCCCGGATGATTCAGGGGAGAGGGTTCGAAAGGGCCGGCCCACCTTTTTCGCGGACCGGCCGGTTGGGTCGGACGGAGAACCCTTACTTGGTGCCTTGGAGGCGGCCGAAGATACTGGTATTCAGGCCCTTGGGAATGGTGACCGTGATCTGGTCCGGAGAAGCACCATTTTCCGCCACCGCGACGCTGGGCAGGCTGTCTGCGGCGCCGATCGAGACGTTCGTCCACGCAGCGAGGTCGGCACCGTGTTGGAAGGCCAGGGTCACCTCGGCTTCGGATTCGTCACTCCGGTTGAAGGTGAAGACGAAGTTCGAACCGGAAGCGTCGAGCGTGGGCAGGATGCTGGTGTTCGGTGTCAGCGGAAGCCCTCCGAGGACGAACTCGAGAAGGTTCTCGATGCCGTCGTTATCGGGATCCTGGGTCGGTCCGTCATTGACGCCGGCGGTGAGGCCGTTGGCGGAGGTCCAGGAGGCGTAGGGCGAGCTGGGGGGATCCAGGTTCACGTAGAGCAGCCCGGTTCCGGTGATGGCGGCGGTCTGGGTGATTCCGGGAGTCGTGTTGGTGAGCGAACCGTAGATGCCATCTGGCTGCGTGTTGCTGTCGATCAGGAAGGTTCCCACTTTGTCTCCGCCGCTAAAGTCCAGATTCAAAGCCGCTCCGGCGGCAAGATCCACGGACACCAGCGCATCATCCGCGAAACTCTTGGTCTGCACCTTGAGCACACCACCGAGAACCGTGGTGTTTCCGGAATGGGTGTTCACCGCACTCAGGGTGAGGGTGCCTCCCCCTGTCTTATCGAAGCTTCCTGTTCCGGAAACCGGGCCGTTGAGCATGATGTCCACCGGAAGATCCGACGCATCCGCCGCCTTGATGGTAGAGGTGCCGGTTCCCGTGATGGAGACAGGCACGGAGGTGGACCAGGAAGCCTTACCAGCGAGGGTGCCGCCGCTCAGGCGGAGTTCCGAGGTGAAAGCTGGTGCCGCATTCTGTACGATTCCTCCAGAGCCGACATACAGGGTCCCTCCCGACACGGTCACCCGGCCCGTCCCTGCGGCGGACGTGGGGGTTCCCATGGTGACTTTCTCTACAGTCGCGATACCCGAAGAACTGACGATCAACGCGCTACGGTTGGCGGTGCCCGCATTGGGAGACAGCAAGACGCCGGTCGTTGTGTCCGTGGAAGTAAACACACCACCACTTACTTCGAGCATGTTCCATCGGGTATTGGACGTATTGCCAATGGTGACCACTCCACCCACGGTGGTGGTCCCTCCGGAGATCAGCGAGGTGGCGCTGGAGTTGCTGGTGCCGACGGTGAGTGCTCCGCTGATCGAGGCCGTGCCGCCGGTGACGACAAAGCCGCTGCCAGCGGGAGCAGCTACCGGATCAGCCCCGGTGCCGCCGTTGGAGGTGCGCTGAAGCACAACCGAAGCCGCCGTGAGGGTTCCATCCTCAACGATCAACAGACTGTTATCCGCTGTTCCGGTTTGCACGGATGCCAACGTCACGGATCCGCCGTTGCTGACACGCAGAGTACCGGCCAACCCGCTGGTGCCCAAAGTGGAACCCGCCGAGCAAGACAAGGTGCCACCACTGACGTGGATCTGACCCGAGTTGACAGCCACAAAGGGCGTTGTCATCGCCCCGGAGAGTAGAATGGTTCCCCCAGTGACAGTGTTTGATCCTGCGATCGAACTGATTCCCGAAAGAGTCAGGATCCCGGCACCGGATTTGGTCAACGAACCAGCGCCACTGATGGCGCCACTGTAGGTCGTGCTCTCACCGTTCGCACCAACGGTAAGGGCGATAGCTGCTGGAGTGGCATTCTCCAGAGTGATCGGGCGACCTCCGGAGAGTCCGCCAAGCGTGACGGCGATGAGGGAGCCGAAGCTCACACTCCCGCCCGAGGTAACATAGGAAAGAGTGCTTCCCTGAAGAGCCAAGGGATTGGCCAGAAGAATCGATCCCGAGGTGTTGGTGATTGAGGTATTGCCGGTGAATGTGTTCGTTCCGGCCAGGGTGAGCACCGAAGCTCCTGCCTGCTGAAGGCTTCCGGTCCCGGAAATCACCTGGCTGAGAGACAAATCCGCGGATCTTTCCACGATCAGGCCGCCGTTGTTCGTGATGGCTCCGGTGAGACTGCCATTCGCACCACCGTTTCCAAGCTGAAGCGGACCATCGTTGACCGTCACGGTGCCGAAGAAATCCGCATCGGCGGCCAATGTGAGCTTGCCGCTGCCTTTTTTGATGAATGGGTCCGAAGAACCGCCACCAAACGCATTTGCGAGCTGCACGGCGTTGGCTCCCACATCGAAGGTGTTGGTTCCGGAAGCAAAGGTGATGGCGCGATTAGTGATGTCCTGAGTATTGCTTCCGAGCCAGGCCAGCGTGGAGTTGGCGAGCGAAAGACTGCCGGTTCCAAGACCACCTGAGGCGAATGAAAGGGTGCCATTCGAGAAGCTAACAGCTCCTGAGTAGGTTCCCGCTGCACCGAGGGTGAGATCTCCGGCGGAACTCTTCACAATACCGCCCGCGCCACTGACCGCTCCACCGAGGACCAAAGAATCGGAGGCGGATGACATGACCACATCAAGAGTATCCGTGAGCGCGACAGGGCTTTGGATCCCATGATCCCCCTGAACCACGGTGATCCCGGCGTTTCCTGACGACTGGTCGAACGTCAGCGTCGAGGTGCCGGAAATGGAGTAAGCATTGGCGTTGTTGAACTGAACCAATCCGACGGTGCGGTTCGAGTCCAGGGTGACGGTGCGCGGCGACGTGATCGCGCTGGCAAAATTGGCAGTGGCCCCCGCCGCACCGGGCACGCCATTGAGCCAGTTGCCAGTGACACTCCACAGTCCATCGGAATCCACGTTCCATTGCGAAGGCAGCGCACCCGAGATGGTGAGTCGGATGAAGTTGCCGCTGACGCTGAAAGCGTAGGTCAGTCCGACCTGCTGGCTGGCTGGAGTGACTTCGAAGATCTGATCAGGGTCACCGGTGAAACTGCCGGAAAACTGGATGATGTCATACGTGCCCGGGTTGGTCCACTTGGCGGAGGAGTTCGAGGATCGGAGGTCGACAAGGACCGGATTGCCCGAGTTTGCAGACGAAGTCAGGCCGTTGGCATCGGTGACGACGATGCGGTCGTAAGTCGACGAATCGACAAATTCGTTGTAAATCGTCGATCCACCGGCAAGAGCGAGGGAACCGACCGTGATGGGAGCACCCACCCCGGAGGATGCCAGATTCAGAGTACCGGGGCGGATGCTCGAGGTGGAGCCTGCACTGACCGCACCGCTGATGAAGCCGGTTCCAGCAAGGGTTCCACCCGATAAGGAGACACTTCCCGTTCCCGTGGCACTGCCGGAGGTATTGGTCAGCACAAGCGATCCGGAAGAGACAGTGGTCGTGCCCGAGTATGAGTTGGTCGTGGAGCTAATGGCCACCAATCCGGAGCCGTCGATGTTGGCGGAGCCGCTGCCGGAAATGGTTCCGGAAAGTTCCAGAGAATTCGTTGCTGCGGAGCTGGCGAAGCTGGCGGTGATGCCGGAGTCGATGGTCATCGGATTGGCGATGACCACGGAGGGAGCTGTCGAAACAAGTCCGCCGTTCCCAATGCTGAAAGCGACATTCCCGGAGGAGGCTCCAAGGGATGAGGGGTTCGCCACCCCGATGCGCCCTCCCTCGATGGTAATGCCACTGATGAAGGTATTGACGCCGGAGAAAGTCACCTGACCGGTTCCCCGTTTGATAACCGATCCGCTGCCCGACAGGATCCCTGGATAAGAACTGACGGACGAATCATCGCGATTGAAGATCAAAGTGGCCCCGGTTGAGACCGCGGTGTCGGTAGCCCCTAGGCTGCCGGTGGCACCGCCATCTCCAACCGAGAGGGTTCCGGCCGTCACCTGGGTGCCGGCGGTCGCGCCATTGTTCCCGGTGTAGGTGTTGTTTCCGGTAAGCGTGAGTGTGCCAGTGCCGACTTTGATAATCCGGCAGGCACCGGCGGCATTCTGGATCGTGCCCGCGAAGGTGGAGTTCGTATTGAGCGCTCCGATGGTCCATGCGACAAAACGCCCTGAAACCGGGTTGCCTGAGAGGATGCTGCCGGCGGATCCACTGAGTTCCCCGATGTTCTGAATCGTGGTGGAAGCGGTCGTTCCACCATTCGGAGGATTGAACACCTGCGACATGAAGACTGCCGGGTTCAGATGGAGTTTTGAATTGGCGAACTGGTTGGTGCCATTGACTCTGAGATCTCCGAAAGTGGGATTGAGCTGAGAACTAACCACCACATTTCCGGTGAACGCATTCCAGTTTCCGGTAAGGTCACAGCGGGTGGCGCGGACGCGCAAGTTCATGGTGCCTGCGCCGGTCAGCACGCTGGTAATCGCCCCACGAGGAAACGTGTTGATTGTTCCGGATTGACCGCTTGCGACTGAGATCGGATTGGCGAAGGGTCCCCAGATCGTGGAGCCGTTGTCATTGGAGGTGCTGCCGTTCAGCGCAAGCGTTCCTCCTTGGAAGACCACTGGATTGGCCGCATTGCCGATAGCTTTCTGAAGGTTCGTGGCAGAACCGGTAATCAGACTGAGGGTGCCGCCTTTGAGGGTAACTGTGCCCGTGAGAGCGGTGGAGTTGTCACCGGTAAGAGTCAGGGTGCCAGTCCCTTCTTTTGAATAGCCCACCGTGCCGCCGACCACAGAGGAAATGGTGGTGTTCACCCCGGTGGTAATGACCGGAGTTCCGGCGAGTGTCAGCGTATTGGCCCCGGAGAGAGTCCAAGTACCCGCGGTGCCACCATCGCTGTCACCGAACGAGAGCGAGCCGATGGTGCGGGCGGTGTCGAGGCTGACCGTGAATGCGCCCACCGGGAGATCAAGAGTGGTGAAGTCGGCCAGGAAGCCGGAACCATCCGCGACGACTCCCGCGTTCCAGTTGGCGACATTGCTCCAGGTGCCTCCGGTGGTGGTGCCGGTCCACACACCACTGGCTGCGGATGCGTTTCCAGCCGCGCACATCGACGCGAAGACAATCAGGGTGACACGGGAAATAGGCGACAAAGCGGCGGCGAGAGAGCCGAATTTGGGTTTCATGGGATCTGGGGTTTTTGGGGTTTTGAATGGAAGGATGAGTTTACGTCATACCATTAAGGCTCAATCAAATGACTGGTTCCGCGATGCGGTCGATAACCCATGTGCGTTATTCCCCATCCCCAATATTGGGGGTGCCGGAATCCCTCATTCAGACAAACACGCCAAGCAACCCGTTTCAGAGCGGGCCGCGGGAGTCCTCTTTGGAGTCCCGGAACTTCATGGCGGCCTCGGTGCGGGAGTGGACGTGGAGTTTCTCGTAAACGCGCCGGAGGTGGACGCGGACGGTTTCCACGCTGATGTCGAGGCGGTCGGCGATCTCCTTGTTGGCGAGGCCTTTGGTGAGGAGTTCGAGGATCTCGGTTTCGCGTTTCGAGAGCTTCACCTCCTCGGCCTCGCTGGCCTTGGCGGGTTGGTGGAAGGCCTCGACGACACGACGGGCGATCTCCGCGCTCATCGGTGCGCCGCCGGAGCGCACGTCGCGGATGGCCTGGCGGACTTCTTCCGGGGTCGAGCGCTTGAGAAGGTAGCCGGAGGCTCCCGCCTTGAGAGCGGCGAAGATCTGGTCGTGATCCCGATAGACGGTGACCATGATCACCTGGATGTCCGGGAGGTGCCTGCGGATGCGGGCGGTGGCCTCAATGCCGGACATGCCGGGCAGGTTGATGTCCATCAGGACAACGTGGGGGCGGAAGGCATCGATCTTGCGCAGGGCGTCCTCTGCGGAGGTCCAGACGCCTACGCAGCGGCAATCCGAGGCGGATTCGACGATTTTTCTCAAGCCCGCACCGAGGGCGGCGTTGTCTTCAACGATGGCGACGTCGGTGGTCGGTTCCTTGGCGGCGGGCATGGCGGGGACTAGGGAGCGGTTTTGGAAGGTGGCTGCAAGGGAAGACTGAGCGAAACCGTGGTGCCCTCGCCGAGGCGGGTGTCGATACGGCAATCGCCCCCGGCCTCTTGCATGCGGAGGCGCAGGTTGCCGAGGCCGTTTCCTCCCGCGGCGTAGTCGGGCGAGAAGCCCTTGCCATTGTCGGCGAGAGTCATGACCAGAACGTCGTCGCGAATGGCGACGGCGAGGTGGACTTCGGTGGCGTTGGAGTGCTTGACGATGTTGTTGAGGGCCTCTCTGGCGGCGAGGAAAACGCCGTGCCGCTGGGAGGCGGCAAGCGGACGATCGGGGATTTCCGCGGCCATGTCGACGCGGAGCGGAATGCGGGCGACGTCGAGGAACTCCCGTGCGAATGCGGCAAGATACTCGACCAAGGAGGCGAGGTTGTCCTCGCGCGGGTTCACGGCCCAGACGATTTCGTCGAGGCTGCTGACGACGTGCTTGGCTTTGGCGGAAAGTTGTTCGAGGGACGGCTGCAGCGGGGTTTTCTCAGCATCTTCCGCGGCGAGGGCGGCGAGGATGGAGATCTCGGTGAGGCTGGCACCCAGGTCGTCGTGCAGGTCGCGGGCGATTCGGGATCGCTCGGTTTCGCGGGCACTGCGGATCTTCAGGCTCTGGATGCGGCGGCGCATCCGCAGACGGGCACCAAACCATCCGCTGCCCGCCGCGGCGGAGAGCACGGTGGCCCCGGCGGTGAGGTAAAACCAGGCGGTCTGCCAGAACCGCGGCGTGACCACCACCTGGATGCGGGCGGGAGTGACGCTGCGCACGCCATCGCCATTCACGGCCATCACCTCGAAGGTGTAGCGGCCCGGAGGCACGGCTTCAAAGGCGGCGACCCGCTGGTTTCCAAGCTCGCGCCAGGTCTCGTCGAGCCCGGCGAGGCGGGCGCGGTAGCTGGTTTTCTCCGGAGCGCTGTAGCTCAGGCCGACGAAGCGGAACTCCAAACGCGCCCGGCCGGGTTCGGTGGTGATGGGACCTCGTTCGTCGGTGTGGAGCACGCCATTGGAACGCACCGACTGGAGAAAAACCGGTGGAGCCTCCCGGTTCGGGCGGACCAGTCCCGGCCAGACGCGGACGACGCCCCCGCCGGTGGGGAACCAGAGCGTGCCGTCCGATCCGCGCCAGCCGGCGGGTTGGAAACCGCCGATGCACTCGCGCGAGGGCAGCCCGTCGGTATGGTCGAGCCGGAGCCAGTGAATCGGCACATCGGGGTCATTGATGCGGGCGAGCAATTCGTCGCGCTCGGCGCGGATGATGCCACCCAGCGATCCGAGCCACAGGTTGTTGCCGCCATCGCCGAGCACGCAGGTGAGCCGGTGATCGGGCAATCCATCGTTCGGGCCAAAGCCGCGCCAGGATTTTCCGTTCCAGAGAAACAGTCCGCTGCCGAGAGTGGAGACCCAGACTTCCGTCGGGGAGATCGCGAGGATGCCGGAGATCCACTGGTGGTTGGTGACTTCCGGAGACGCGATCGATTGGAAACCGCGGCCATTCCCCAGAAGAATCCTGCCATTGCTGGTGCCGGCGAGAATCCTGCCGTCGGGAAACGGATGGAGCACGGTGACGTCCACATCGGCCAGCCCCTCCGCCCTTCCGAAACTGCGCACCCTTCCTTCACGGAGCGAGGCCAGCCCCTGGGTGCCGCCAAACCAGAGCGTGCCCTCGGCATCCTGGGTGATCGCCCGCACTTTGGACGGAGTCTGGCTTTTCACGAACTGGGGCTCGAAGCCGCCGTTTTCCTCCAGGAAAACGCTGCCATCCCGCGATGCCACCCAGAGCCGCGAGTCGCGATCCTCGAACAAAGCCGCTGCCGGCCGGTAGTGTCGCGTGGGTGAGAAATCCACATGCCTTGCGTCGCCAGGTGTCCAGTGCACCAAGCCACCACGGCGGTCCGCCACCCACCAGGCTCCGGACTTCTCCTGCAGCAATGCCGAGAACGATCGCTCGCCCTCGCTGCCATTCACATCCGGCACGTCCACACGCGCGGGCCGCACCCGTGCCAGGCCGTTGACGGGCGATGCCACCCAGACGTTGCCCTCGCGGTCGAGCAGCATTTCATTCACGCCAAAAGCCAGGCCCCGCTGGGGAAACACCACCGCCACCCCCGCCCGGTCGCCGTCGGTGACGGTGAGCCCGCCGGAAGCCGCAGCCGCCCAGATGCGTCCATCGCGATCCCGCAGGACCGGAGTGGCCCCCGCTTCGAATACCTGCCCGCGCTCGACCTTGCGTTTCAGATCCTCGGAAAACAAGCGGCGCAGGGCGTCGTCCGCCTCAAGCTCCTCCACCTCGCCGGATTCGCGGATGCGGCCGATGTCCGTCCCGCGCATGAAGAACACGTCTCCCCGCTCGTCCTCCACCACCTGGGTGACGATGGGCGGCCTGGGACTGCGCGTGTTGTCGAGGATCATGGCGAGCGCCGCGCCACGAACCCGGAACAAACCGCCCTGATAGGTGGCGGCCCAGACTTCCCCGCGCGAGGTGGTGAACAAACGCGAAAACGCCAGTCGGTAGCGCCGGAGATCGCCTTCCGGCTCGATCAGCTCGAACTCGTAACCGTTGAACCGCGCCACACCCTCCGCCGTGGCCACCCAGATGTGACCATCGGTCGATTGCACCACGGACCTCACCACATTGCTCGGCAGCCCGTCCTGGGACTGCCACACGCGGGTCACCACACCGGTCGAGACCAGAGGATCCGCCGCCTCCGCGCGGACCGCGAGGAAGACGAGTGCGAGGAGCCGGACGATCCGCATGCTTTCGACCCTCCGACATCCGCGCCGCTTTGTCCAGATCCCCGGAGAGGGTTATGGCCGGGTTGTTAGAAAGGGCCCTGCTAAAGAAAAACGCGCCGCGGACGGGAGCCCACGGCGCGCTGAAAATGGCAAATGGGAGTGCGAGGGCCCGATCAGGACATTTGCGCCTCACCATTCGGTCCCTGGGTCACGTGCACGATGCGCAGCGGCAGACGGACGAGGATCTCGCCATCGCAGCCGATGTCGATCGAGTAGATGCCGGACTCCGGGAAACGCAGGCCCTGGAGGTTCATCACGATGTTGCGGGTGAGGAAGGGCACGTTCTTCGGAAGGGCCACCTCGAACTCGGGCTCGATCGGCATGTTGTTCGGATCGAGCGACTCGCCGTCTTCATTGATGATGTTGATCGAGAGCTTGTGGCGGCCGGCGTCCTCCGGAGTGAAGCAAAACCGCATGGCAAGCGCGCAGGCGGGGTGCACGACCGGCAGAGCACGGGCGGCAAGGGTATCGAAGGTTCCGGAAATGACGAGCTTGCCATTGTAGTCGGCCGCGAAGTCGCAAAGGGTGGCGATCTGGATGTCCATGATGGAATGAGGGTCTGAATTGGATGAAAAAGCCGGTAGCGGATCATCGAATCCGCCCGGCGGCAGCTCTTCTCTGAAGGGAAGCGGTCAACCCGTAAAGCGGAAAGACATCGGCCCACCCAGCCTGCCCGGCAGCGGCCGCAGGGTCCCCTGCCCGGGCACCCGTCCGACCTCGCACCGCCTCACTGCCACTCGGGTTTTCCCAAGTTATTCACAATCGCTGAAAACACGGTGAAATCCGCAGGTTTCGCCGGTTTTTCAGGCCTTCGATCCTCCCAAACCCTGAAAATCCAGGGACTTTTCCGGCCGCAGGCAAACCTGTGAATATCCTGCGGACAACTTGGCAAGTTCTGCCAACAAACCCGCAAACCACTAATTTCCAACAACCTGCTCGTGGATCACCCGTTTGAAAGAGTCGGTTGAGCCTGCATCGGGCGACCGAATCCCTCTCGATCCGGGGACCGTCATTGAAAACGGAGCAATCCCGCCGGAGCAGCGCCGAAACGCCCGGGAAACCCCGTGATTTGAGGGAAAACCGGGGATTTTCCCAAGTTATTCACAATCGGCTGGAACAAGCGTTCGATCGATTCCCACAGACCACGAATCAAGCAGGCTCCTGCGGCTTGCGGGTGGCGGAGAGACGGCGGCTTGACCGGGGTTTTCCGGCATTGCGGAAGTTCGTCATGGCGATCACCGCGGGGTGGGTGAAGCGGCGTTCGGCGGTGATCGCGTAGAACGCGGTTTCGACGGCTTTGACGCGGCCGAGTGCGACGAATCCGTAGGTTTCAGCGACTTCGGCGACGATGACCGAGGGCACCACGATGTATCCCTGCCCGCCCGTGGCCACGATCTTGGTCAGGGCCGCATCCTCGAATTCCGCCACCACCCTGGGTTCGATCCCATGGCTGCGGAACCACTTTTCGAGATCCCGGCGCAGCGCGCAATTCTGGGTGGGCAGTAGCGCCGGCAGCTGGTGCAGGTTGCGGGGAAAGCGGCCGGTCAGCCGACGGGCAAAGCCGGGCATCGCGCAGAACGTGACATCGGACGAGCCGAGCAGGTGGTTGAACACCTTGCCGGCCACCCCGGGGGAGGCCGGTTCGTCCGAGAGCACGACATCGAGCCGGTGCGTGCTCAGTTGCGCCGCAAGATCCGGCAGCTTGCCTTCATGGCAGGTGAGCTTGACCGGCGGCTGACGCTCGAAAACCGGTCTCAGGATTTCACAGCTCATCAGCTTCGGGAATGAATCGACGATGCCGACGTTGAGCTTGAGCGCCCGCGCCCCCGGTGCCTGCTGCGTGGCCCGCAGGATCTCGCCGCCCAACGCGAAAATCTCCTCCGCGTAGCCGAACACCATCTGGCCGAACTCGGTGAGCGCCAGCGAGCGCCCGCTCGGCCGGAACAGCGCCTCACCGAGATTCGCCTCCAGCAGCTTGATCTGCGTGCACATCGAGGGCTGGGATACCCGGAGCACTTCGGACGCCCGCCGCAGGCTGCCCTCCCGCGCCACGGTCCAGAAGTAACGCAGGTGGTGGTAGTTGAGAAACTCGGTCTCTTCGTTTGATTTCATTTTCTGGAACTTTTATTGTGATTTTAAGTATTATTCAAATGATTTCCCCTACCCCATCTTCCCGGCACGCGACATCCGCCGACCATGAAGCTGACCCTGAGCCACCGCAATCACGAGCCCTCCCGATCGATCATCGCCATGATCGAACACGAGCTCGAGTCCCTGCTGCCCGATCTGCAGATCGACGAGGCCCGCGTCCGCATCGAGCGCAACCTCACGGACGGCCCGCCCTTCAGCGTCTCCTTCCACCTCGTCACGCCCGGACCGAACATCATCGTCAAGACCTCGGACCACACGCTGCGAGCGGCGATCCTCAAGGCCTTCGAACGCATCGTCGGCAAAATCGGCCAGCGCCGCCCGGCCGGCTCGCAAAACCGCTCCGTCGACCGCCATTCTCACTGAACCACACACGACCCGCACACTGAAACCATGAACATGCTCTACCTGCTGACCACCACGGCCGCCGCCGCCCCATCCACCGACATGAAGATGTGGGCCTACGTCGGCTTCATCGCCCTGGTGATGATCTTCCTCGCCCTCGACCTCGGGGTGTTCCACCGCGAGGCACACGAGGTCACCATGAAGGAGTCCATCACCTGGTCGTGCATCTGGCTCGCCTGCGGCGTCTCGTTCACCGGCTTCATCTATCTCGCCTATCAGAACCACTGGCTCGGCCTCGGACTCAACTCGCCCACCTATGCGGGCGGGACGATCGTTCTCGGCGAGGTGACGGGGGCGACGGCGTCGATCCAGTATCTCACCGGCTACATCGTTGAGAAATCGCTCGCCATGGACAACATCTTCGTGATCGCGATGATCTTCGGCTATTTCGCGATCCCCGCGAAGTATCAGCACCGCGTTCTTTTCTGGGGCATCATCGGCGCGCTGATCATGCGTGGCGGGATGATCTTCCTCGGTGCAGAGCTCATCATGCGCTACACATGGATCCTGATCGTCTTCGGGGTCTTCCTGCTGCTCACCGCCGCGAAGATGGCGCTCATCGAGAGCAACAACGACCCGGGAAACAACCCGGTCGTGCGCTTCGCAAAGCGCTTCTTCCGGACCGTGGATTTCTATGACGGGCAGAAGTTCTTCACCCGGCGCACGGTGGCTCCCACCTACGTGAAAGACCCGCAGACCGGCAAGGATGTGCTGGCACCCGCCGATCCGGCCACGCTTTCCACGCGCTGGGCGATCACCCCGCTCTTCCTCGCCTTGATCATGGTGGAAATCACCGACCTGGTCTTCGCGGTGGACTCGATCCCGGCGATTTTCGCGATCACTCCGGATCCCTTCATCGTGTTCACCAGCAACATCTTCGCGATCCTCGGCCTGCGTGCGCTCTACTTCTGTCTGGCCGCGCTGATCGCCAAGTTCCGCTTCCTGAAGCCCGCGCTGATCCTGATCCTTGCCTTCATCGGCATCAAGCTGCTGCTGCTGGCCCTGCCGCCGTATCTGAATGACATCGGTCTGAGCGCCACGGAAATCAAGAGCATCAAGATTGATCCCTTCATTTCGCTGGTCGTGGTGCTCGGCACTCTGGCTGCGGCCACGGTGATGTCCGTGTTGATCCCCTCGAAAGGCGAACCTGCGGCACACTGAGGGCCATGATGGAGCACCTTACCGAGACCAGCGGGCGCATCGTCCGCGCCCGCTGGTTCCAACGCCTCATCCTCCTGACGATCGTGCTCGCCGGCGTCCTCGCCGGGATCGAGACGGACGCAGGCCTGGTGGCCCGCCACACGCGGCTGCTGGGTACGCTCGATGCGGTCGTTCTCGGGATCTTTGTCATCGAGGTGGTGCTCAAGCTTCTCTCCCACGGCCGCCGGCCCTGGGATTATTTCAAGGACGGCTGGAACGTGTTCGACTTCGCGGTGGTGGCCTTGTGCCTGCTGCCGATGGACTCGCGCTTCGCGGTGGTTCTGCGGCTCGCCCGCACGCTGCGATTGCTGCGACTGGTCTCCGCCCTGCCCAAGCTCCAGTTGCTCGTCGGCGCGCTGATCAAGAGCTTCAGCTCGATGGGATACGTGAGCCTGCTGCTGGGGTTGATGCTCTACATCTATGCGATCACCGGCGTGCATCTCTTCGGAAAGCACTCGCCGGAGCACTTCGGCAGCCTTCCCGCCGCATTCCTCACCCTGTTCCAGACGATCACGCTCGACGACTGGAGAAACCTGTTTGAAAGCGCCGGCAAGGCCTCACCGGTCACCGCCGGCATCTACTTCATCAGCTTCATCCTGCTGGGCACGATGATCATGCTCAATCTCTTCATCGGTATCATCATGAACAGCATGGAGGAAATGCACCGGGAACTCGATGACGCCCGCGCGGCGAAACGACTCGCGAATGACCCGGGCGACGAGACGGTGGAAATCGAAATGCTCCGTTCCCAACTCGCCGGTCTTCAGGAAAACCTCGGAAAGCTGCACGACCGACTCTCCCGCCGCGGCTGAGCGGAAATCATCCGCGCTTCACCAAGGTCATCACGCACTCAAGGTGGCGAGTGTGCGGGAACAAATCGAAGGGCTGCACATCCGCCAGCGAATAACCGCGGGCGTCCAGCAGCTTGAGATCCCTCGCCTGGGTGGCGGGATCGCAGGACACATAGACCACTCGGGACGGCGCGAAGGCGGCCAGTTGGTCGATGAACTCCGGCGTGCACCCCTTGCGCGGCGGATCGATGACCACGGCCGTTTGATCCGCCGGAAAGGAGATGTTTCCGAAAATCGCTTCCGCGGAGGCGGTGAGGAACGTGGCGTTGGCGATGCCGTTGGATTCCGCATTGCGGCGCGCCCAATCACAGGAAGTTTCCGAAACCTCGACCCCGGCGACCTTTTCAAAACGCCCGGCAAGCGTGAGTGCGAACAGCCCGGAGCCGCAGTAGGCATCCACCAGAAAGCGGGCACCGCCCTCCGCCGCCCGGTCCGCCACGTAGCCTGTGAACGAGGGCAGGATGAAGGGGTTGTTTTGAAAGAAATCCCCGGCGAGGAATCGGAAGGTCAGGTCCCCCACCCGCTCGGTGGCGGTCGCCTTGAAGTCGGTTTCCACGCCCTCCAAGGTTGCGCGGATCAACACCGTGGATCCCCGGCGATAGCGCGCCGCGTGGGCCCTCAGATCCGCCCGTATCCCGGGAAGCGCGGCGTTGATCGCATCCATGGCGATCGCGCACTCCGGCACATCCACCAGCTTCGACCGGCGGCCAAAGGCGAGGAAACCGATTTCCCCCACCACTCCATCACGCGGCTTGTCGAAGTGCGGAGTGATTTTCGAGCGGTAGTTCCACAGCTGCGGCGTGGTCAGGCAGGGATTGACGGGAAATTCGATACCGGCCATGTGTTTCATGAGCTCGGCAACCTGGCGGGCCTTCCATTCGAGCTGCTTCGGGTAATCGAGATGCTGGTACTGGCACCCTCCGCATTCGCCGAACAACGGACAACGCGCAGCCACCCGGTCCGGAGAGGGCACCAGTACCTCGGCGAGGTCGGCATGGGAGCAGTTCTTGTCATTCCGGTGCACCCGGGCCTTCACCACTTCTCCAGGCAGGGCAAAGGGCACGAAGACCACCCATCCATCGATGCGGCCGACGCCGGCTCCCAGATTGGTGAGAGAGTCGATCGTCAGCTCGATCTCCTGATGATACTCGAAGGGAACAGGGACGAACTTTTTCGGTGGACGCGGTGTCATGCGGGGCGCGCAGCATGAAACGCCGCCGCGGCGCGCGCAATGGATTTCCCTCGCAGGGGCTCAACGGCGGTGCCGTCCCCCCATCAGGAGAAGGACGCAGCCGATGATGCCAAACCAGCGGGCCGGATCTTCCGCATCCACACCTCTCCACAGCCCGGGCCATCCGGCGGCAGGCACGCGGGGACCGTCAGCCGCTTCCGGAGTAACCGGGATTTTCGCCTCCGCCGCATCGTCGAACGGGCGCGAAAAGACAAAGACGAGGCAGGGCAAAACCACCAATGCCACGGGAATCCGCTGAAGACTTGAAATCATGGGTTTTCGATCCTTTGAAAGCCTCGCGGCCGCCGTCATATCCCAGCCAGCGCGAGCCAATGGAGGCTACATGTATCCCGCACAGCGTCCACTGGGGGAAACCCCTAAAAGCATGTCGGGGGATTTCCCCTACACGTTTTCCAAAACCCCGCTGGATCAGGAATGCCGATGAGGCCCGGACTTTTCGCAGCCGCAGGAATGGCCGCAACCGGCCTTCGGTTTGCGCCTGGAGAGACGCACGAGAAAAACCACCAGTGTGAGGGTGACGATGCCGGCCGCGGTGTAGGTCTGCCAATCCATGATCAGAATCCGATGAGCCGCCCGCCCTGATAGACCATCAAAGCCGCCGCATAGGCGAAGGCGGACATGAACACAAACTGCCCGAGCGCCCACTTCCAGGATCTCGCCTCGCGGGCGACCACGGCCGAAGTCGGCAGGCATTGCAGGGCATAGATGAAAAACACCAGGATCGAGACCAGCGTGAGCGGAGTGAACAAGGGCGAACCATCCGGCCAGGTGGCGGCGGAAATCTTCTCACGCAGCGTGGCGCGGGTTTCCTCCTCATCATCCCCCTCCTCCACCCGGAAAATCACCGCGAGAGACGAATTGAAAACCTCGCGCGCGGCAAAGGAGGTCAGGATGGCCGTGCCGATCCTGCCATCAAAGCCGAGCGGCTTCACCACCGGCTCGATCACCGCGCCGATGCGGCCCATCGCGCTGTAAGACAGCGGATCGACCGACTCATCCTTCGGCTTGGGATAGGTGCCCAGCGCCCACAGCAGGATCGAAAGCCCGAGAATGATGGTACCCGCCTTCGCGACAAAGGCCCATCCGCGCTCCGCCACGTGCCGCAGGATGTATCCCCACTGCGGGGCCCGGTAAGGAGGCAGCTCTAACAAAAAGTGATTGGCACCCGCATCCGGACCCAGGCGGCCGCGCAACCATCGGGCGGCGAGGAAGGCCGTCAGCGTGCCGAGCGCATACACGCCGAAAAGAACCAGCGCCTGCATCCAGGAACCCTCATTCTCGTGCAGCAGCATCGGAACAATCAGGAAGTAAACCGGGAGCCGCGCGGAGCAACTCATCCACGGAGCCACGAAAATCGTGACGAGGCGCTCCTTCGCGGAGTCGATCGTGCGGGTGGCCATCACTCCGGGAATGGCACATGCATACGCACTGAAAAGCGGCAGGAAGGCCTTGCCGCTCAAGCCGGCCTTGGCCATCACCCCGTCCATCAGAAAGGCCGCCCGGGCCATGTAGCCGGAGCTTTCCAACAGCCCGATGAAAAAGAACAGAAGGAGGATCTGCGGCAGGAAAACCACCACGCCACCCACACCGCCGATGACGCCGTCGATCAGCAGCGAACGAAGGTCGCCCTCCGGCATCAAACCCTCGACCCACGAAGCGATCGCACCCTGCCCGGATTCGATCCAACCCATCGGGATCTCCGCGAAGGAGAAGATGGACCAGAACACCGCGAACATCGTGACCAGAAACGCAAGCCAACCCCAGAATGGATGAAGCAACCAGGCATCAAGGCGGTCCGAAAGCGTCTGCTGGTGGGCATCCGGCCGACGTGCGGCAAGTTCGCAAACCCTGCCGACGAAGGCGCGCCGCCCGGCTTCCACGTCGGTGCCGCCTTCGGTCCACGAGGGCTCCGGGCATGACGGAAGCGGGAAACGCAGCGCTTGTTTCAACTCGATGATCCCCTTCCCCGCACTGGCCTGCATCGGCACGACGGGAACACCAAGCTCCTCGGACAACTTCGCCGGATCCAGCCTGAGCCCGGATTTCTCCGCCATGTCCACCATGTTCAGAGCGACCACCACCGGCAGCTTCAACTCGATGACCTGAAGCACCAACTGGAGGTGTCGTTCGAGGTTCGAGGCATCCACCACACAAACCACCAGGTCCGGCAGCGGATAACCGGGCAGTTCCCCCTTCAAGGCATCCACCGCCACCTTCTCGTCCGGAGAAGGAGCCCTCAGCGAATAGCACCCCGGCAGGTCCAGCACCCGCAGCTTGCGCCCGTGGGGGGTGTAACACTCGCCGCTCTTCAATGCGACCGTCACCCCGGAATAATTGCCAACCTTCTCGTTCGACCCCGTCAGTGCGTTGAAAATCGTGGTCTTCCCGGAATTCGGGTTGCCAACAAGGGCGATGGTCGTGGGGCTGTCCTGCATGGCCCTGTCACGCGACTTCCACCAGCACCTGCTCCGCAAGCTCGCGGCTGATGGCCATGCGCGTGCCGCACACCGAGCAGATCAGATTCCGCCCGCCGGAAAGCTTGCGCACCTGCAGCTGCTCGCAAAACCCTAGGTCCCGAAGCCGGTCACAGCCCGGACCACTCAGCACACGAATCCGAACATCACAGCCCACGCCGACCTGATTCAAGGTCATCGCGCTGTCGATTTCGAGCTCGGCTGCAAGTCCGTGTGCCATCTGCTTTGAAGATCCGCAATTGAGACTGATTTGCAACAAGAAAATCCGATTCTGAAGGCACCCCGGCCATCCGCTGCGGATTCGCCCGTTTCCGGACCAGCCGCCCTCGCTGCAACCTGCAAGAACCGAGGGCGACCGCCAGCCCCAGCGGAGGGGGCCGGCTCCTCCCTCATCATGGCGCAACGGCACAGGCAGCATGGCCGACATCAAGTCATCCCAAGGTCCACCTCCGCCTTCCGAAGTCCGGAAAGCTCAAGCCCGCGAACGACGGCGATCCCGGGGTGTGGACATTCGGCGTTCACCCAAGATTGACCCAATCGATGTCATAAGGCCCAGAGGAACCGGTCATGAAATCGTAACCCTGATTGCCGAGGTAGGAAGTGCTGGTTTGAATCGAGGACGATCCGTTGGAGCATCCTAGCTCCGGCACTTGCAGTCTTGTTCCCAACTTCTGATCCACCATACGCAGTCTTGGCGAACCAACGAAAAGCGGCTTCGAATCCGATTCAAACGACAGGTGGAACCCAACCGCTTGTCTGCCGAATGATGCCCACGGGATGCAACAAAACGCCACTGCGGCTCTACTTCGAAATCCTGAAAAGTCAGGCTTGGAGAGCCCACAAGCTCACTTGCGCGCCTCGATGCGTCTTTTGCTTCTTTCCGGGCGACACACCGACTTGTTCCCGGATGGCCATTTTCCGGTTTGCATTAACCCGGAGCGTCTGATCGGAATAGGGAGCAGTTTAAAACGGCCTTGTAAACCCACCTTCCCTTTCCCCCACCTTCCTGCCGTCAATGTCCCGGGCTGGATTGCCGGAGGATCAAACCCATGAGACTGATTTTCATTCTGGCTTTGGCTCTTGCCTCATCCCTCGTACGAGCGCAGACGATCAACGCCGTTTACTTTGGCCAGACGCATGTGTTGAAGGCCACGGACCCCTACTTCGGTCTGGTCGGAAACCGGGAAGCCTTGATCAAGGTGCACGTGACCGCACCCGGAGCGCCTGCATCACCTGCGGTCACCGCCACGCTCTCACTCAGTGGGCAGGCACCCTTGGTTCTCCCGCTCACAGGACCTGCCACGCTGCCTGCCTCGATTCCGGACGGTTTGGGAGTGGTGCAGCATTCGTTTGCAAACACCTTCACCGGCTACATCCCCGCGGCTTGGGTCAAGACCGGCTTGCAGGTCACGGTGAACGCGGGAACGGCCAGCACCACGATCACGAACATGAAAGTCGGCGCACCGACGAAAATCGTGATGACCATGACCGACGTGCAGTATTTCTCGGACACGAACTCGGACTACCCGAGCGGGCTGTTCGCCGAACTCGAGGCCAAGTTGCCGGTGGCGGATTTGGAGGTAAGACGCCTCGGCCATGTCGTTTTCCCCGAACTGGTCATCCCTCCGCGAACGGACGTCGGGACCAAGGCCGCACGCATCAGGTCAAAGGCGGAATACACCGCCAAGACCGGTCTGGCTTTTGATGGAGAGCAGGCCGCAGCCCTGGCATGGAATGGCGCGCTCAAGCGGGCGGCAGGCCGCTCCGGCCGCTGGAGCCTGTATTACCTGAATGTTTACAACGCGTTTGCAGGCGGGCAGGCGGGAGGTTTCGCAGGTGTCGGCAGCGGGACTTCGGAGGGCATTCTGCATCATGAACTGGGTCATGCGCTTTCCCTGCCGCATTGGGGCGATAGTGCGGCCTATCCTTACAAGGGGGATATGCACGGCATTCAGGCACCCGCGATTTACAACGATACCCATGCAGGTCCCGCCTGGGCCTTCCACTTGCCCACGAAAAAGTTCATCCCGCCCACCGTGCAATCGGGGAACGTCGGTGGAAAACCGGTCGGCACATACAAGGTGGACCCGATGCAAGGCGGCGGAACCGGATACCAGGAGCCGGGCTACCTGCTGAACCACTTCTCCGACTACTCGGCGAATCAAATGCGGAACTATCTCAATGACCACGTCGTGGTGTGGAACCCGGCGCTCGGCAGCAGCGGCAGTTGGGCGGAGTGGAACCAAACGACGGGTGGCTACACGACGACCGTCTCGAACAACGGTGTGCAATTTCCCACCACACGCGATACCCAGGTGATCAGCATCATGGCTTCCATTTCCGGCTCGGATCCGGACGTGACCATGGTGTATCCGCCGATCGGCCCCTACACATCCGGGTTGATCCGCTTGTTCGATCCCACGGTCGCGGCCGACCGGACTGCGGCCAACAACATCTTCAGTCCCTCCTCAGGCTCGGACCTTTGCGTGCGGGTGGTGCAGGGTGGCGTGACGAAGACTTACATGCTGGCGGCCTCCTGGGTGACCAGCCAGGATCCGTTTTCCACTGGCAGCCTTGTCACCGAGGCGATCAACCTCCCTGCCTCCGATGGAGCCGTGACCAAGATCGAGCTGCTCCTCACGCCGGATGCCGAAGTGAACGGCCTGCCCGCCAATCCGCAGGTGCTCTCCACATGGGCTCCGCTCACACCCGAGCCAGCTGAGTTTGAACTGGCACCGACGGCTTTCAGCAACTCAGCCGTCACCATGAAGGCGGTGAAAGGCAATCTCGCCTTCGGTTTTACAGGAACG
Source organism: Verrucomicrobiaceae bacterium (assembly GCA_027486655.1). GTDB lineage: Bacteria > Verrucomicrobiota > Verrucomicrobiia > Verrucomicrobiales > Akkermansiaceae > Luteolibacter. The sequence goes on along the minus strand of JAIXOR010000039.1, from coordinate 30,620 downwards.
GTGGAATACCAGTTCACCGAGACCTCAGGAAATCCCGGTGCGACGTCCAGCGCTTGGCAAACCAGCCGGACTTACACCGACACCGGACTCCAAGCGGGCACCCCCTACTCCTACACCGTGTCCATGCGGGCCGGCACGCAGACCGCAACGACTTCGGCGGCCGCATCTGCAACCACGCTCGCCGCTGCCACGACCAGGTCCGTCACGGTCAACTCCACACAACAGTTCAGCCTCCCGGCAAATCTCGAAGGCTTCCAACCCGTCACAGGCCTTGGCACCTTCGATGCAGGCACGGCGGACAAACTCGTTGTGGTCGTCTCCACCGAGGACAGGAACAATAGTGGCACCGGCTACGTCTATGACGTCCGCTACAATGGCAAGGTGATGACGGAAGTCATCCAGGAGGAGGCCGGAAGCGGCAATGGAACGGCTGCCATTTTCTACCTCGACAATCCGGGCCCTATTGGCACCGGCACCATCGAGGTCTCTGCGGAGAACCCCAATGGCGGGATCGGAGCCGCTTACGCCTTGTCGAACACGATGGCCGGATTCGCCGTTACCAACAGCAGGACCGGTACCACGGCGAACTCCGTGAGTTTCACCACCGCTGGAGTGAACTCAGCGGTGATCGCCGTTCTCGAAAACTCAGGCAATCCCAACTCGTCAGGCACGCCCACGGTCAACGCGGCTGCTGCCACACCGCTGACTCAAGTCAGCTCCGGATCATGGGGCGGTGGATATGGAGGCCATGCCTCGGGCTATCGATTGGTCGCCACGCCCAGTGCGGTTACCCCGGCGTTCACCACCACCACGGGGAGTGGATACAGCATCAACCTCGCCGCCGCGGAGTTTCCGGCGAAACCACCTCAACCCAACATCTGGGCCCAGACCGCAGGCGGCGCACAGAATTGGACGACCCCTACAAACTGGGAAGACGCCATCGTGCCGGCCCCGACGAGCAGCACGACGATGGATTTCAGCGCGGTGGACCTCCTCGCCGACACAAACCTCTCGATGGGCGCGAACCGCACGGCGCGGATCTGGAAATTTGGCGACACTTCAGGCACTCAGAATTGGACCGTCAGTTCCGGCAATACGATGACGCTGGCTGGAACAACGCCCACCATCGAGGTGAAGAACAACACGACACAACTCAACAACGTCGTGGCTGGCACAGCGGGCCTTGCCAAGACCGGCACGGGCACCTTGTTCCTCAACGGCAACAACACCTACACCGGCGTCACCCGCATCAGCGCCGGCACACTTCAAGCCGCCACCCTTGCGAACGGCAGCAGCAACAGCAGCATCGGTGCCTCCTCCAATGCGGTGGGCAATCTCATTCTCAATGGTGGCACCCTCCAATACACGGGGCCGGCTGTCAGCACAAACCGTCTCTTCTCGCTTCAAGCCTCCAGCAGTATCGACGCCTCAGGAACAGGCGCAGTGAACTTCACCAACACCGGTGCCATGGGCTTCAGCAGCAGCACGGCTGACAAGACCCTCACGCTGACAGGTGCCAACACTGGCGCGAACACACTTGCCGCAATTATCGGTGACAATCTAACCACAGTCACCATCGGCAACCAGGACATCACCACAGGAGTGACTTCCCTCACCAAGTCCGGCACCGGCACCTGGGTGCTCTCCGGCGCAAACACCTACACAGGACTCACCATCATCGGCGGCGGCACGCTCCGTCTCACCAATCCGGCAGCAGTGCAAAACTCCCGCCAGGTCAATATCAACAACGGAACCAACCCAGGCACCCTCCACCTTGCCACCGATACCGCCTTTGCAACGTTCCCGATCATCGGCGGCGGTTCGAGCGCACAGGCCACCATCGTGTCCGATCGCGCAACCGCCGGCGCGGGAATTACCCACGTGCTCGGTGAAGCGAATTTCGGCGTAAACACCTACCACTTCACCAGCGGCACGAACGTCACAAGCGGAACAGGCGGGATCTCGTTTCCCAAGGTGAACCTTTCGGGTGGTGTCGACGGCTCCACCCTTTTCAACCCAACTACCGCAAACCTCACCATCGCCGGTGGATTGACCATTCCCAGCGGAGGCACCACCAAGGCCCTCAATCTGGGAGGGACCAGCATCGGCAATTCCATCAACGGTGCGATCACCAACGGCATCGGAACCCTTTCTCTCACCAAGAGCAACACCGGCACGTGGACCCTCTCCGGTCTCAGCGCCACCGCCACGGACAACTACAGTGGTGGCACCCTCATCGACAACGGCACGCTGCGGATCACCAGCACCAATCCCTCACTCACAGGAAGCCTTACTTTCGGCTCAACCACCGGTGGCACGAATTCAGGAATTCTGGATCTCACCAGTTCCAGTGCCACGTTTGCCGGAGCGTTCCTCGCACGCACCAACTCCACCAACTCCATCACCATCGGCAGTGGCAGGACCCTTCAGATCAACGCCGCATTCACCGTCGGTTTCAACACCACGGCCCTGCCGCATTCGTCCACCGGAGTGGAAATCACGGGATCGGGAACCCTTTCCATCGGAAACAGTGCCGCACCGACCAACGCCACCGTCCAGATAGGCAACGGGGCAACGACCAATGTGGGAAACTCCGGCATCCTTGACATGAGCGGGCTCTCCACCTTCTTCGCCAATCTCGGAACCGGCAGCTTCCGTGTCGGAAGCCCAACCAACAGCGGCAGCGCCAACGGCGGCGGGTCCACCGTCTTGCTCGCCTCTAACAGCACCATCCAGGCGGCCACTCTCCTCCTCGGATCGCCCGATGGCTCAGCCAACGGCGGTGCCACAGCCGTCCAGTCACTCAAGCTCGGCAGCGGAGCCACTGTCATCAACGTGGACACCCTGAACCTCGGTGGGATCGGAACCGGCGACGGCCGCAGCAATGGCAGCCTCACTTTCAGCGGAGCCACCGGAACACTGAAGATCCGCAGTCAGACCGACTCCGTCAACGGACGCACGAACCTGAATATCGGGGTCGTCAACATGAACACCGGCGTCGGCCAACCAAGCAACCTGTTTGACACGACAGGCCACTCCGCCGACCTGAGATTCGGCACGATGAACCTCGGAATCCGCACACTGGGGACCGGCCCTACCACGGCCCAGTTCAAATTCGACGCCGGGACGCTCGATGCCAACGATCTTACCTCCGGCAGCCGCGGTGGAAGCGCAGGAGCCGCAGCAAGCGCCACCGGCATCATCTCCCTCGGAGGTGGTTCGGTCACCATCAACAACACCACCAACCCCGTCCAACTCGGAGTAAACACCCTAGGCTCAGGAACCGCGTCAGGAACCCTGAACATCTCCGGCGGCAGCGTGATCGTGGCGGCGAATGGCGGGAACTCCATCCGCCTCGGAAACGCACCCGCAGCCTCCGGAACAGCCAACGGCACACTCAACCTCACCGGCGGCACACTCACGGTCGCGGGAGACATCATCCGGGGTGCCTCAACCGGAACCAGCAACGCCGCTGTGAATCTCAACGGCGGCACACTCAACATGAACAATCACGACATCGGTGCCTCAGGCATTGGAGGGATCACTTTCACCGTTGAATCCGGCACTCTGCAAAACGTCGCTAGCATCAACGGCACAAGCGGCCTGAACAAAACCTCGACCGGAACTTTGGTTCTTCAAGGCAACAACACCTACAAGGGCGATACCACCGTGAGCGATGGCACCCTTATTCTCGCCGACAATGCCCAACTCACCTTCGTGATCGGTGCCACCTCAGGCACCAACAACCGCATCACGGGATCGGGGATCGTCGCCGTCAATGGTGATTTCAATATGGATACCACCCTGACAGACGCATCACCGCTGACCTCCGGTTCATGGATGATCGTCAATACGGCGGGCCTCACAGAATCCTACGGTTCGACGTTTGCCATCGCTGGTGCCGGATGGTCGGAGGCCAACAATGTCTGGACCAGGACCGTGGGGAACAAAAAATACACCTTCACCGAGGCCACCGGCATCCTCACGCTGAGCTCTGCCGCCTCCTACACTTCCTGGATCGAAGGCTTCTTCCCGGGTGTGAGCGACCTGACAATCATTGGCGCGGATCGAGACCCCGACCAAGATGGCATCCCCAATGGCGTGGAAATGGTCATCGGCGGCAATCCTCAACTCATCATGGATGCCTCTCTGCTGCCCACCCTTGAAATGGTGACCCATCCCGTCACCTCACCGACCATTCCCTCCGGAAGCTATCTCCTTTTCACTTATCGTCGCAGCGATCTATCGACCAACGCAGGCATCACCGCGACTTGCGAAACAGCCAGCAGCCTGGCAGGATCCTGGATACCGACGATCGCAATCCCGGGCGTGGTGATCCAGGTGGATGACAATTTCAACTTCACTCCACCCGCCAACTCGCCCACCGACCGGGTGAGAGTCTATGTGCCACGCGCGTCGAATGCCACGCAGTTCGGACGACTCAAGGTGCTGGTGCCGTGAACAGCCTGCCACCCAACATGGATTGCTTCCGTTGATTGACGATTGATTTCCAAAGTGCGATTCACCTTGCTCAAACCGATCATCCCGCTCGGCGTTCTCGTCGCACTCGTGCTCGTCTGGATGAATCCGCCTTCAAGGCCAACCCACAACTCTTCCGCGAGCAAAAGCCGGGATCTGCTCATCGAACTGGATCCCTCTCGCTTTCTGATCAAACCTTTCTTCGTCCACCCCGATCAGGTCGCCGTGGCTTTGGACGGCGGCGAAATGCCTGTGCCGAATGGTCAGCTACCCAGCATCGTCATCGGTGCCAACGTCTTGCGAACCGTCCAACTCTCATGGGTGCACGACTGGAGCGACGCGGAAACCCGGGCCACCTTCAAGACGTTGCAAGAGCTATATGCCTCGGAAGAAGCTGCCACGCTGCCAGCCCTGAGAATCCATCTGAATCCTGTCTTTTCAGACTCACACGGCGAGGCGGTTCAGCGGGCCATGCTGAAGGTTTTCTTCCGCTCCGATGATCGTAATCTCTATCAGACACTTGCGAGGGAACTCGGAACCGGTTCGCTCGCGGCAGATCCGGAGGCCATCCGCAGCCGTGTCGAAACGATCGAGCCGCTTCTCATGGATGATTGGAACAGCAGCCTCGGGTGGCTGGAAGGAGACATCGAAAAGACCTTCTCGGCGGCGAGGATCCAGCAGACCCGCAATGCGAAAGTCCTCAATCCCGCATTCAAGGCGCAGCTTGCTTCCATGCTCGCCATCCTGCCACCATCGGCGGACATCAGGGAACTCAGCACATTCGTGCACGAGGCGAACACCGTGCAGCGCACATGGCTTCATTCGCAGGCCGAGCCATCCCTGAAAGAGTGAAGGAAATCCGGATCTGGGAGCTCCCGATATCGTTCCCAGCCTCTTCCAACCCGGAGAGTTCCATCCGGCGGAGCCATCAGCAGCCGCTCACGAAATCCACCCAGGATTCGGTTCTCTTTTCCCGGGAAATATCGAACTTTTCCCTAACCTTGAAAGGGATGACCGTGCCGTCTTCCTTGGTGAATCCACCCTCGATCAGGAGCGTGAATCCCTCGTCGCGGGTGATGGTGCCGGGGAACTCCGCGTGGATGATGCGCGATTGGGTTACGACAACAGCACCGCCGGCCATGCTGTTTGAGGATTCATGCACTCTGTGTTGGACGCGCATCGGAAGTTTGAGCGCGGAAACCCCGGGATCCACGGTGCCATCGGGATACGTCACTGTTACCTTTGTGAACTCGGCGGATTCGAACGTGAATGTGTCATCCATGTAGTAAGCCTGGATGTCGTAAGGCTTGTTGCTCTTCACGTCGCCCCCCATCATTCCCGCAGTCACGTTGGTATCGATCTCGATTTTGGGCGCCGGGGTCGTGGATGCGGGCATGATGCCTGCGGCATTGAAGGTCACCATGTCGTATTTGACATTGCATGACGTGACCATGAGGCCGGCAAGCAGGATGGATGGGAATGTGTAGGTAGTCTTTTTCATTGGGTCGCGTGATTCTGCGGGCAAAATCTTATCCGTTGAATTCTTCAAAATTTTGAACTGGAGCGTGGGCTGTGGCTCAAGATTTCCGAGAATTCTGTGTTTTGAGGTCGGATTCTTTGGATTCCCGCGCTTCGAAGATTTCGAGAGGAACGGCAATGACGAGCCGTTGCAATGATTCCTTGCCAGGGAAGAGGCTGACGACGCGGGTGCGGCATCTGGTCTGGGCCAAGCCGCGCTCCGGGTAGATCGAAGTCGTTGAAGCCTTCGGGGAGGTTTTCTTCGGCCCAAGCGCCAAGCTTGGGTTGTTTTTCGCATGACGTTTCCAGCGGGACGCGGAGACGTTCCTCGGCGTTGAAGATGGCGCTGATCTGGGATGCGATGAGGGACCTGAGTCCTGTTTGGTGACGGGATGGCTGACGTTCTGCTGGAGATGGAGCTGGCAACGCTGCCAGGGGCGGCTGGGCGGCCTTGATGGCAGTTTTGAGTTCGTCCTGGAGGGTATCGATTTTCGGTTCGTTCATGGTCTTGGTCTTTCGGCGTAGTAACCTCAGATTAAAGGCCATGAACAGCCTCCGCAACCCACCCGGGAGGCGGAGGCACCTTGGAAGAGCCCGATTCCGTTATCTATCAATTCTCGCACGTATCGAACTCAACGACGTCGGCGCAAGAGGGCAAGCATGCCAAGACTGCCCATGAGAGCGGCACCTGGCTCGGGGACAGGGGTGAAGTTCAGTACGAGGTCGGTATTGCTATCACCCAAGCCGACGCTGAATACTCCGCCACCTAAGGCGTTGGAAAAACCAGACGTGCCGTTGAAAGCACCTGTGTTGATCGTGAATTTGTCAGTGCTGAAGCCGGCAATCACACTGCCTGTCGAGAACAACGTCCATGACTGGCTGATCGTTGTATTGAAGTTGATGGCATTCCCGTTCACATCGCTTGGCGAGATGCTGGAGAGACTCCAGAGGTTGATGTTGTAGGTGTTCCCGGCACTGAGGAGGGAAAGATCCAAGGTGGCGCCGTTGATGAGGTTGGTGGTGTCGTAGCCGGTTCCGGCTGCTGCGGTGGCGTCATGGATCTGCCAGTTGTAATCACTGCCAACCCCTAGCTGCAGACTTCCGCCGTCCTGGGTGAGGGTCCCGGGGCTTGCGCCAGGAGAAAGGGTGCCGTTTGCGACGACGGTTTTTCCGGTGGCGAGAATCGTTCCCGAGCCTCCCACAGTCTGGGAAGAACCAAGGGTGTAGCTGCCAGCTGTCAAGTTGGTTACGTCGAAAGTGGTGGAAGCGCCGACAATAATCGTAGAGGAATTGGCGATGGATCCCGTGCCAGTCAGGGCCAGTTTTCCGCCACCGATGGTGGTTTTCCCGCCGTAAGTATTAACGCCGCCAATAGTCAATGTGCCAGCTCCGTTCTTGATCAAGGATCCGGTGGAGCCGGTGATTACTGCATTGGTTGTAGTGCTAGCACCGAAATTGAAATTGCCGTCGCCAGCGAGGGTCAGAGTATTGGCGCTGGCACCGGCAAAGGCTCCGAGACTGATAACCGCCGCGGTGCTTGTCCCACTAATGAAACCCGTGCCAATGTTCAGCGCGGTGGTGGTGCTATTGTTCGTCCAAGTCTGGCTCGATGTTGTCGGAATAGCAACGGTGATAACGCCAGTGCCGGCGGCGCCAGCAGCAGTATTGCCATTGATGAAAACGGCCCCCGAATTACTGGTTTTGGTGATGCCGCCCGTGCCGATCGTCAAAGACCTGTTTCCTGATTGAGCGCTGGTATTGGCGGCGACGGTGAACTGTCCGGTGCTGCGGAAGGTAACGGAATTAGCCGACTGAGCCCCATTTAAATTCATCGTTAGGGTGCCGTTGGCGGTGCTTATGTTGAAGACCACATCACTTGCTGCTCCTGGAATTGATGCCGGATTAGGCGTGGTGGCACCGGAGGCGGTGCTCCAGTTGGCAGCCGTACCCCAAGCTGCACTCGATACTCCATCCCAGTAAACTTGGGCGTGAACAGCGGGAACGCTCAGGCCGAGGGTGACCAACAAGAGTAGTGGGGACTTTTTGAGTTTCATCAACCTAATGGCAGGGTTTGAGGGTTTTGGGTCTCTATAGGGCAGAGACGATTTCAAATTTCGGAGACCTATTCCACACAGGGAAGATCGGTTAACCGGTTTCGCGTATTATTTGTTAATGGGGCTGAATCTCCGGATTCCCGGCGATGCGAGGTCGTCTGACAATCTCTCTCCGGCGGTGGACATCTCGGCTTTCCAACACTTTCGCACGCAGGAACAGGCAGTCGCACGGGGGCCCGGTGAACGGGACAGTGAACTTGGTGCCCGGCCCGGGGTGTCAACCGGAAGCGTGAAACCGACGGTGGTGTCAGTGCCAACGGTTGCCAGATTGCGGTGTGAGCCTTGAAGGTCCTTTGCCCCCTTGCAGGCGATCGCCGCATCCTGGGCTGGCACGCCCTGCGGGTGGCGGGCTGGTGACACCCTGTCGCGAATCCAGCAGTGTTCGTGCGCAATGCCCAGATGTCACCTCTGGTCTACCCTGCTGAGCCTGTCCGCAAATCGATGACAAGAGTCAACGAACCTCATGATGCAAACAAATTGCCAGTCTTCATTAACCCGTGGCATTTCTGCGGAATCGGGGTCGTGTGGCCCATTCCTGCATTCTTCCGCTGCGCCGCCATCGGGTCCTCTCAACCTCGTTCACCAAGGCTCTGGGGTCAGGGAGCCTGCAAAAAAACCTTCCGGCCACCGGTTTCCCGAACGTCCTCAATCTCCGAAGCGAATCCACAGCAGCCAAACCAAACCCAAACCCGTGCATCCGGGATCCGGACATGGCCCCCGTCAGGCTTCACACTCAGCGGACTTTGGGTTTTCAGGGTGATCATTTCCGCCTTCGGTCCCGCAAACCCCAGCCTGCGCCACCTGCTTATTCGCACCGTTGTCCGTCAGTCCTCTCCAACATCCCTTCAGAAAACAAGCCCAGTGAAACCACTCTTCACGCTCATCGCCTGCTCCATCCTGTCTTGCAATCCAGCCGCTGCCGCCGGGCCCTACGATGCCCGCATCGCTGAAAAGCAGATTCTTACTCCAGCTCCGCCCGTCTCACCGCGGATCAACGGCCCCGTCGTCTACGGGGCGCGGCCCGGAAATCCATTCCTCTATCGCATCCCCACCCAGGGTGAACGACCCATCCGGTTCACGGTCAAAGACCTTCCCGAAGGGCTGAAGCTCGATGCCGATCGTGGAATCATCACCGGTGTGACACCCACCCGGGAGGGTGATCACCTCATGACAATCACGGCGAGGAACGGGCACGGGGAAATCAGCAGAACGTTCAAGATCGTGGTGGGTGGAAAACTGGCACTCACTCCACCAACAGGATGGAATTCGTGGGGCGGGCAAATGATCAATGTCAGTGATTCGATCATGCGAAAGGCGGCGGACATGATAGTGGATCGGGGTCTGGCGGATGTCGGCTTTCAGTATGTCGGCATCGACGACTGCTGGATGCGCCTCAATCAGGAGATGTTCGACAAGCGCAAGAAGTGGACGGTGAAAAAACACTCGGCCTACGACCACCAGGCGACGCAGACCATCGGTCCGATCCGTGACGAATTGGGGAACATCCTTCCGAATGGAAAATTTCCGGATATGAAGGCGATGACCTCCTACATCCACAGTCATGGACTGAAGGCAGGCATCTACAGCAGCCCGGGTTTCCAGACCTGCCAGGAATGGGCCGGGTCCTATGGTCACGAATCCGCCGATGCCGACCAATATGCGAAATGGGGATTTGATTTGCTCAAGTATGACCAATGCAGTGGCGGTGCCTTCCTGAAGCGCCTCAAACGTACCGTGCCGGGCTTCAAAACCAAGGATTTCTGGGCACCCATGTCGAATTACCTTCGTTCTCAGAATCGCGACATTCTCTTCAACTTATGCCAATACGGCCAGGATGATCCCTGGACTTGGGCGCCGGAACTGGGCATCCAATCGTGGCGGACCGGTGGCGACCTCAACCACAATGTCACCAACTACTTCATCAATGCTCTGCGCATCGCTACGGAGCTGCGTTCTTACAACAAGCCCGGCCAGTGGAATGATCCCGACTTCATGTACATCCACCGGATCAAGGATGTCGCGAAAATGGGCGAGCCGTCCGTAGAGATCAAACTCAACACCAACCAGCGCTACCAGTATGTCACTTTGTGGGCGATCGTCTGTGCACCTTTCTTCTTTTCATGCGACATCGAACACATCGATGATTTCACCGTCCATTTGCTGGGCAATGCCGACGTGCTGAACATCAATCAGGACGAGCTCTGTCATACAGCTGAAGTCGTCCGCAACGATGACACGACGGAAACGGTGATGGTCAAGAAAATCGCTGACGGATCAAAAGCACTGGCGATCTTCAACCGTGACGCGAAAAACGACGCAACCATCACGGTCCAGTGGAAGGAGATCGGCGCTGGCAACGCATCCACCTTGTTCGACGTTTGGCGGCAGAAGTCCCTCGGTGTACACAAGGACGGCATTTCGGTTCACCTCAGCCCGAATGGCGTGGCGCTGTTTGTGGTGAGGTAGGAAAACAGGCAGTCTCCCGAGCCGATCCCCATGGATCCGTCATAGAAAGGGGGTGGTGACAAGACGGGTCTGGCCAAGTTCTCAATGAACCTGAATTCGCTATCTTTCCTTCACCGGGTGCCAGGCATCGACTTTCTTTCTCAATGCTTCGACAAGGTCAGGGCGGGTGCCGGACAGTTCGTTTTTTTCGTGGGGATCGTCCTTGAGGTTGTAAAGACGGGTGGGCTGATTGTCCCAATCGTGGAGGGATTTGTATTCGGTGGTGTCGGTGCCCTTGTGGCGGAGCATGAGTTTCCAATCGCCTGAGATGCACCAGCGGTACTGCAGCGTATCGTCCGGATCGCCGGGCGTCATGTTATGGACGGAGTGGGTGGCGCCAAACACCGTGTCACGATTCTTCCGGGCGGTCTCATCCATCAGGTTGATGCCGGGCAAGCCGTCGGGAGCCTTGAGACCGGTCGCAGCGGCGATGGTTGGGAAGATGTCGATGGCGTGTGCGAGATCCTTGGATCGATCGGGTTTGATCCGGGCAGGCCATGACACCATGATGGGCGAGCGTATGCCGTTTTCAAATGGAGAGCTTTTTGAGCGCAAGGCATAGCCATTGAAGTTTTTCTGGTTCGGGTCGGCAGCGTTTGTACTCGTTGCAGCCCACCCGTTGTCACAAATGTAGATGACCAGGGTGTTCTCGCCAAGGCCCCTGCGTTGGATGTTGTCCAAAAGAGTGCCACAAGTTTCGTCGAACCATTCACACATCGCATAGTATTTGGCGACATCGGCGGCGCGGCCAGGCCGGGCGTATTTCCGGAGAAGTCGTTGAGGCGGGTTGTGGGGAGTGTGCGGGAGAAATGGCGCGTACCATAGCAGGAAGGGTTTCTTTTCAGCAACGGCGTGATCGAGAAAATCGCTGATGGGTTTCATCCCCTTGCGGCCGATGTTGAGTCCTTCATCGCCGTGACGTGCGCCGTTTTCCGGATTGCCCGTGGTCATTCCGTGGGTGAATCCACCATCCTGGAATGAACCTTCCCACCACTTGCCGGATTGGTGGGCGAGGTAGCCGTTTGCAGTGAGAAGTTTCACAAAGCTGGGCAGTTTGTGGAAGGCTGCCTTGACCGGCGCATCCAGCACGGTGCGATTGTTTTTACCATCCACATCATTTCCTGTGACCCCATGTTCCGAGGGGTAGCGGCCCGTGAGCATGGATGCTAGCGAGGGCCGGCACAGGGGGGATGCAACATAGCCCCGCTCAAGGAGGAGACTGCGCTGCGCGAGTTTGTCGAGGTTGGGCGTCCTGATTGCGTCATGTCCCATGAAACCATAGTCGGTCCATGCCTGGTCATCCGACAGAATGACAACGACGTTGGGTTTCTCCGCGGCTTGCAGAACAAAGGTGGATAGCAACAGTGAGAGAAAGATCGTCAATGGATTCATGGATATGACCGTGTGGAGGATGTTGGCCGGGGTTCACTCACTATTCCCCGGAACCGCCACAGGTAAACGCTGACTTGCAGTTTCTCCGATTACGAACCGCTGAGACCGTTTCAAAGCAATTCGCGCTGCAGGCAGGACCCGATTCATTGGGTCTCAAACCGACCTTGTTCACGCCAACAGGCCCTTGATGACCTTGGCGGGCTTCACGCCGGTGAGCTTCTGATTGAGTCCCTGGAAGGGGAAGGTGAGTTTTTGGTGGTCGAAGCCGAAGAGGTTGAGCACGGTTGCGTGGAAGTCGCGGACATGCACGGGGTCCTTGGCGACGCGGTAGCCGAGTTCGTCGGTTTCGCCGTAGGTGATCCCGGGTTTTACGCCGCCGCCGGCCATCCAAACGGTAAAGGCGTTCGGGTTGTGGTCACGGCCGACGAACTTGTTGGCCGTCCCGCCTCCACGGTTTTCCTGCATGGGGGTGCGTCCGAATTCACCGCCCCAAACGACGAGCGTGTCCTCAAGCATCCCTCGCATTTCGAGATCCGAAAGCAGGGCGCCGATGGCCTTGTCGATGTCGTTGCACTTCTTGACGAAGCCGGTTGTCAGGGATTCCTGAGCGTTGGAGCCGTGCGTGTCCCAGCCCCAGTCGAAGAGTTGGATGTAGCGGACGCCGTTTTCAGCGAGTTTGCGCGCGAGCAGGCAGTTGTTGGCGAAGGAGGTCTGCCCGGGGTTGGCCCCATACATTTCGAGGACGGGCGCCGGTTCGTCCTTGATGGTCATGATTTCGGGGACGGAGACCTGCATGCGATAGGCCATCTCGTATTGCGAAATGCGGGTGACGGTTTCCGGATCGCCGATCTCCTCGTGGGTGCGGTGGTTGAGACGTTGCAGCGAATCGAGCGCGGCACGGCGGATGTCGCGGGTGAGTCCGGGCGGGTTGGCGGCGTTGAGGATGGGGTCCGGGCCCGAGCGGCATTGCACGCCCTGGTAAACGGTCGGCAGGAAGCCGGTGGACCACAGGGCGGCACCAGCGCGTGGAGGGCGACCGCCGGACAAGAGCACCATGTAGCCGGGCAGGTTTTGGTTTTCCGTGCCAAGCCCCCATGTCAGCCATGCGCCCATGGATGGGTAGCCGAGGTTCGCATGGCCGGTGTGCATCATGAGCTTGGCAGGCGCATGGTTGAACTGATCGGTGACCATGGAATTGATGATGCAGAGCTTGTCGGCATGCTTGTAGAGCGAGGGGAGTCGATCGGAAATCCAAGCGCCGGACTGGCCATGTTGTTTGAATGGATACTGTGGGCCTAGTAGTTGGGGCACGCCCTGGATGAAGGCGAAGCGTTGGCCTGCGAGGTATTCGGCGGGGCAATCCTTGCCGTTGTATTTCTGGAGGACGGGCTTGTAGTCGAAAAGCTCCACCTGGCTCGGTGCGCCAGCCATGTGGAGGAAGATGATGCGCTTGGCTTTCGGAGCGAACTTCGGGGAGAGCGGTTCAAGGGGATTTGCCGCGTCGCGTGTGATGGTTTCATTCGTGGCAGCGGAGAGTGAGTTGGCTCCAAGCCAGAGGGAGCCCAGTCCGAAGGCAGACTCCCGGAGAAAATGCCTGCGGGTGACGTGCCGGAGTTCTTCCTGGGCGAGATGTTGGAGGGCGTTCATGGCATCAGCGGGTGAAGGATTCGTCGAGGTTCAGGAGAACGGATGCGAGCACCGCAAGGGCGGCGTCTTCCGGCGTTGCACCGAGTTTTTTCATTTCATCCGGGGCGGCGGTGTATTGAGGGACAAGGCGCTGATGGAGTTCACGAAGCTCCTTGGCGCGATCCGGGGTGATGGCGCGTGAGGTGATAATGCGGTATCCGAAGGCGATGCGTTGATCGAGTGACCCAGCGGCGGCGTTCATGCGTTTCGAGAGAGCGATGGCCGCTTCATGGAACGCTTCGTCGTTGAGGATGGTGAGGGCATGGAGTGGCGTGTTGGAAACAAGCCGTCGTTTCGAGCACATGTCCCGAGGAGGGGCGTCGAAGGAACCAAAGAGCGGATACTGCAGTCCGCGCTTGAAGTAGACATAGACGGCGCGTCTGTAGCGCTGGGGATCCCCGGGCGGAGGGGTGTTCCAGGTGTCTTTGACGAAGGGCTGCCAGACACCCGGCGGCAGGGGCGGGTGGATGGGTTCGCCGCCGATCCGGTGGCTGATGAGCCCAGAAGCGGTGAGGGCCTGGTCGCGCATCATCTCCGCAGTGAGACGCTGGCGGGGGCCGCGCGCGAGGAGACGATTGTCGGCATCGCGTTCGGCAAGTTCCGCAGAAACGGCGGAGTCCTGGCGGTATGCGGCACTGGAAACCAGTTCGCGCAGCATGGATTTCACACTCCATTTCATTTCTCCGGAGAAACGCAACGCGAGATGATCCAACAATTCCGGGTGGGTTGGTGATTCGCCGGCGGAACCGAAATCTTCGGGCGTGGGGACGATGCCGGTTCCGAAAAGCTCAAGCCAGAGACGATTGACGGCTACTCGTGAGGTGAGTGGATTCCTCGGCGATGCGATCCATCGAGCGAGATCAAGCCGGGTGGCACGGACTCCGGATTTCTCTAACGGAGGAAATAATCCAGGGGTATTTGCCTCCGGAATGGCCTGACCCTTGTCCAACCAGTTGCCGCGGACGAAAACATGCGTCGCGCGGCGGTGTCCGGCATCCAGCTCGGCCATCTGCGGAACGGTGGTGGACGGAATGGCGCGGAGTTTGTTTTTCGCCTCCGCGATGCGCATCTTGTCTGCGATCACTCCAGGCTGGTTGCGGTGATTGATCCAATCCGGCTGATCCGTCAGGAAAACCCGGCCGCGTTTCGCGACCATCGGGAAGCTGGCCAGATACATGCCGCCGTTCTGGATGGTGACCCGAAGCTTGAAGCCCGCAGGGATGGAAAGTGAATCATTGAGGACGAAGGTGGCGTGTCGGGCTGCGCTGATTTTCGTGTAGGCTCCCCAGCCCTGCGACTTGCCGTTGATCGAGCCGTTTGGATCGATCAATGGATGCGGTTCGTCCGCGATGACTTCGTGGATTGCGACGTTCTCGGCCTTGCCGGATGGATCGATGAGATCAAGCCGCAGTTTGTTGATGATACTGCCCCATTCCGGTGTATGTGCCGCCACTTTCGGATCGCGGGGAAGGAGTTCGAGGCGAAGCGCAGTTAGATTCGGCCCGGAAGGAGTCAATGTCAGGGTGTATTCCGCACTTGCAGCTGCGTTTGCATCGGCCCGGAATTCCGGGATTCCTGCTTCACGGTGAACGGTGAGCTTGGCTCTTTTCGCGGCCGCATGCATCTCTGCGGGAGGAGTCCATGTGGTCTGTGAATCGATGCTTTTGCGGATGACATGAAGCGAGTTTTCCGAAGCCACGATTTCCTTTTGAAGCGCGTTCGCTTCGGCATAACGCCCCTTGTCTTGGGGAACGGATAGCTTGGGAAGATCTTCCTGCAAATCCGCGTCGACCGTTTGGTTGAAAAACTCCATGAAGGTGAAATACTCTTCGTGGCGAATGGGATCATAGGGATGCGAATGGCACTGCACGCAACCGAAGCTCACGCCCATCCACGTTTCCCAGGTCGTATTCATGCGATCCATCACCGCGACGACACGGAACTCTTCGTCGTCGGTGCCGCCTTCGCTGTTGATCTGTGAGAGGCGGTGGAAGGTCGGGGCGATTCTTTGCTCCAGGGTGGCGTCGGGGATCAGGTCTCCGGCGACCTGTTCGATGGTGAACTGGTCGAAAGGCAGGTCGCGGTTGAAGGCGTCGATGAGCCAGTCGCGGTATTTCCAAACCTGGCGGCGGGCGTCGTCGGCATAGCCGTTGGTATCGGCGTAGCGGGCGAGGTCCTGCCAGACGGAAGTCCAGCGCTCGCCAAAGCGTGGCGAGGCAAGCAGGCGATCGGTCTCGGCGTCGATGGCCGCGTCGATGTTGATGGCCGCGGCCTTCTGGAAAGCATCGAGTTCATCCACGGTGGGTGGCAGGCCGATCAGATCCAGAGATGCCCGCCGCAACCAGGCCTCAGGCGCGGCGGGCTTCGAGGGCCGGAGTTTTTCCTTTTCGAGGCGTGCAAGGATGAAACGGTCCAAATCGCGTTTCGGCCAATCCGCCTGTTTCACCACGGGAAGAGGATGGTTCTGCGGGGCGACAAACGACCAATGTTCGCCCCATTTCGCGCCTTCTTTGATCCACTGGCGCAGCAACTCGACTTCTTCCTTCGCGAGCGGCGGACCGTGCTCGGGCTTGGGCATGATCTCGTCCGGGTCGGTAGAGAGGATACGTGCCATCATCTCTGAGGCCTCCGGATCACCGGGCACGATCACGGGTTTTCCCGACTCGCCTTTGCCCAGTGCACGATCGCGATAAATGAATGAAACCTCTCCTGCCTCTTTCACCCCTCCGTGGCAGGCAGTGCAGTGCTTGTTGAGCAGCGGGCGGATCTCACGCGAGAAATCAACCTCGCCCAAGGCAGGCGTGGCAATCAGAAGAAAATGGAGGAGGAACTTGGACACCGGATTGACTGCATACTGTGGCTGGGTGGTGGTTTTTTCAACCCCCTTCATTACTGTAGGAATGCTCTTTCATCATGGCTCCTTCGGGAGTCACCCGTGGAATCGAGTCGGGCAGCAGCACGGTGGGCATGGCCATCCAGTGATTCATGGGCAGGTCATCATCGAGGATTATGATGGAGAGCCCGGTAGATCTCCAACCGAGATCAAGACCGTCTCCAAACAGGTCGGGTTTCGGCTTCGATAGCGGCGTCGAGTTCCTTCATGCGCTGGGTGAGACGTTCCACAAGCTCCGGCTTTTTGGTAGCGAGGTTGTTCTTTTCACCGATGTCTTTGGCGAGATTGAAGAGCATGATGTCTGGCTTGCCGTTGTGCTTCGGGGGCAGGATCAGGAGCTTCCAGTCGCCTTGGCGGATGCCTTGGATGTCTCCACCCATGGAATAATAAAGAAATTCGTGGCGCGGAGATTCCTCGCCGCCGGTGAGCAGAGCGGAGATGTCCACACCATCGATTGGGCGATCGGCGGGCAAAGGCGTCCCGGTAAGGGATGCGATGGTTGGCAGCACGTCGATGGTCGAGACGAGAGCGTCGGTCTGCGTTGCAGGAGGGATTCGACCGGGGCCCCAGACGATGGCAGGCACGCGATGGCCACCCTCGAAAGTGCTCATTTTTCCGTCGCGCAACGGCCCTGCGGAACCACCGTATTGCTTGTTCTTTAGCCACGGTCCATTGTCGGTGGCGAAGAGGATATAGGTGTCTTTGGTGAGGTCGAGTTCGCGAAGTATTGTAACAATGCGGCCGATCTCGGTGTCGAGATGTTCGACGGTGTTGATATAGGCGCGCTTGGGATCGGGGTCGCGAACCTCGTCGGGAACATAAAGGGGGACGTGCGGCATGGAGTAGGGCAGGTAGAGGAAGAACGGACGGTTTCGGTTTTCCCGGATAAAGGCCACGCCGCGGTCAGTACACCGTCGGGTGATGGTTCGCTGATCGACAGGCAATTCGATGATTCTCTCATTCTCCATCAGCGGAGTCTTCCACTTGGTAAGACTGGATCCGGGGTCGTTCCAAAGCATGTCCATCCCGGCGGCGTCCTCAGGAGGCTTGCCCCTGTTATCGGGGTGGTTCATGTCGTTCGAATAGGGAATGCCGAAGTAGACGTCGAAGCCTTGGGCGCGCGGCAGGGTCTCCGGATGGTGGCCGAGGTGCCATTTACCGAAGCATGCGGTGGCATAGCCTTGCTGCTTCAGGTGATCGGCGATGGTGTGTTCATCCGGGTGGAGTCCGGTGGTCGAAGCAGGAAAAAGCACTCCTTTCGCCATATTCAAGCGCTTTGGATAACAACCGGTGAGCAACGCCGCGCGGGATGGTGAGCATACCGAAGATGCGGAAACGAAGCTTGTGAACCTTCGGCCCTCGGCAGCGAGGCGGTCGAGATGGGGAGTGCGGATCGTTTTCGAGCCGAAACAACCGAGATCACCATATCCCTGGTCATCGGTAAAGACGAGAATGAAGTTGGGACGGCTTTTGGCTTTCGTTGATCCCTGAGAGTCCAGCTCGGCCCGCGCCGGTTGAGAAAACGACAAGATAACCGCAAGGGTGGTGAGAATGATCTTCATGACGCTGTTTCACTGATTGGCTTTCTTGTCTTTCAACATCTTCGGCATCCGTTCGAATGCTTTCATTTCGGTAGCCTGGCCTTCATCGCCCTGTTGTTTCATCCATAGGTCAAGCCGGGAGCGCAAATCGTTGAGTTGTGAAGTGAACTTTGTGTCACTCGCGAGATTGTTGCGGTTCCATGGATCCGACTCGCAATCGAACAGTTCCTCGGCAGGACGATGCTGGTAGTCGTCGACAAGCCGCCTCGCGTGGGTGTCACCGCCATCGGCTTTCCTTTTCCATGACTTGAAAGGATATCCCATGGTCACGCTGTTGCTGAACGCTGCCTCGGGTGTTAGGTTCCGGATGTAGCGGTAGCGTGAATCCCGCACGGAACGGATGCCGTAGTATTCGGAACCTCCGGTGACGCCGCGGGTGGTTTGCATTCCGAATACGTGTGTCTTGTGCGTGGTCGTCGCACCAGTGAGCAGTGGCAGGAAACTGCGACCATCGAGGATTTCCGGGCACGTAAAACCTGCCGCTTCGAGAAAGGTTGGAACCACGTCCACATATTCCACGAGTGCGTCGTTGACCAAGCCGGGTTTCACCTTGCCGGGCCAGCGGGTGATGAATGCGCTGCCGAGGCCGGCGTCGTAGCAGGTCCACTTGGCGAAAGGAAAGCTATTGCCCTGCTCGCTCAACACGATCACCAGCGTGTTGTCCCGCAGCAGTGAGCGATCGAGCAGTCCGACAAGTTCGCCGACCTGCGAGTCGAAGTAGGTGACTTCAGCAAGATAACGTGAAAAGGCCTCGCGTGTGTCGGGAGTATCGACAAACACGGGCGGAAGCTTCAGGGATGAAGGCGGATACTGCGATGGATCCCCCTTGTTCCATGGTCCATGCGGCTCGTGGGAGGCTGCGATGAAGAGAAATGGTTGTCTCGACTCCTCACTTTGCCGGAGAGTTTTTGCAAACGCAGCGGGGTCGGGATTATCATCACCGGGACGTACGGAATACTTGAAAGGAAAAACCGATTTCGGACTGACATGGGTCTTTCCGGAGAGGTGCGTGGAGTAGCCAGCAGACTGTAGGTAATGGGCGATGCTTTTGACCCAGTGGTAAGCCATCGTATGATTCGGATACGCGCCGGACTTCACCGGATAGAGGCCGGTATAAAGAGCGTGACGGGTGGGTGAGCACATCGAAGCGGCTTGGAAGCAATGGGTGAACTTCATGCCCTGGCTTGCGAGCTTCTCGAGGTGGGGTGTCTTCGCCTGCCCGCCATACACGCCGAGGTCGCGGCAGGTGCAGTCGTCGGCGATGATGAGCAGAAAGTTGGGTGGCGCAGCTCGTCCCAAAGCGAGGAAGAAAAGGCTGGCTGAGAATGTGATGAAAAGTGACTTCATAAACAGGGTACAACGCCTTTCCGCAATCGTAAGTCTCACTTGCCCATCTGCAATGCCTCCCTCTTCCGCTGATCCAGCAAAGCCGATAGCCGTTTGACCGTCTCGCTGTATCGGGGCTGCTCGGCGACGTTGATGTTTTCGCCGGGGTCCTTTTCGAGGTCATAAAGCATGCGCGATTTGCCGCCGTTGTACTGGGTGAGGGTGAAGTTACTCGTGATGATGGCATCGCCGTTGAAGTATCGACTGTATGCGGACTCACGGAAGGCCTTGCCGGGATCTTCAAGGAGCGACGAGAAATCGCGACCTTGAACCGTCTTTGGTGTGCCAATGCCGGCGAGGGCACAAAGGGTGGGGAATAAATCCGAAGTCTCCACGATCGACGACGTTGTGCCTGTCTTTTTTCCTGGGGCCCTCACGATCAGCGGCACACGGGTGGAAACGTGCATCGTGTTGTGCTTGCCCCAGAAGTCATGTTCCCCGAGGTGCCAGCCGTGATCACCCCAAAGAACAACGATTGTGTTATCGGCAAGGCCAAGATTCTCAAGCTCGGCGAGGATGTCACCGGTCAGTTTGTCCACATAGCTGACGCAGGCAAGGTATCCGTGGCGCATCAAACGGTGAAATTCCTTGGTCTCTTCATCGTAGCCTGAGAAACTGTAAGTGCGGAATTCATTGCTGCCGGCAAGCTCTTTGGGCGCTTCTTTAGGACGATACCGGTTGTTGGCGATCTCAATTTTGTCCCGTTCGTAGAGGTTCCAGTATTTTTTGGGAGCATAGAAGGGGAGGTGGGGTTTGTAGAAACCACAGGCGATGAAAAACGGATCCCCGGACTCTTTGAAGCGCCGGAGTTCCTTGATGGTCCTGGCTGCGATCTGTCCATCTGCATACGCCGTGTCAGGAACGTCGGGCGATTCGAAAATTCGACCACGCTTCCTGGAGTCCGACACCTCCTTCTTGGTTTCCGGGTCGTTGCCATACATCCGGTCCACGGGGCGCCAGGCAGGTTCACTCCAACTACGGTTCTGGGTATCGGTCTTATGATGGAAAATCTTGCCGTGTGAAAGCGTGGTGTAACCTGCGTTCCTGAATGCTTCGGGCAGCGTCGTGGCTACGGGGGCGTCCTGTTCCGCCTTGGCGGAGAATCCAACAAAACGACTGCGTGTGGGAAGAATGCCCGTCATCAGGCTCGCACGTGAAGCTCCACAGACGGGGACTTGGCAGTAGGCGCGAGTGAATACCACCCCTCTTGATGCCAGTTTGTCGATGTTTGGTGTCTTCGCCTGCGTGCCGCCAAAGCAGCCGATTTCCGGCCGCAGGTCATCGATTGCTATAAAAAGCACGTTAGGTCTGGGCTCGGCGGAATACGCGAAGGATGCGCAAAGCAGAGCGAGCAGGCAATGGTTTATCATGGTTGCTGGAGGTCGGTTAGGCCGGTTTCGGCAAGCTTCATACCTGCGTTTGGAGAATGCTCAAGCGATTCGAACCGGATTTCGAACCTGCCACCGGTTTTCCTCCACCACCATGGCAGTCTTTTGTCGCGAAAGGCTGCTGATGGCGGTGGAGGCGGTCATGGCGATACATCCGTCAGTTCATGAAACAAGAACTGGGAATGCAGCATGATGGAAGACGGATCTTCTGATCTCAATTCGGCGTGACTTTGAGGCGGACGAAGCGCGGTGATGTTCCTGTTAGGGTGTAGGTGAGGGATCCTCCGGGTCCGTCGGTGTTGGTGCTAAGGTCTCCTACCGGAACCGGAGTCCAATTCGAGAGATCTGATGAGGTTTCAACCACAAACTGCGTTCCATAAGCGGAGGCCGGGATGTTTCCACCGTTTGACCATGTCACTGTGTTGGAGCCATTAAGCGCTGGATTTGCAGTGAGGCCGGCCGGAGCGTTCATGAAAAATTCCACACCGTTTGAAACACCGTCCTTGTCGAAATCGAGATGAGCCACCTCTCCGTTGGCGTTCGTGGCAGCCCATGACGTATAGCCAGCGGCAGGGCCGCTTGCCACTGTAAGTGTGCCGTTGCCGGTGAGTTTCGGATCGATGTTGGGCGCGCCAGAACTGGCGGAGCCCCAGATGCCCGCGGCTTTCTGGACTCCACCGATGAAGAGCTTGTCCACTTGATCCGTTCCGGTGTAGGCCAAGTCCAGGATAGCGCTCGCGGTGGCGGCGATGGTGACGGTGGAGCCATTGTTGCCCGTGTTGGCATCTGTGGGACTAGCCGCTTTGGTTAGAGAAAGAATGCCTGCATTCACCACGGTATCGCCACTGTAGGTATTGGCTCCATTCAGGGCGAGTGTGCCTGCTCCCTGTTTGGTGATGCCCAACGCGCCGGTAAGGACGATATTGTTGGTCCCAGAGTTCACACCGGTAGTGACGGAGTCGGCGAAATTGTCGACCGTCAGCACTGCCGAAGTGGAACTGGTGATCGTGCGGGTGCCTGTAGTAGTTCCCTGACCGTTATAATTCAGGCTACCGACGGTCTGATTGAATCCATTTAGATCAAGAGTCGACGTGGATCCGCCGGTGATATTGCCAAGAATGACCTGGGTTGCAGATGGAAGAACGTTGGCAGCACCCATTTTCAACGTTCCAACCGCTACAATCGTATCGGTCCAATTGTAGGTTTTACCAAGCGCTCCCAACAACCAAGTTCCTGAATCGGTCTTCGACAGATTGCCAATCAGATTAACGCTGCCAATCACGCGATTCAACGAGCTGGTTGAAGAACCGCGCATGAAGAATGCCGCACCATTGGCCATCGTTCCGGTGATGTCTCCACTCACGGTGATGGAACCGGTACCCTCCGAATAGAACTGCACGAGGTTCGTGTCGCTACTTACGTCGATGGGACCTGTCAAAGTGTGGTTCAGTGAACTGCTGTTCGACAAGCGGGCACGGCCTGTGGTGTTTCCGTAAAAATTGAGAGGTTCTGCGATAGTCAGGTCTGTGGCTGCGCCGGACAGGTTTAGAATCACGGAGTTAGTGCCATTGCCGCCGTTGATGGTGGTTGCACCGGCAGTGCTTCCGAGCGAAGCGCTGTCGGTGATGGATAGAGTTCCGGCGTTCACCGTGGTGGTGCCGGCGTAGGTGTTCGCCGCAGTCAGCAGCAAGACACCCGCGCCTTCTTTGGTGATACCGAAACTGTTTCCGCCGTCACCAATGGCGCCGGAAAATGTGAGGCTTTTCCCTGCGACCGTGGTCCCGACTTGTGAGGTGATTGTCCGATTTCCCGTCAATGTGGCCGGACCGGAAAATGTGAGTGTCTTTTCGGAAGCTGCAGTGATTGCCGTTAGGTTGCCATCAAGAACAAGGGTGTTTCCGATGGTGATATCTACTGTGTTTGTGGAGCGCATGGAAATGCTTCCCAAAGTCAGTGTTCCGGTTCCGTAGATGCCATCGGTCGTTCCGGCTCCGGAGCCCGTCGTGCTTGCGGTATGAATGAAGAGCCCGGCACCGGTGAGAGTCGTGCCGCCGGAGTATGTGTTGGCTCCTCTGAACCCGAAGCTGTTGGTGCTTGTTCCAGTGGCGATGATGCCACCATTTCCGGTAATGAGTCCCGTTCCCAGATCCAAAGCGGAGTTGTTGCTGCTGCTGTTATCGACGGTTAGTGTGGTGCCTGCGGCGATTTGGATCGCTCCACTCAACGAAAGCGCGCCGGTGCCTACATTCGCTATGGTGTTGGTTCCAATGCTGCCGGAGCTTACAGTGATGGGATTGGAGACACCGGCAATTGCGCCAGCGAACTGCACGGTGGCGTTCGTAGCGGCACCGGTGTCAAAGTCGATGGTTCCCGTGCCGGCCGCGGAACTGTTGTTCAGAACCACTGTGCCTCCCTTGACCTCGATTCCGCCAGCGAAGGTATTGGCTGCAGACAAAGTGAGAGTGCCCGGACCATTTTGGATGATCGAGCCTGTGCCGGAAACAATTCCACTCAAAGTCTGGGCCGCCGAACTGCTGTAGATCAAGGAGGCGTGGTTGAGAATGGCCGCTGCATAGTTGCCACCGCCCAATTGCCCTGCTCCGCCAATGATCAAGGAACCGCCAGTGATGGTTGTATTGCCGGTGAATGTATTGACGGTGTTCAGAGTCAGGCTGCCAGTTCCGCTTTTGGTCAGGGTTCCGCTGGCGATCCCAAAGGTGCTTGAGCTGTTGAGAATGTAGTTCTTGGTGCTGTTGTTGAAGGTGGTGGAGGTTGGCGTGACGTCTGCGGCATCAATGTTCACGGAAATCGGACCAGAGCCCGATGCACTGTCATTGAAGAGTGCATTGTCCGCTGTAAGGTAAGTCGTCGGGTTGTTGTTGGAATTGAGTTTCCAGTTGTTGGTGGAAGCGGTATTCCATGTTCCATCACCGTCACCCACCCAATACGGTGAATCGTCAGCACCGACCGTAAGCGTGATGGCCGTCCCCGAATTGCCAAGAACAGGATTCTGGCGCAAAGAGGCCCCCACAACCGTTCCGAGAACGAATTGGCCAAAGCCCGCTCCGCCAATGCTGCCGCCGCCGTAGCTGACCAAGTCGTAGGTTCCGGGTGCCCAGGATGCCGAGGTCGGATTGATGGTCACCGTGCCGGCGGCGTTGGTTACGAGGCTGGTAGCGACGATGGCGGCCGATGCGCTGTTGCTGAAGGTATTGATTGTGGCCGCGCCGTCGAAGGTGAGAGCGCCGATGGTCAGTGCCGCTCCTGCAACTCCGTTGTTGTTGGAAATAATGCCGCC
The DNA here is from genome assembly GCA_027486655.1 of Verrucomicrobiaceae bacterium. Classification (GTDB taxonomy): domain Bacteria; phylum Verrucomicrobiota; class Verrucomicrobiia; order Verrucomicrobiales; family Akkermansiaceae; genus Luteolibacter. Next base: position 6,360 of record JAIXOR010000039.1, on the reverse strand, counting down.
GGTAGCATTGCCGACATTGACAGTATTGACCGTGCCACTGCCAGTGAGGGTGCCCTCGGTTAGGGTGACGGTGGGACTGATCGCTGTTACTGTGTTTGCTTGAAGGAGTTTCGCGGTGCTTCCGTTGATGTTGATGCCGCTGCTTGCGGTGATTGCGCCCCCGCTGAAGAGGCGGAGCGTGCCACCAAGGATGTTGGTTGCACCGGTATAGGGGTGCTCGTTCACAGTGGCACCACCGGTCAGTGTTCCGCCCAGAGAAAGGGTGCCTGCTCCGTTTTTGGTCAGGGCAATCGCCCCAATGATTCGGGCATTTGCAGCGACAAGTGGGTTGGGGGCCACTGTGCTGTTCGCGTTTGTGGCCCCGCCGAAGGAGTAGTCGGCGGTGTTGTTGATGGTCAGTGTGGCGGCCGCCCCTGTGTTGTTCACGTTGAAGAATCTCCTAGCCCCTAGAGTGCCAGTGAAGCTCAGACCGGCGAGGGTCTGGTTCTGGCCATTAAGATCAAAGGTCGTCGTGCGCCCGCTGCCCAAGGCGTCGATATTGGTGAAAGCCAGAACCGTGGTGGTCGGCAGGACGTTGGCTGCTCCGCTCGTGTTTTTGACGACGTTCGAGTTGGTGTTGCTTCCGCTGGTGATTGTCGTGTTGCCGGTATAGGTGCCCGCCGCTCCCAAATTGATGGTCTGGAGGTTGTTATTGCTGACTGAGACGGTGGTGAAAATCACGTTGCCGTTGCCGCCAATCGGGCCGTTGAGCGTAAAGTTGGCTGCTGCGGTATGGCCGAACGCAATAGTGGAGTTCACCCCCGTATTGGCCGTGGTGATCGGCGCAGTGACGATGAGGCCTGAAGTGCTGGAGGAGAGGGTCACGGCATTGGAAGTGCCGATGACGATGCTTGAGGTCGATCCAAGAGCACCCAGACTGCTTACTGCCAATCTGCCGTTGAGGATACTGGTGACTCCGCTGTAGGTGTTTGCACCGGCGAGTGAAAGTACACCGGGGCCGGATTTGGTCAGTCCTTGGGTTCCGGCGACTTCACTGGAAATGGAGAGGAGGCGTGGTTCCGGGTTCGTAACACCAATCACCGGGCTTCCAGACGCGACCGCCAAGGTCAGTTTATTGGCTCCGGAGATGACCATGTCATGGGTTGAATTGGTGGCGTCCGTGAAAGTGATGTTGCCAATGGTACGGTCGGCTCCCAGTGTGATCGTCTGATTCGCGGCGATGTTCACCCCCGTGAAGTTGGCGGTGGAACCGATGCCGTCGGCGATGATGCCACCTGACCAGGTGCCAGCGGCGTTCCAATTTCCGGAAGCGCCAAGCCATGTTCCGTCCTGGGCTCTTACGGTCTGCGCGGAGAGCAGCGCGGCGAGGGCGGTGGCGAGGCAGAAGGGGAGGCGGGCGGTGGATAGAATGCTGGGTTTCATTTCGGCTAATTGGGTTTCGGGTTGATTCTGGTGGAGAAGGATTTTTTCCTCCCAAGGATAGATGCCTATGCTGGAAATCGAATTTTAACGGTTGCTTGATCAAACCTTGTGCCGATTGTTCCCCATCGATCCGAGGCGGAGAGCGGGATCGACTCGCAGAGGGTTCGTCATTTTCGTGGATTTTTCTTGGGATGGGATTTCTGAGCTTCCCGGAGTCCATTCGAATCGTTCGAAAAGGCTCCGTAAGTCTGCGTATTCCCGAAGGAAGCCCCGCGTTAACGGAAATGATGGATTTTTCGAAACCACTGGGAATTCCATGAGCTCGGCTCCAGCGCATCGGGCCGAGGGGGGTGGTAGAATCCACGGTGAATTCCTCAGGGATGGCGTTCGCTACCACCCCAGGTGACTCAGCCAAACGGCGGGTCGTGTTTGAAACCACCTTCCATTGGAATCGAATACACAGGGAAAGATGGGCATACGTGCCGTCATTTCGGCAAACCGTGGTTGGCGACACTTCCTCGCCCGGGTTCACAAGGGAAGTCGTCGCCATCCACACTCATGACCTCTTGAGTATCCCCGCAACCGCCCGGAATGCGGGTTTGGGCGTGGCGTCGCGGTCGAAAAGCAAGCCATGGTTGACCCGCTTCCAAGGCCATTTGTTCAGCCAACTGTGACGATCGCTGATTCCCCAAAGGGTCACTCGATCCACGTGGTTCCTATTGGCGGTGACAGCTTCCATGACCTCGCGATAAACCGTTGCCTGCCGTTCTAGAACCTCATCGGGACAGCCATCGGTGTAGGGGTCTTGTTTGCCGGCCTCGTCGCGGGTTTTCGGATTCCAATGCTTTGACCTTGGAATCACATCGACATCAAGTTCGGTTAGGGCGCATCGGAATCCCTCCGATGCGAATTGTTGAATCATTCGGTCGAGATTTCCTGCGGCCTGATCCCCAAGTTCCAGGTGGCTCTGGCTGCCAACCACATCGATCTTGCAACCCTTGTCCCGTAGGGCCCGGACGAAGCTGAGAATGGCCTTGAGCCGGTCGGGGCGCTCGACGGCAAAGTCGTTGTAGATCAGCTTTGCTTTGGGATCGATCCCAGCCGCGATTTTGAACAAGCGCTCTGGATAATCCGGGCCGAGGATACGCGTGAGATCCGTAACGCGGTATCCCGGTGAAGGAACTTCGACGAATTCGTTCAGCACATCCCAGGAATCGATCCGTCCCGCGTAGCGCCCCATAAGTTTACCTGCGTGGTCTTCGATGCGCTTCCAAACAAGCTTCGCATCTGCCTCCTTTTCTCCGTTCCTGAATAGCCAGTTCGGGTAGTTTCCGTCGCGGTTGAAGATCAGAGTGTGGCCGACGATGCGTTGCTGGTTGCTGGTGGCGAAATCGACGAGGCGGTCCACTGGCTCGTATCGGTATGCACCTTCCTTCGGGCAGAGAAACTGCCACTTCATACAGTTCTCCGGCGTGACGCTGTCAAACTGGGTCTTGAGGATGTGGATTTCCGCCGGTGTGTAGATCTTGTCGAACTGGGTCTGGACGGAAGTGCCGACCAGCGGTCGTCCGCCCGCAAGGGCGCGGAGCGATTCAAGTGCGGGTTCCTTAGCCAAGGCGCGTGATGTCGCGAGCAGCAGGCCGCTTGCGGAGATCCCGCGCATGAAGCGCCTGCGGGTGACCGGGTTGGAATCAGACCTGGTATCAGTTTTCATAGAATTGCAAATCAACGTACTTTCGGAGACGGCAGCTCACGGTGTGATGGCCACCTTGAGCCGGGCGAATTTGCTGATGTCCGGGACTCGGGGAACGGTGAGGGTGATCGTATCGGTGCCGTTGCCATTATCGGTGACGGTAACACCGGCCGTGGAACCGGCTGTATTGCTACCAACCATGAAGACGTTCGGCCAGACGCCAAGTTCGGTCCCTACTTCGATGGCGACGCTCACGTTTGCATCGACCGAATCCCGGTCGCGCACGAAGGTGAAAGTCATGTTGCCGCCGCTGGTGGTGCTGGCGGGGAGCTTGCCGAGGTCGTTGGTGTTCTTGTCGCCTCCGAGCACGAATTCGATGGCATTGGGCACGCCGTCGCCGTCGAAGTCCTCCTCCGGAGTGCTGCCAAGGGTGTTGATTACGGCCCATGTTTCATAGGGCGAGGGCTCGGGAACCAGAGTGCTAACAACAAAGTCGTCCAATTGACCGGTCGTGCCGCTCGCAGGGAACAAGTTGGAATAGACCCCGATGTAGTTCTCATTGGTGCCGCTCCATGTGAATGATCCGGTGCCCATCGCCGCACCGCCGAAGGTGACTTTGTAGTTCACCGTCGAGCCGGCATTGAAGTCCGAGCATGTGAAGTCGATCTTGAGCTTCTTCGGGAGCGTCGATGCATCGCCTGCGGTCGCATTGTTGATCACTTCGGTTCCGTTTTCGAAAACCTGGATCGCGCTTTGATTGCCGCGGTAGCCGACGAACAAGTCCGCGTAAGTGAAACTGGTGGGAACGTTATGCGCCCATCCCTCCGCCTCGGCTTTCGACATGCCCATGGCAATCCCGGCGAGTCGTATGGTGCCCTGGGTCGAGTAATGCTCGAGGTCGATGCTGATGCTGAAGCCACCGCCGCTGGAAATTGAGGCATTGATGAAGTTGTGATCGACATACGACATGGAGAAGCCGCTGGTGGAGCCGGTGGCAAAGAGCGAATTGCCCGAGATCGAAGCGTTTCCGCCAGAGCCGGCCTTCTCGACCCAGTTCAACGCGCCAAGCGACCCCGACTTGCCGACGTTCGAGGCATTCAGGCCTGTGTTGTTGGGCCGGTCGAAGTTGTCCGCGAACAGGATGAAAACGGGCGGCGGTTCTTCCGTATCGAAGTTCCACGCGGTGTCATTGGTGATGCCAGCGAAGCTGTTCCCGGCCAGGTCATCAATCGCGGTCGCTGCGATCTGGATGGCGTAGTTTTTTCCGGCCAGGAGGTCTGCCGTCGGGTTGATCGTCAGGGCTGCTCCTGAGACCGTCACTTGGGCATCGGTCACCGCGATGTTCGTGGCCGTTCCGTCTGTAAGATTTTTGATCGTGATGTTGCCGGTGCCCTTGGCGATGGGTTCGCTGAAGGTAGCTACAAGGCCTGCGTCGACGGCCACGCCCGTCCCGTCGTCGGCGGGACTGTGGGTGGAGATCACGGGCGCGGCATAGGCGGTGGTCATTCCATACTTTGCCGTCAAATAGCTGCCGACCTGTTCGATCTCAACCGCGCTTAGGGCTCTGTTGTAAACGAGAACTTCGGCGATGTCGCCTTCCCAGGATCGGTTGAATGTGCGATCGCTACTCACTGTGCTGGCCGTGACGACATCCGTGGTTGTCACCGAGAGCAAATTCCAACCGCCTGGCAGAGTGGTCGTGGTGCCATTGACGGCCAGTCCATTCAAGCTTGTCGTGCCGTTTCTGATATTGGACGAAGTATGCACTGGATGCCAGATCGTTGCGGGAGAATCGATGCCACGATGAAAATGATAAGTAGTAGTGTCACCCAATAAGAAACGCAGTTCGCCGGGGTTCTGCTGCTTCGTCACCCAGAAGACCGTGCGGATGTTGGTCATGCGTGGAAAACCAAAGCTGGCTCCGTTGCCAACGGGAAAACGTACGACCGGTCGCCCGTTGAGTTCATTGGTCTCATAGGTGGGTGCGCCGGTCGTCCTTGTGGCATGATTGCCGAGCCCGGACATTTCGTTCCAAGTATTGAGCGTGGCCCCGTCGCTCAAGCCCGTAAGCAGCGAAGCATCCAACCACAAGGCGAGGCCGGTCACGCCAGCCGGTGGTGGGGTGAGGGTCGTGAAGTTCCAAGTCGTGGTGTCGGTGATCCCGGCACAACTGTTGGTGACCACGCCGTCAAGCGCGGTCGGATCGATTTGGATGGCATACGATTTGCCGGGAAGGAGATTCGCGGTTGGGTTGATCGTCATCACTTCGCCAGCGATGGAAACCTGGGTTGTATTGGTGATGGCGATGGTGGTGGAGGTGCCATCGGTCAGGTTCATGAGCGTGATGTTGCCCGTGCCGCGGACGACCGCCTTGTTGAAGGTCACCACCAGGTTGGCGTCCAGAGCGACGCTCGTGGAATTGTCGGCGGGGCTGAAACTTCCGACGACGGGCCCGAGGACGGTGGTGGGGCGGCCGCTCGGGTAGTAGAGGTCGAGGAGCTCCTGCACCCGGTTGGTGATGCCGAGGGCGGAATTCTCATTGTAGTTGTTCCACTGGGTGGCGTGCTCGCGCTCCTCCCAGAAACCGCTGGAGCTGGGTTGCTTGTTCCACCACTTGGAGGCGAAATCCCGGAAGGCGGTATTGTTGGCCGGCGCGAGGGATTTGTAACGCAAGAGCCGGTCGTAGATTTCCACCGGCGCGACGAGCCCGGCATTGTTGATGGCATTGCGCAAGTTGGTGGCGTTCTGTGGGTAGATGCCCCAGAAGTGGAGCAACGGTCGGATGTCCGCGCCCACGTTTTTGGACAAGCGCAGTATGAGGCTATCCGTGTCCGTCGCGTAATTGATGCCATTCTCGGAATCGGTCACGAACGACTTCCAGTAGTTGCCCAGAACGCCCCAACCGTAGATGCGGGCGATGTCCACGAACTTCGCGTGCCCCTTGAGCTGGTAGGCCTTTTCTCCATCGGCCATCTCCGCTTTGTTCGGGGAGAAATTGAACACGGTCATCCACGCCATCGCAGTCGTCTCCAGCGTGCGATAGGTAATGCCATCACCCAGCGACGCCCGGAAGGCGGTGTCCAGATTGACTCCAAATTTCCTGTGCAGGACGGGCACAAACGGCAGGTTCACGTTGGACTCGGTCTCGCCGGGGAACTTGTCAAAAAAGTAGCCGTGGCCCTGCTCGTGAAACTCCACCTGCGCGTCATCGGTGCCATACTGCGGACCCCGGATCAGGTAGTGGG
>JAIXOR010000041.1 GCA_027486655.1 Verrucomicrobiaceae bacterium | reverse complement strand
GATCGGTCCCTGCCTTTGCCCGGACCGTTCTCCGCAACAGTCCGGCGAATGAGCTGCGAAGGGTAGAGACCTTGGAATGTCTGGAAGTCCGGTGATGGGCATGCGTTCGCCTCGCATCCGCTCGGACCGCCCGGAGGTCGGTCCCTGCCTTTGGGGCGCATTCGCTCGGACCGCCCGGAGGATCGGTCCCTGCCTTTGCCTCGCATTCGCATGGACCGCCCGGAGGTCGGTCCCTGCCTTGGGGGCGTGCTTTATCAGGCTTTCAGGGGTTTACCACATTCACGGGAGAGCCGGCGAGGAAGGCGGCGAGGTTGCCTGCGGTGATGTTCATGAGGCGCTGGCGGGCTTCGAGGGTGGCCCAGGCGATGTGTGGGGTGAGGATGAGATTGGGGGCGCCGAGGAGTGGGTTGGTTGAGGGTGGAGGTTCCACCGAGAGCACATCGCAGGCGGCACCGGCGAGCGTGCCGGCATCGAGGGCCGCGCGGAGGTCCTGCTCGACGACGAGCGGGCCGCGGGCGGTGTTGATGAGGAAGGCACCGGGTTTCATGAGGGCGAGGCGATCCTTGTGGACGAGGCCCTGGGTTTCTGGAGTGAGCGGGCAGTGCAGTGAGACCACATCGGCGCGTGAGAAGATCTCATCGGCATCCGCCCATTCGAAGGGGTAGGCCGGGTTGGCTTGCCGTGACCGGCTGGAGGCCAGCACCTTCATGCGGAAGGCGGATGCGATCTCGCCGACGCGCCGGCCGATCTCGCCGAAGCCGATGATGCCGAGGGTTTTTCCGGCGAGTTCGCGGAACTGGGGATTGTCCCAGAAGCAGAAATCCGGGCAGCGTTCCCAGGCTCCCTGGCGCACGAGTTGGTTGTGATGGGCCGTGCGTTTGTAGAAATCCAGGATGAGGGCCATGACAAACTCCGCGACCGAGTCGGTGCCGTATCCCGGCACATTGCAGACGGGGATGCCGAGGGCGCGAGCGGCGGCGGTGTCCACCACGTTGTAGCCGGTGGCGAGCACCGAAATCATCCGCAGGCCTGGCAGGGCGGCGAGCGTGGCGGCGTCGAGCGGGGTTTTGTTCGTCAGCAGGATGTCGGCCCCTGCGGCCCGTTCGACGATGAGGTCCGCGGGGGTTCGTTCGTGCACGGTCAGAGAGCCGAAGGCCTCGACGGGCGTCCATGGATTGTCTCCGGGGTTGAGCGTGTGGCCATCGAGAACGACGATCTTCATGGCGGATGCTGTGATGGATCCGGCTGCGGGTGCAACCGCGGAGCATGCGGGGAGCCGCCGTTTTGTGCCTAACAGAACGAAGTGGCCCTGCCGTCTCCGGCGGTGCGCTACGGCCGGAGATCCGAGAGTTGGAGCCGGAGGAAACGCAGCGTCTTATAGCCTGCGGTTTCGTAGAGCAGGGCGAACGAATCGTCGTCGAGCCGGGCAAGGCAGGAGTAGGCAGCTCCGTCGGGGTCGATGACAAGAGATCGGGGCCAGGTGGCGCCGTCGTCCAGACTGGCGCGCACGGTGAGATTGCGGCGTGCTTTGGCATCGGCGGGATTGGAAAACAGGAGGACGCCCGGTTTTCCCGCAGTGGGCCAGGAAAGGCGGCGGATGCTGGCCTGGCAGATGGGCTCGATGAGGGTGGGGTCGTGTTTTTGATCGCGCCAGGTGAGGCCGCCGTCGTCGCTCACGCAGATCTGGCGGGCGCGTTGGGTGGGATCGTAGTTGCGCATGTTGAGAACGAGCCTGCCGTCCGAGAGTTCGGCCACCTCGCATTCGTTCACGCGGTCCCGGGGGGAACTGCCACCGGTTTTCCATGATTGCCCGTGATCGTCCGAGTAGATAACGTGGGAAAAGAAGCGCTTGGTGCCAGCCTCGATGTGGTCGCAGGGGATGACGAGTCGGCCTGCGTGCGGTCCGCGGCTCAGGCGGATGCCCGCGCCGGGGCCGGTGGCATACCAGGTCCATTCCGGTTTTTTGACGTCGCGGGTGATTTCGCGCGGTGGGGACCAGGTGAGGCCGTCGTCCTTCGAATGCATCACGAAGACGCGGCGGGTGTCCTTGCTTTTGCCGGCGATGATGGCGGGTTCGTGGTCCGCGCCGAGGTTCCAGGTGCCGAGCAGCCAAAGGGTTCCCGTGCTTTCATCGACGACGGGGCAGGGGTTGCCGCAGGTATTCGCGCCATCGTCCCAGACCACGGTGGGCTCGCTCCAGGTTTTGCCGCCATCGGTGGAGCGGCGCATGACCAGATCGATGTCCCCGGCGTCGGCGGCGGATTGTCGGCGGGCTTCGGCAAAGGCCAGCAGCGAGCCCTTGCCGGTGGAGATGAGGGAGGGGATGCGGTAGCTTTTGCTGCCACCTTCTCCGGCGGTGAACAGGTCGCTGCCGGGGATGGCGGCGTGCAGGGGGCTGAGAACGAGGGCGAGAACGCAGGCGAGGGGTTTCATGGCGGATGTGGAAAACAAACGAACGCGCCGGATACGCCGATCGGAGGCGGATGTTTCGCCGGATCAATCCTGATACTCGTAACGCAGGGCCGAGATGCAGTGGAGAGTGGCGGTTTCCACCCGGAGCACGATGTCGCCAAGGGTCACCGGCAGGAATCCGGCGGCGAGCGCGGCGCGGGTTTCCGCTTCCGTGAAATCGCCTTCCGGGCCGACGAGCAGCGTGGCTGCGGCGAGGGCCGGGTGGGCACGCAGGGTTTCGCGCAGCGGCCGCGCTCCGGGGGCGAGGGAGGCGATCAGGCGCAGGCCGGGTGTCTCTCCCAAGCCAGCCAGCCACGCCGTCATGGAAATGGGATCCGCGACATCCGGCAGGCGGTCCTGGCCGCATTGTTTGCAGGCTTCGAGGGCCGTGCGGCGCCACTTCTCGGATTTGCCTTCGCCGGGTTGGACGACCGTGTTTTGGGTGACCAGCGGCTGGATCGCGGCGACTCCGAGCTCCACGGACTTTTGCACGATGAGGTCCATGTTTTTCCCTTTCGGAATCGCCTGGGCGAGCGTGATCGCCGGCCGCGGTGGTACCGGGGCGCGCGACTCGCCGATGGCAAGGGTGACCCGGTCCTTCGAGGTAGTGATCACCTCCGCTTCGGCGCGGCGTCCGCAGCCGTCGAACACCGTGACGCGGTCGCCCGGGCGGATGCGGAGCACCTGGGAGAGGTGCTTCGCCTCATCGCCCGTGAGAGTCGCCTCCGGCCATGACTCGGGTGGCAGATGGAAGCGTGGCATGAGGGAGAGAACGCGTTTCCGCGGAATCTGTTAGAGGTCGAAGAACCGCTTCGCCTTTTCGAAGAACCCTTCCTGCATCGGGGAATTGTGTTCGCCGATCGATTCGGAAAAGGCGCGGAGTTTTTCCTGCTGGTCGTGGTTGAGCTTGGTGGGGACCTCCACCTGGACGCGCACGTTCAGATCGCCGCGGCGGCCGTTGGAGAGTGAGGGCATGCCTTTTTCGCGAAGGCGGAACACCGTGCCGCCCTGCGTGCCCGCGGGGATCTTGATGGAAGATTGCCCATCGAGGGAAGGCACCTTGAGCTCACCGCCGAGCGCGGCGACTGAAAAGGGCAGGGGCACCTCGCAGAAGAGATCCGCGTCGTCGCGTTCGAAGACATCATGGTCCCGCACGTGGAGAAACACGTAGAGATCGCCTGCCGAGCCACCGCGCACGCCGGCATCGCCATTTCCGGACGAGCGGAGGCGGGTGCCGGTATCGACGCCGGCGGGGATGCGCAGCTTGATGCGGCTGTCCCGCTGGACGCGGCCCTCGCCCTTGCAGCTGGTGCAGGGGTCTGAGATTGTCTCGCCATTGCCACGGCATTCGGGGCAGGTGGATTGCTGGATGAAAATGCCGGCCTGGCGTGCGACCACGCCGCGGCCGCCGCAGGTTGAGCAGACCTTCACGCCGCCGGAGCCCTTGGTGCCGCGGGAGCCGCAGGGATCGCAGGGGACGTAGCGTTCGATCTCGAGCTCCTTCTCGACGCCGCGTGCGGCCTCTTCGAGCGAGATTTCCAGATCGTATCGGAGGTCGGACCCCCGTTGTTTACCGGAGCCCTTGCGGCGGGATCCACCGCCGCCGAAGAACTCCTCGAAGCCACCGCCGAAGGCTCCGCCGAAGATTTGCGAGAAGACATCCATCGGATCGTGGAAGCCGCCGCCGGGACGCCCCCCGCCGCCGCCATTGAAGGCGGCGTGGCCGTAGCGGTCGTAAGCGGCGCGCTTGTCCGGATCGCTGAGCGCCTCGTAGGCCTCGCCGAGTTCCTTGAATTTTTCCTCGGCGGTGTGATCGCCCGGGTTTTTGTCCGGGTGGAACTTCACGGCCAGCTTGCGGTAGGCCTTTTTGATCTCATCGGCTCCGGCATCGCGGGAGACGCCGAGCACTTCGTAGTAATCGCGCTTTTCAGCCATGAGGGATTAAACCGCGCCTCCTTCCGCGGGGGTGGGCAGCTTGGAAACGACCACGCTGGCGGGGCGCAGCAGGCGGTCGCGCAGTTTGTAGCCGCGGCGGGTGACGCGCAGGATGCGGCCTTCTTCGCCGGCGGCGCATTCTTCCTGGGCCACGGCGTCGTGGAGGTTCGGATCGAAGGCTCCGGTGGCCTGGATTTCCTCGACGCCCTGGGAGGAGAGGAACTCGTGGAGCTGGCGGCGCACCATGTCCATGCCGATGTAGATCATCGATTTGGTGTCCTGGGCGGCGGCCTGCATGCCCATCTCGAAGTTGTCGATCACCGGAAGGAGTTCCTCGAGCAGGCGTTGGTTCGAGTAGCGGATGGCTTCCTCGCGTTCGCGGGCGGTGCGTTTGCGCAGGTTGTCCATCTCGGCGGCGGTGCGCAGCGAGACTTCCTTCCATTTGGCGGCCTCGGCCTCGAGCTGTTCCCAGGGGTCGAGGGCCGGGGTTTCCTGAGCGGCGGCGGCTTCGGCGGTTTCTGCCGGAGTTTCAGCGGCTTGGGTGGGGTCGGTGTCGGCTTGCATGGCGGATAGCTGTAGTCGGGAGGGCCCCCGCGTCAACCCCTTGGAATGGATTCGGCCGGGCTTCCTTGACCTCCGGGAGCCTGCGTCCTATGTCCTGTGGCATGGATAAACCTCCCTTCCGGGTCTTTGCGGACACGGGTCTCCTTACCCGCCGTTCCTTTGCCAAAACCACGGGTGCCTTCGCCGCCGCAGGTCTGCTGGGAGCCCGGGCGCAGGGACCGGAGGGCGCTCCGGCAGCCCGCAAACATCCGGCCGCGGCGGGATCGAGGAAATCCGGGTATCCCTTCACGCTCGGCGTCGCCTCGGGCGATCCGACGTCCACCGGCGTGGTGCTCTGGACGCGGCTGGCACCCACGCCGTTTGCTCCGGGTGGCGGCATGGGCGCTGAGGCGGTGGACGTCGAGTTCCAGGTGGCTGCGGATGAGGGGATGACGCGGATCGTGGCCTCCGGCAAGGCCCCGGCCGGTCCGCAGTGGGCTCACACCGTGCATGTGGAGGTGGAGGGCTTGCAGCCGGATTCCTGGTATTGGTATCAGTTCAAAGTGGGTGAGCACGTCAGCCCGCTCGGCCGGACGCGCACCCTGCCTCCGGCCTCGGCGATGCCGGAAAAGCTGCGTTTCGCTTTTGTTTCCTGCCAGCATTACGAACAGGGGTATTACACCGCCTTCGACCATCTGGCGCGCGAGGCTCCGGATCTGGTCATTCACCTGGGCGACTACATCTATGAAGGCGGCTCGCACGAGGGACTGCCTCGCAAGCACAACGGCCGCGCCTGCAAGGATCTGGAGGACTACCGGGCCCGCTACGCCCTCTACAAGACCGACCCGATGCTCCAGCACGCCCATGAGGTGGCTCCGTGGTTCGTGACTTGGGACGATCACGAGGTGGCGGGAAACTATGCGGGCATGATCCCGAAGGATGCCGAGCCGCCCGGGGAATTCGTGCGCCGTCGCGCCGCGGGCTATCAGGCGTATTTCGAGCACATGCCGCTGCGGCGCTCCGCTCTGCCCAAGGGCCCGGAGATGCTGCTCTACCGCGGCTTTGATTTCGGGAAACTCGCCTCGTTCCAAATGCTCGACACCCGCCAATACCGGACCGACCAACCGATGGGCGATGGCGTGAAGGCGGCGGGCGCGGCCGCGATGTCTCCCGCGGCGACCATCCTCGGGGCCGACCAGAGGAAATGGCTCTACGACCGGCTTTCCGCCTCCACGGCGACGTGGAATGTGATCGCCCAGCAGGTGATGATGGCGCGCGTGGATCTCGAAAAAGGCCCCGAGGCGGGCTTCAACATGGACAAGTGGCCGGGCTATGAAATGGATCGCCGCAACCTGATCCGCCACCTCCAGGACCGCAAGGTGCCGAATCCGGTGATCATCACCGGCGACATCCACAGCAACTGGGCGAACGAGATCATCAACGACTTCGACCAGGACCGGAAGCGCGAGGCCGCGGTCGAGTTTGTGGGCACCTCGATCTCCTCCGGTGGTGATGGCGAGGAGGGCACCAAGCGCAACCGCTGGATCATGGCGGAGAACCCGTTTGTGAAGTTCCGCAACGACCAGCGCGGATACGTGATGTGCGAAGTCACACCGCGTGCGTGGATCGCGAAGTTCCGCGTCGTGGACCAGGTGAGCAAACCCGGAGCCGCCATCCGCACCCGCGCGACCTTCCGGGTGGATCCGGGGTCTTCGAAGCTGGTGCCGGTCTAACGGAATCCCGCCCTTTCTAACAAACCAGCGCCTCAGGCGATGGGCGTGACGCCCTTCTTGAGGATGATGTTGCCGTATTTCGCGGTCTCACCGGTCATCAGCACGGCAAAGGCGGCCCTGGCACGATCGTAGAACGCGAAGCGCTCCACGCGGTCGATCTCCGCGGTGCCGGGGGCGTGTTTGCGAATCGGGATGAGGTAGGATTCCTCCACCGAGGGATCCAGCGTGTCACCGGGCACCGCCGCCATCATCGCCAGCGGGCGGGGTACGTAAGCATCCAGCTCGAAGAGCGGCAGGATGGCATCCAGCAGCGCGGGGATGCGCAGGCCATCGGCGCGGAGCACCCTGCCGTTGAAGGTGTCTCCGGGAAAATGAGCGTCCGCGAGCACGATCTCGTCGCCGTGGCCCATGCGGCAGAGGGTGGCGAGCAGTTCGGGCGAGATCAGGGGTGAGATTCCTTTCAACATGATGTTCTCCTTGCGGCGCGAGGATTTCCCACGGCAAGGCACGGTGGAAGGAAAATCATCCCCGGTCCGGAGCCACGACGACTTCCTCGTAGGGCTGGATGACCACGAAGCCGGAGCCCTCGAAGAGCATCTGGAACGATTCGCCGGAACCGCGGCCGATGAAGGTGCGCAGCGAGGTGTCCGTCTTGAACTGCGGGGTGAGGTTGCCGGACCAGGCGATGGTCGCGTTGGGATCGGTGCAGACGGGTTTGCCGGGCTCGACACGCAGCGTGCGGGGTTCCCCGTGGCTGGTGATGGCCAGCATGCCGCTGCCTTCGAGGCGGATGTTGAACAAGCCGCCGGCGAGCATGGCGGCGACTTTCCGCATCATGGTGATGGTGTGTTTCAGCGAGGGCTCGAAGGCGAGCACGTCATTGCCATTGACCACGATGGCCTCGTTCTGGAGGCGGAGGATGCTCACCTTCTTGCCCTCATCCGCCAGATAGAGTTTCCCCTGTCCGTCGGCATAGGTGATGGACATGCCTTCGCCCGAGACCGCCTTCTTGAGCAGGCCGCCGAGCCCCTGGTCGAGCGCGCCCTCGCGGCTGAAGCGGATGTTTCCCTGATAGGCGACCATCGATCCCATTTTGGTGTTCACGCGGCCGTTGAGGTTCACTTCGAGCAGCTTGTCGGTTTCCTTTTCGAAGAGCCCGTGGCCCTTGTCCTGTTGGGAGGTGCTGCGGATGAATTCCTCCAGCGTGTGGCTGGCACCGGCGGGGATGGGAGGTGGTGTGGACATGGCCGTGCATTCAAGCGGGAAAAGCCGCGGCCGCCAGTGGAAATCCGCACCGCGATTGGAACTCACGCCGGATCGGCGGACTCGTGGCGCTTGAGGCGGCGGTCCATGAGAAAGGGTCCGCCGGGCAGCAGGGCTGCGATGCCTGTTAGAAGCACGGTGACGAAGGGCAGCCTGCCGGCCACGAGCATTTGAAGCAGCAGCATCAAGAGCGCGATGAACAAAAACCCGTGGGCCCACCCGGTGTATTTCACCGCCTCCGGAATGCCGGCGAAGTATTTCAGCGGCATGGCGACGAACAGCAGGAGGAGAAACGAGACCCCCTCGCAGAGGGAAACGGTGCGGAGCAGGCGGAGTGATGTCATGACGCGCGTAATGAGGAGCGGATCCGGGATTTGTAAAGAGGGGTCTCGCTGGAAATCAGCCGCCTCGTCCCCGGATGCGGAGCAAGGCGCGCAGCATGCCCCAGGCATCGCGCAGGGGTTTGACCTTGCCGCCTTTTTTCTCCGTCCAGTTCACCGGGATCTCGCGCCACGTCGAGCCGTTGCGGGTCAAGGTGGCGAGCAGCTCCGAATCAAATGCCAGCCCGTCCTCGACCAGTCGGTGGGCGATGCGCCGGTAGTCCTCGCCGCGCAGCACCTTGGCGCCGCACTGCGGGTCCTCGCAGCGCAGGCCGAGAATCCAGCGTGCGGCGAGCAGGAACCCGCGGTGAGCGATGCCGCGCCACGGGCTTTCCACGAGCAGGGTGGTGTCGGTGTGTTTGCGGATGCCGAGCACCGATTCACCGGCGGAAACGGCGCGTGCGATCAGATCCAGCATGTCGTCCGCAGTGACGCTGCCATCGGCGTCGACAAAAGCCAGCCAGTCCGCGCCGGGGGCGAGCGCCCAGGCCTCGCGCACCACCGAGCCTTTGCCGCGATGGGCGTCCGCGAAGTGCAGGGACACTCCGGGAAACACCGTGCGGAAACCGGCCAGCAATTCCTCAAGGCGGGCGTGTTCGCCTTCCGCCGAGCCATCATCCGCGATGATCCAGCGGATCGGAAAACGGCATTCCGCGAGTGAGCGTGCCAGCGACCTGCCGAAGACGGCGAGCCTCGCGGAGTCGTTCCACACCGGAGTGACGAGCAGGATTTCCTTCGGGTTTGCAGGCATGGGCGGGGGCCGAGATAAACATTGCGAGGGCAGGGGATCTTTCATCGTATCCGGCCGCCCGATGGAGCGTGCCTTCCACATCATCGCCTGGATCTTCGTGCTCGCACTCGCGGCGTGGCTCAGGTTTGACGATCTGTCATCGCGTCCTTTCCATGCCGATGAGGCCACCGGCGCAAGGATCACCGCCCAGCGGATGGAAGGTGGAGGCAAATTCGATCCCAAACATTACCACGGTCCGGTGCTCGGCGATCTGGCGATTCCGTTGTGCAAGGCGCGTGGCGAGAGTTCGTGGCAAACGATGAGCAAGGGCACCTTGCGGATCCTTCCGGCCGTGGCGGGCTGCCTGCTTGTTCTGGCCCCGCTGCTGTGGGTGCGGCGCTTTGGTTCGTTGCCCGCGCTGGCGGCCGCGCTCTTCATCGCGACTTCGCCGCTGCTGGTTTACTACAGCCGGATGTTCATCCACGAGATGCTGCTCGCGCTTTTCGGTGTGTTGGCGCTGGCGGCGCTCACCGCCATGCCCCGCGGGCCGCGGCCGCTGCTGGCGGGGCTGTGCATCGGGTTGATGTATGCGACGAAGGAAAGCTTCGCCATCAGCATGATCGCGTGGTCCGGAGCCGTGGTGCTCACCGTGCTCTGCGTGCCCCGCTGGTGGGACCGGCGTCTGGCGGTGGATGTGTACCGCAGCGGGTGGCGGCCGCTTTTCGTTTGTGGCATCACCGCGTTGGCCACCGCCGGTCTTTGCTACACCGGTTTTCTAACACATCCGCGCGGCGCGGTGGATGCGGTGCGCACCTTCTTCGTGTATGAAGTCGTGGAAGGTCATGACAAACCGTTCTTCTGGTATCTGGAGCTGATGGCCTG
The DNA here is from genome assembly GCA_027486655.1 of Verrucomicrobiaceae bacterium. Classification (GTDB taxonomy): domain Bacteria; phylum Verrucomicrobiota; class Verrucomicrobiia; order Verrucomicrobiales; family Akkermansiaceae; genus Luteolibacter. The sequence continues at coordinate 110,729 of JAIXOR010000041.1, read as the reverse complement.
GCCCAAGAAGGCGGCCGGGATCTGGTGGTTCGAGACTCCGGTGCTGTTGCTGGCCTTGGTGGCTTACCTGCGTTCGTTCGGAGCGGCGTTTCCGCAGGAGCGGGCGCATTGGGTGCGTTTCCTGGTGCATGCCGCCGCGTGCCATTTCCTGATCTACAGCGTGATCGCTTACAAGACGCCCTGGCTGCTTTGTCTGCCCTGGGCCCATCTTTGCCTCGCTGCGGGATTCGCTCTCACCGGATGGCATGTGCGGTGGAAGGCCCTTCCGGTTTTGTCGGCCGCTTGTGTGGCTGCGGTGGTGGCCTTTCAATTCCAGCTTGCCCGCAAGGCGAGCGGTCGACTGGCTTCAAACGCACGCAATCCTTACGCCTACGTGCCGACCCGCCGCGATGTCGAGGATCTGGAAAGCTGGCTCGCCAAATTGCGCCCGCTCACTCCGCCCGGCACCGAGTCGGCTGCGGCGGTGGTCGGCGCGGATTACTGGCCCTTGCCCTGGTATCTGAGAGCTTTCGAGCGCGTCGGATACTGGCCGGAGCCACCGGCCGGGCTGGGTGGCATGGCCTTCGTGTTTGCGATGCCCGATGCGGCCGGAGCGACCTCGAGCACTCTGGAGTCCTCCCACCAGATGGTGCCGCAGGCCCTGCGCGCCGAGGTGCCGCTGCTGGTTTTTGTGAGAAACGACATCTGGAAGCAGTGGATGGAGGTGGGACGATGAACGAGGCCGTCCATTTCACGCACGAGGCCATGAACACCGTGTTCTCCCTCCATCTCCGCGGCGTGGATCCCGGCACGGCCCGGGAAGTGTCGATCGAGTGCTTTGCTCTCATCGATTTGTTGGAATCGAGGCTGAGCCGTTTCATCGAATCCAGCGACGTTTCCCGGATCAACGCCCTGGCCGCGGGCGAGACCCTGTTCATCAGCGAGGAGTGCCACCGTTGCCTTATTCTTGCGGTGCAGGCCCATGCGGATACCGGCGGCTTGTTCGACATCACGCTCGGCCGCCGCATCGAGCACCGCAAGTCCGGCGCGGTGGGGCCCGAACCCGAGCTCGCAGGCCGGCTCGTGATCCACCCGGACCGTCCGGCCGTCACCTGCGACGTTCCCGGCCGTGAAATCGATCTCGGCGGCATCGGCAAGGGCTTCGCCCTCGACCTCGCAGGCGGTGTCCTCTCCGAGTGGGGCATCGAAGACGCCCTGATCACCGCCGGCGCAAGCTCGATGCTCGCCTTGGGCGGTGGTGCCTGGTCCGTTGATCTAAAAGGAGATGCCGGATTCACGCGCATCCAGCTCCAGGGAGAGGCGCTGAGTGCCTCGGGCACCGGCATCCAGGGCAGCCACATCGTTCATCCGGGAGGCCCGGATTTCATGCCAAGGGAATGCTGCCGCCGGGTGTGGGTCACCGCGCCTGCGGCGGCTGTGGCGGAGGTGTGGTCCACCGCGCTCATGCTGGTGGAGGTGGGGGAGATGGCCGAGTGGACATCCGGTGCGGAGATCGGAAGGGTTTTCGTCGAGACCGAGGGCAGCCTCCGCGAACTGGGCCGAATGTCGGCTTGAATCGGGGCGGCGCAGCGTGCATGCCGTGGTGCACATGAAAACCCGTTTTGCCTGCGTGATGGCCGTGCTTGCAGTTCTGCAGGCATCCTGTGGAAAGAAAACCAGCGTGTCCGTTCCACCGCCGCTGCCGCGGGATGGCAGCGCGACCTTTGCACAGGACGTCGAGTTTTTGAAACAGCATACGGACGTCCACGTGCTGGAGGATGTCTCGTCCGGTGCCCGTGTGGCGGTGGCTCCCGCGTGGCAGGGACGGGTGATGACCTCGACATCGGACGGTGCCAACGGCGGCAGCATGGGATGGATCCATTACGCGAATGTGGAGACCGGCATCCTCCCGGAGGAAAAACGCACCGGGCTTGCGAAACACATCCACGTTTTCGGCGGTGAGGAGCGTTTCTGGATGGGCCCGGAAGGCGGGCAGTTCGCGCTGTTCTTTCCCCCCGCGCCGGCGGCATACGAGTTTGCAAACTGGAAGACCCCGGCGCTGATGGACACCGAGGCTTTTGAGGTGGTGAGGAAGGATGCCACCCGCATCGAGCTGAAAAAGGATGCCGAGATCACCAACCGCGCGGGCACCCGGCTCAAGCTCGGCATCGAGCGCACCGTGCAGCTCATCGAAAAAGGCGCGACGTCCATGCTCCTCGGCATCCCCATCCCTGCGGAGGTTTCCATGGTTTGCTACCGCACCACCAACGTCGTCACCCATCGCGGCGATGTCCCGTGGACGAAGGATGGAGGCCTTGTTTCGATCTGGCTGTTAGGGATGTTCAAGCACGGCCCCGGAGTGACGGTGGTGGTGCCCATCCGCGAGGGAGCCGGAAACGCGGTGAACTCGGACTACTTCGGCGAGGTGGCGCAGGATCGGTTGAAAACCACCGACAAGGCTGTGTTTTTCAAAGCGGACGGAGCCTACCGCTCGAAGATCGGCGTGCCACCCGGCCGCAGCACCGGCCTGGCGGGCAGCTATGATCCGGTGCGGGGCACGCTCACCATCGTGCGCATCGTGCCACCGGCGGATGCCGCCTCGCTGCCCTACGTCCGCTCGCAGTGGATGGACCACGCGGATCCTTACGCAGGCGACTTGATCAACGCCTACAACGATGGCGCCCCCGCTCCCGGCGAGGCACCGTTGGGGCCATTCTACGAGCTTGAGACGTCCTCACCCGCGCTTCCCCTCCAACCGGGCGGGAAACTCACTCACATCCAGGAAACCCTCCATTTCCATGGGGATGCGAAGGTGCTCGAACCGATTTCCAAAGCGCTTCTCGGCGTCACCCCGGAGGAAATCGCCGCCGCCTTCCCGAAATCCTGATTCCATCCTCCGGCCTTGCCTCCCGCGCCCGGACCATATGTCCTCGCTGCGATGAATGCGCTGAAACCCATCCTTCTCACCATGATCGCCACTTGCTGGTCCGCCTCCGCCGAGTGGCAGCCGCTCTGGCCCGGGCAGGCTCCCGGAGGCACCCAGCCCTGCGTTCTGGTCGAGAGTGAAGGCGAGGGGGGGCGCCTCACCGACATCGCCGTCCCGCAATATGAGATCTACGAGCCCAAGCCCTCGAAGCGCACCGGGGCCGCAGTCATCATCCTGCCCGGAGGCGGCTACACGATCCTCGCCATGAACCACGAGGGCCGCGACTACGCGAAATGGCTTGCCGATCGCGGTGTGGTCGCCGTGCTGGTGAAATACCGAGTCAGCGGAAAAGACGAGGCCGGCTACCAGTTCCCCGTGCCCCTCATGGACGCCCGCCGCGCGATCCGCCTCACCCGCCATCACGCCAAGGCCTGGGGCGTGGATCCGACCAAGGTCGGTGTGATGGGCTCCTCCGCCGGCGGCCACCTCGCCTCGATGTGCGCCACTCTCTGGGAAGAGAAACTGCCCGCGGAAACCACCGATGAGATCGACCAACTCGGCTGCCGCCCGGATTTCGCCGTGCTCGTTTACCCGGTCATCTCGATGAACGATCCCTGGGGGCATGGCGGGTCCAAGCGCCGCCTCCTCGGTGCGTCCCCGGAGGCCGCCCTCCAGGCCCGCGTCTCCACCCATACCCGGGTGGACGGCCGCACCCCGCCCTGTTTCCTGATCCATGCCGCGGACGATGGCGCGGTGCCTGTGCGCAATTCGCTCGAATTCGCCGCCCGCTGCGCGGAAAGCCGCGTGCCGGTCGTCAGCCACGTGTTTTCCCAAGGCAGCCACGGTTTCGGCCTCGCCGGCCGTGGGGATTCCGCCGCCTGGCCCGCCTTGCTGGAAGCCTGGCTCGTCGCCTCGAAACTCGGAGTTCCCGCCGGGTCGTGATGCGTATGGATTGGCATGGTGTTTACAATCGAGCCCCCCCTCGTTGGAATCCCCCGATTTTCCTCGCGATACTCCGATGTGGCTGGTTGACAACGGCCGGGACGGTTGGCCAATCTCCGAAAGACGCTGCAAGGGTTAGGACCGGCGGCACGATCACTCCAAATCATTCCAAAGCACTCCAAACCCTGTGTTTTCCAACGAAGATTATCTTGCCGAACTGCTCGCCGAAGCCGGACTGGTGAGCCATGAGGAAGTGGCCAACGCCCGGAACTCGATTTCCGGCTCCGAAACCATCGTCGAGCACCTCCTCACCCACACCCATCTCACCCACGAAGGCGTCGCCCAGACCCTCGCCGCCAATGCCGGCATCGCCTTCGTCCGCCTCGGTGACATCACCATTGATCCCGGAGTGACCGACTCGATCACCGAGGACGTCGCCAAGCGCTACCGCGTCATCCCCATCGAGGACGACGGTCTGGCCCTCACCGTCGCCATCGCCGATCCGCTTGACTTCGAGACGCTCGATACCCTGCCGCACATCGTCGGCCGCGAGCTGAATCTCGTTTGCGCCACCCGTCAGGACATCTCGGACCACCTCCGCCAGTTCTACAACGCCGGTGACTCGCAATCCACCTCGGACGCCGCCACCCTCAAGGTTTCCGGCGGCGATTCGGAAGCCGGAGACGCCGGCGATGACGCGCCGATCATCCGCCTCGTCATCCAATTGCTCACCGAGGCTTTCCGCCTCCGTGCGTCGGATATTCACATCGAGCCCCTCGAGACCTCCGTGCGCGTCCGCTACCGCATGGACGGCAAGCTCGTCCACGTGGACAGCCACCCGAAGAAACTCCTTCCCGCCATCATCGCCCGTCTCAAAGTGATGAGCGGTACCATGTCCATCGCGGAAAAACGCCTGCCTCAGGACGGACGCATCCAGCTCAAGATGGGCGACAAGGAGGTGGACCTCCGGGTTTCCTCCGTGCCTTCCAATCACGGGGAATCCATCGTCATGCGGATTCTCGACAAATCCTCGCTGCTCCTCGGTCTGCCCGAACTCGGGTTCTTCTCCGATGACCAGCAAACCTTCGAGCAAATGCTCGGCCTCCCCGACGGCATCCTCCTCGTCACCGGCCCCACCGGCTCCGGCAAGACCACCACACTCTACGGCTGCCTCAACGTCATCAACCGGCCGGATAAAAAGATCATCACCGTCGAGGACCCGGTCGAATACGAGCTTCCCGGCATCAACCAGGTCATGGTCAAGACCGACATCGGCATGACCTTCGCCGCCGCCCTCCGCGCGATGCTCCGCCAAGCCCCCAACATCATCATGATCGGGGAAATCCGGGATGCGGAAACCGCGAACATCGCGATCAATGCCTCGCTCACCGGCCACTTGGTGTTCTCCACCCTCCACACCAACGACGCGCCCTCCGCCGTCGCCCGTCTCGCGGATATCGGGGTGAAGCCCTTCCTCATCGCCTCCGCCGTCCGCGCCGTTCTGGCCCAGCGCCTCGTCCGCAAGCTCTGCCCGATCTGCAAGGCCCCTTCGGAACTCACCGAAAAGGAAATGCGCGCCCTCTCGCTCGACGTCTCGCGCGCCAGCGAAGCCACCATCAACGGCCCCGTCGGCTGCGAGAAATGCCGCGGCGGCGGATACAAGGGCCGCATGGGCATCTTCGAGCTCTTCATCGTCGATGACGAGGTCCGCCAGATGATCAACACCGGCCTCACCACCACCCAGCTCCGCCGCCGTGCCCGCGAGCTCGGTATGCGCACTCTCCGCGAGGATGGCATCCGCAAGGTGCTCGCCGGCCTCACCTCCGCCAGCGAAGTGGTCCACGTCACCATGTCCGACGCCGATTGATCCCCGCTCCCAAACCCATTTCACCATCGCTCCCGATCTCCCCGTCCCATGGACAACACCCAGATCATCGAACTTTTCCAAGCCCGCGGCCTCGTCGATTCGAGCCTCGCCCAGGACATCCTCACCGAGGTCAATCACAGCGGAAAGGAAATCGGCGAGGTCCTCGCAGACTTCCAGGTCATCCACAGCCGTGATGACATCTGGCCCGTCGTCGCGTCCGAACTCGGCACCCACGTGGTCGATATCTCGGACTGGACCCCGCCCGAGGCCCTGCTGGCCCTCGTTCCCGCCGGTACCGCCCGCCTCCACGGCGCGCTTCCCGTCCAGTTCGACGAACACGGTCTTCACGTCGCCCTGGTCGATCCGCTCAACCCCCAGACCGTCGAGGACCTCCGCTTCGCCCTTGGCCGCGAGATCCACGTGGTCATCGCCCCGGACTATCTCGTCGAGGCCAAGATCAACGAATGCTACGGCGGTGAAGGCAAGGCGATGGAGGACATCCTCAGCCAGTTCGAGGTCACCCGCGACTCGAAGGGAGCCGAGGATCTGGAATCCGAGGCCAACTCCGCGCCCATCATCCGCTACGTCGACCTCGTGCTCTACCAGGCCATCAAGGAAAAGGCCTCGGACATTCACTTCGAGCCCTTCGAGAAGGACTTCCGCATTCGCTACCGCGTGGACGGCGCCCTCTACGAAATGGCTCCGCCGCCCATTCACCTGGCGCTGCCCATCCTTTCGCGCGTCAAGGTCATGTCCAACATGAACATCGCCGAGCGCCGCATCCCGCAGGACGGCCGCATCGTCAAACAGGTGGGCGACAAACAGGTGGACATGCGCGTTTCCTCGCTGCCCACCCACCACGGCGAATCGATCGTGCTCCGCGTTCTCGACCGTTCGTCGATCAACCTCTCCCTCGAGAACCTCGGCCTCACCGACTACATCTACAACTACATCTGCGACACGATCGAGAAGCCCAACGGCATCTTCATCGTCACCGGCCCCACCGGAGCGGGCAAAACCACCACGCTCTACGCCGCGCTGCGCCGCATCAACACGATCGACTCCAAGCTCCTCACCGCCGAGGACCCCGTTGAGTATGACATCGACGGCATCGTCCAGATCCCGATCAACGAGGCGATCGGGCTGGATTTCCCCCGCGTCCTGCGCGCCTTCCTCCGTCAGGATCCGGACCGCATCATGATCGGAGAGATGCGAGACAAGGAAACCGCCACCATCGGCATCCAGGCTGCTCTTACCGGCCACTTGGTCCTCTCCACCCTCCACACCAACGATGCTCCGGGTGCTGTCACCCGTCTCATCGACATGGGCTGCGAGCCCTTCCTCGTCGCCGCCTCCCTCGAGGGCGTGCTTGCCCAGCGTCTCGTCCGCACCATTTGCAAGGAGTGCAAATCCCCCTACGAACCCAACGAGGCGATCCTCAGCCAGCTCGGCGTCTCCGCCCATGAGCTCGGCGACAAGCAGTTCTTCACCGGCGCGGGCTGCTCGGCCTGCGGCCAGACCGGATACCGCGGCCGCCGCGGTCTCTACGAGCTGCTCAACATCACCGACCCCATCCGCGAGCTCATCACCGCCCGCGCTCCGTCGGTGGTCATCAAGCAGAAAGCCGTCGAGCTCGGCATGAACACCCTCCGCGAGGACGGCCTCCGCAACATCTACACCGGAAGCACCACCATCGAAGAGGTCCTCAAATACACCTGAGCCCCCGCTCGGTATTTTCCCGTTTCCAAGCCGCGAATTTTCCGATTTCCTCCAGCCAAAACACGTCCCAAACCCCAGATCATCCCATGGCCAACTTTCAATACTCCGCCCTCGATGCCAAAGGCGAGCAAACCACCGGCGTCGTCTCCGCCAGCAATGAAGCTGAAGCGATCCAGCAGCTCCGCGGCAAGGGCCTTTACCCGACCCAGATCCAGGAAGAGGGCAAGGGTGGCAAGAAGGGCGGCAAGGCGGCCCCCGCCAAGAAAGGCAAAACCGCGGCCAAGGCCAAGTCCTCCAAGGGCCACATCGGCGGCCGGGTGAAGCCCAAGAACCTGATGATCTTCACCCGCCAGCTGGCGACCCTCATCGATTCCGGCCTGCCGCTCCTCCGCAGCCTCACCGTCTTGGAAAAACAGGAGCCCAATCCCGTCCTCAAGGCCACCGTCGCCGTGCTCGCCGAAAACGTCCAGGGCGGCTCGACCTTCTCGGAATCCCTCGCCCAGCACCCGAAGATCTTCAACAAGCTCTACGTGAACATGGTCAAGGCCGGTGAGCTCGGCGGTGTGCTCGAAATCGTCCTCAACCGTCTCGCCGAGTATCAGGAAAAGGCGCAGAAGCTCAAAAACAAGATCGTCTCCGCCATGGTCTATCCGGTGATCGTCATGTTCATCGCCGTGGCCATCCTCGTCTTCCTGATGATCTTCATCGTGCCGAAGTTCAAGGAGATGTTCGCCAATACCGATCAGGAACTGCCGCTCATCTCCAAGATCGTCTTCGGCACCTCCGAGTTCTTCCTCGCCCGGCCGCTCTTCGTGCCGAACGTGGTCTTCGTCTTCATCATGGTCGGCATCGGTGCTTTCCTCTTCGGCATGTGGGGCCGCACCAAGGGTGGCCGCGTCGTGATCGATACGTTGAAACTCCGCATGCCCGTGCTCGGTGACATCCAGCGCAAGTCCGCCGTCTCCCGCTTCTCCCGCACGCTCGGCACGCTTGTCACCTCCGGTGTGCCCATCCTCCAGGCCCTCAACATCACCCGCGACACCGCCGGCAACGTTGTCATCTCCCAGGCCATCGAAAAGGTCCACGAGGCGGTCAAGGAAGGGGAAACCATCGTCACCCCGCTCCAGGCCTCCGGCGTCTTCCCGAACATGGTCATCTCTATGGTGGACGTGGGTGAGGAAACCGGACAGCTCCCGGAAATGCTCCTCAAGGTGGCCGACGTTTACGACGATGAAGTGGACAACGCCGTGACGGCCCTCACCTCGATCCTCGAGCCGATCATGATCGTGATCCTCGCCCTCATCGTCGGTTCGGTCGTCTTCGCGCTCTTCCTGCCGCTCATCAAGATGATCTCCACCATGGGCAACCAATAAGGCATGGCGAAAGGATTGCCGATTGAGGATTGACGATTTTCGATTGTTGATCCGCCTCCCGACGAGCGATCAACCACTCAAAAATCAATCCTCTCCGATCGTCAATCGCGCCGACGCCGAGTAGAAAATCGGTGAAATCCGCAGATTCCGTGGTTTCTTAATCCGAATCCCGACATCCCCGTTTCATGAAAACCCCGACCCGCCGTCACCACGCCGCCTTCACGCTCATTGAGTTGATGGCCGTCATCACCATCATCATCCTGCTCGCCGGCCTCGTCGTCGGTGGCATGGGCTTCGTCAGCGAACGCCAGGCGAAGGAAAAAGCCAAGACCCAGATCGCCCTGCTCTCCAAGGCGCTCGAGGAGTACAAGCTGGACAATGGAACCTACCCGCCGACCACGAACTCGGCCGATGGCACCACCTTTTCCGATGATCTGTTCAGGGCGCTTTATTTTGACGGCGTGCAGGACCAGACCAAGAAGATCTATCTGGGTGAACTCGACCCTGCCAGCAGCAAACAAGGCTGGACCTCCGGCACGGCGGGCACTGGTACCACCATCGTCGATCCTTGGGGCAATCCGTATCGCTACCGCACCGCGGTGAATGCCAGCGGTGCCGCGAATTCGAACACGATGAACCCGGACTTCGACCTCTGGTCCGCCGGCAAGGATGGGAAATCCGTTCCAGGCACGGTAACGAGTCCCGACAACCGCGACGACATCAAAAACTTCTGAAGCCCTCCAGTGGCTTGAACGACCGCCATCCGCCTCATGTGGATGGCGGTTTTTTGTTTCATGCGCGGAGCTCCTCCGGGCTGGCCAGCGATTGTTCTCGCTATGTCATGCCGCCGGCTGTAAGAGTGAATCGTTTCGAGAGGTAGCAAGAGAAAGAGGTTGTTTCAGGCGATGAACCCGCGGCAGCGCCGCCGCAAAACCCCGTAGGCCATCCCCATGAGTCTTCGAATCCCTGGCATGTTCGCAGCTGTTCTTTGCAGTGCATCCGCCTTCGGGGCGGAGGCGGAACCGCTTGAAAAACCCCGCCCCAACATCCTGCTCATCGCTGCGGATGATCTGGGCTACTCGGACCTCGGCTGCTATGGCGGGGAAATCCGCACGCCGCACATCGATGCGCTCGCCGCCTCCGGATTCCGCGCCACGGACTTTCACGCGGCGCCGAGTTGTTCGCCCACCCGCTCGATGATGCTCACCGGCACGGACAACCACATCGTCGGCCTCGGCAACATGGGCGAATGGAGCGGACCCGGCCAACGGGGCAAGCCGGGATACGAAGGCCACCTCAACCACCGCGCACCCTGCGTGGCCACCTTGTTGCGGGAGGCCGGTTACTTCACCTGCATGGCCGGCAAATGGCACCTGGGCGAAAAACCGGATGAATGGCCGGCGGCGCGCGGCTTCGAGAGGGATTTCACGATGCTCCCGGGCGCGGGCAGCCACTGGGCGGACCGGAAAGGCCTGCTGCCCACCGAAGCGGTGGTCGCTTACACCCGCGACGGCCGACCGGTGGACCAGTTGTCACCCGGGCACTATTCTTCGAAGGATTTCACCGACTTCATCATCGCCCGGCTCAAGGAGAACGCCGGAAGCGGGAAGCCGTTTTTCAGTTACCTCGCCTATCAGGCTCCGCATGGCCCGCTGGCCGCGCCCGAGGATTGGATCGATCGATACCAAGGCCGCTACGACAAGGGCTATGACGTCCTCCGGGCCGATCGTCTGGCCCGGCAGAAGGAACTTGGCATCGTTGCCAAAGAAGTCGTTGGTTTCCCACGCCTGCCCACGGTTCCGGCATGGGACTCGCTCAGCGCGGAGCAACGCAGGCTCTCCGCCCGCAAGATGGAGGTCTATGCGGCGATGGTGGAATGCATGGACGACCAGATCGGCCGCCTGATCGCCTTCCTCAAGGAGACCGGCCAGTATGAAAACACGCTCATTGTGTTCCTCTCCGACAACGGCGCGGCGGGCGAGGATCTGGGCGAAATGATCGGCAAGCTCGCCCCCACCGCACGCGAGTGGTTTGCAAAAACCTACGACAACCGCCTGGAAAACATTGGTCGGCCGGGATCCTGCACCGAATACGGCCCGGCCTGGGCTCAGGTGGGGAGCGTGCCCTTCCGCCTCTTCAAAGGCGTCGTCGCCAATGGCGGCATCCGCGTGCCGCTGATCGTCAGCGGAGCGGGCGTTCAGCCGCGGGGAGGCATCCACCGCTCGCTGCTTCATGTGATGGACCTCGCCCCCACCTTCCTGGAGGTCGCCGGAGTGAAACATCCGTCGCTCGAAGAGGGCAGTCGCCTGGCCGAAATTCAGGGCAGGTCCCTGGTGCCGCTGCTTTCCGACAAGAAGTCCGCCATCCGCAGCGAGGCCGACTGGCTCGGCTGGGAACTCTTCGGCAACCGGGCCATCCGGCAGGGCGATTGGAAACTGCTTCATCTCTATCCCGCGGCCGGCGGATCGGGGGACTGGGAGTTGTTCGATCTGAAGCAGGACCCCGCGGAGCTGAACGACCTGTCCACCCGCCACCCGGAAAAACGGGGCTCGATGCTCCGCCTCTGGGAAGAGTATGTGAAGCGCAACGGCTTGATCCTCACCAGCGACGGGCCCTACGCTCCAAGAAGCAGCTCGTCCGCCGAGTAAGCCCCATGCCATTCTCCCGATCCAACCCCAACCACTGAACGATCATGAAACGTCAATCCCTCCTCGCCGCCTCGCTCCTCCTCGCCGCCCTGCCCGCCCACGGCGGAACCACCGTCACCGGGCTGGATGAACCGCAGATCTCCGTCACCACCGATTCCGGATGGAGGGTCCGCTCCTCGATGTATGTGTGGACCACCCGCCTCGACGGCGACATCACGGTGCACGGCCGCACCGCTCCGGTGGACGTCGATTTTGCCGACATCTTCGACAGTCTCGACTTCTGTTTCATGGGGCTTGTGGAGGTGGGCAAGGGGCGATGGAGCCTCATGACGGATCTTTTCTACGCCAAGCTGAGCACGTCGAACTCCACCCCGCGGGCCATCTTCGATACGGAGATCGAGCAGTTCATCGGCAACTTCGCCGTGTTCTATCAGGCTTACGAATGCGAACATGGCGGCATCGACGTTTACGGCGGAGCCCGCGTCAACTGGATGGAGACGGACCTGAGCATCTCGCTTCCGAAACGCACCGTGAGCGCCTCCGGCGGCCAGACCTGGGTGGATCCGATCATCGGCCTGCGCTGCCACCGCGATCTGGGAGACAAGTTCTTCGTCCGCGCCCTCGGGGACGTGGGCGGGTTCGGGGTTTCCTCGGACCTCACCTGGCAGGCGATGATCGCCCTGGGATACCGGGTCAACGATCACACCTCGCTGGCGCTTGGTTATCGCGCGCTCGGCACTGACTACACCAGTGGCGACATCACCTACGATGTCACCAGCCACGGGCTGCTGCTGGGACTCGACTACCAGTTCTAACAACCCGGAGGCGGAGGCCGCCTTCAAGCCCGCCCTGCTCAGGTGAGGCAGGGCGTGCCGTAGAGGGTGAAGCCGGTGCTTTCCTCGATCTGGATGTCGAGAATCCGCCCGGTGAGCCGGGCGGGGTCGCCGTCGAAGATGACGATCTTGTTTTGCGAGGTGCGGCCGCTGAGGCGTGAGGCGTTGGTCTTGGAGGGCCCTTCGCAGAGAACCTGCTGGCGGGTGCCGACGAGTGCGGCGTGTTTTTCCTTGGCGATGCGGTTCACCACATCGAGCAGCCGCTGGTTGCGGGATTCCTTTTCGGTTTCCTCAAGTTGCCCGTCCATCTCCGCGGCGGGTGTGTTGCGGCGTTTCGAATAGCGGAACACGAAGGCGTTGTCGAACTGGAGGCGTTCCACCGTGTCGATGGTCGCCTGGAAGTCCTCCTCCGTCTCACCGGGGAAGCCGACGATGATGTCGGTGGTGATGGCCAGCCCGGGGCGGGCGGCTTTCATGTTCTCGCAGATCTCGACGAAGCGCGCGTTCTTGTAAGGGCGGCGCATGTCCCGCAGGATGCGGTCGGAGCCGCTCTGCATCGGGAAATGGATGTGGGAGCAAAGCTTCGGCAGATAGGTGAACGCCGCCACCAGATCCTCGCGGTAGCCGATCGGGTGCGGTGAGGTGAAGCGGATGCGCTCGATGCCCTCCACGCCGTGCACGGCTTCCAGCAACTGCACGAAGGGGGACTTGCCGTCCACCTTGGGAAACTCGGTGCGGCCGTAAAGGTTCACGATCTGTCCGAGCAGGGTGACCTCCCGCACGCCCTTCTCCGCGAGGTGCCTTACCTCGGCCACGATGTCCGCGATCGGCCGGCCGCGTTCCTTGCCGCGGGTGTCCGGCACGATGCAGAACGAGCAACGCATGTTGCAGCCCTGCATGATCGAAACGAAGGCGCTCGCCTGATAGTCCTTGTGGGCATGGTCGCGGATGGTGTTCTGGGATCCTTCCTCCTCGGCGATGTCACAGACGCTGGCGCCTCTCAGCGAGTGGGAGGGATCGTCCATCCGTGCCTCCAGACGGCGCTGGAGGATGCCATCCACGTATTCGAAAACCTTGTGATACTTCTGAGTGCCCACCACCACGTCGAGGCTCGGCACCGCCTTGAACAGCTCGTCGCCCCTGGACTGGGCCATGCAGCCCATGAATCCGTAAACCACGTGCTTGCGATCCCGCCCTGCGTGCATCATCGCGCCCATTTTTCCGAGAGCCTTCTGCTCGGCCTGGTCCCTCACCGAGCAGGTGTTGATGAGCACGGCATCCGCCTCCCGCTCATCCTCGGTCACGGTGTATCCGCCCTCGGTGAACATGCGCGCGACCTGTTCCGAGTCGCGCTCGTTCATCTGGCATCCGTAGGTTCTGACGTAGACTTTGGGCATGGGAAGAATCCGGCCCGCTCCGGGCCGGGCGCGGACGCTAGCGGCGGATCGCCCCGGAATCAAGGCCGCAGAGGGCTGCGGCGGCCGGGATCCTTCCGCCATCGCGTAGGGTGCTTGCAAATGCCTTCCCAAGCGGAGCGGCGGCGGCTAGGGATGGCGGGGATCCACGGCCGTTTCCGATTGCCGGCAAGGATCCTGCAAAGCATCGCCCCCCCATGCTATTCACCAGTTTTCCATTCCTGGTGCTCGTTCTGATCACCGTGTTGCTGTATTACCTGCCACCGTTCCGGAGGTGGCAGCCGCTGTTGATCATTCTGGCGAGCTTCGTGTTCTACTCGTGGGAGTCTCCCTATCTGCTGACGCTGCTGGTGGTTTCGATCGTGATCAACGTGGTGACGAGCTACCTCATCGCCCGCGGGGATCCGGCGCGGCAGAAGTTCTGGGCGGTGATGGGGGTGGTGTTGAATCTCGGCGTGCTGTTGTTTTTCAAATACAGCCCGATGTTCGCAAAGACCTTCTTCGGCGGTGACCATGGGACGATCGGGCATTTCCTGATGACCATCCCGCTGCCGATCGGCATCTCGTTCTTCACCTTCCAGGGGATCAGCCTGGTGGTGGAGGTTTATCGGTCGAAGCAACCGAACGATCCCTTCGGCTATCCGGAGATGGTTCCGGCCTCGTTCCGTGAGCACTTGAAGAACACGATGCTCTTCAAGACCTTCTTCCCGAACCTGGTGGCCGGGCCGATCATCAAGGCGCACGAGTTTTATCCGCAGATCCACGCCAAGCTGTGGCGGGACCTGCCCTGGGAGACGGCCTTCCGCGCGCTGGTGACCGGGTATTTCCTCAAGATGGTGATCGCGGACAACCTGAAGGACTCCACCTTCTGGATCGCCTATCCGTATTTTCTGAACGAGTCCTCGGTGACGCTTGCGACGTTGTTGTTCGGGTATTCAATGCAGATCTTTGCGGACTTCGCGGGTTATTCGCTGATTGCGATCGGCCTTGCGGCCTTGTTCGGCTACACGCTGCCGCAGAACTTCAACTATCCGTACATCTCGCGGTCCTTCGCCGAGTTCTGGCGGCGTTGGCACATCTCGCTTTCCACCTGGCTGCGCGAGTATCTCTATTTGCCCCTGGGGGGGAATCGGAAGGGGAGCGTGAGGACGTATTTCAACCTGTTCATCGTGATGTTTCTCGGTGGCCTCTGGCATGGCGCGGGGTGGAGCTATGCGGTGTGGGGCACCTTCCACGGTCTTGCGCTGGCGGTGGAGCGCCTGGTGTCCAAGCGGGTGAAGCTCCCGGATCATCCGGTGGTGGCGGTGCTGCAGGCGGTCTCGGTGTTTTCCTTTGTCACGCTGGCCTGGCTGCTTTTCAAACTGCCGGACTTCGCGCACGTGATCGCCTATCTCGGAGCGATGGTGGAGAACCGCGCGGTGACCAATCTTTCGCATGTGTCCCACGTCCTGTTTTATTCCGCGCCGGTGGTCGCCTATTACGGCTGGCATCTGTTGAAACGCCGCTTCGCCTCTGCGGCGCGTGCCGAGTATCTCCTGCTGGGGGTGATGCTCGCGGCCATCCTCCTGGACAGCGGCACGGCGGGGGCGTTCATCTACTTTCAGTTCTAACGGAAATCCGCCATGATCCCGCGTTCCCTCATCGTCTGCGCCGCCGCGCTCCTTGCCTGGCACTTCGCCATGCCGCGCATGCCGCGGCAGCACCACACGATCCCGGGGCAGTTGCGTGCGAACCACTTCACGGCTCAGAACTACGTGCTCCATGCTCCGGCGGAGGCCCGGGTGATCGCCGGTTCGTCCATGGCCGACCGGCTCGATGTGTCCAAGCTGGGGCCGGATCATGTGAAGCTGACCTTTCCCGGTGGTGGCGCGCTGACGGCGATGGAGATCCTCCGCCGCTCCGGCCGGGTGCCCGGGGTGTTGTGGATCGAGAGCAACATGATCACGCGGGATGCCGATTCCGTCCTGGTGGAGGATGCGGCCGCGCCGTGGCGACTTGCGCTGCGCGGGGTGTCTCCGGCGTTCACCGAGGACGGTCGTCCCTCGGCGTTCGGGGTGGGGATCAGCAAGACGATCCTGGCCAAGGCCTGCGGGTGGTTTCCCGTGCTGGCGGGACGGGTTCCCGCGGAAGGCGGCGGCAGCGGACTGGATGCAGAGGTGATGGCGGGAATGATGAAGGAAAACCGGGCGAAACTTTCCATCCCACCGGAGCCCGAAGACCTTGCGCGGCGCACCCGGATGCTCGGGGATCAAGTGGACGGGCTTATGGCCAAAGGCTGCCGGGTGGTGTTTTTCGAGATGCCGTTGGATGCTTCGTTGAGAGATCTCAAGGAACCTGCGACGGTGCGCGCCGCGATGAAGGGGCGGTTTCCGGAGGAACGATACCGGTGGCTGGATCTGAGCCGGGCGGAACCTTGGAAAACCACGGATGGAATCCACCTGGCAAGCGACGAAGCGGCGGTGGTCGCCGCGCGGATGGCGGCTTTCGAGAAAACCCTGGACTGAGCCCGTCAGGGGCGGCTGACGACGAGGCGCAGGAATCGACGCGACTGGTTGCCCGGCACGGAGGCTTGCCAGGTCTCGGTGGGCCCGGTGGCGATCCGGGTGTGGGTGACGCCGTTGGTGCTCCAGGTGGATCCGCCGAGGTCGGATGCTTCGACCCGGTATTGCAGGTCCGGGCGGTCCGCGGGCCGCTGGTAGGTGAGCACCCAGTTGGTGGCCTGGCGGCTGACGGGCGTGGGGGCGACGGCCGGGGTTTTCGGGGCGAGGCCGAGGGCGTATTTGAGGAGGTTGGAGAGCCCGTCGCGGGCGGGGCTGGCATCGGGCCCGCTGATGGAAGCGTTGGCGAGTTCGGCACTGGTGAAGTGCGAGCGGTTCCAGGTGCCCAGGTCGTTCGGCGTGAGGATCACCCGGACGATCCCGGTGGTGGAGGCATCGAGCGCGGCGGCAAATCCCGCTGGCGGGACGATCTGAGGGGAGCCGGACAGCGAGCCGGTGTAAGTGAACAAAGTGTGCGGGCCGGCGGTGGCGGTGCCGGTATCCAGCAGCACCAGGCTGCCTCCGAGCGAGAGATTTCCGGAAACGTTGAGTCGATCGCCGGTGAGGCCGAGCCTCATCCTGCATGAGCTGCCGGATGCCAGGGTGAGGGCTCCGGTGGTGAGCGTGCCGGGGTTGGTGCCGCCGGGAGCGAGGACGCCCCCTTGGGAGACGTTCACGGCGGCGGCGGTGCCGGTGCCGGAAAGCGTGCCGCCATTGGAAACCGTGAGTGCGGAGGATCCGAGGCTCGCGTTGAGGACCAGCGTGCCACCGGAGACCAGCGTGGGGCCGGAATGGCTTTGATTTCCGGACAGCGTGAGTGAGCCCGTGCCGGCCTTGGCGAGCGAGAGATTCCCGGTGAGGCTGCCCGGAAACTGCGAGTTGGAGGGCGAGTCCACGGTGAGCGTGGCCTGGGTGGCGGAGCTGTTGGTGATGCTGTTGGAAAACACGCCGCTGGTCTGTTCCACGGCGAGTCCGGCGACGGTCTGATGGCGGCCGTTGAGATCGAAGCTGCCGGAGACCCCAGCGCTGCCCAGGCTGAGGACGGTGGAGACCGGGAGACGGTGATTGCCGCCATCGAGCCGGAGCGTGCCGCCGAAGACCGAGGTGGGGCCGCCGTAGGTGGAGGCTGCGGTGAGAATGACCGGTGAGGCGGAGTCCGCCGGACGCACGATCAGCCCGTGATCGCCGCCGCTGGTGCTGATGGGGCCGCTGAGGATGAGGGTGGCTCCGGCGGCAGTGCCGACGCGGGTGCCCGGGGTGGTGAGGGTGACCGGCCCGCTCCAGGTGTTGATGCCGCTGCGGCTGTGGAGGGCTCCCAGGAAAAAGGAGGTGCCGCCGGTGCCTGCAATCGAGATCGGTTCGGCCGCGGTGGTGATGCCGCCTTCGAGTTCGACGCGCGCGCCCTCGGCGACGGTGGATCCGCCGGTGATGTTGCCAAGCGCCGAGGCGTGGCGCAGGTTGACCACCCCGCTGCCGATGGTGGTGGCCCCGGAGTAGGTGTTGGCGGCGGAGAGTACGAGGGTGCCGGTGCCGGACTTGGTGACGGGAAGTGCGGTGGTGCTGCCATCCGAGATCACTCCGGAGGCGGTGTGGTTTCCTGCTCCGGTGAACTCCAGCGTGCGTGCGGTGAACGTGGCGGTGATGGGCCCCAGGGTGAGGGTGCCGGCATCGCTTGCGAGGATCGATCCACCCGCGCCCGATCCGAGCTGGATGGTTCCGGTGATGGCGTTGTTTCCGCTCAGGTTGAGGAGCACGCCGTTGTTTGCGCCGTAGCCGAGGCCGCTCAGGGTGATGACGGGGTTGGCCAGGGTGATGCCGCCGGTGAGCTGGAGCTGTGCGCCGCGGTTGGTGCTGGTGGGGTCCCCGGCCACGATGCTGATGTTCCCGGTTCCGAGTGCGGTGGAGTTGGCGATGCGAAGGATGCCGCCGACGGTGCCGGCGTTGTTGCCCACGCCGATGGTGGTGCCGCCGGTGAAGGAATTTCCCGGGCTGGTGAGCCGCCAGGTGCCGGTGCCCCGCTTGACGAGTCCGCCGGTGCCCGGAATGCGGTAGTTGAGGTCGCCATTTCCATCGCCGCTGAGGGTGAGGGTGCCGCCGTCGCTGGCCAGGGAGTCCGAGTAGTCGTAGCGATAGCCGATGGAGAATTCCTGCCCGGCGGTGGCGGAGTCGAGGGTGGCCCCGCCGGCGCCGATGGTGAAAAGCCTGCCTGCACCGCCGGAGGTTTTGGCGTTGCCGGTGCCGGTGTGGCGCAGCGTGCCGCCGTCGATGATGGTTTCGCCCGCGGTGACGCCCATGTAGCGGAAGGTGCCGTCCCATCCCCATGCGCCGGTGAAGCTGAGGATGCCTCCTCCGCTGATGGTGGTGCCTGCCGAGCCGCCGCTCATGTAGAGGCGGCCGGTGGAGGAAAGCGCGAGGGTGCCACCGTCCACTTCGAGCGGGCCGCTGAAGTTGGAGGCGGCGGTGAGCGTGAGGATGCCAGGCCCGGACTTGGTGAAGCCGCGCGAGCCGGTCAACACGGAATCGATGGTGGCGGAGACGTTGGCGGCGGTGGTGACTCCGGGTGAGGTGCCGGTGAGGGCGAGCGACGCGCCGCCGATCTGATAGGAGGTCGAGTTGAATGTCATGCGGCTGAGGCTCACGCCTGCCGCGGCGGTGACGGTGCCGGCGGTGCCGCCGAAGATGGCGGTGTCATCCCCGCCGTTTCGCCAGGTGGTGGTGGGGCCGGTCCAGTTGGCGGTGGTGCTGTCCCAGGTGCCGGAGCCGGTTTTCCAGGTGAAGGAGAAATCGGTGGTGGGATCGGTGTCCGCCGCGTATTCGTCGAGGTTGGTGATGCCGTCCTTGTCGAAGTCATCGCTGCCGGACTGGGTGAGTCCGCCAAACCAGAAGCGCTCCCAGTCGTCGGGCGTGCCGTCCGTGTCGGAATCCGTGACGATGCCCATGTCCCAGCGCAGGGCGGAGACCATGCGGATGTGGCGGATGCGGTTGGTGGTGCCATCCTCGTTGTCGAAGTTCAGGCCGTAGGGCCAGAAGTGGGCGCTGTCCGCGCCGATGGTGGCTGCGGCGCCGTCGTAGAGCTTCACCCGGGCGAGGGCCCGGGTGCCGGTCCATTTCCCGGCGGTGATCCGGGTGCCCCAGCCCGAGAGGGTGCCGACTCCGAGCGTGTGGGAGATTTCGTGGAGCGCGACGCGGGTGCTGATGGAGCCCCCGAAGTTGATCCAGCCGGAATAGCTGCCGTTGGCGGTGGGGACGGAGGCGTCGTAGTTTGCGGTGACGTGCTTGTCGAAGTAACCGTGGGCGTTGTAGAGCGCGACGGCCTGGTTCATCGCGTTGACGATGGCGGTGCGCTTGTCGGCCGGCCATGACTCGTTGCCGCCATTGAGGGACCAGGTCAGGGCGCTTGCCGAAATCGGAGCTCCCAGCAAGGCAAAGCCAAGTGTCCGGGAAAGCCAGAGGATGGCTCTCCCCGAAGTATGCGCAGCGGGTGAAATGGGTTTCTCGATCAAGCGGGGAATTCTTGCGTGGATGGGTCAGGGTGTCAACCGACCCGGATGGGGGAGATGGTTTCGGATCCTGCGATCGAGGGTAATCAATCCCGCCGGTAGCGGACGAGAGGAGGGTTTCTGCCCTCGGAAACGACCACGATGGAGCCGCCGTCCCGGGAGACGGCGATGGATTCCGCCTGCGCCGTTTGGTGCGGGGCGAGGACGATGGGCTTGCGGGAGAAGGCATCTTCCCAGGATTCATGGGGTTTCCTCGGGAAGAGAAAGACGCTGTAGTAAGTGACGATCGCCGCAAGCGATTGATCCGCGCTGATGTCCAGGCCGGTCGGCTGGTCACGGATGGGGATGAGCCCACCGCCGGGGGACTCGGTGCGCAGGGTGCCGAGGCGGCGCGTGGTGAGGACGGGCTGCGAGGGATCGGGGTCGAGCGGGAGCTCGTGCAGCTCGGGTGGCTGGGTGCGTTTGGAAACCAGCAGGATGCGGCGCTTCGGAACATCCACGGCGACCGCCTCGCAGTCCCGCGGTCCGCCTTGATAGCGGAAGCGGATCTCGCGGGCAACGGAGACTCCGCCTGTCACTGGCGTGCCATCGGCGGGCAGGGCGGGTTCCTCTAACAAAAGCAGCGAGCGCTCCGGGCGTTTGGCGTCGTTGTCACCGGTATCCGCGATCAGCAGCCAGGGCCTGCCATCGATTTCGAAGCTGGCGATATCCTCCCAATCCACGTTGCGTGCACCTTTCACGGTGACGTGTCCGAGATCGGATCCGTCGATGTGGGTGAGGTGGAGTTCCGCGGAGCAGCCGCTGTCGTTGATGATCCAGAGTTTCCCGGGATCCCTGCGGGAAAAGGTCATGCCGCTGGCTTCGGTGACGCGCGGCGAGCGCAGGGCGGGTGGGTCGACCGCGAGGCGGTGGACGGGATCGGCTCCGGCCGCGGTGAGGGTGGCGGCGGCGGCGAGGGTGAGCACGGATTTCACGATCCGGAACGGTGCATGGCGGTGGCGGATGTGCAAGCGGCGGATGACCGGAAGCGTTGTCATGCGGCCTCGACGCGGGAGGCGAGCTGGCCCAGGGCTTCCATGAAGATGCGATGGGCGTCCTTGGCGCTGGGGTAGGGGCGGTGGATGGCTCCTGCTCCGGGCTTGGTGGACATCCAGTGGAAGTGGTTGGAGGTCTGCAAGCGGGCCCAGGCGTTGGTGATTTCCGGGTGGTTGAGGCGGTTGACGGCGCGCTCCAGATCGTGGAGCCGGGCGAGCGCCTCGCGCTGCATGGGATTGGCGGTCCACGCGGAAAGGTCGCGCTCGGCATCGGTCCATGAGGTGAGAAGCCGGCACGGGTATTCGCGTGCGGCCCGGTAGAGATCGACAGCTTCGGTGGGGGTGACCCATTGCAGCCCGGCGTCGAGGATGGCTTCAGGAAGGCGTTCCCAAAAATCGAAGATGCCTGTGGAGGCCGCCTGGTGGGAGCCGATCGTTTCGTATCCGAGGAAAAGGTTGATGAGGTCTCCCGGCGAATCGGCGAGCCAGGAGGCGTATTTTTCGGTGGTGAGCGGATGGTCCTGCCACGAGGGGTCGGAGAAGCGGAACCCGAGGTCGTCGGACAGCCAGCTGTTGCGCAGGAGGGTCTTGATGCGGGCGGTTTCCGGGGCTCGGTAGAGGAAGTTGGGCGAGCGTCCCTTGAGGTTGCGCTCGACTCCTTCGGCGACGATTCCATCGAAGCCCATGGTTTCCGCTTTGGCGGCGATGGCGTCGTTGTAGATGAGCTCGGTGTTGCGGAAGACTCTCGGGCGGACGTGGAAGACTTCCTCGATTTTTTCCAGATGGAGGTCCATCTGGCGGTCGAACTCCCTGTTTGAGTGGATGAAGGCGAGCGAGTGGTGGTAGGTCTCGGCGAGAAGTTCCACGCCGCCGCCTGCGACCAGTTCGCGGAACGATTCGAGCACGTCCGGCCGGTGGCGTTCCATCTGCTCGATGGCGGTGCCGCTGATGGAGAGGGCGAAGCGGAAGCGGCCGGATTGCTCGGCGATGAGCCGCTGGAACATGCGGTTGGCGGGAAGATAGCATTGTTCCGCGACTTGGGAGAGGATGGCGGCATTCATCGCATCGTCTTCGTGCACGAGCGCGCTGCCGCTGTGGCCGGGACGGGCGAGGCGGTTGGGTTGGTGGACCTGGAAGTAGAGGCAGATGTCCGGCATGGGTTGTGGGCCGTGAGGGGACTTGATGGGGTTGCCCTGCGGGGTTAGCACGGGGCGGGCCAACCGGCGAGGCGGCTTGCTCGGTGGGCGGGTGACGATTCCGCCATGGAAACCGGCGTGAGATCGTGCGTGCGCGATGCCGCTTTGCGTGCAGGGTGGCGGAAGATGAATGTGTGGATCGCCCTGGTTTTCGCCTGTCTCACGTCGTGCACGTTGATCCCGCGGCCGGCGGTGAGGCCGGTGCCGGTGATCCGCAGCGGTCCTTCCGCGGCGGAGGAACTGGTGGTGTTCCTGCCCGGGCGCTGGAGCCGGGTCAGTGAGTTCGAGCGCGAGGGGTTTTTCGAAATCGCGGCGCAGCGCTGGCCGGGTGCTTCGTTGGTGGCGGCGGACCTCCACATCGGATACTACCGCAGCCGTTCCGCCGCGCTGGCCCTTCATGAGGATGTGATTGCCCCGGCACTTCGCAGCGGGACGAGGAAGGTGACGATCGTCGGGATCTCGATGGGAGGGCTCGGAGCGTTGATGTATGACATGGAGCACCCCGGAGTGGTGGGTCGCCTGGTTTTGCTGTCGCCCTATGTGGGGGAAGAGGAGGCCTGGCGAGAGATCGCCGCGGCCGGCGGGGTGCGCGGGTGGCGGCCGGGCACGATCGGAAAAAGGGATTATTCCCGCAGGTTGTGGCTGGCTTTGAAAGAGCGGTGGATCGATCAGGGAGAGCGCCCGGATGTCTGGTTGGGCTGTGGCTCGCAGGATCGCCTTGCGGAATCCAACCGGCGATTTGCGATGGATTTCCTGAAGCCTGGCGAGACGGTTTGGTTGGACGGGGCGCACGATTGGCCGACCTGGCGCGACTTGCTGCGCCGGGTGCCGGGCCGATGAAACTTGGCGCTTGGAAGCAGCGGCGGAGCTTCGCACAATGGGCCGCATGAGAGACAAGGCGGTGTCATTGCTGCAGGAACTCACCGAGGCCCATTCGGTGCCGGGGCATGAGGATGAGGTGAGGGCGATCTTCGTCAACGAGCTGGAGGATTGCGGCGAGCTCGCCACGGACAAAAACGGCTCCGTGTTCTGCGAAACCGGTGGCGACGGCCCCCGGGTGCTGGTGGCTGGGCACATGGACGAGGTCGGATTTCTGGTGCAGAACATCACTGCGGATGGCTTCGTCCAGTTTGTCCCAGTAGGCGGTTGGTGGGAACACACGCTGCTCTCCCAGCGCGTGGAAATCCTCACCCGCTCCGGCGACAAGATTCTCGGGGTGGTGTCCTCGCGGCCGCCCCATTTCCTGCCGGAGGGACAGCGCAAGCAGGTCATGTCGATCGACCAGATGTTCATCGACATCGGCGCGGAGTCGCGGAAGCAGGCCGAGGACGACTTCGGCGTCTCGCTCGGAGATCCGATCGCCCCGGTATCCGCGTTCACCGCCATGGCGCGGGAGGATCTCTACATGGCCAAGGCCTTCGACAACCGGGTGGGCATGGCCGGAGTGATCCAGGCCGGCTCGGTCCTGGCGGATTCGATGCATCCGAACCGGCTGGTCCTCTGTGGCACCGTGCAGGAGGAAGTGGGCCTGCGCGGGGCGAAAACCGCCGCATCGTTTGCCCGGCCGGATGTCGCAATCATCCTCGAAGGACCTCCCGCGGACGATACTCCGGGGTTCTCGCGCGCCGATTGCCAGGGCCGCTTGGGAGGCGGCGTGCAGATCCGCATGTTCGATCCCACCGCCATCGCCAATCCAAGGCTCGCGCGGCTCGCGATCTCGATCGCCGAGGCGGAGAACATCCCTCACCAGGTCACCGTGCGCCGCAGCGGAGGCACCGATGCCGGCTCCTTCCATGTGGCGAACCAAGGGATCCCCACCCTCGTTCTCGGCGTGCCCGCCCGCTACATCCACTCGCACAACTCGATCATCGACATCAACGACTTCCATCACATGGTCACGCTGGTGATCGCGCTGGTCCGCAGGTTGGATCAAAACGCGGTGGACGGACTCACTTCCTACCTTTGATCCCGGGTCTGCGGGAGACGCGGGATTTTCGCTGGCATCCGAAGGCCCTCCGCGCTTTGCTGACGGCGTGAAAACCTTGAGCCGCCTCGCCGTCGCCGCCACCACGCTGATCCTCGTCGGCACCTCCGCCCATGCGCAACTGCCAGCCCTCGGCGAACCGCCGTGGCTCGGCTACTACGGCGCATTCAAGAACAAGCGCTATCAGTTCGGCATCACCAACAACGGCAGGATCCTGCTGTTGCCGATGAACACGCGCGGCGAACCGATCTTCACCAAGATGGGCATCGACGTCCAATATGGCATCGAGGAAACCATGCCCGATGGAAAGGTGGTCATGCGCCGTGTGGATCCTGCGTCGCTCCAGACCAAGGAACCCGCCAGCGACAAACTTGTGAAATCCACCATCACCGGCAAAGTCACCGGTGGTGCCGCCTTCGAGCTCAACGTCGAGCAGCAGCGGGGCATCGTCTTCATCGGCGGCCGCATCACCGACAAGGGCACTCTCACCAAGAACCCCACCCGTTTTGCCATCCGCGCCATTTTCCCCACTCTTTATCCGCGGGACAAGAAGGTGGAGAAGGATGTCGACGAAAAAGCAGGTAAGGATTTCAAAAAGAAGACCGAGGATGATCGGGTCGATCTGAAATACACCGACGGCAAACGCGCGAAGATCGAAACCACCGAGGACGTGCTCGCCTCTTCCAAGGAAGTCAGCGGACCCGGAATCACCTCCGCCCAGTTGGAGTTCGTTGCCTATCCGGAGAAGCGCTTCGAGTTCACCGCCTCGCCGAATTCGTCCTTCATCCTCCAGAACGAGGCCGCGGCTCCTCTTCACGAAGGCTTCACCATCAACTGGAAAGCGGATGAGGCCAAGGACAAGGACGGCCGCGCCCGCCTCGCCATCGAGGTGAAGTGATCACATCCCGAGGATTTCCATCACCGCCAGCACCACGCCGGACAAGCTCTCGCCTGCAATCAGGCCGGAGGCGAGGATGATCAGGAAACGCGAGCTCCAATCCGGAGCGGCCTTTCCGAGCACCCAAGCCGCCATCGCCCCGAGAAACATCGAGATCGCATTGTAGGCAGGGATCACGAATGCCAAGCCCACGCTCGTCGGACTCGGCACCCAGACGCGGGCCCGCTTCGGCAACGTGCGCTCCAACACCGCGAGAACGATCCCGGCCACCCCGCCGATCACCATGCCCTGGACTGCTCCCGCGGGAAGCGCGTCGGTCCCCCGCATGAACAACTCCGCCACCGCCTTCCACGATGCCACACTCGGCGCAGGCCACTGGTCGGTGAGAAGCTGCTTTTTCGGATCGGTCACCAGCACCAGATAGCCCGCGCTTCCGGCGAGAGCCCCCGCCAGCGCACCGCAGACCTGCGCGATCACCTGGGCCCGCGGTCTGGCGCCGAGCATGTGGCCGGTTTTCAAATCGTGCATCAGGTCCGCACACTGGCTGGCCGCGCCGCCGGTCACATTGGCGGACATCAGGTTCGCCGCCGGCTGGCCCGGGGAGAGGATCGCGAATGCCAGCTGCGTCACTTTTCCCATCGCACCGACCGGGGTGATGTTGGTTTCTCCGGACACCCGCGCCGCCACCACCGCAAGCACGAAGGTGAGCAAGACCCCCAAGGCCGCGATCCAGGCGTTGATCTGGAAAAACAACACCTGCAGCGCCACCGAAAGGCCCATCACCACGACGATGGTCACCATGAACCACTTCCGCGGCATCACTTCGTCCTGCTTCGCCTCTGCCCCGTCATCCGTCTTCGGCGGGCGGATCGCGCTGAGCACCGATTTCCAGGAAAACGCAAACGACGTCAGTGCCGCCGCCACCATCAGCGAGACCCCGGGCCACAGCAGCCACTGCATGCCCGCGCCATACCAGCTCTTCACCGGATCCGCCGGCCCCGGCGGCACCCAGCCGTTCTCAAAAGCCATCGGAGCCAGCCAACCCCACGCCATCACCGCTCCCAGCATCATTGAAATCCCCACCCGCGGCCCGATCAGGGCTCCCACGCCATACATCATGGTCGTCGGTTCCAGCGCGAATCCCAGATTCGCCGGGGTGTAGGAACTGATCCCCGCCTTGGCCACTGCTCCGCCGGCCTTGGCCTCCCAGAGGCCCGGCAGGGCCAGCCGGCCCAGCGCCGCCACGTGCTCGATGATCTTCACCACCGCCGCGAAAACCGCTGCCCCTCCCAGCATCCACAGCCGCGCCGCGGCCTGACCGCCCGGCGCGTAAATCTCACGCAGCGTGTTGGCCGTCGCCACCCCGCTCGGAAAGGTCAGCGCGTCCACCTCGATCATCTGCTTGCGCAAACCCACCGCCACCACGATCCCCACCAGGCACACCGAGAATGTCCACGCCACCAACTCCGGCCAGCTCAGCGTCTGCCCGGTGATCATCGTCAGCGCCGGGATCGGTGCCACCAGACCCGCCGAGCTGATCGCCGCCGCCGCCGAGGCCGCCATCTGGTTCACGTTGGTCTCCAGCAGCGTCAAGCCCCGCACCCGGCCCGTCAGTTTGAGCAGTTGCCAGAACCCATACCCCATCAGCGCCGCCGTGATCGACATGCTCATGCCCCAACCCACCTTCAGCCCGGTATACAGGTTGCACAACGAAAGCACCCCGCCAAAGACCATCCCCGTCAGCAAGGCCCGCGCCGTCAGCTCCAGTTCACCTTGAACGCGGGGAATCTCAGGGCGGCTCGGGTCGGGTCTCATGGAATCAATCGGTGGAAATCAAAAACGCCTGAAACATCGCCAACCCGTGCGCCCTGTCCAGAATCATCGTCATTTCCTCAAAAAGGCACTTTTTTGTTCAGCCGAACATCTTTTTGCTTGCGAGGGGTGTTCAATTGAGCCATACCTCCGCCCACACCAAACACACGCCCATGGCAGCCAAAGCAACCCCCGAAGAATCCGCGAACGAAAAACTCCAGGACGCCCGCAAGCGCAACCTCGACCTCGCCATCTCCCAAATCCAAAAGGAATTCGGCGAATCCGCCATCATGCGCCTCGGCGATGACAAGTGCATCGACGTGGACGTCATTCCCACCGGCAATCTCCTCATCGACCGCGCCCTCGGTGTCGGCGGTTTCCCCCGCGGCCGCATCATCGAGGTATTCGGCCCCGAGTCCTCCGGTAAGACCACGCTCACCCTCACCGCGATCGCCCAAGCCCAGAAGCGCGGCGGGCTTGCCGCCTTCATCGACGTCGAACACGCCCTCGATCCCCAATACGCCCGCAAGCTTGGCGTGAATCTTGACGATCTCCTCATCTCCCAGCCCTCGTCCGGTGAAGAGGCGCTCCAGATCTGCGAGGCCCTCGTCCGCTCCAATGCGATCGACGTGATCGTGGTGGACTCGGTCGCCGCCCTCGTCACCAAGCAGGAACTCGATGGCGAGATCGGCGACTCCACCGTCGGTGCCCAGGCCCGTCTGATGAGCGCCGCCATGCGCAAGCTCACCGCCCTGATCTCCAAGGCCCGCACGGTCTGCATCTTCACCAACCAGATCCGCGAAAAGATCGGCGTGATGTTCGGTAACCCGGAAACCACCCCCGGCGGACGCGCGCTCAAGTTCTTCGCCTCGGTCCGCGTGGACATCCGCCGCATCGGCCAGATCAAGGCCACCGACGGCACGGTCACCGGCAACCGCACCAAGCTCAAGATCGTCAAAAACAAGGTCGCGCCGCCCTTCACCGAGGCCGAGTTCGACATCATGTACAACGAAGGCATTTCCTCCACCGGCTCGCTTCTCGACCTGGCTTTGGAAATGGAAATCATTCAGAAACGCGGATCCTGGTTCTCTTACAACGGCACGCAGCTCGCACAGGGTCGCGATGCCGCCAAGGAACTCATCAAGGGAGATGCCGCCCTGTATGACGACCTCGAGGCCAAGGTGAAGGAAGGCCTGGAGACCAAGAAAAAGAAGTGAGGCCTGCCTGATGAATTTCGGTCTGCCGTGCGGTCCCTCATGACGCCGCGCGGTTGCCGGATGCCGCCCATCCCGTCCTCACCGGGAGGGCGGCCCCCAAGCCACGAATATCCATCCGGAGCCCCTGACGGACTCGGAAGCCAGTTCGGAACATTGTGTCGTTGGAGTCGCTGCGATTTCCGCCTCAAGGTTCCCGTTTTCGTCATTCCTCAGGATCGGAGGTTCGTGGCTTTTTTGGTTGATGGCCTTTCGGTGGATCGCTCCTTGGAGCCGCCGCCGCTGAATCCGGGTTGAAACAGGATGGCTTTCAGGGTCAGGCTCGCCGCGCATTCCCCGCCGCGCCTCCATGTCCGACCCGCTCCGCATTCGTCTCGACATTGCCTTTGATGGCACGGATTGGCATGGCTGGCAGTCCGGCCGCTCCGGCCGGGGAGTGGCGGATGAATTGGAGGCGGTTCTTGCGGGCCGGTTCGGATCGGCACCGGGACTGGTCAGTTCCAGCCGCACGGATGCCGGTGTCCATGCAAGGGGACTTGTGGCGCACTTCGATGTGCCTGCGGCGGAATGCCGGATGCCCGTGGAAAAGCTTGCGGCCGTTTTGAATGACTCGCTTCCCGCATCGATCCGTGTGCTGGCGGCCCGCCGTGTGGCCACCACGTTTCACGCCCGCTTCGGGGCGGTTTCCAAGGAATACCGCTATCAAGTCTGGAATGCCCCGGTGATGAACCCGCTTTTGAACCGCAGCGCCTGGCATGTGCCGCGATCGCTCGATTTCCATGCGATGGCAGAGGCCGCCGGGATGTTCATCGGCACTCGGGATTTCCGCGCCTTCACCTCGCGCCGGGATGGGGTTCTCGGTTCCACCATGCGCACGGTGAGCCGCTGCGCCGTGCGCAAATGCGGACCGCTCGTGACGTTCGGGATCGAGGCAGATGGTTTTCTTTACAAAATGTGCCGGGCCATCGTGGGCACCCTGGTTCACGTCGGATCCGGGCGCATGGACCCGGAGGATGTGCGCATGCTTCTGCAAAGTCCCGTTCACAGGACTCCGGGCATGAATGCCCCCGCGCATGGACTGACCTTGTGGAAGGTCCGCTACCCGCGGCGTTAGAGCCTGATTCCATGGGCCGCGAGCGGGGCCCGGGTCGGCTTGGGTTGACACATCCCGCCCGCAAACCCATGGTCTGCGGTCCCCACCCGGGAGACCTGCATTTTCACATGATCTTCAAGAGCCTTTGTCGCCACGCCGGAATCGGCGCCAATTCGTATCTGCTGGAATCGCGGGATGCCCGTGTGGTGCTGGATGCGGGAATGCACCCGAAACATGAAGGCATGGAAGCCGTGCCGCATTATGAGTTTCTGGAAGACGGCTCGGTGGACTCGATCATCATCACCCACTCGCACCTCGACCACGTGGGAACGCTCCCCGTGTTTCTCGAAAACCAGCCACAGGCGCGCGTGTTCCTTTCACCGGAAACCGCCGAGCTCGCCTCCGCGCTGCTCCACAATTCGGTGAACGTGATGCAGTCCAAACGCATCGAACACGGCATCACCGAGTATCCGCTTTTTGAACATCGCGAGCTGGACCGCATCGTCGAGGTCTTCGAGGAACGTGGCATCGAGCGTCCCTTCGATCTGGATTCCGCCGGCACCTTCCGCGCCACCTTCCATGATGCGGGGCACATCCTCGGCTCCGTCGGCGTGACCATCGAGGCGGGGGGCAAGCGCGTGATGTACACCGGCGATGTGAACTTCGAGCACAGCACGCTCCAGCGCGGCGCGGTGTTTCCGGAGCAGACGGTCGATGCGCTCATCGTGGAAACCACCCGGGGTGCCCAGGCGCGTGCCGAGGGATACGATCGTTACAACGAGGAAAACGCCTTCGCCGAGGCGATGCGTGGAGTGATCGAGCGCAAGGGCTCGGTGCTGGTGCCGGTCTTCGCCATGGGCAAGACGCAGGAGGTGCTTGCGATGATCCACCGCTTCAAGGAGGAGGGCCGCATCCCGCGCCACACGCCGGTTTACATCGGTGGACTGGGCACGAAGATGACTCATATCTACGACCGCTTTTGTGATGTCTCCCGCCGCCATCTTCCCGGTTTCCGTTTTCTCAAGGACATGGAGATCGAGGGCGGCAACAAAAAGCGCAAGGGGCCCATACCCTTCAGCGCCGGCTGCATTTATGCCTTGTCGAGCGGCATGATGTCCGAGAACACCGTTTCCAATATCTTCGCCCGTCAGGGCATTCTGGAAAACAAACGGCACGGCCTGTTCTTCGTCGGCTATGCGGATCCGGAGACCCCCGGGGGACGCATCCGCGAGGCGAGCCAGGGGGACAGCATCGTGCTCGATCCGGCGCATCCGCCGGTGAAGCTGAATTGTGAAATGCGCACCTTCGATTTCAGCGGCCATTCCACCCGCGAGGCGATCGCGGACTACATCGTCAAGGTGCGGCCGAAGAAAACCTTCCTGGTGCACGGGGATGACGATGCGGTCGAGTGGTTCCGCGCGGAGATTTCGCGGCGCTTGCCGGAGACCCGCGTGATTGTTCCGCTTCCGGGCGAGGAGCACGAGATTTGATCCCGGCTTGGTCCGGTCTAACGGAACAGGTCGAGCAACTCGCCGCGGAGGCGCTGGGTGATTTCCCACTCGTAGCTGGACATCGCCGGAGCTTCGGCGCTGATTCGCAACAGGCGGTCTCTTGAGGTGTTCAACCGCTCGTCCTGATGCAGGAGGTGGGCGCAGGCCGGCAGGACGATCACACCGGCGGCCCAGACGGGCGCGGCGATCCGGGTGAGGGTGGCGAGGCGCAGGGTGTTTTCACGGGTCCCCAGAATCGGCTGGAGGAATCCGGCGAGCAGCCAGAACAGCGGAATCAAGGCGAGGGTGGCCGCCACGGCCAGCAACGCGAAGAGCGGGGCGTTCGGCAGTTTCATCTCATGCAGCGCGGGGCCCAATGCCCCGAGCGCGGGGATGCCGAGAAATCCACAGCCAAGCACCAGCCAGCGGACGAGTGGTGATGTCGCGCCAAGCTGGAAGACCTTGCCGCGTCGGTCGAGGATCGATCCTGCCAGAGCCATCGGGAAAGCCAGCATCAGGATGACCAGAGCACCGGCCTGGGCGAGGATGAGAAAACCGGCCGGGCCGTGCAGCGCCCACTCGCGCGAGCTGAGTGGGCTGAGATGGATCACGGCGGCATATGCGCCGAGGGGGATGAGCGGCCCCGCGCCGAGCAGTAGGAACTCATCCCGGGGCGAGAACAGCTGGGTCATCCTGTTGGAAAGCGAATGGATCAGAGTGCTGGTGAAGTAGCGCTGGCAAGCCGCCACACCGGCGGCCAGTGCGATGAGAAGAATGGCGGCGTAACACAGAAAGCGCAGGATCAGGGCATGTTCCGCTCGCCGGATCGGCTGCAAGTCCGTGTCAGCGAGCGGGGGAGGGGATTTCACCATTTTGGTGATCATCGGCAGAGTCTGCGAGGTCATGATCGAGCCCTTGGCATCGATAAGTTCCGAGGCGGCGGGGCGAGCTCCACGGGCCTCGCGGCGGGTGCGGTCCTCCCGCTCCCAGGCGGCGAGGGTTTCGTAGCGGGCGAGGGCCTCCTGGAGCCCGAGTGTCCTCGCCGCATCGCGCAGGTTTCTGCTGGGTCCGACGAGCAGGTTCTTGGAAATGAGCGTTTCCACCAGCGTCCAGGAGTCATTGATGACCTTGCGGCTGATGGCTTCGTGGTCGGCGGTGATTTTCAAAAAGGCCTGCGCGTCACCCACCGCGGCGTATCGCGCGGCGCTTGCAGCGAAGGCATCGGCAAAGCGCCTGAAATGGTGGGCCTGGGTGGTGATGCCTGCGGTGTAGGCGACGATCGATATCGTGGACGAGATGTCGGTTCGTTCCGCAAGCAGCGGGATGCGCATGGCGATGAGTTCTTTTCCGTAGGAAACGAATCTCGGTTTGGCGGCGGCCTGGCGGATCAGCGCGAGGCCTTGTTCGAGGCGCGCTGGATCCTTGATGAGGATCACCGGGGTCTTGAAAGCTTTGCGGTCCGCCATGCTTTGCGACTCGCGGGTCAATGCGCCATCGAGCATCGCGGCGGCGTCGAGCGCCTGATACCAGCCGTTGTCCGGATCGATGCGTTCCGCGGCCTCGAGGACTTCCGCGGGCAGCTTGCCGTGGTCGGCGAAGCAGGCGGCGGCATACTGGGCGAGAAAGGCGGGGTTTTCCGGTTGGTTTTCCCAGAGGGGTTTCCAGCGTTCCGTTTCGCTTGTGGCCCCGATTCGGCCATGCAGCAGCAGTTTCTGGGTCGAGCTGAGGCCCGGTGCGGAGACGGCCTGCACCGGGTTCGATGGTGAAAAGACCCCGTAGATCTCACGGGCCCATGCGAGATCATTCCACTGTTGAATGCCCTGCGCGATGGCAAACAGGACGGACAGCAGC
Organism: Verrucomicrobiaceae bacterium; assembly: GCA_027486655.1. Lineage (GTDB taxonomy): Bacteria > Verrucomicrobiota > Verrucomicrobiia > Verrucomicrobiales > Akkermansiaceae > Luteolibacter. The sequence goes on along the minus strand of JAIXOR010000041.1, from coordinate 78,418 downwards.
GCGATCGTGAGCAGCAACATGCGCCGGTGGCGGCGGAGGGGCGAGCCATCCGCAGCGGCGAAGGCAAGCGAGGCGGCCTCCACCTGCGGTGCCTGGGCCCCCGAGGACTCGATGCGCGAGGCAAGCATGGAGCGGGCCGCCAGATGCAGCTCCTGATTGGCGGCCAGCCCCCGTGTGGCGAGATCGAGCAGGCGGTCGGCTTCGGGAGTCATGAGGTTTTGCGGATGCGCCAGGCGATGAGGAGGCAAAAGAACGATACGAACAAAAACAGCAGGGCGAACACCACCATCGCGTTGCCCTCCGAGGCCACCATCACGGGGCTGTGCCGCCGGCCCATCCGCACGATCGAGCCATAGGCCATGGGATGCAGGAAGGCGGCGGCCGAGGCGGCGAGGAAAAGCAGGCCGAGTCCGAGCAGGGCACCCGATCCGTGGCCAGGCTTCCGGTTCTGCGTGCGGGCGATCGGCGGTTTGCGGACGAGCTTTTGTTTCCGGGCTCTCATCGGCGCGCGGTCAGGCCCGGGCTCACTTCACCTTGACGGTGATTTCCGGCTTGGCTTCGAACTTCACGCCCTGGATTCCCTTGAGGGCCTCCATCGCGGCAGTCGGGTCCTTCTGGTCCACCGTTCCGAGCTTTTTGAGGCCATCGGCGTTTTCGACGAGTTTGCCGAAATCCATTTCCATCAGGGTGACGGTGTTGCCGTCCTGGTGGGAGGCGGTGGTTTCGGCGATGCCGGGCTCGATGATCAGGCGCATGCTCATTTTCATGTCACCCATCATCTGCTTCATCATGGCCTGGGCTTCCGGGTTATCCATGTCCATCTTCCCGGGATCCTCACCTGCGGGTTTGGCCTCCTTCGCCTCTTTGTCGGGTGCCGGCATGCGGACGGTGAGCACTCCATCCTGATAGATGAATGCCACGGGAGGCTGCTTTTTCGGTGCGGCCGCTTCCGCTCCGGGCATTCCGGGAGGAGACAGGTTCTTCATGCCGTCGCCGGTGGAGACCTTGAGCTGGTTGATGTCCTTGAAACGATAGGTCACCCGGGCACCGCGCGATCCATCCTTGTTCAAGGGCTCGGCTTTTTCGAAGGAGACTCCTTCACCGAGTTCCGCCGCGCGTTTCTTCGCCTTTTCCTCGGAGAGCATCTCCTTGGTCGGATCCGCGGGGGCTGCTCCTCCGCCGCCGAAGCCGGCGGCCATCTGGTCGAGCATGCCGAGCATCTGCGCGCCGAGGAGAGTCTCCTCGACGAGGGTGCCGGAGCCGTCCTTGTTGAGGCGGATGGTGGTGTGGTGCTGGAAGCACCCCGGGAGGATCAACGCGCAAAGCACGGAAGCGGCGAGGAGGAGGATTTTTTTCATGGGTCGGATGCCGGGATGGCGATGTCTCATGCTGCGCAGGCGGTCCTGCCGGATCAAGCATGGAGCTGTGGAAAATTGTCCTTTGCCTTGCTCGCCGTGCTGATTCATCCTTTCAACGTCCATGGCCGATATCACGCCCGCTGTTGAAATCCGGAACCTGGTGAAGGACTTCACCACCTCATTCCGCCGCAAACCGCTGCGGGCTGTGGAGGATGTTTCCATCCGCATCATGCCGGGCGAGGTCTACGGATTGATCGGGCCGAACGGCTCCGGGAAATCCACCACCATGAAGGCGCTGCTCGGCCTGGTGGCCCCCACCTCCGGAACCTGCGCCATCTTCGGCAAGGACTCGCTCAAGGTGGACTCCCGCAACGACGTGGGCTTCCTGCCGGAGAATCCCTATTTCTACAAACACCTCAGCGGCGGGGAAACCCTGCGCTTCTACGGCAGACTCTGCGGATTGGGTGGAAAAACGCTCGATGACCGCGTGAACGAACTGCTTGCCCTGGTCGACCTCGAAGGTGCCCGCGACCGGCGCGTCGGCGGTTACTCGAAGGGCATGCTTCAACGCATCGGTCTGGCCCAGGCGCTGATTCAGGAACCGCGCCTGGTCATTCTCGATGAGCCCACCGCCGGAGTGGATCCGCTCGGGTCCCGCCAGATCCGCGACCTGATCCTCAAACTACGCGAGCGGGGCATCACGGTGTTCCTCTGCTCCCACCTGCTCGAACAGGTCCAGGAAGTCTGCGATCACGTCGGCATCATTTTCCGCGGAAGGATGATCCGCGAGGGCCGGCTCGAGGATCTCATCGCCATCGAGGACCAGACCGAGATCATCCTCAAGGACGCCGGACCCGAGTTGATGGAGAAAATCCGCGCGCTGGTGGCAGCCAGCCCGGGTTCCTCCCTCGTGCGCACCGGCCGTCCCCGCACCACGCTGGAACGGCTTTTCCTGCGTGAAATCCGCGAAGAAGAATAACCATGAGCACCCCGACCTCCAGTCCGACCCAGGGCTCTCATACCACCCGCATCCTGACGATCGCGACGCACGCCTTCACCCAGCTCGTGCGGATGAAGGTCTTCTATTTCCTCGCGATCTTCGCGGTCATCGCCATCGCCAGCAATTTCTTTGAACTGCCCCAGCATGCCGGCCCCGAATCGGTGGGAGCCAATGTCCTGCGCTCAATCAAGAGCTGGTCGCTCGGGGCAATGACCTTGTTCTCCGTGGTGCTCTCGATCGTGGCCACCGCTCTGCTCCTGCCCAAGGACGTTGAGGACCGCACGCTTTACACCATCCTTGCCAAGCCGGTGCCGCGATTCGACTACCTCGCCGGGAAACTGCTGGGCGTGCTGATGCTGGTGTTCGTCTCGCTGCTGGCGATGGACCTGCTGATGACCGCCGTGCTGCAAATCCGCACCTCGATGGTCATCGCGCAGCAGGAGGAGATGGTCAAGGCACTCGGCTGGCCGCCGGACGCAGTGGCTTCGCTTCTATCAGAAACCCGCGCCCAGGGGCCCAACTGGTCCTTGCAGGGGGCGGTGTTCGCGGTGTTTCTCCGCGCCTCGATCATGGCCTCGCTGGCGCTGCTGATTTCCACGTTCTCGACGAGCACGCTGTTCACGACGATCGTGAGTTTCCTCATCTACTTCATCGGCCACTTCCAGGCGGATGCACGGGACGTCTATCTGAACGCCGGCCAGGCCGGAGAGGGGCTTTTTGCCAGGCTCGCCTCGCTGGTGTTCTCTCTCGTGCTCCCGGACTTCCAATTGTTCAACGTGATCGACGCCGTGATCGAAGGCCAGGCGATGCCACTGGTGACGCTCGGCAAACTCACGCTGGTGGGGGCCTACTACGCGGTGTTCTTCACGATCGCCTCCTGGTTCATCTTCTCCGACAAGGAATTCTGACATCGTGAGCATCTGGCGGAAATCGACGATCCTGCTGGCGGCCTTGCTCGCCTTTGGCGGGCTGCGCCTTCCTTTCGAGAACAGCCTGTCCAAGGAGCTGCGCGCCGCCGGGCTGTTTCCTCCGAAGATGGAGATCGGCACCCGCGAGCGGATCGGCCAGACCAGCTCGGCCGTGGCACTGGGCGGCCTGCGGACGCTGGTGGCCACCTTCCTGAACCTGCGGGCCTTCACGTTCTTCACCGAACAACGCTGGGCGGATGTGGCGGATACCTTCAATACGATCGTCGATCTCGCGCCGCGCACGAGATACTACTGGGAAACGGGTTCATGGCATCAGGCCTACAATGCGGCTTCCTACTACCTGAACGACTCCGAACTTCCGCCGCTGCGCCGCCGCGAGGCCTGGCGTTCGTCGATCTACAACGGCCGCGCCTTCCTGGAACGCGGCATCCGCAACAATCCGGACGACTGGAGCCTTTACGCGAACCTTGGCTTTCTGCTCTCGGACTCGAACAAGTTTCCCGCCTACAAGGATCCGAACGCGTGCTTTGCCGCAGCAGCCGAGGCCTACGGGCGCGCCGCCGCCACCGGCAAGGCCCTCGGCTACGTGAAGCGCGCCCAGTTCTACTCGCTGGCCCGCGTGGCCGGCAGGGAAAAGGAGGCCCTCGCCCTTGCCCGTTCGCTCTATGCCGAGGGTGCCCAGAACCGCACCCCCACCTTGCTCATCCTTCTGCTGGTGCTGGAAGCCTGGGAGAATCCGGACCTCGATACCGGGAAGCGGGCGCTCGAGCTCTTCGAGTCTCCCGAGAAAGCCCATGAATCGCTCTCCGGTCACTGGATGAGAACCCGCGAGAGGTTTCCCGTCCATGGCGTGGCCAGAGCCTTGGAGGCCCTCGAAAAACAGCTCAACATTTCCGCGGACAAGAGTGTCTTCAACCAGCCACCGCCACCTCCCTTCAATCCGGAGGACATGTTCCGCCCGAAGTAGCGGGCCTCCTCCTTTCGTCTCGACAGAGCCCGCCACAGCCACAAAAATCCGCCAGCCCTTTTCCTGTTCTCCATGCGGATCGCTCTCTTCGGTGACATTCATGCCAATCTCGAAGCCCTCGAGGCCGTTCTCGAGGATGCCGCGAAGCAGGATGTGACCGACTACGTCTGCATGGGTGACATCGTCGGCTACAATGCGGACCCGGCCGCCTGCCTGGAGCGGGTCAGGGCCATGGATTGCCCGACCGTGAAGGGAAATCACGACGAAGACGCCTCCGGATCCCACTCGCTGGAAAGCATGAACCCGGTGGCCGCCGCCGCGCTCGAATGGACGCGCCAGCAACTCAGCGACGAACAACGCCAGTGGCTGCGCCGCCTGCGAATGGTCCGCCAGGTCTCGGATTTCACCGTGGTTCACAGCACGCTCGACCAACCGGCGCACTGGAACTACGTGACCAACCGCTTCGACGCGATGTCGAATTTTTCCTATCAGTTCACCCAGATCTGCTTCCACGGGCATACCCACGTGCCCCGTGTTTACGTGAAGACGGACAAGGTGGTCGAGGTGCCCGCCGAGTCGGTGGAGATCGAGGACGGCGCCAAGTATTTCATCAACATCGGCTCGGTCGGCCAGCCCCGCGACGGCGACTGGCGCGGCTGCTACGCGATCTACGATCTCGAGCACAAGCTGATCGTCTTCCGGCGCGTCGAGTATGACATCGCCACCACCCAGCGGAAGATCCTCGCAGCCGGTTTGCCCCAGATGCTCGCCGAGCGGATTGCCGAGGGAAGGTGAGCCCGCTGCCCGGGTTTTTCATGCAGCCTTCATCCGCTGTTCACGGTCGTGAATCTCGATGCCACGATGGATCAGGAAATCACCGCTGTCCCTTCCGCCCCTACGAGCCCGCGAATCCACCGTCGGCGCGCCCTCGGCTTGCTCTTCGGTGGAGCCGCCGCCTGCGCCGCGGACGCCTTCTGGATCGAACCCGGCCGCTTGAGCGTGTCCCGCGAAAGCATCCTCTGCCCCCGGTTGCCCGCTGCTCTCGACGGCCTGCGCGTCGGGGTGATGGCGGATTTCCACTTCAAGCCGGACCAGGACGGACCGCTGGTGAAGGCCGCCGTGGAGCGCCTCAACCTTGAGAAACCCGATCTGGTCGCACTTCCCGGTGATTTCATCGACGCGGATCCGGCCGTGCTCGATCCCTTGCTGGACCTCCTCAAGCACCTCGCGCCCGCCCACGGGGTCTTCGCCTCCATGGGCAACCACGATGGCTGGACCGGCAAGGCGTCCCTCATCCGCAAGGGCTTCGAAAAAGCCGGTATCCCGCTGTTGGTGAACCGCCACAGCGCCCTCCGCATCCGCGGGGAGACCCTTGCGATCGCCGCCACCGACCACATCTGGCTCGGCAAACCCGATCCCGCAAAGACCCTGCGGGGAATCCGTCCGCAAACGCCGGTCATCGCCCTGGTCCACGAGCCGGATTACTTCGACGATCTCACCCGCCACCGCCCGGTCCAGCTCCAACTCTCCGGGCACACCCACGGCGGCCAATGCCGCGTGCCCGTCCTCGGCTATGCCCCGGCCAAGGTGAAACTCGGCGAGAAATACATCCACGGCTGCTACGAGCGCGGAGACTCCCGGCTCTTCGTCACCCGCGGCATGGGCACCACCGGCCTGCGCGTCCGCTTTGCCTGCCCACCGGAAATCGGCCTGCTCACGCTGCGCTCCGCGGAACCTGCCTGAGGCCCTGGTTTCGGGAAATTCCCGGTTTTCAAGCCAGTCTCCGCCGTACAGGATTGCCGCGTCATGTTTTCGGAAAATCTGCTTCAGTCTCTTCAATCGACCCTCGCGGAAATCGAGTCCGCCGGTCTCTACAAACGCGAGCGACTCATCGACTCGCCCCAGAACTCCACCGTCCGCCTCAAGGACGGGCGCAGCGTCATCAACCTGTGCGCCAACAACTACCTCGGCCTCGCCGACCATCCCGAGGTGCTCGCCGCCGCCCGCGATGCCCTCGAACGCTGGGGCTTCGGCATGGCTTCCGTCCGCTTCATCTGCGGCACCCAGACGCTCCACAAACAACTCGAAGAAGCCATCTCCCGCTTCCTCGGCACCGAGGACACCATCCTCTACCCCTCCTGCTTCGATGCCAATGGCGGGCTCTTCGAGGTCCTGTTAGGCCCCGAGGACGCGGTGATCTCGGACTCGCTCAACCATGCCTCGATCATCGACGGCGTGCGCCTCTGCAAGGCGAAACGCTACCGCTACGAGAACAACGACATGGCCGATCTCGAAGCCAGGCTCCGCGAGGCGGATGCCGCCGGCGCGCGCTTCAAACTCATCACCACCGACGGGGTGTTCTCCATGGACGGCATCATCGCGCAGCTCGACAAGGTGCACGAACTCGCCACCCGCTACAACGCCATGGTCCACTTCGACGAATGCCACGCCACCGGCTTCCTTGGCGCGCGCGGCCGTGGCACCCACGAACACTGCGGGCTCTTCGGCAAGATCGATCTCACCACAGGCACCCTCGGCAAAGCCCTCGGCGGAGCCTCCGGCGGCTACACCTCCGGCAAAAAGGAAGTCATCGATCTCCTCCGCCAGCGCTCCCGGCCCTACCTGTTCTCCAACACCATCGCCCCACCCATCGTCGCCGCCTCCCTCAAGGTCTTCGAGATGCTGGAAGCCTCCACCTCCTTTGCCGACCAGGTGAAGGAAAACACCCGCTACTTCCGCACCGCGATGGCGCAGACCGGATTCACCATCGCCGGTCAGGACCACCCGATCTCTCCCGTGATGCTCGGCGATGCCGCGCTCTCCCAGAAATTCTCGGAAAAACTCCTCGATCACGGCGTTTACGCGATGGGCTTCTTCTATCCCGTCGTCCCCCAGGGCAAAGCCCGCATCCGCACCCAGATCAGCGCCGCCCACACCCGCGAACAACTCGATCGAGGCATCGACGCCTTTGTCAAAACCGGCAAGGAACTCGGCGTGATCTGATCCAGACGTCACCACTCGCCCCCTCCCTCCTTAGGCCTTGTCTTCGGCGGCGCGCTTCCCTAGCGTCCCGCCCTTACCGGGCCTGTAGCTCAGCGGTTAGAGCAGGGGACTCATAATCCCTTGGTCCAGGGTTCAAATCCCTGCGGGCCCACCTTCCAGAATGCTCAGTATGAGCACATCAGGGAGTTCTCGCATGCATGGATAGGAGCGGAAGTGCATCGGAACGCAGAAGCACCCCTTCGATGCGAGATACAACCAGATCGCCAGCATCAACTGGGAAAGCTGTTCGGAAGTCCTCAACCGTGTGGCTGCCAGGGAATCCTTGGAACGTCCCTGGTGACCGCCTGATAGGCGAATGACCGACGTTCGACGGACTCTTCAGGCTGCGGATTCGTGCGGTCTTGGCGCTTCCGAGCTCACCTTTTCGCTGCTTGCCAGGCGGCTTCCATTTCGGTGATGGAGGCGGCTTCGAGGGTGAGTCCCTGGGCGGTGAGGGATTGTTCCATGAGATCGAAGCGGCGTTCGAACTTGGCGTTGGCACTGGCCATGAGGACTTCCGGATCGAGTTGGCGGAAGCGGGCGAGGTTGACGACGGAGAAAAGGAGGTCGCCAAGTTCTTCATCGATGGCCTTGGGGTCCCGGGCTTGGAGGGCTTCTTCAAGTTCCTGGGTTTCCTCTTGGATCTTGGCCATGACGCCGTGTTCATCGGGCCAGTCGAAGCCGGTTTTAGCGGCTTTTTTCTGAAGTTTGGCGGCGCGGACGAGGGCGGGCAGGCCTTTGCCGACGCCATGGAGGAAGGGTTTGCGCTGGTCGCCTTTTTCCGCGCGTTTGATTTCGTCCCACTGCTTGAGCACCTCGTCGGAGGTGGCGGCGTCGCTTTGCGAAAAGACATGGGGGTGGCGGCGGACGAGTTTGTCACTGATGCCGCGGGCGACGTCGTCGAGGTTGAAGCGGCCGGCTTCCTCGGCGAGTTCGGAGTGGAAGATCACCTGGAGGAGCAGGTCGCCGAGTTCCTCCTTGAGGTGCTCGTGATCGGCGCGGCGGATGGTGTCCACGGTCTCGTAGGTTTCCTCGATGAGGTTGGTGACGAGGGATTCGTGGGTTTGCTCGGCATCCCAGGGGCAGCCGCCGGGGGCACGCAGCCGGTGCATGATGGCGCGCAGCCGGGCCAGTTGTTTTCCGGCCTCGGGGCAATCGATCATTTCCGCATCGTTCATGGGTTCTTGGATTGGCGTTTGGATTCGGTTTCGAGGATCTCACGTTCCTCGGGGGTGATGCTGTGGATGCCCTCGCGGGAGATCTTGTCGAGAATGCGGTCGACTTCCGGATTCGAGGCGAAGGGGAGCTGGGTGCGCGGCCTGAGTTTCGGCTCGCGTGGGGGTGTGGACCGTTTGGAACCACCCCGGGCCGGTGAGTCCCACGGGTTTCCTAACAGCCATGGGTAGCGCATGAGCAGGAAGCCGGCGATGGCCCCGCCGAGGTGGCCGGCTTCGCCGCCCTCGTTGTTGCCGAACCCGACGGCGATGATGACCACCGAGATGGAGAGCATGGCGATGGCGAGTTGCCGCATCGAGAGTTCGATCGGAGGAAAGAGCAGGGCGACCCGAAGTCCGGGCGCGATGACGGCGACGCCGATGAAGATGCCATAGATGCCTGCGGAAGCGCCGACCAATGCGGAGCGCATTCCGCCGGGCAGCACGCCGAGGTAGGACAGCAGCGTGAAGAAAGCGGCGCCACCGCAACCGCAGGCGAGATAGAAGCCGAGAAACTTCCGGGATCCCCACCAGCGCTCGAGCCAGGGACCGAAGAAGAAAAGGCCCAGCGAGTTGAAAAGCAGGTGGCCCACGCTGTCGTGCAGGAACTGGAAGGTGATGAATTCCCAGATGCGGAACTCGTGAATGGCGGACTCCACGGCGAAGGCTCCCCAGGTGACGAGAGGAGGGCGGCGGAAGTCATCGATGCGCAGCCCCAGCGCCAAGGGGAGGAGCACGTAATCGATGAGGAAGATGCCGACGTTGGCGATCATCAGCCATTTGACGGCGGGCGTGAGGCCGTGAGTGAAGCCGCCGTATCCGCGTGGCGGCTGGCGTTCATAGTCCCTGTCTGCGATGCCCATGTGGAGGTGGGTTAGCATGCGCTGCGGTCCGCGGCAAGGGCTGCGGCGTGAAAGGTCGCGGGAAGCGTGGGCGTATCCGGTGCATCATGAGCGCAAGCATGCCCCAGTCCCCCAACGGTCGGTGCCTGAGCGGAGTGATCTCCATCGCCGCCGTGTTGTTGATTTCCGCGGTGCCCTCGTGGAGTCAGATTCCCTATGCGAGCCAGGCGGGCGACATGATGTTGTTCGAATCCGCCGGGGCGACCCGGGTGGTGGAGAAAGTGCGGGCGGCTGCACCGGGTGTGATGGTCGAGGTTTTCGTGAAACCCGGGGATACGGTGCGCAAGGGGCAGGTGCTCGGTCATACCGAGCTGGACTCGACCAAGCTCCAACTGGACCTCGCGGAACACGTCATGCGCTCCAAGGCAAACGTCGATGCCGCGCGCGGGCAGGCCGAGGCCTGGACGGTGACCCGCGAGGAGACTGAGGCCGCCGTGCGTCGCCGCAGCGCCGAACGCTCGCGACTCGACTGGGCGATGGCCATGGAGAAGATGTATCACTCCAACTACGAGGTGCAGATGGATGCGGAAGATGCCCAGCGCATCCAATACGAATACTGGAAGTCCCAGTATGAGAAACGCTTCTTCCGCTCGCCGGTGGACGGCGTGGTTTCCGAAGTGCTGGTGGAGCCGGGCAAGTCGGTGAACTTTGCGACGCACGCATTCACGGTGAGCAATGAAAGCACATTTTCGATCCCGGTGACGGTTCCTGCGGAGATGGCGCAGGCCGCCATCGACAAGGCCTCGCTTCCGATCCGCACGGCGGATGGCAAGTCGGTGAGCAAAGGCCTGGTGGACAGCGTGATCGATGATCCGCGGGAGACGGGCCGGAAGATCATCCGTCTGTTGGTGAAGGCGGTGGATTTTCCCGCGGCGGTGAGGCCGAAGTTGAGTGGCATGAAGTTTGATGTGCTGCTGCCGGAGCTCGCGGATTCCGCGAGGGAGCGTTGAAGGATTTCCGCAGGAAGTTGAAACAATTCGGCCTTCTGTGGCGTTTCACATAGGTCCATGTGACGCACGGAATTTCCGGGCGGCCACCGCTCCGCGTTCATGCCACGATGCGGCTCGGAGCGACGGCGGCCCAACTTTTCCGATCGATATGATTCGTCGATGGAAGCGATCGTTGAAATCAGGGCACGATCCCGGCCGAGTGGAGCCAATCGGCGGCGGCCTTGCCTGCACGGGTTCCGGTGGCGAGGCAGCCCTGCATGAGATAACCGCCGGTCGGGGCTTCCCAGTCGATCATTTCTCCGGCTAGAAAGCAGCCCGGGAATCGTTTGAGCATGAGGCGATCGTCCAGTTCCCTCCAGCACACACCGCCTGCGGAAGAAATCGCTTCGGCAATCGGTCGCGGCCCGTCGAGGGGGATGACGCAGTGTTTCACTTCGGTGGCGAGACGGTGTGAGTCGCTCCAGGAGGTCCGTGAGAGAATGGCCACGGCGGCGTCCGGCAGTTTCCAGCGGATCTTCGCCTGTTCGAGGTGCTGGCGTTTCACGGATTCCATGCGGGCCACCAGTTGTTCGATGGAGAAGGTCGGCTTGAAGTCGATGGCGATCGCGGGATGGCTCATCGCGCGGAGCTCCGGACCTAACTGATAGATCGCACCCCCCTCGAATCCGTAGCGGGTGACGAGGAGTTCGCCGGAAACCTTCATGGCGCCGGCCGAGACCTCGATGTTCTTGAGAGGGCGGCCTTCAGCCGCTGCGAGGACCTCCGGAGGCCACGGGCATTCCCATCCGCAGTTGGCGGGGGCGAGCGGGTGGCAGGTGATTTCCGTCTGACGGAGGAGATCGATCCATGAGCCGTCGGATCCGGTTTGCGGCCAGGATCCTCCGCCCAGGGCGATAATCACGGCATCCGCCTCGAAGGATGTTCCGTTGGCAAACGAGATCCGGTGGGGAGCGCCGGGCGAGAGCGCGGTGAGACGGTGATTCATTTCGAAACGGACGCCGGATTTCTTCAAGCGTGCGATCCACGAGCGGAGGAGCGGTGCGGCCTTCATGGCCCGGGGATACACGCGGCCGGTGCGCGCCTCGAAGGTCTCCACTCCGAGGCCGGCCGCCCAGTCCCGCGAGGCTTGCGGGCTGAAGTCCTCCAGCAGCGACTGCCATAGGCCGGGATGCTCCCGAGTTTCCGGATAGCGGCGGGTAAAGCGGTCCATGGCCTCGCCGTGGGTGAGGTTGAGCCCGCCCTTGCCCGCGACGAGGAACTTGCGGCCCACCGAAGGCTTGCCATCGAACAGGCTGACCTGAACGCCGCAGGCGGAGGCGCACTCCGCGGCGCGCAGGCCGGCGGGGCCTCCGCCGATGACAGCGAGCTGGAGCCTCTGGGACATTTTGTTAGAGAAGGCCCCAGCGTAGCGGATGGGCGGCCGGGGTCAATCGTCTGGCCGGGCCCTGGATGGTCTCAGCGGTTTTTGCCGCGGCCTCGTTGTTCCTCCTCGCTGCGCTGTTGGCGGGATCGCTCCTGCTGACGCTCCGCCTCGCGTTGCTGTTCGCGGCGTGATTCCTCCATCCGCTGCTGCTGGCGCTCGGCTTCGCGCTGTTGCTGGCGTTCCATCTCGCGCTGCTGCTGGCGGCGGGCTTCTTCCATCTGCTGCTGTTGCCGCTCGGCTTCCCGTTGCTGCTGGCGCTCCATTTCCCGTTGCTGCTGGCGTTCGGCCTCGCGTTGTTGGCGCTCGGCTTCCCGTTGCTGCTGGCGGCGGGTTTCCTCGATCTGTTGCTGGCGTTCCTGCTCCATGCGCTGCTGGCGTTCGGTCTCGCGTTGTTTGTCGAGTTGGTTCCGGCGTTCCGTTTCGCGCTGTTTTTCGAGTTCCTGCCGTTCGTTGCGTGTGGCTTCGTTGCGGCTGTCCGGTCTGGGGAGCGGGTCCGGTTTTTCGGGTCCGGCATCCTTGGGAAGCACGCGGATCTTGTCGTTCTGGCGGCGGAGTTCTTCCTGAAGTTTGACGGCGATTTCGTTGTTCTTTTCCTGCTGGGTCATGCCGCCTTCTTCACGGCGACCCTTGCCGCCGTTGGGTTCGTTGCCTTTTGGCAGCACCTGGACCCGAGGCTCTTCGGTGCGAGATTCGGCCTTCGGGGAAACGGGTTTCGGGTCACGTCCGGCCACCTCGCGGTTGCCCGGGGTGGGATCCGGTTGGCGGGGCAGCGGTCGTTCTTCCACCCGGGTCGGGCGATCGACGCGGGGAGGATCTTCCGGTTGCTGCGTCTTTTTGCGGTTTTGTTCACGGGTCTGGCGGACCAGGTCGCGGACTTCGGGTTTCAAGGGTTCCTTGCGTTCGACGTCGAAGGACTCGATGCGGCCCTTGATGTGGCGGGGTTTCACGGTTTCATCCCAGTCGGAGCTGATGACCGGCCGGGCGACGCGCAGGCGGCCTTCCTCGACCCGGTATCGCATGTGGATCGGATCGTGGCCGGGGCGGGCCTTGCGGTCTTCCTCGATCCGGTAGAACGGGGGCTTGCGTTTGGTCTGGCGGGCGATGTCACCGTAGGTGGGGCCGCCGCAGATCACGCGGTTGTCCTTCACATGGATGTGGGTGATGTTGACCGTTTGGTGGATGTAGATGTCGTTCTGCGTGTAGGGCAGGCAGTGGTGGTGGATCGGTTCGCAGAAGTTCCGTGTTTCCACGAAGTTGAACCAGAGTGCGCCGATGCCGAACGAGGCTTCCACGGTGGAGTCCCACGAGCGTCCGCGGTAGGCGAGGGTTTCCGGGGGCAGGGGAGCCCATCCGACGTGGTTGCCGCTGCTGCGCCAGCAGACCCATGAGGGAGCCCACTCGGAACCCGGCACCCACACCCAGCCGTAGCCACGGCAGAGGGCCCAGCGGCCGTAGTGGTAGGTGGCCCAGCCGAAAGGCTCGTCGGACATCCAGGTCCATCCGCGGTCGGTACAGGCCCAGCGGCCGTGGAGATAAGGGCGCCACGATCCGTTTCTAACAACCACGGGTTGCCAGACATACCCGTAGTCCGGGGTCTCGAACCAGGAGCCGTAGGGCGAGAGCGATTCGTAAAACATGCCGTAGTCGCCGGCGGGAGTGTCGTCCGGGCGGGTCCGTTCCCTGGCGTCATCGAGCGCTTCGCGGCCGGCGAGTTCGCGGTCCTTTTCGCTGAGTTCCTCGCCGCGTTTCTCGAGTTCTTCCTGCTTGGTCTCGAGCTGGGAGTTCAGGAGTTCGACCTTTCCTTCGCGGGTGGCGAGTTCGGCTTCGCGGCGGCGCAGTTCTTCGGCGGCGGCCGCTGCGGCTTCGCCTTGCTGGCGCTCCATGTCGAGGCGGTCCTGCTCGATGCGCATGCGTTCGCGTTCGATGGCGTCGCGTTCGGCGGCGAGTTTTTGCTCGGCGAGTTCCTTTTCGAGTTCCTGCTGCCTGCGTTTCGCGTCGGCGGCCTGTTGTTCGAGTTCGGCGAGTTTCCTCTCGGTGGCGGGTGAGGATTTGTTGCAGCCGGCGCTGAGCAGAACGGCGAGGAGTGTGGCGGCGGCCAGTGGGCGGGTTTTCATGGAGATGGGGAGTTCGCCCGCTTCGACGCGGCGTTCTGGCGGTGCATTCAGGAAATCTCGAATGTAACTCTCGGCATGCCCTCGCGGCCTCCGGATTCCTCGCTGCGGCGCACCTTTCGGCCGAGGAGCTGTTCGATCATCCGTTGCTCCATCATGGCGGCGCGCGGGTAGCGTTGGAAAATCCGGAGCAAGGGGTTGTGGAGTTCGATGATCCGGGGCGGGTCGCTGGCAAAGTGGGACGCGCAGCCTTCCTTGTCGCGGAGTGAAGCGAGTTTGGAGGCCTTTTCCACGGGTGAGTCGAGCTTGTCGAGGATGGCTGCGAGGGATTCGAAGCGGGACTGGAAATGCTGGAAGAGGATTTTTTCCGGAGCGGTCTCTCCGAACATGCGGCGGACTTCCTCTAGCAATTCGAGGGTGAATGCGGTGCCGGCCTGGGGAAACAAGGCGTCCGCCTTCTCCGCGAGGCTGTAGAAGATCTCCGGTCTGCCCACTTCGCTGCGGGGAAGCCGGGTGCGGACGAGGTAGCCGGCCTTGGTGAGTTCCTCGCAGTGGGTTTTCACGGCCATGTAGCTGCCCCCGGACTTGCGGGCGAGGTCCGCCACCGGCATGCCGCCCGAGGATTTGAGTTCCTCGAGCACCGCACGCCACTGCGGCCGGATCAGGTCACGGAATACCGGGAGGAGCATGGTTCGCGCTTCAAAGCCTGTCGGAATCCGTGAGGCAGGCAATCCACAATTTCCAGGGGCGGGGAAACTTCCCGGATTGCCAGCGGCGGAGAGCCCATCATGATCCGGCCATGTCCGCGCCGCGCACGGGAATGCTGCTTGTCGTTTCGGGTCCTTCGGGATCCGGGAAAACCACGCTTTGTCGCCGTCTGGCGGACTCGGGTGAGGTGCGTTATTCGATCTCCTGCACCACCCGTCCGCCGCGGCCCGGCGAGGTGAACGGCCGGGATTACCATTTCCTCACGCGCGAGGAATTCGAGCGGCGCATCGTTGCGGGCGATTTCCTGGAACACGCGGAAGTCCACGGCAATCTCTACGGCTCGCTCAAGTCCGAGGTCATTTCCCGCCTCGCGGCCGGGGCGGATGTGGTGATGGACATCGACGTCCAGGGAGCCGCCCAGGTGAGGAGTTGCGTGGATCCTGAAATACGGAATGCGTTCGTGGACCTGTTTGTGATGCCGCCCGGGGAGGCCGAACTCCTGGAGCGCCTTTCCGGCCGCGGAACGGACAGCGATGAGGTGATCTCGCTGCGCATGGCCAATGCGCTTGAGGAAATGAGGCACTGGCCGAGCTACACCTATGTGCTGCTCTCCTCCACCCGCGAAGAGGACTACTCGCGATTCCTCTCCCTGGTGATCTGCGAGAGAATGCGCGTGGCGCGGATCCGTTCGGCGGATGCTGCAGGTCTCGCGGTGGTCTGAACCGGCCCGATACCCGACGGGCGATCCTCCCCGTTGTTTCGGCCGATTCGTCCGGTTGGGGGGAAAAACACAGCGGTTTGCGACAGGGAGTTAGCGGCTGGGCGGCATCGTGCGGGATTTCCGGTTTCAAATCCCTGAAATCCGGCCTAGGCTTTCCGCGTGACGCCGATTTCCATCACTCCCCAAGCTGCGGAAGCCCTCGCCCGGCTCCTGTCCAACCGCGCCCAATCCCCGGTATCCGGCCTGCGGCTCGCCGTCCGCCGCGGTGGCTGCGCCGGATGGCAGTATGAAATGCAGGTCTCGGACCCGCAGCCGGGTGATGTGGTGGTCGAGTCCGGTGCCGCGCGCGTGATCGTGGCCGGAGACAGCATCGATCGCCTCCGCGGTTGTGAGATCGATCACTCCGACGACCTCACCGACGCCGGCTTCAAGGTCAACAATCCGAATGCAGCCCGCTCCTGCGGCTGTGGCACCTCCTTCGAAGTCGCGGACGAACCTCCAGGCAGCCACGCCGTGCCCGATGGCGAGGCTTGCGGTTCTGTGTGAATCCTTCAAATTCTCCCTGGCCTTCCGCCGTTCCGCCGTGCCCCGCGTCATTGAAGAACCCGCTCCGCGGCGTCCCGCCTACTTCTGGTGGCTGCTCGCCAACCTTCTCGCGCTTTGTTTCGCGGTGGTCAGTTGGACGGTCTGCCTCCATGTGTTCGGAAACCCGGAGATCCCGCGGAACTACGAGATCCTCCGCAAGCTCGGCAGACTCCCGGAACTCAAACGATACACCGTGCTCGACGTGCCCAACGGCAATCTCCTCGACGCGAAAGGCCAGTATTCGAAGTTCTTCGGCCTCACCGGTGAACAACTCACCAGCCTCAACAACCGGCTGATGCGAAACTACCTCACCAACTTCGAGAAGCCCCTCGCGCTCACTTACATCGAAGGCGATTACCAGGTCGAGGACACCCGTGTTCTCGGGCCGAAGGATTTCCTGCCGTCCGGATTCGCCGTTCGCGCACGGGCCCTCGTCAAACCGGACGATTTCAGCAGCGCCGCGCCGTTCCCCGTGCTCGTCGAATACCTCTTCCCCACCACCGAGACCGCCGCGGCCTCGTCATTCCGGCCGGGCGACATCCTTTCCATCCGCAAAAGCCCCAACTGCGCCGCCATCGTCCACATCGAGCGGATCAACGAGGGCGATGAGCAACTCGTCTGCCTCACCGTGATCCCGATCGCCTACGGTCCCTACAAGATCGGTGACGACATCACCTTCGGCATCGAGCCGCCGAAGGAAATCCGCCCCGCCGCGGGCTTCCCCGTGTTCAAACGCTGAGGCCGATCAAAACCTCAGCTTCGCGGGCTTCACCGTGTCGCGGTTCAGCTTGTCACAGACCAGCCGGCACAGCTCGAACACCATCGGGTCCGCGATCTGATAGAGCACCAGCGTGCCCTCCTTGCGACGGCTCAACACGCCGGCCTCGTAAAGCAGTTTGAGCTGCTTGGAAACGTTCGCCTGACTCGTCGGCAGCGCCTCCACAATCTCCGAGACACTCTTCTCCCCGGTTTTCAGTTCCTGCACGATCGCCAGGCGGCTCGCCTCCGAGAAGGCGCGGAACAGGTTCGCCACACGTTCGAGCTGCGCGGAATCGAGTTTCATCGCCGGGGACCATAAACCCTCGAAATTTCCCTTGCAAGTATAACTATATGAGAATATGTTCATGTCAGAGAACAAAACCGCTACCGACTCCCTATGAAAATCCAGCCAAGCCAACTCCAGCAGTCCCTTCAATCCGGCAGGAACATCGCCCTCATCGACGTCCGCACGCCCGTCGAGCATGACGAGATGCGCATCTCCGGTTCGCATCTGATGCCGCTGGATCAGCTCGACCCCGCGGCTGTGAAATCCGCCTCCGCGAACGCCGAGCAGTGCGTGCTCATCTGCCGCAGCGGCAAGCGCGCCGACCAAGCCTTCCAGAAACTCCAGGCCGCCGGCTGCGACAAGCTCGTCATCCTTGATGGCGGCGTGCTCGCCTGGGAATCCGCCGGACTTCCGCTGGAACGCAGCGAGCGCAAGGTGCTTCCGCTCATGCGCCAGGTCCAGCTGGTCATCGGTCTCATCCTGATCGCCAGCTCCGCGCTTGCGCTCACGGTGAACAAGAACTTCGCGTTCATCCCCGCGTTTCTCGGCTGCGGACTGACCATGGCCGGAGCCACCGGCTGGTGCGGCCTCGCCATCCTGCTCTCCAAGATGCCTTGGAACAAGGTCCCTGGCGGCTGCGGAAACGGGAAGTCGTGCTCGGTTTGATTCGTGACGCGCCGGGAGGGGCCCGGGTTTCCGCGCGATGAAACCGCTTGCGGGGCCCCTCACAATCCGGGATGCTGGGGAAGGCATGAGCGAAAACCCAGACCATGATGCCGGTTCCGAGGAGTTCGTCCGGGAACTCACCAACCACCAGACCTCGATGCTGGCCTACATCCGGTCGCTCGCACCGGGAGGCTCCGGGGCAAGGGACTTGCTTCAGGAAGTGAACATCACCTTGTGGCAAAAGCGGACGTCCTTCGAACTGGGCACGAATTTCAAGGCATGGGCCTTCCAGACCATCCGCTACCACATGCTCAACCACCGGCGCAGGCTGGTTTCCCAAGGCTGGCTGGTGTTTGATGACGACCTTCTGCAAAGAATGTCCCCCGGCTTCGAGGTGGAGCCGGACGAGCTTGAGGAGCGGCATCTCGCTTTGAGGAAGTGCCTCATGAAGCTCCGCCCGCAGGATCGCGAGCTTCTGCATCATCGATATGCCACGGCCTCTTCGCTGCAGGAATATGCCTCGCTCACCAACCGCAGCGCGGGCACTTTGAAGGCGGTTCTCTTCAACCTCCGCGCCTCCTTGAAACGCTGCATCGAGCGGGAAATGCAGGCGGCCTCCCGACAATCCGGATGAAAAAGCAGGATCACCATATGGTCCAGCAGGTGCTGGATGGCGAAATGACGCCCGAGCAGTTCGATGCGTTCCAGGAGCGCTTGCGATCCGAGCCGGAGCTGCAGGAACTCTATCAGGGATATGCACTCCTTCACCACACGCTCAGCGAGGAGTTCGAAGGTGGATTTCCAGTATCGGATGCGCCAGCACGCCCTGGCTGGAGTGCCGGGCGGATTCTCCTGCTGCTGGGTATTGCCGCCGCCCTGTCGCTCGCCGTGCTGGTCTTCGGATTCAAGCCCTGGGAGAACCGCTCTGCCGGTGCGGACCCCGCCGTGCTGACCTTTTCCCTCGACGCGGTGTGGAACCTGGATGGCCGCTCTCGGAACCTTGGTGGTGCCACCGGGGTGGACGCCGGCACCACCCTGCGTCTCGACCAGGGACGGGCCGCCGTTTCCCTCGAACCCTCGGTCTCCGCCTTGATCGAAGGACCGGCCATCCTCACATTTCTGGACAAGGACTCGATGCATCTGGAAAGTGGCGTCGGCTTTTTCCGGAGAGGGGGCAGCGGAGGCGCGCTCACCGTTTCCACCCCGCGCATCACCGTGGTCGACGAGGGCACCGAATTCGGCCTCGAGGTGCCCGCCAGCGGGCTCGACGAACTTCATGTCATGGAAGGCCGGGTGGAAGTGCGCCCGAAAACCGGCGACTCCCTCTTCCTCGCGGGAGGCGATGCCGTCCGCGTGAATGCGGCAGGCCTGCCCGAACCCATGACCTCGGACGGCAGGACCTTCGCGAAAAACCTCGGGCGCTTTCAAACCCTGGAGACGGGCCCCTTTGAACGACCACGCTGGCGGGTTGAATACGGCAATCCGTCGCTCACAACCCAACGCATCGAGGGCAGCAACTACGCGGTGTTCTTCGCGTTTCCGGAACCCGTGCCGCTCGGGGAAAACTCGGTCCTGCTGGTGACTCTCGATGTCGGGAAACCCGTGGGAGCGGATTTTCATACCGATGGTTGGGCCGGGATGAGCTTCTTCCGCAAGGGCGAGGAGATGTTGTTCTTCGGCGATTCTTTTGGAACCAAATCCACTTGGTCACTCGATGTGAAACAACGCATTCCCGTGATCCTGCCAGAGAAGCCCGTGGTCGGGCCGGGAATGGTCACGCTTCGCTATGATCTCCGCCGTGGGGACATCACCTTGCATGAGGGGGGGCTTCCGCTGAAGGCTCCTTTCTGCCGTGGGAAACTTCCGCCCGGCACCCGCTTCGACGAGATCCGGCTCGGTGCCTCCGCCGGGGCCGCTCTCACCGTGGATTCCCTGAAAATCCGAAGCGGCGGGGGATGATGTCCTTCATCGCCGGGGAAATTCTCTAAACTCGGCATCGTGCACCGACATTTGGAAGGTGCATAAACCCAGATTCATGAGACCTTCCGCACCGATCCTCGCGGGGGCCATCGCGCTCGGAGTGGCTGGCATGCCGCCTTTGGCCGCGCAAACGGTCCGCGTTTCCCGCTTTTGGCACAACCATCAACCGACCTATTGGCCGGAGTGGAACGCGAACGACCCCGGCGGGCAGAACAGCCGCGTGCAGTATGCGGCGGACTCGATCCGTCTGAAACCCGGCCAGAACTACGGCGGACTCAGTCCGAACCTCCACCCGCAGAATGATCTGGAGCAGATCTTCAGCGTGCAGGACCGCGTGACTTCCTATCAGAGCGGCCCGCGCAATTCGCTCGCCGGTCTCGCCAGCGAAGCGGGTTTTGCCATGAGTTATTCGGGCTCGCTGATCGATGGCGTGCGCCAACTCGGTGCCAACAACCAGCTCGGATACGGTGGCGGCTGGTGGAATGGAAACCGCGAGGCGCGCAACTGGTTCACGCCTTCCGGCTCACGGCGCATGGATCTGGTGGGTTTTACCTATCACCACTCGCTCGCTCCCTTGCTGCCCAAGCCGGTGCTGCGCAAGGAACTCCAGATTTTCAAACAGGCCTACTGGAAGGCGTGGAATGGAAATTCGAATCTATCCGATCATTCGAAGGGATTCTTCCCGACGGAAATGGCCTACTCCCGCCACATCATCGATGTGCTCGTGGACGAGGGATACGAGTGGCTCATCGTTCCCAGCCACCACATCAGCCGCACTTGTCCGACCTACAACACGAAGGCGAATCCCGCGGGCTCCTACAACATCTACTCCAGCCCGCCGAACAAAGCGGACCAGATCGGCCCATCACCCACGGATGGCTGGTGGTATGGCGAACCGAATCCGGGAAACGCCGCCTGGAACGTCTCTCCCTATGCCTATCAGCTCCACAAGGTGAAGTATGTGAACCCGGAAACCGGTGCCGAGAAAACCATGGTCGCCGTGCCTTCGGATGACGTGCTGAGCTATCGTTTTGGCTATGCGAACGAAGGCATCGGCAAGATCCAGCAGTTCATCGCGCCGTTCTCCACGGATTCATCGCGTCCAGCGATCGTGATGCCCGCCACCGACGGCGACAACGCCTGGGGCGGGGGATCGAGCTCGTGGTTTGAGGCGACACCGCAGTTTTTCAATGATGCGAACGCCGCGGGCTATCGCCGCAATGCGCCGCAGGATTTTGTGAACGCCCATGGAGCGAACGCGCAAATGGCCCACATTGAGGATGGAGCCTGGATTTTCCCGGAAATGTGCTACGGCTCGCCCTACTTCCTCAAATGGATCGAGCCTCCCGTCGCGAATGCCGCCATCGGTGCGACCAATCGGGTTCCGGGCACGCAGATCGACATGGAAACTCCGGGCTTTGCGCTGAAGTTTTACAGCTATGCGCCGCTCATGGCCGGCGCGAATTGGTGCGAGACGGCCGAGCAGATCCTCAGGGACGAGGGCGGCAGCGTGAACGCATGGAAGATCCAAGCTCCTTACGACTGGAACGGAGCTTGGACCGCTCCGAACGATGTCGAGCTCGCGTGGCACATCTACCTGCATGGCCTTGACTCCGGGTTCAACTACTACGGCGGCCTTGGCAATGACGACGAAGTCAAACCCGGCCTCGCCACCCGCCGTGCGGTCGAGAAACTCACGCCTTGGATGACCCAAACGCGTCGCGACAACGACCGCACCCCGCCCACGGTGCTCAAACCGCAGCGTTTTCCTTACAACCCCGGCGGCTACACCTTCGGTTGGTTCAACCGCGTGCCCGGTGGCGACGAGCGGTTTCTCAAGAAGATGGGCTCGGATTTCTACATCTGGACCCATGCCTACGACCTTTCCGGCATTCCCAACAACGGCGTGACCGTGAAGGTGCGTGTTGATAGTGACGGCACGAACCCGCTGGCCTCTAACCAAAACGAGACGTACTCCGGCGGAGCGGAGGTGGGATCGTGGATCTCGATTCCGATGACCAAGCGGCTGCTCCCGAAAACCCGCGAGGCGCTCAATGCCGCGGCGTCCAATTCTCAGATCGATTACTTTCTGCCCACCAACGAAGTCGCGGACTACTACTTCGCGAAGATCACCAACGACAACGTCGCCAACTTCCGCGGCAAGCTGCTCGACTACTACATCGAGGCGGTGGATGCGAAGGGCAACCTCCACAAGTCGGAGATCCAGCATGTTTTCGTCGAGGACGACAATGGCAGCGGCGGAAACCCGGATCCTTCTCCGGTGGTGTCGATTTCCCCCGCCAACCCGACCGACGCGCAGGCAGTCACCGTGACCTACAATCCTGCGGGGCGGAATCTCGCCAGCGCTCCCCAAGTTTACATTCACACCGGTCGCAACGGCTGGCAGAACCGCATCACGCCGCGTCCGGCAATGACATTGGTCGACGGCAAGTGGACCTACACCATCCAACCGACCGCCGGAACGACCGTGCTCGACATGGTGTTCACCGGAAACGCCGAAGGCCAGAACACCCAGCCGTGGGACAACAACAGCGGACAGGATTGGCATTTCACCGTGACTCCATCCGGCGGCGGTTCGCCCCCGGCGATTCCCGCCAACCTAACAGCAACGGCTTCGGGGACTTCATCGGTGAACCTCTCATGGAGCGTTTCCTCTGGCGCCACTTCCTACGTGGTCTTCCGCGATGCGGTGGAAATCGCGAATCCGACGACCCCAAGCTGGTCGGACAGCGGCCTCCAGCCTTCCATGACCTATGCTTACACGGTGCTTGCCCGCAACGCCTCTGGTGATTCCGCTCAGAGCGCCGTGGTTTCCGCCACGACGGACAGCCTCGGCAGTCCGCCTTCCGCTCCCACCGGGCTTGCCGCCACCGCGCTCAGCCACACCGGCATTCGTGTCGATTGGCTGAGCGCCGTTGGTGCCGCGGAATACCTCGTCTATCGCAATGGCGAGGAGATTGGCGTGACGAACGGTTTGACCTGGAGCGATTCCGGCCTCGTTCCCTCCACCACATACACCTATGCCATCGCATCGCGAAACGCGGCGGGCACCACCGTTTCCACCACCACCGCGCAGGCGACGACGAGCGCCGCGCCTCCGCCGAATCCGGAGCCGATCCCGTTCCTGATGGATGGCATCGCCGACTCCGCCGGATACCGCCTGTCGAATCCCGGCATGACGATCCACGCCGCGCTGCGCGGTAACCTGCTGTATGTTGCCACCTGGTCGCCCGGGGAGTTTGGAAACGATCACTTCATCCTCGTCGGAAACTCCGCGCTCGCCGGTGCCACCACCGCCGCTCCATGGGGCAAGGCTGGAACCACGGCGCTGCCCGCGGGCTCGCCGTTTCTTGGAGCGGAGAGTTCTAACAACTACATCGGCTGGTTCAATGCCAATGGGGCCACCGTGCAGACCGCGCGGGCCACCGGGCAACAAATGGAAGGCGTGATCAACATTGCCGAGGCCTTCGGCGCGCCTCCTGCCACGCTTTATTTCGCTTCGCTCGCCTATCAGACCGCCGATGCGGGCATTCTCGGATCCCAGGCTCCATCCATGGTCCTCGACAACGGCAACGTGGATCCCAACGAACTGCTTTCGATCCCTCTCGAAGCCCTTCGCGACGAGGATGCGAACGGCACCTACGACCGACTCGAACCCGGCATCGGTTTCGTGGTCACCGCATCCGGCCGCACGGGCAACAACTTCGGCATCTCGTGGAATTGTTTCCCCGGCCGGAGTTACAAGATCCAAACCAGCGACACCCTCGCCGGCGGATCGTGGACCGACGTGCCCGGAGCCACATTCACGGCCGGTGCTTCTGAAATGAGCACCAGCACCAGCATCGCCCTCAATCCGGTCGAGACGAAGCGTTTCTTCCGCGTCGTCCTCATCCCATAGGTCACATAGGACCTATTCGACCTATTCTCTCCCTCAAACCCATGCGTCCTCTCCTTTTCCTCACACTCCTTTCGTCTCTCGCGCACTCGGAAGTCATCCTCCAGTTTTTCGAAGCAGATTGGGACGAAATCAACCGTCGCACCCCCGAGATCGCGGAGATCGGTTACGATGCCTTGTGGATTCCATCGCCTTGCAAATCGCCGGTCGCCGGAAACAACAAGTGGGCGAATGTCGGCTACTCGCTCTACGACCGATTCGACCTCGGTGACATCCCGCAGCGCGGCACCGTGGAAACGCGATATGGAAACCGCGGTCAGCTCCGGCACATGGTGGATCACCTGCACTTCTCGGATGTGAAGGTCTATCCGGACATTGTGTTCAACCACAATGGCAATGGCCCGAACTTCCTCGAATACCCGGGCATGAAGCCGAACGACTTCCACGTCTGGCTCGATGGCTCACAGCCCGGCGGATGGAAACGCGCGGCCCGCATGACCTCGTACGACGACATCAGCAACGGCTACGGCGGTACCTTCAAGGAGGAGTTGGTTTCGCTCATCGACATCGTGACCGAGCCGGACGGACGGTTCACGAACAACTCGCCCTACGCGCCCGAGCCATCGCCCTTCGTCCGCCATCCGGGTCAATACGACAAGTATCCCTTCCACAATCCAGGCGACACGCTCCCTAACGAAAACGTGCGCCAGATGCTCAGCCGTTGGACGCATTGGCTCGGCAATGCGATGGACTACGACGGCTTCCGACTCGATGCGGGGAAACACGTCGTCCGCGAGTTTTACGGCGGCCCCGGCTCCGGATTCCTCCACGAGGCTCAGTGGAACTTCGACCAACGCCGCGGCAACACCTACGACGCCAATGTTCCGGACCTCTACAAGAATGAGACCCGCCGCAAGGACATGCTCATGTTCAACGAGATCTTCGCGGGCGGTTCGTCGAACTTCGACTACTGGCGGCAGGGCAACGTGAAGATGCGCTACCTCGACTTCCCTGCGAAGCAACAGATCGTCGGCAACGCGTTCAGCAATGGAAACCTCGGTGCGCTTTCCTCGCTCGGTGTCGCTCTGGATCCCACGGAAGGAGTTTCCTTCGTTCATAGCCACGACCAGCCCGGACCTAACAAAATGGACCTCGCCTATGCCTGGCTGCTCACCAAGGCGGGTGTGCCCATCGTGTATTTTTCGGGAAACAACATTTCGTGGGACGACAAGAACGCTGGCCGGACCTGGGTGCTTCCCGGCACTGGCAATGCTCTCGGCGATTACAACAATGTGGTGCCCAACCTCGTTTACATCCACAACCAATTCGCCCGCGGCAAGGAATGGAACCGCTGGTCGGACAATGATTTCCACGCTCATGAACGCTACGTCGATGGCAACGGCAACTCGTCGCCGGACAGCGGCGAGGGAGTTCTGCTAGTCGCGCTCAATGACAGCGGCTCGGACCAGACCAAGACCCTCCAGACTTCGTTTCCATCCGGCACGGTGCTGAAGGACTACACCGGAAACCAATCCGCCACCCCCATCGTGAATGGCTCCGGGCAGGTGACGATCACCGTGCCTGCCAGGAGCGGCCAGGGCTATGTCTGCTACGCGCCGTATGTCGCGGAGGGACCTGTTAGTGGCGAGGCCCTGCGTTTCACCCAAAGCGGCACAGCAGTCGGCACCATGCCTTGGGTGGTTCCCGGTGGTCGTGACGCGCCCTCGAAGTCCCGCAACATCCCGCGCATCACCGGAAACTCGGTGGACATCGAGGTGCGCTACACCGATCCCAACGGCGGCAGCGTCAACAACACGCTCATCAAGTGGGGGCAGGGGAGGAATCTCAACGCGTCCGCCACCGACCTCACTGGAAATGACATGGTCAGCGGAGGCTTCGAACAAGCGACCTTCTCCGGAGGCATCTGGAAACTCACCGCGGACCTGACGGGCGTGCCGGAAGGGCTCCACACCATCAAGGCCCGCCTCTTCAACACTCGGACTGCCGGCCTTCCCGCGCTCTATCAGACTTTCACGAAGACCGTGTATGTCGATCGCTCCGGTCCGGATCTGGTCATCGAAACTCCCGCCACTTCCGCAACGGTCGCTGGTGATGTGGTCGCGCTCATCCGCAACAGCGACCGCACCGCGGCCCGCATCGAAACGAGGGTGGACGGTGGTTCGTGGTCGGATGCCGTGCAAACGCAGCGCGGTGTTTGGAAAGCCAATCTGACTGGCTTGTCCGCCGGATCCCACACGCTGGAAGTTCGTTCTACCGAGGACAACGGCGCTTCCTCGCCCGCTCAGATCAACACCTCGACCGCGAGCCGTTCGTTCACGGTCACCCAGCCGTCCTTCACCTTCGCGATCAACCATGCCGAGGGCGCGGTGATCCGCCTGCCATTCTTCAACACCACGCTCACCGTACCGGTGGGAGTGAACGCGAGCCAGGTGAAACTCTGGTGGAACGGCTATGAGATGACCGGCCTTACCGTGAACGGATCCACGGTATCCCACACTTTTGATGGCCGCTATGTCTCGGGTGGTGTCCCGCAGCGTCTGTCCGGAGCCTTCATCAACGGCACGCATTTCTTCGAAGCCGAGCTCACCTATGGCGGGGAAACGAAACGCCTGAGCCGCAAAGTGATCTTCAATCTGTACGGAAACAACCTGACAGACTCCGATGGCGATGGATTGCCGGATGATGTCGAGCTTCCCGGTTTCACCAACGGCGCTTATGCGTCCCAGGGGTTCCCCGGCGACTCGAACGAGGACACGATTCCGAACAACGGCGAGAATTGGACACGCACCAATCCCCTCAATGAAAACACCAACTACGCCGGTTCCTGGGACGGCGACGAGGATTGGGACAACGATGGCGTTTCCAATTTGGTTGAGGTCCAGCGCGGATTCACGGACTCGGGCAACGCCTTCCAGTATAACATCTACAACGCCTCCTCCGTTCCGCCTTCCAGCGTGGCCTCCACCGCCACTTGGACGCTCGCACCATCCGGCGGCGGCGCGCAGACCATGGCGATCCGCTATCGGCCTAACAACGGTCCGCTTTCCTCCGCCACCACCATCGAGTTGAAACTCATCGTAAATGGCGGAGCCGCGCAGTATTTCACAATGACCAACGCCGGCGGTGGCTTGTGGACCTACACCGCCCCCCTTCCCGCGGGCAGCACCTCGGCGACGATCTCGTTCCAGACGCCCGGCGGTGGCACGACCGATGCGAACACCGCCTGGAACAACATCAACGTCACGCTTTCCACCGAGGCCTTTACCATGAACGGCCTGCTCGACAGCGCCAACTACCTCATCGCCGACAACGGCATGCGGATCTGGGCCGCGGTGAAGGGAAACAAACTGTACTTCGCCACCTGGTCGTCCCAAGGCGGCACCAACGATCATTTCCTGCTGCTGACGAACAACTTCGGCAATCCGGCAGCCCATCCCTGGGCCAAGGCGGGCAACGCGAACTTCTGGTATGGCGGCTGGCCCTGGCTTGCCGGGGAAGGGGATACGGGTGCCTCGCCTTTCTCCGCCTTGAACAACGGCGGTGCCGCCGGTCGCAAGGCGATGGGATCGGGAGGAAACGTGCTCGAAGGCGAGATCGATCTCGTGCAGGTCTTCGGCAGCGTTCCGAAGGTGATCTATCTGGCGGCGCTGGCCTACGGCGACAACGACGGCGCGGGCATCCTCTCGCAGTGCCCGGTCGCATGGAGCGCGGACAACAACCTGACGATTCCCGAATACGCCGCGGTGCGCGTGGATTCAATCCGCGATGAAAACTCGGACGGATACTTCGATGCCGGAAAACCCGCGCTTGAGTCCGAGGTCGATGCCGCCGTGGCCGATGCGAACTACGGCTTGCGCCGCTTTTTCATCAACGAGGCCGCGTCCGAAACCGCGAATCTAACGTTGCGTTTCACCCCTAACGGAAATCCCGCCCTGTCCGTCACCGATGTCGAGGTGGTCACGAACCTCAACCGACGTGATCATGCGGTGATCCAGGAGGATCTATCCACTGTGACTACCACCTCCAACACCTACCACCGCGCCTATCCGATGACCGAGAGCGGCGGTGTGTGGTCGGCCACGCTTTCCGTGAACCGGTGCGGTGCCTATCGTGCCACCGTGCGCTACCGCATCGGCGGCAGCGGGCCGTTCTACTTCACCGACAACGGCCAGCGGCGTGATCTCGCCATCGTGGTGTCGCCAAAGAGCGCGCTGGATCTCAACATGTATGAGGTGAATCCGGCCATCGTCGAGGCCACCTCGGACAGCAAGTCCGGTCGCTCGACCTTCCGCGACCTCTGGATGGCCAACACCGACCGTCCGGACATCGTGAACGTGAACCACTTCACCAACCTCGGCGTGAACATGATCTGGCTGCAGCCGATCCACCCGATCGGAATCGATGCACGCGGCACCGATCCATCGACCTCCGCGCCCTACGATCCGGGTTCTCCGTATGCGGTGAAGGATTACTGGAAGATCGCCTCGTCCCTCGGAGCGGACGACACCGAGAGCGGCGCTCTCACGGAATTCCAGAACGCCGTTTCCCAGTTCGACACCGCGGGCGTCGGCATCATGATGGACGGCACCTTCAACCACTCCGCGCCGGACGCGGTGCTTGGTCAAGGGGCCGCGAATCTCTTCGCTTGGGCCACCAATCCGAATGCGGAAATCCGCAATGCGAAGCCCGGGTGGTTCTCGAAAACCGGAAATTACCTGCTGCCCGCCGCGAATGCCTCCGAGGTCGCTGTGGCACCCGACCGCTCGGACTTCGGCAAGTGGACGGACGTTCGCGAACTCTATTTCGGAAACTACGACGCACTCGTCAAATACGCGTCTCCCTCGCACACCGAGGAGTTTCTGCTGGAGCGCGATGATCTCGAAACGCTCTCCACCGAAACCCGCGACCTCTGGGAATACTTCGCGCACTATCCGATCTACTGGTTGGATAAAACCGGACACCCGGTCGGTACGCCGACTTCGCAAGCCTACAAAGGCATCGATGGACTGCGCTGCGATTTCGCGCAGGGGCTGCCCTCGCAGTTCTGGGAATACTGCATCAACAAGACCCGGAGCGTGAAATGGAACTTCGTCTTCATGGCCGAGTCGCTCGACGGCTATCGTGAGGTCGGCGGATCGAAGCGCCACGGCGTCGGCTACCGCTCGGCGCGTCATTTCGATGTGCTCAATGAAAACATCGTCTTCCACTGGCGGGACACGCACTTCGGTTATCCGGCCAACGGTGCGGGAACCGGCAACGCGGGCAATCGCTCCACCGCCTCCACCTTCAACGCCTACAACAACCGCCGCCAGGCCTATGAAGGCGTGGTCCTGCTCAACAACCTGACCTCCCACGACGAGGTGTTTCCCTCGAACGACACCTACGCGCTGATCCAGGCCTACGCCCAGCTTGGCGCGCTCGATGGCATCCCGATGTTGATGTATGGTCAGGAAGCCGGCGCGCAGAACGACTTCGCGGCCTACGGGTTTTCCGGGATCTCCAACAACAGCCGCAACTGGACGCGCTACGAATCGAACTTCGGGAAATCCATCCCCAACTTCAAACGCTGGAACTCGATGACCAGCGTCTGGACCAACCGCGATTGGACCGCGCAGGACCTCTACGGCCGCATCAACCGGGCCCGCCTCGCCAACCCGGCGCTGCGTGGAAAAGGCGAGTATTTCCTCTCCCGCACCGGAGGGCTCGGCATGGACAACAACCTCTTCGCCGTCGCCAAATACCAGCAGGCGGGAACTCCGGCTTCCTCGCAGAACGTCGTCTTCTGCTTCGCCAACACCGACTACGCCGCGTCTGCTAACAGAACTGCGACCTTCGATCTGTCCGCCAGCGTGCCCGGTGGTGCGAACTGGTTCGGTATCGAGCCCGGCAAGACCTACAACCTCACCAACGAGCTCGCCGCAGACCCCGACGCGCCCGTTTGGACCACCGACCGCACGGGCTCCGACCTCATCGCCAACGGCCTCACCGTTTCCCTAACAGGCTCCGTCACCGGCCTCAATCAGGCGCAATACCTCCGCCTCGTGGACACCAGCGTGCCCGCCGATACCGATCACGACGGCATGCCGGACACCTGGGAAACCGCCAACGGCCTCGATCCCAACAACCCGAACGACGCCACCGCGGACGACGACGGTGACGGTCAATCCAACCTCCACGAATTCCTCGCCGGCACCGACCCGCAGAGCACCGGCTCGCGTTTGGCCGTCTCTTCGATGACTCGCGGCGCGACTACCGTCACGCTCACTTGGTCGAGCGTTTCCGGGAAATCCTATCACATCCAGAGCAGTGCCGATCTCTCCTTCTGGCAGACCGAGGAATCGTCACCCGGAGTTCCGCTCCTCATCGGAGCCACCGGCAGCC
The DNA here is from genome assembly GCA_027486655.1 of Verrucomicrobiaceae bacterium. GTDB lineage: Bacteria > Verrucomicrobiota > Verrucomicrobiia > Verrucomicrobiales > Akkermansiaceae > Luteolibacter. Next base: position 48,499 of record JAIXOR010000041.1, on the reverse strand, counting down.
AGACCTCGCAGGAAATCCCGGCCCCCGCTGGTCCGCGACGCTTTTACCGCATCACGGTGGCACCATGAGGCATCAACGCGGGCGGTGGTTTTCATAGTGGCGCTTCAGTCCTTCCGCCAAGCCGTCCGCGTATTCCCTGAAGATCGATGGGACCATGCGTCCCTCAATCTTGCGCAGCCCTTCGTAGTCGCCGGCCTGGATGCGAGGCAGGTCGATGGTGGAGTTCATGACGTAAGGTTCCATGAAAATCACCGGGCAGTCGTAAAGCCGGTTGGCTAACAGATTGCGGGCCCAAAGGTAGGGGTGGCCATCCACCTGGAGGGCGTTCTTGGCCCCCGGTGGGTAAAGGAATGGCGGGAGGCCGGATTTTTCCGCGAAGGTGTTTGCAACGCTGGCTCCGATGCGGGCTTCCTCGGCGTGGGTTCGGCTGAGGAGCTTTTGCAAAAGAGCGAACCGCTGGTCGGCAAGCGCAACTTCTTCGTCGGTGTAAGCTCCATTGAGCAGCAGGTGGAGGTGACTTCGCTCCACGAGTTCGGGGTTCTGCGGATCGCCCCAGGGATCGGCGTTGAAGTGGAGGCAGAGCACCAGATCGGGCTTGAGGGTCTGGTTGACATGCCTGGCGCGTGCCCGGATTTCCGCCGTCCGGTAGAACAAGCGTTCGGCGAGTTTCTGAAGGGCCTGCGGGGAATCCTCCGAGGCGGTGGAGCGGGCTTCGGCGACCAGGGATTCCGGACGCAGCGGCGTGAGGGGTTCCGGTTTGTCACGGACAAGGGAAACCGCTGCCCCAAGCGCTTCGAGCTTTGGCTTGAGCAGCTTGGCAACGTGCAGAGTCATGTCTCCCTCGCACACGGGAGGCTGGTCGCCCACCTTGAGCCAACGCTCCTCGAGTTGGGCCCACGCGCCGCCGATGTGGCCGGGGTCGATGGCGATCTTCAAACCGTCGAGAGGCATGCCCGCGCGTGCCGGCGGAAGTTCCGCGGTGTTGCGCCAACCGCGGGGCGCCTTTTCCTCAAGATCCGGCGGGGCGAAACGCAGGTGAAACGGTGTTGAGTCGGGCCCGCTGCCGGTGGCGATCCTTGCCCCGTTTTCCTGAATATCGATGAAGCCCCGCCAGGCCCCACCGGTCACGAAGACCGTGGTCAAAAGTCGCTCAAACTCCTTTCTGGTGATGGTGTTCTGATAGACGTTGAGTTGCGGCCAATCCGGACTCTCGCCCAGCGCGGAAAGGGATTCCCCGGGGGAGGGGACTGGCGAAGTCCCCACCGGTCCCGGGAGGGGTGGGGGAGCGGGCTGGCGGCTTCTGAGAAACAATGCGAACGCAGCAAGGCCAAGGATCACGAGAAGCGGCACGCTGCGCTGGAGATTGGGTGACATCGGGAATTGGTTTGTCTGAAGTCTCGGGAACGTGGATCCTTCCCGGGGAATATCAAACCATCCCGCCGTTTTCTCATGCCTTCCATCCGAATTCTTTTTCTGGGCGATGTCGTCGGTGAACCGGGCCGCAAGGCCGTCATCGAACAATTGCCAATCCTCAAACAGTCCGAAAATCTCGATTTCGTGATCGTCAATGGCGAGAACTCCGCCGGGGGGAAAGGAATCACGCCCAAGATCGCCATCGACCTGCTGCGCGCGGGCGCTGCGGTCATCACGACGGGAGACCATGTTTGGGATCAGCAGGAAATCGTCGATTATTTCCCAACCGAGCCCCGCTTGCTCCGCCCCTTGAATTACCCGGAAGGCACACCCGGCAATGGAAGTGTGGTCCTGGAAACCGCGAAGGGCCGGGTGGCCGTGATGCAGGTGCAAGGCCGGTCGTTCATCCAGCCGCCTCTGGAAAATCCTTATCTTGCCGCGGAAGCCGAGGCAGAACGCCTGCGCGCCGAAGGCGTGGGGCCGATTGTGGTGGATTACCACGCGGAGACCACCAGCGAAAAGATCGCGATGGGCCGGATGCTCGATGGAAAGGTTTCGGCCGTGCTGGGCACCCATACCCACGTGCAAACCGCCGATGATACCGTTTTCCCCGGTGGAACGGGCTACCTTACCGACGCCGGCATGTGCGGTCCGGAGGAATCCGTGCTTGGAAGGACCATCGATTCGGTGGTTTGGCGATTTCGAACCGGACTCCCGACGCGCTTTCCCGTGGCCAAAGGCCCGGTGCGACTCTGCGGGGCGATTCTCGAGATCGATGTGGAATCGGGACGCTGCCTGGAGATTCGCAGGCTTTCCCGCCTGATCGAAGAGGAACCCCAGGCCTCCAAAGGGTGAGGATGGGACGCCTTTCCCGATGATCCCATGGCCCGAACCTTCAACGATCTGCTCCAGTGTTTCCTTCCGGACGGGGTTTTCCGGCCTGTGGCTCATCGTTTCAAGTGCTGGAAATGCCCGGAAACAAGGGGCTTTGAGGTTTTTTCCTTTTCAAAGAGTTTTTTTTTGACAGGGTGGTCGGCTTTGTTAACGTCCGCCCGCTCTTCCCCACAACCTGTCAGGGGTGCCGCGCCCGGTCTTTTGCCAACAGAGACGGACGCGGTGTTTTTGTCGGGTCGAAGGTAGCGCAACCCATTTCACTTGCTCGCGTAGCTCAGGGGTAGAGCGCATCCTTGGTAAGGATGAGGTCGGGGGTTCAATTCCCCCCGCGAGCTCCAGGGCATCAGCAACATTCTCCAACGTAAGCAGAAACTACCACCATGGCAAAAGAAGCATTCAAGCGCAACAAGCCGCACGTCAACATCGGCACCATCGGGCACGTCGACCACGGCAAGACCTCCCTCACGGCCGCCATCACCACCACCCTCGCTGAAAAAGGCATGGCACAAGCCAAGGCTTACGGCGAAATCGACGCCGCACCGGAAGAGCGCGAGCGCGGTATCACCATCAACACCGCCCACGTGGAGTATGAAACCGAAAAGCGCCACTACGCACACGTGGACTGCCCCGGTCACGCTGACTACGTGAAGAACATGATCACCGGTGCCGCCCAGATGGACGGCGCGATCCTCGTGGTGTCCGCTGCTGACGGCCCAATGCCCCAGACCCGCGAGCACATCCTTCTTGCCCGCCAGGTCGGTGTTCCCGCCCTCGTGGTGTTCATGAACAAGGTGGACCTCGTGGACGACGAAGAACTCCTCGAGCTCGTTGAGATGGAAGTCCGCGACCTCCTCTCCTCCTACGAATTCCCCGGCGACGAAATCCCGATCGTGAAGGGTTCCGCCAAGGCCGTCCTCGACGGCGACGCCGCCCAGAAGGAGAACATCCTCAAGCTCATGGATGCCGTGGACTCCTACATCCCGGAGCCCGAGCGTCCGATCGACAAGACCTTCCTCATGCCTGTCGAGGACGTGTTCTCGATCGAAGGTCGTGGAACCGTCTGCACCGGCCGTGTCGAGCGCGGAATTATCAAGAAGATGGAGGAAGTCGAAATCGTCGGCATCCGCGACACCCAGAAGACCACCGTCACGGACATCGAAATGTTCCGCAAGCTTCTCGACGAAGGTCGCGCCGGTGACAACTGCGGTCTCCTTCTCCGCGGCCTCAAGAAGGCTGACATCGAGCGTGGTCAGGTCATCGCCAAGCCGGGCACCGTCAAGGGTCACCGCAAGTTCCGTGCTGAAATCTACGTCCTCTCCAAGGAGGAAGGTGGACGCCACACCCCGTTCTTCTCGAACTATCGCCCCCAATTCTACTTCCGCACCACCGACGTGACCGGAAGCATCAAGCTTCCTGAGGGAGTCGAAATGGTGATGCCCGGGGACAACGTCAATCTCGAAGTCGAACTGATCACCCCGATCGCCATGGAGCCGACCATGCGCTTCGCTATCCGCGAAGGTGGCCGCACCGTGGGTGCCGGTCGTGTCGGTGAAATCCTCGACTGATCCCATCACGGCATCGGTTCCGGTCTGACGACTGAAACCGACCGCCAGGTTTCAAGGGCACTCCGCCTCAAAGCGGGGTGCCCTTCAGTCGCCTCAACACGGAAGTAGCTCAATTGGTAGAGTAGCGGTCTCCAAAACCGTTGGTTGTGGGTTCGAGTCCCACCTTCCGTGCCACTCTTTGATTCGTTTAAATTCACATCTCCTTCATGCAGTTCCTCGAATACTTCAAGATTGGCGGCAGCTGGGTCACCTCCGGAATCGTTTACGCGGTGCTCACCGCAGCCATCGTCCTCTTGATCCTGAAATGGGTGGCTGTGTCCAATTTCCTCAGCGAAGTGAAGGGCGAGCTCCGCAAGGCCAGCTGGCCCTGGGAGTCGGACCCGAAGATCAAGGGTCTCAAGAAGTACAAGGAACTCGTTGATTCCACCATCGTCGTCCTGATCGCCATGATCCTGCTTGCGGGCTTCGTGCAGTTTTGGGACTTCTTCCACGTTCTCATCGTGGGTTTCTTCACCAATTTCGGCCGCTGATCCGTTCCGGTCTCTGATTCAACCTCTTTCTGCCCCGTCATGTCCGAAACCAAGTCATTCCGCGATCAATGGTACGTCGTCCAAGTGCTTTCCGGCCAGGAGGGCAAAGTGCGCGACCGGATCCAGCGCAATGCCGAAGCGGAAGGGATGACGGAATACATCCGCGAAGTTCTCGTCCCGACCGAGATGGTCTCCGAGATCCGCCGCGGAAAAAAGACCGAGACGAAGAAGAAATTCTTCCCCGGCTACATCATCGTCAACATGAACCTGTCCGATGAGGACGGCCAGCTCGTCGAGAAGACCTGGTTTTTCATCAAGGAAATGGACGGTGTGATCGGTTTCGCAGGCACCAAGGACCGCCCCGCTCCCATGCGCCAGCGGGAGGTGGACGCCATGCTCTCCCAAATCAAGGAACGCGAGGAAAATGTCCGCCCCGCGATCAGTTTCGAGGTCGGCGATACCGTCAAGGTGGCCGATGGCCCCTTCCAGAGCCAGAACGGCGTGGTCGAGGAAATCGACCCCGAGCGTGGCAAGCTCCGGGTTTCCGTCACCATCTTCGGCCGCAGCACCCCGGTCGAACTCGAATACTGGCAGGTCGAACGCGCCTGATTTTTCTGGACCAAGTCCTCTGAATTTCCAATCACCCCTCTCCCGAACGTTAACACGCATTCATCATGGCCAAGGAAGTCGTCAAAATCATCAAGCTCCAGATCAACGCAGGAGCCGCCAATCCGTCGCCGCCCGTGGGTCCCGCCCTCGGTCAGGCCGGCGTGAACATCATGGCATTCTGCAAGGAATTCAACGCCGCCACCCAGAGCCAGTCCGGTGACGTGCTTCCGGTCGTGATCTCGGTTTACAAGGACAAGTCCTTCACGTTCGTCACCAAGCGCCCTCCGGCCGGCAACCTTCTCAAGAAGGCAGCGGGTCTGGCTTCCGGCTCCAAGGAAGCGAACAAGATCAAGGTCGGCAAGATCACCAAAGCCCAGCTCATGGAAGTGGTGAAGATCAAGATGCCGGACCTTAACACCAAAAACCCGGAAGCCGCAGCCCGCATTCTTGCCGGCACTGCCCGCCAGATGGGCCTCGAAATCGAGGGTATGTAATGGATTTTGCCGGCGACCGCAAGGTCTCTGGCACCCGCAGGAGGGATCCGCAACCGGTGGATTCCGAACGAACTGCCAACCAACAACACCATGGCCAAACACCGCAGCAAACGCTACCAAAAGGCGGCGGCTCTCGTCCAAACAGGCAAGAGCTACTCGCTTACCGACGCAATCAGCACCGTGAAGCAATTTCCGGCGCCTAAGTTCACTCCCACCGTCACTCTCTCGTTCCGCCTCGGCGTGGATCCGCGCAAGAGCGACCAGATGGTTCGGGGATCCGTTTCCCTTCCGCACGGCACCGGCAAGAACGTCCGCGTCGCCGTCTTCGCCCAGGGCGCAGCCGCCGAAGCGGCCATCGCCGCCGGAGCCGAACACGTCGGATTCGAGGACCTCATCAAGAAGGTCCAGGAAGGATTCACGGATTTCGATTCGGCCATCGCTACCCCCGATGCCATGACGGAAGTCCGGAAGATCGCCCGCGTTCTCGGTCCCCGCGGCCTCATGCCGAACCCGAAGACCGGCACGGTCACCGACGACACCGCCAAGGCGGTCAAGGAAGTCAAGGCAGGACGGATCGATTACAAACTGGACAAGAATGGAAACATCTCCGGTTCCATCGGCAAGTCGGACTTCAACCCCGAGCAACTCGCTGAAAATGCGCGCGCTTTTGTCGACAGCGTGGTCCGCGCCAAGCCTGCCTCCGCCAAGGGCAACTACATTCAAGGGGTGACCCTTGCGGCCACCATGCTTCCGGGCATTCCGCTCGAGGCCTCCACCTACGCCAAGGTTTCGGCATAACCCGCAACGCATACGAAGACCATGAATCCCGATAAGAAAATCATCCTCGACGGTCTCCTGCAGCGCGTCAACGCGTCGCCCTACCTCATCGTCATCGACTACACCGGACTCACCGTCCAGCAGTTCACCGAACTCCGCAACCGTCTGGATGCCGGTGGTGCCCGCTGCACGGTTGCCAAGAACACCTACATGCGCAAGGTCCTCGCCGAAGCCGGTCTCCCGGATATCAGCGAAGGTCTCGTCGGTCAGACCGCCTTCGTGATGGGCGAGGCCGAGGTGTTCGCTGCGGCCAAGGCGATCAAGAACTTCGAAAAGGAGTTCAAGAAGCCTGAGATGAAGATCGGTCTGCTTGGCAATGCCGTGCTCGACACCGCCAAGCTTCAGGCCATCGCCGAGATCCCGTCCCGCGAGGCTGTGCTTTCGCAACTGCTCGGAACGATCCTCGAGCCTGCCTCGATGATCGCCCGCGTCATCAAGAACAAATTCGATCCGGAGGGCGAATCCAGCCCGTCGGAAGAAGAGGCTCCTGCCGCCGAGGCCGCTGCCGAATGACATCACTCTGAACTGATGGCGGCGGCGCGACCCGTCTCCGCCTGAACCCACAATGGTTCCTCGTCGGGGCGGCGGCTGCCGCACTGAAATTTCCGGAGGCTCCGGATGCGACGATACCGCAACATAAAACAAAATGGCCAATATCGCACAACTCGCTGAAGAACTCGGCAAGCTCACCGTCCTGGAAGCTGTCGAACTTGTGAAACAACTCGAAGAAACCTGGGGCGTTTCCGCCGCCGCACCGGTCGCCATGGTGGCTGGTCCTGCCGCCGCCGCAGAAGCTGCCGAAGAGAAAACCGAATTCGACGTCGTCCTCACCGACGCCGGCGCCAACAAGATCGGCGTCATCAAGGCTGTCCGCGAAGTCGCTCCCGGACTCGGCCTCGCCGATGCCAAGAAGCTCGTCGAAAGCACCCCCGCCAAGATTCTGGAGGGAGTCGCCAAGGAAGCTGCCGAAGGCGCGAAGAAGAAACTCGAAGAGGCCGGCGCCAAAATCGAGCTCAAGTAACCATCACCGGATTTTTCCCGGAGCGGATGGCTCCGCTCCGGGAACTCTCCGTCGTGACCGGCGCGAGATTCTGAAACAAATCTTTCCCAGGCTTTCGCTCCGATTCCGACACTCTCTCTCAACGCTTGAAAACCACCCCGCCTGAGACCGTTCGCGGCTCGGGCTCAATTCGTCATTAGAACACCACACTAACGCCATGGCTGAACGTCTCTATTTCGGGAAATTCGAAGAGGTCATCGAACCACCCAACCTTATCGAGGTCCAAAGCCGGTCCTACGATGAGTTTTTGCAAAAGGATGTGCCGCCGAGCGAGCGCACGGACACCGGTCTCCAGGCGGTCTTCCGCGAGGTGTTTCCGATCAAGAGCTACGACGAGGCCATCGAGCTCGATTTCGTGGCTTATGACATCGAGGATCCGAAGATCACTTCCCTCGATTCGCTCCGCAACAGCGAGAGCTTCAGCGCGGCCCTCTATGTGACCTTCAAGCTGAAGGACGAAACGGGCAATAAGAAAGAGCGCGTTTACATGGGTGAACTGCCCATGATGACCCGCCGTGGAACCTTCATCATCAACGGCGCGGAGCGGGTCATCGTTTCCCAGCTGCACCGCTCGCCCGGCATCTGCTTCGAGACCTCGCAGCACCTCAACGGCAAGCTTCTCCACTCGTTCCGCATCATCCCCGACCGCGGATCCTGGCTTGAAGTGCAGTTTGACACCAACGATCTGCTCTACGTCTATCTCGACCGCCGCCGCCGCCGCCGCAAGTTCCTTGCGAGCACCTTCCTGCGTGTGCTGGGCTACCCCACGGACCGCGACATCGTGAGCCACTTCTACTCGCCCGAGGCCCTCGCCCTGAGCGAGTCCATGGATGAGTCCGAACTAGGACACAAGGTGCCCTTCGAGGACATCCTCGATGGCGAGCTCGTCGTTGCGAAGGCCTACGAGCCTCTCACGATCGGCATCGTGCGCCAACTCCTCGCCCTGGGTCACAAGACCGTCGAAGTCATCGACGGCCGTGAGGATGAAATCCTCCTGAAGTCCCTCCGCAAGGATCCCGCCAAGGATGAGGAATCCGCCCTCAAGGATATCTACCGCAAACTCCGCCCCGGCGATCCGCCGACGGCTGCCAATGCCCGCGCCCTTCTGAAGCGCCTTTTCTTTGATCCCAAGAAATACGATCTCACCCGGGTCGGTCGCTACAAGATCAACCAGAAGCTTGGCATCAACGTGGACTCGGACCAGCGCATCATGGTTCCCGAGGATTTTCTCGCCGCCGTTCGCTACATTCTCAAGCTCAAGAAGGGCGACGGTGTCATTGACGACATCGACCACCTTGGTTCCCGCCGCGTTCGTGCGGTGGGCGAGCTTCTTGCCAACCAGTGCCGCGTGGGACTTGCCCGCACGGAGCGTCTGGTGAAGGAGCGCATGACCCTGTTTGATGTGAACATCGAGGGCATGACACCCCAGAAGTTGATCAACCCGAAGGCACTCTCCGCCGTCGTCCGCGACTTCTTCGGTCGCAGCCAGCTCTCGCAGTTCATGGACCAGACCAACCCGCTTGCCGAGTTGACGCACAAACGTCGTCTTTCGGCTCTCGGACCCGGCGGTCTCAACCGTGACCGCGCCGGCTTCGAGGTTCGCGACGTGCATCCTTCCCACTATGGCCGGATTTGTCCGATCGAAACCCCGGAAGGTCCGAACATCGGTCTCATCAACTCGATGTGCACCTACGCTCGCATCAACGAGTTCGGTTTCATCGAAACCCCCTACCGCAAGGTCAAGGGTGGCAAGGTGACCAACGAGATCGAATACCTTACCGCCGACCAGGAGGAAAACTACCTCATCGCCCAGGCGAACAACCCGATCACAAAGGACGGATCGTTCACGACCGAGCGCATCACCGCCCGCGAGAAGGGTGGGGAGTTCATCGAGTCCCTACCAACCGAAGTCCACTACATGGACGTCTCGCCGAAGCAGCTCGTGTCCGTGGCAGCCGGCCTGATTCCCTTCCTTGAGCACGACGACGCCAACCGCGCGCTCATGGGATCGAACATGCAACGCCAGGGCGTTCCGCTTCTGGTTTCGGAAGCTCCGCTTGTCGGCACGGGTCTGGAAGCCAAGGCCGCCCGCGATTCCCGCGCCGTGGTGGTGTCCGAAGCCGACGGCATTGTCGCCGCCGCCACTGCGGAAATCATCGTGACCACTCCCGATGGCTCGCTTCCGGTTTCCGACGAGAAGTTCCTCAGCGATCCGGAATCGGTGAAGTCGAACCTCGACAAGGGCATCATGGCCTATCCGCTCCGCAAATTCATGCGGTCGAATGCCGGCACCTGCATCAATCAGAAGCCGATCGTCAAGAAGGGCCAGAAAATCAAGAAGGGCCAGGTGCTCGCAGACGGACCCAACACCGAAGACGGCGAACTCGCCATCGGTCGCAACGTCCTTGTTGCTTTCATGCCCTGGAACGGCTACAACTTCGAGGATGCCATCGTCATCTCCGAGCGCGTGGTGAAAGAGGACATCTACACCTCGATCCACATCTCCGAGTTCGACGTGGCCGCCCGCGACACCAAGCTTGGACCTGAGGAAATCACCCGGGACATCCCGAACGTTGGTGAAGACGCACTGCGCAACCTCGACCACGATGGCATCATCCGCATCGGTGCGGAGGTCAAACCGGGCGACATCCTCGTCGGCAAGATCACTCCGAAGTCCGAGACCGAACTCGCCCCTGAAGAGCGCCTGCTGCGCGCCATCTTCGGCGAAAAAGCCGCGGATGTGAAGGACACCTCGCTGCGCGTGCCCTCGGGCTGCGTCGGCATCGTTCAGGACGTCCGTGTCTCGCAAAGCGGCTTCGCCAAGAAGCGCCAGGAGAAGGTCGATCCGGCCGAACTCAAGAAGACGCTCAAGAAGATCAACGACGAGCACAAGAAGAAGGCGGACAAGCTCACCGACGACCTCACCGAGCGTCTTTCCGACATCCTTCTCGGTGAAAAGATCCCGCTCGATGTCGTGAACGCACAAACCGGCGAGATCATCATCCCGGCCAACCGCAAGATCACCAAGACTCTGCTTCGCAAGCTGGCATCGGTGCACGATCACATCGAAATCGATCCTTCCCCGATCCGTAACAAGATTCTGGAAATCATCGGTTCCTTCGAAGGCCGCTTCCAGGAGCTCGACACCGAGCGTGAGCGCAAGCTCGACTCGCTCGAGTCCGGCGATGAAGTCGATCCCGGTGTCATCAAGGAGGTGAAGGTCTTCATCGCCGCGAAGCGCAAGCTTTCGGTCGGTGACAAGATGGCCGGTCGCCACGGAAACAAGGGTGTTGTCGCGACCATCGTTCCGGAAGAGGACATGCCGTTCCTTCACGATGGAACGCCCGTGGACATCTGCCTCAACCCGCTCGGTGTGCCGTCGCGGATGAACGTCGGACAGGTGCTTGAAACCCACCTTGGCGTCGCTGCCAAGGCCCTCGGATTCAAGGTTGCCACTCCGATTTTCGACGGCATCAAGGAGGAGATCATCTGGAACTTCATGTCCGAGGCCAAGAAGGTCGACGGCGTCAACATGGTCGGCGGCGGAGCCAATGGCACCGCCCGTCCCCGCAAGGCAGGCGAGCCCGAAGGCCGTGGCTACACCTGGATCGGTGACGGCAAGGACGGCACCACCGGCGGCAAGTCCACCCTCTACGACGGACGCACCGGAGAACCCTTCCACAACCCGGTCGTGGTGGGCATGATCTACATCCTCAAGCTCGGTCACTTGGTTGCCGACAAGATCCACGCTCGCGCGGTTGGACCCTACTCACTCGTCACCCAGCAGCCGCTCGGGGGCAAGGCCCAGTATGGTGGCCAGCGCTTCGGGGAAATGGAGGTCTGGGCGCTCGAAGCCTACGGCGCCGCCTACACGCTTCAGGAACTGCTCACCGTCAAATCCGACGACGTGCAGGGACGCACCCGCATCTACGAAGCCATCGTCAAAGGTGACAACAACCTGGAGGCCGGCACTCCGGAGTCCTTCAACGTGCTCATCAAGGAAATGCAGTCCCTCGGCCTCGATGTCCGTCCCGGTCGCAAGGGCTCGACCCATGGCTCCGGCATGACCGGTGGCCTGGACGACTACTCCCTGGATGACCTCACCCTGTAATCCGAGACACGCGAACCCGAACCCTGACCTAACAACGTTATATCATCATGAGTGTTGACAGCAATCTTCGCGAACTCTTCGGCGTGGACGAGCGCCCCGAGGCCTTTGACCAGGTTTCCATCACCGTCGCTTCTCCGGAAATCATCCGCTCCTGGTCCAAGGGAGAGGTGAAGAATCCGGAAACCATCAACTACCGGACCTTCAAGCCCGAAAAGGGCGGTCTCTTCTGCGAACGCATCTTCGGCCCCACCCGCGACTGGGAGTGCGCCTGCGGCAAATACAAGCGCATCAAGCACAAGGGCGTCGTTTGCGACCGCTGCGGCGTAGAGGTGACCCTGAGCCGCGTCCGTCGCGAGCGCATGGGCCACATCGAACTTGCCGTCCCCGTTTCCCATATCTGGTTCTACAAGTGCATGCCCTCGCGCATCGGCCTCATGCTCGACATGAGCGCCCGCCAGCTCGAGCGCGTGATCTACTATGAGGACTACGTGGTGACCGAGCCCGGCAACACCGCTCTGGAGCGTGGACAGCTTCTCACCGAGAACGAGCTTCGCGAGGCGGAGGACACCTACGGTGACGGATCGTTCAAGGCCGCCATGGGCGCCGAAGCGATTCAAGAACTCCTTCGCCAGATCGACCTTGCAGAACTTCAGGTCAAACTGGAGGAGGAACTTGGCACGACCCGTTCCAAGCAGAACAAGAAGAAGCTCTCAAAGCGTCTCAAAATCACCCAGGGCTTCGCGGCGTCCAAGTCGCGCCCCGAATGGATGGTGCAAACCGTCCTGCCCGTGATTCCTCCGGACCTCCGTCCGCTGGTGCCGCTTGAAGGCGGACGTTTCGCGACCTCCGACCTCAACGACCTGTATCGCCGCGTCATCAACCGCAACAACCGCCTCAAGAACCTCCTGCTCCTCAAGACACCCGAGGTCATCATCCGCAACGAAAAGCGGATGTTGCAAGAGGCCGTCGACGCGCTCTTCGACAACGGCCGCCACGGCCGTGCCGTGACCGGTGCGGGCAACCGTCCGCTCAAGTCGCTGTCCGACATGCTCAAGGGCAAGGGCGGCCGTTTCCGTCAGAACCTTCTCGGCAAACGCGTCGACTACTCCGGCCGTTCCGTCATTGTCATCGGTCCGGACCTCAAACTCGGCCAGTGCGGTCTTCCCAAGAAGATGGCGCTCACCTTGTTCGAGCCCTTCATCATCCGCCGTCTCAAGGAGCTTGGCTACTGCCACACCGTGCGCTCGGCCAAGAAGATGATCGATCGCAAGACGACAGAGGTCTGGGACATCCTTGCGGAAGTCACCAAGGGGCACCCGATCCTCCTCAACCGCGCTCCCACGCTTCACCGTCTCTCGATCCAGGCCTTCGAACCGAAGCTCATCGAAGGTGAGGCCATCCGTGTCCATCCGCTCGTCTGCACCGCATACAACGCGGACTTCGACGGTGACCAAATGGCCGTGCACGTGCCGCTCTCGGTCGAGGCTCAGATGGAGTGCCGTCAGCTGATGCTGGCTCCCAACAACATCTTCTCGCCCGCTTCCGGACGTCCGATCACGGTGCCCTCTCAGGACATCATTCTCGGCACATACTACCTGACCTGGGCGCCGATCCGCACCGCCAAGGACCGCGAGAAAGCCGAGCATCTTCCGCTGTTCGAGAACTCCTCGGAAGTCGAGTTCGCGATCGCCTCGCGCAAGATCGAGTATCATTCCTGGATCCGTCTCCGCAATCCCGACCATGGCAAGACCACGGTGTTCGGTTACAAGGGCGAAGAGCTTTCCGAAAGGGATCGTGCCAACCTCACGCCGCTTGAGGCCGCCCTTCGCGAGGGTAAAATCATCGAAACCACTCCGGGCCGCGTGCGCTTCAACGAAATCTGGCCCAACGGCGTCGGATTCATCAACGACACCGTCGGCAAGAAGAAGATCGGTGAAATCATCTGGCGTTGCTATCAGGTCGCCGGAAAGGCGAACACCGTCAAGACACTCGACGATCTCAAGACCCTTGGATTCAAGGAAGCCACCCGTTCCGGCACCTCCATCGGTATCGTGGACATGGTCATCCCCGAGGAGAAGAAAGAGGTCATCGCCAAGGCTTACGAAGAGGTCGAAAAGGTCACCAAGCAGTATCGCAATGGTGTCATCACCGATGGCGAGCGCTATCAGAAGGTCGTGGACGTCTGGACCCAGGCGACCGACACCATCGCCAATGCCCTCTATCGCAAGATCGAGCACAACGATGGCAAGGCCAAGGCTTCGCCATTGTTCATGATGGTGGACTCCGGAGCCCGGGGTAACAAATCCCAGATCAAGCAGCTCGGCGGCATGCGCGGCCTCATGGCCAAGCCATCCGGTGAGATTATCGAGCGCCCCATCATCTCGAACTTCCGTGAGGGTCTCTCGGTGCTGGAGTATTTCATCTCCACCCACGGCGCCCGCAAGGGTCTTTCGGACACCGCGCTCAAGACCGCGGACTCCGGATACATGACCCGCAAGCTCGTCGATGTGGCCCAGGATGTCATCATCACCCAGCAGGATTGCGGCACTGCCAACGGCATTTCCGTGGCGGCAATCTACGACGGTGACGAGGAGTCCGCCTCGCTCGCGACTCGCGTCTATGGTCGTGTCTCCTGCGAACTGGTGAAGGATCCCGTCACGGGTGAAACCATCATCAAGGTGGACGACGTCATCAACGAGGTCCAGGCCAAGGCGATCGAACGCATCGGCATGGAGAAACTCAAGATCCGCTCCGTGCTCACCTGTGAGAGCGACCGCGGTTGCTGCGCGAACTGCTACGGACTCAACCTCGCCACCGGGCTGCCGGTGAAGATCGGTGAGGCTGTCGGCATCATCGCCGCCCAGTCGATCGGCGAGCCCGGCACCCAGCTCACCATGCGTACCTTCCACGTCGGTGGTGTGGCCGCGGCGACCTTCAAGCAGCCGATCATCAAGACCAAGAACGCCGGACGCCTCGTTTACAAGGACCTCCGCACCGTTCAGGCGGCGGATGGTACCTGGGTCGTGCTCAACAAGAACGGCTCGATCTCCATCCGCGACAAGGCGGGTCTGGAGCTGGAAAGCCACAACATCGTCATCGGATCGATCATCTCCGTGAAAGACGGCGAAGATGTGAAGAAGGGCGACACCGTGGCGACATGGGATCCTTACAACGTGCCGATTCTCACTGAGAAGGGTGGTAAAGTGGAGTTCCGCGACATGATCCCGGGCATCACCGTGGCCACCGAGACCGACAAGGAAACCGGCAAGAAGGGCATGGTCGTCACCGAGCACAAGGAGGACCTCCACCCGCAGGTCGTCATCATCGATGAGAAGACCAAGGAGGTGAAGGCCAGCTACTCGATTCCGGTCGGCGCCCACCTTTCCGTCAAGGAAGGTCAGATCGTCACCGGCGGTATCCAGCTTGCCAAGACTCCCCGCAAGGTGGCCCGCACGAAGGACATCACCGGTGGTCTTCCCCGCGTGGCCGAGCTTTTCGAAGCCCGCAAGCCGAAGGATTCCTGCGTCATCTCGAAGATCGACGGCGAGGTTTCCTTTGGTGCGAACGTCCGCGGCAAGAAGCGCGTTGTGGTGACCCATGCCGAGACCGGCGAACAAGTCGACCACCTGGTGCCGATGGGCAAGCACGTCATTGTCACCGATGGCGACAAAGTGAAGCGCGGCGATCAGATCACCGAAGGCCCCGTGTCTCCGGAAGACTTGCTCGAAGCCTGCGGTGCCCAGGAACTTCAGGAGCACCTCGTCAACGAAGTGCAGTCCGTTTACCGCGTGCAGGGTGTGGAAATCAATGACAAGCACATTGAGGTCATCATCCGTCAGATGCTCCGCAAGGTGAAGATCACCGATCCCGGCGATGCCGACCAGTATCTCTGGGGCGACCAGATCGACCGCACGACCTTCAAGCGGGTCAATGCGGACATCGTGGCCAACGGTGGCAAGCCCGCCGAGGCCGAGCCGGTGCTGCTGGGCATCACCAAGGCCTCGCTGGAAACCGATTCGTTCATCTCCGCGGCGTCCTTCCAGGACACCACCCGCGTGCTGACCGAAGCGGCGACTCTGGGCAAGGTGGACTACCTCACCGGATTCAAGGAAAACGTGATCATGGGGCACTTGATCCCGGCCGGCACCGGATTCCCGTGCCACCGTGATTCGGAGTTCGAATTCACCGTCGAGGAGCCCGAGCCGATTCTTCCGGTTCAGGAGTCCATCGACGACGACGAGGACGCGGCGACTGCCTGATCCACGGGTCTCTGACATCATCACTCATCCACAGGGAGGAGGCGCTTGCGTCTCCTCCCTTGTTTTTTCCCCTTGCCGCTTGTGCGGGCGGGCGGAATGAGTGAGGCTGCTGCGAACTGGGAAATCATGAAGCTTCTTGCCACGTTTCCATCCTCGGAAGAGGCGCATCTTTGCCGCGCCTTTCTGGAGTCACGGGGTGTGGAGGCGGTGTTGCTGGACGAGCACATCACCCAGATGTTCTGGCATTACACCCAGGCTTTTGGCGGAGTGAGACTGGTCGTTGCCGAGGAGGACTGGGATACGGCAGCCGAGTTGTATGGCGAATACATGGCGGCGCTGCGGGACGGGCCTTTTCCGGTGGAGCCCGTGCGGGCCTGGCCGCTGGTGGTTCTCGCCTCGCTTTGTGTCGGCTTGCCCTTGCTGTTGTTCGGTCGTCATCGAAACGGAGGGCCGCGTCCATGAGGTTGCGCATCCGGGCCACGCCGAATGCGAAACGCAGCGAGATCCTTGGATGGGACGAGGATCCGTTCGCAGGTGCGGTTCTGAAGGTGCGTGTGGCGGCACCTCCGGTGGAAGGCAAGGCGAATGACGAGCTGCGTAGTTTTTTGGCGAAGCAACTCGGCCTGTCCCGTTCCCAGGTGGTGATGGAGAAAGGCGATGCCTCACGGATCAAGACCTTCGTCATTCCCGATGGCACGCGGCTGCCGGGGTGACGGTGCTTTTCAGGGCAGTTTCCAGGCAGATCGGTAGCGCTCGTATTCCGCCTTTGGAAGCAGCACGTAGACGGGGCGTTGGGTGGGATCGAGTTTCGCAATCATTTCCCGCAGGCGGCCGTCGTCCATGGTGGTGCATCCTGCGGTGGGTTTGGAGCCGCCAGCCCTCCAGATGTGGAAAAAGATGGAGGAACCAGCTCCCGGAACCACTTTGGGCGGAGCGTTGTGGGCGATGAACAGCTTGAGCGCGTGCGCCGGATCGGTCTGCTTCATCTGCTGCTTCTTTTCCCAGGCGGTCGAGGGATCGCGGCCGAGGATGACGTGCTCGTTGTAGTCCGGCGATGCGGGATCCTCGATCCAGAGGTCCCGGGGCGTGACCTTCCGATAGGGGAGAGAGGGATGCTTGGCGATGGACGGCGGATAGCCCCAGACACCGCCAAGGTTGAAGACGCCGGCCGGGGACCGCCAGTCTCCTTCTTTCTTCAAGGTGGCTCCCGCGGGGACCGGATGAAGGCCAAGTCCCCAGATGAGCCCCTCGCGCCCGAGGCGTGCCGGCCAGGTTTCGCCATCGCGGACCCAGCGATTGCCGGATTTGCGGTGAAAAGAGAGAGTGGCGTGAGAGCTGTTCCAATTCTCCGCGATGGCCACGATGCACTGGCTGGATCCAGCGGGCAATTGGAAGGCCTGCAGGGTCGCTGCTAGAACGATGAAGAGGCCGGCAAGTCGGGAGAACATGGGATGGATCTATCAGATTTTCCGGAAACCTGTGATCACGGCGCGCACATCACCGATGAAGACGGCGGCCCGGAACTCGATGGGAACCCGGTCCTTGTCATCACTGAGCCAGAGGGTGGCGTCGTTCTTCATTTTCTTGTAGGGGAGGAGTTCCATGGTTTTTCGGTCGATTTTCCGCATGCCCACGCTGAGCCGGATGGCGTCCCGTCCGAGGTGCTGCTCGCGGCCGCTCACGGCGACGCGGAGGAGGTAAGGAGTGTCGAATGGATGGACCAACAGCGTGATTTTGTCTCCCACATCGAGTTTCTGGCTGCGGACGTGCAGCATCGCGGAGAAGATGTCAAAGACGGGTGAGGCCATGAAAACCCGGTCCTTCTTCTTCTCGACGCCGGAGGAGGTCAGACGGGTGCTTTCCGCGCATTCGACCCGGTCCGGAAAGTGACGCGTGGTGGTGGTGACGGTTTCGCTTTTGTCGGTCTCGACGGCTCGGAAAAGCTTCGGGCGGAAGGAAAGCGGATCGATCTCCGACCAGAAGTGGTTCTCGTAGGGAAAAAGGGCCGCCGCCGCGCCAAGGCTGCGTGCGGAGGAGCGGACCACGGTTGCTCCTGGTTTCGAAACATCGCGGGGAGCGAACTCCATCCGGATTCGTCCGGAATCGACCATGCCTTTCCAGCTCAGTTGGAGGTCGAGCACACATGGGTCGAGCTTGGGAAAGGCACCCGGGCCCGGAGAGGTGAGTTCGGATTTCCAAGCCGGTTCCGCAGCAGGGGCGGTAGCGAGTGTCAGGACGAATAGGGCGAGGAAGGGCCGCATGATGGGCTTATGACGGATGAAGCGCGGCTTTTATTCCTGAGTGGGCAGTTCCACGGGCTCGGCGCGTGGGGGAAGGACTCCGGGATCGTCCTCAAGACGGGTCATCGGGATGTCCTCGCTGACGGGCAGAGGCCGGAACTGCTCGGAGTGGGTGTCCACGCGGAACTCCAGTTTCATCAGATCCCGGTTGGTCTCCGCCACTTGATCGAGGAGGTCGCGGTTCTGGTTCTGCAGGTTTTCCATTTTCCGGATGAGGGCCTCGTAGAATGCCTTTTGATGAAGGTCTGAGGCGGCCAGCGCGGGAGCCTGAGGCTTGGGAGCCGGGGTGGGGGTTGCCGCTTGGGTCTTGGCCATCTCGGCGGGCGGGGTCTGCCTTTCCGGAATGAGCGAGGGAATGTGGATCGGCGTCACCGGCAGCCCGGCATCCACAGCGGCCGCAAACTGCCGGACCGACCACCAATGGCTGAGGGCGGCGGTGGACATGGCGCTGATGGCGATCGCGCTGGCGATGGGAATCGTCGAAGCTTTCATCGTTTGCGAGGGTTGGCAGGTGACTCCGGAGAGGAGGAGGGGGATGGCGGGACGGAGGATGGCGGCTCGGATTTGGGAAGGGAGACGAGCAGTTGTTGAAGATTGTCCACGGCGATGCCAAGCGCTTTCGAGTCGTCGTCCAGTTCGCGGATTGAACGGGAAAGGACGGCACCCACGGTGCCGTCCTGCTGGTATCCGAGCGCGGGATTGTAACCCGGCTCCGCGATGCTGAAGGAGGTGGAGCCATCGACCTCCGGAACGAGGACTTGGGGTTTCACGGTGAGGGTCATCTTGCGGCCGGGGGCCAATTCCACCTCGCGGACAAAGGGCGGGGCGGATTCGGATGGTTGGAGCTTCCAGCCTGCGGGAGGTTGGGAAAGCGGCTTGGCCGGGAAGGGCGCGAGCAGTTTGACCTTGGATGGATCGACCTTGCCGCTGCCTGCCTGGAGTTTCTCAACACGCACGGTGAGGCCCTTTTTCGGTTCCGCAGGGGGCGGAGGTTCGGCCACGGGCGCTTCCGCCGCCGTAGTCGCGTCATCCACCGCGGCGGAGTCCGGGGGACGGCCTGTGACAAGGACTGGAGTGCCGCCGGTTTTTTCCTGAGCTGGGGTTTCGGCTGGGGCTGCCTGTGGGCCCGCGGTTTCCGAGGGGGGATCAAGAACGACGGTGATCTCGTTGGGCTTGGAGGGATCGCGATCGTTGAACTCGCGGATCGCCTGTTGCACGGGATCTTCCTCGGGTGCCTCGGGTGGCACGTTCTGGGCTCCTGCGGATGCGATGCCGATCCACAGCAAGGCGGCGAGATGAAGGGGAGCTTTCATTTTCCGGAGGATTGGATTTCGATCGAATCGGTGGTCGTCAGTCCGGCCGGGCGCGGAAGATCGGCCGCATCGGATTGGTTGTCGGGAAGGGTGGGGCTGTCGGCACGCAGCTCGGACGCGGGAATGGATGCGCCGACGAGCGAGTTCCAGGAGTCGAGGAGTTCCACGCCCTCGGCGCGGAGTTTTCTCATCTTTTCCTGGTGATCCATCAGGCGGAGCAGCAGTTCACGTGCCTTGTCGACTTCCGGAGCTGTCCAGCGCAGGTTGCGGCTCTGATAGAGGACGGGAACGTCAAGATCGATGCGGTCGAGATGGCCGCCAGGGGCTTCCGCAGTGAGCACGTGCTGGATCCGGAGATTGGTCTCCTCGAACGCCGATGGACTCGGTGAGGTTGGCAGGATGCGCCTTGGATCGGCGGGAGTCGGTTTGTTGGATGAGGCGCTGCCAGGTTCGCCGGGCAGGCTGTTTCCATTGGGAAGCAGGCTGGCTTTGGATTCCGGTGTTTTGGCCAAGGGTGGAGGAGGCGTGGTCGAGAGCGAAATGCCGGGATTGGCGATGGACGCGGGGACGATGACCGGCTTGGTGATGTAAAGCAGGCAGAACACGGCGGCGGCTCCGGTGCTGAGCGAGAGCAGCCAGGGGTAAACCCGGTGGACCGGATTTCCGTTGGCGCGGCGGTTGGCCTTTGAGAATCGGCCTGGCTCCGGGGAAAGGACAGTCGGCAGCGAAGGCATGACCTCGCCGGGTGTTTTTGTCCCGTGGCTTTTGGGTGCGGGAAGGGGGTTCATGGGGAAGGCGGCTTGCTCTCGGTGGTGGCGGGCTGCGGGTTTCTCGGTTCCGCGGCCACAGCATGGCTGACGATGGTTTGGTCCGAAACTCCGGGAAAGGTGGTGAGCGTCATCGACTCGCGGGTGAGCCGCAGGTGGCGGACGACCCCGCCGGTGTGCGAGGTGGCCTGAAGGCCCGGGATGACCTCCAAGGCTCCCCCTCCGGATTTCTGGCGGCCGATGCCGTCGGAGCGATAGATCTCAAAGGTGGTGGCCGAGTCCTCATCTCCCTCGGCGCTCACCCGGATCTTCACACCATCGGTGAAGACCCTGAAAACCAGCGGCTTCATGGGGATTGGCGTCTGTTTCTCGCCGGTAAGCTTGAAGTGCGACTTGAGCAGGAAGTCGCCGACGTGCTTGAACTCACCCGCCATGGCCTGGGCGGTGCAAAGAAGAATCGCGGCGATGAGCGGCTTTCGGATCATCATTCACCCACGTCCCATAGGGAGTCCTTGTTGCTGCCTGAAGGGTCGTACACGACGTTCGACCCGGCGTTGACGGTGGGGGGAGAGCTGGTGACGATGATGCCCAGGTTGGTCCCGGTCAGGGATCTGACCGTAGGCATCGTCGTGGCGTTGTTCGGAAGATAGGGAATGAGTTCGGCCGCCGTGAGGCTGGAGACAAGCCGCGTCGGGTTGTCCGCGAGAAACATCCGCTGGGCGGAGTAGACCGTGCGCAGGACTTCGGAGGCCTCCCGTCCCAGTCTCCACTGGTCGTATTTCCGGGTGACGAAGAGCCCGGTGCCCATGAGCGAGAGCAGAACGAGGATCACCATCGACATCTCCAACAGCGTGAACCCCGGGTTGGCTTTTTCTGATCGGAGGTGCGCACGCATGACGGATGACAATTAAACGCTTTTGCTGGTCTTGGGAAGATGGAAATCAGCTTCTGAAGAGCTTCAGGGCCTCCATGAACTGCTGGCGGAACTCCGGGTCCTGGACCAGGCCCTTCAGGTAAAGAAGGACGAAAAAGCAGAACACGGCGATCACGAGCACCGAGATGAGCCACCAGGTGAGCGATTTGTCCTTCGGGGCAATGAAGGGGACATACCAGGTGTCCCGGTCCACCACCTCGGTAGTGTACATCTGGCCGTTCTCCCGCAGTTGGCCGATCAATGCGTCCGCTGCACGGCTGCTGGCGGCGATGAAAAGGTGTTTGTAACGCATTCCCGGGACCTCGGGCAGTTCCTCCGCGCGAATGCCCGATGGCAGGTTTTCCGGCGGGCGGAGGGTTCTGATATGGGTCTCATACACGAACTTCTCGCGCAGCCAGCGGTCGAATCGGGTGAGTTGCATGGACGTGGTGGGTTGACGGGTTTCCCCCGGTTCTCGTTCAGGCGGGCTCAGGTGGCGGAGTTCATCATCTTCGGTCCCATCAGGAAGATGGGCAGGAAGGTGCCGATGAAGACCGCGGCGATCAGGGCGACGGCGATGATGAGAACCAGGAAACTGATTGCGGCCGTGAAGGTCGTCATGTGGTTCTGCGAGTCCTCTTCGTACATCTCGGACAGCATTTCCAACTGGGCGTCGAGTGAGGCGGACTTTTCACCGATCGCCAGCATGTGGGTGACCTGCGCATCCACCGAGGTGTATTTCGCGAAGGCGGTGGAGAGCGGCACTCCCGAATGTTCGTATTTGTCCGCCGCGGTTCGGAGTTCGTTGTAGAACGGTGTGTTCTTCACGCTGTTCGCGGAAACCCGGATGGACTTGGCGAGGTTGATGCCGTTGGAGTGGAGCAGGCGGATGGTTGAGATGAAGGTCATTTGCCGCAGGCTCATGATCAGCAGCCGGAGCAGGCGCCAGCGGGACATGGTGAAACCGAGGATGAGGTTCCTGACATGCGCGGACTGGCTGATGACCACGGCGATGGAGATCACCGCGATGACGAATACGGGCCAGGTGGCTTGAGTGAAATGGCTTACCTTGAAGGCGATGGCCGTCATGCCGTCCGGCTTGGCTCCCACGCCGTTGAGCATTTCCTCGACCTGGGGCACGATCTTCACCTGGGAAACGATGAAGGCACCGGAAAGAACGGCGATGATCACTCCCGGTGTGATGGTCGCCTTCTTGAGCTGCTTCTGGAAATAGAGTTCGCTTTTCAGACGGTCTGCCAGTGATTGGAATGCGTGGTGCAACTGGCCAGCATCCGAGCCCGCCTGAATCAGACCGACGATGGTTTCGCTGAAGCGGCCGGTGCGGCGGAAGGCCTCATGCACGTTGACCCCGGTGGCGATGTCCTCGCGGATCCGGTTGAGCGCGTCGACCATGCCCTTGTTGGGAAGGCCTTGGCTGTAATACTTGAGGGCGTCCGCCGTGTTGATCTGGGCGCGCAGCATCGATCCAAGCCCGCGGAACATGTCGACGAGTTCCTTCTTGCTGAACTCCTTGATCTTCTTCGGCTTTTCCGCGGCGGCCGCGCCCTTCTTGGCCGCGGGATCGGCGGCGGCGGTCGGCTGACTGGTCTTGGCTGTGGCGGCGGCGCTAGTCATCGGTGTAGGTCATGTCGATGACCTTGCTGACGGCGGCAAGGTCGGTTTTACCCTCGCGCAGCAGCCTCAAACCGCTGCGGCGCAGGTTGGGAAGCACGCCTTCCTCGGCGATCTTGACCTCGAGCTCGTAAGGGGTCATCTGGCCCTTGGAAAGGAGGTCGGAGACCTTGGGCGTGATCGGAATGATTTCCAGAATGGCGGTTCTTCCGCTGTAACCGGTGTTCCGGCACTCCTGGCAGCCGCCTTGTTTGGCGACAAAGATCGGGATGTCCGCCCAGCTTTCGTCGAGGCTGAAGGTCTTGCGGTCGAGTTCACTGACGCCGACGGAGGGCTCCTTGCAATACGGGCACAGCAGTTTGACCAGACGTTGCGCGCAGGCGGCTTTGAGCGTTTGAGCGATCTTCCAGCGTTCGATGCCAAGCTGTTCGAAGCGCTCGATGATCTGCGAGGCACGCGGGGTGTGGATGGTGGTCAGCACCTTGTGACCGGTGACGGCCGCCTCAATGGCGAGTTCGGCGGATTCCAGGTCGCGAACCTCACCCATGAGAATGATGTCCGGGTCGGACCGCATGAACGAGGCGATCATGGGTTTGAACTCCTTGGCGCTTTTGAGGTCGCAGTGGGTGATGCCGGGCACCTCGTCCTCGACCGGGTTCTCAAGGGTGAGAATATTGACCTCGGGGCGGTTGAGTTCGCGCAGGATGGCGTTGAGGGTTGTGGACTTTCCGGAACCGGTGGGGCCGGACATGACGATGATGCCGGCGGGGATCTTCATCACCTTGTTGAGAGCGAACATCGTCTCGTCATCAAACGCGAGGGTTCCCTTGCCGAGGGTCACGTTGATGTTGCTCTTGTCCAGCAGACGCATCGTGACGTGATAGCCGCGGTAAGTTCGGTGGCGTTCGTAGCGGACGTCGATCGGGCGGTGGAAGTAGGAGATCGTGAAGCGGCCGGAGATGCCGGGCGAGGTGTTCCGGATCTCGGTGGGAAGCTTCATCAGGTTCAGGAGGAAGGCATCGAGCCTGTCCTTGAGCTTCATCGGGATCTCCACCTTGTCGCCGATGTCGCCATCGACACGGAAAGCATAGTAGAAGGTTTCCTTTTCCACCTTGAAGTGGATGTCGGATGCGCGGGTCCTGACGGAGTCCGCCATGATCGTCGCCACCAACTGGGCCATGGGCTCCGAATAGTCGGTGGTGACGTCGAAGTCATGGATGCCGTCGTCGAGATCCTCGACATCGATGGCCTCCAGTTCCGAGCGGCTGGGGCCGTTGTTGGTGGCGACGGACTCGATCGCCCGTGCGATTTCCGAGGCGAGGGTGACGATCTTGACGATCTCCAGATCCGGGAAACGCGGGGCGAGGTATTCCTCGGCGAGCGGGCTCCACGGGTTGGCTACCGCGACGATCAGTTTGTCCTGCCCGGACATGCACAGCGGGGCGAAGAAACCGCGGGTCATGACGGTGGAGTCGCAGGCACCGTGAAGGCTCGCATCGCAGAACTCCGCCACTTTCGGAAAGAAGGGCAGGCCGTTGATCTTGGCCACGGCCGCCATGAAACTGTAACGGGTGACCCTGTTAGGTACCTGATCCTGGGCAAGTTCGGCGTAACTGGGATCGTGACCTGCCAGTTCGCCCATGATGCGGCGACTGATCAAGTCGTTGAAAGTGATGCCGTCGAATTCGATCATAGCTCGAAATGCTTGCGTGTGAGGAAGGCCCAGCTTTCGTAATCGAGTCGGGAGATGGTGACAAACGGCCGGATGCCGAAGCGCTTGAAGACGCTGGTGCGGATTTCCTCGGCGAGAATGGCCGCCGCGACAGGGTTGGCGGACGCGGTGCCGATGGCATCGGTGTCCTCCGCATACAGGACAGGTGAGAGAAGCGCCCTGGCGATCTTGTGGTTCTGGTCGAAGGACTCGTAAAAGGCGGACGGCGCGATGAGCTTGCCGCCGAATGGAATCAGCGGCGGGCTCGGGGTCATCACGCTGGCGATCCGGTTGCCGAGCTCAAGGATGGCGCGACCGATGTGTTCCTCCTCATGTCCCTGGATCCTTGCGAGGATCTCCAGAAGGTCCGCGGGTCTTCCGGTGGCGTGCGATTCCCTTGCCACCGCGATGCCCTGGTGGATTTGCTGGTCCGATGCGCTGCGCGTCTCGTGAAGGAGGGCGGCGGTCTGCATCAGGCATTCCTCGGCAAAGTCCCAGACCGATCCCGCCCGGGGTGTCTCGACGGGCGGTCTCACGGGTGCGGGCTGTGCCGCGGGTTCCTGGGGAGCAAGAAATGGGGTGGCGGTCTGCATGTCGATCGTCGAGGTCCTTCCGGGGTCTTGATTCGGGATCGGGGTGCTGAGTGAGGGGTGATTCAACGGCGCGATCCTTTCGCGAAGCGTGGCGAGGTGGTGGCGCGTGGAGCGGGGGCAGAGACTTCTTCGCCGACCCGGGGATAGTACGGGGCCTGTGTCGGCTGAAGTCCGCGGATCGAGCGGCGGAGGTTTGGCTCGTGGGCAGGGCCGGGATTCTCGGGGTCGACCCACTGGTCGTCGCAGGCAAGCGAGGTGGCCGCGCGGATCCGGCTGCTGGCTGCGTTGTTGGAGACGCGGTTGGTCGGATCGTAGGACTTCGGAGTCACGATGAACACCAGACTCGCTCTTTCCTTCACGGCTTCCTTGCTTTTGAAGAAGAAGTTCAGGATCGGCATGTCTCCAAGGAGCGGAATCTTGTTGTCGTTGTTGTTGTCCGCCGCTCCGTAGAAGCCGCCGACCACGAGCGAGTGTCCATCGGGCACCCGGGCGAGGGACTCGACCATGGACTCGGTGACACGCGGGTATTTGTTGCCGGTGATGCTGACGATTTCCTGAACGATCTGGGCGGAACGCGGGCGCATCTTCATGCGGACGGTGCCGTCGGGAAGAACCGTGGGAGTGACGACGAGTGAGATGCCGATTTCGCGATGCTTGTCGGGGTCCGTGTCGATGGTCTTGTCGCTCGAATCGATCTTGTAGCGGACTTCCTCGGTGACGGTGGGATTGCCTCCGGATGTGGCCTGGGTGCTCGTGGTGGTGATGATGGGCACACGGTCGATCACGGAGATCGTGGCCTGTTCGTTGTCCTCGGTGATGAGGGTCGGATTGGAGACCTGGCTGGCGAGTCCTCCTTCGGCGAGCGCCCTCAGCACGCCATTGAGCTGCATGGGGCTCAGAACCAGGTTGTCGGCGGTTCCTGCTCCATCGGTGACCGGCGAGTTGAGGCCGAAAATCGAGTTGAGGTCACGGATCACGCGGAGGTTGGTGCCGTCCTTGCCCAGTGAGTTGGTCCAATCGACGCCGGTGCGTTCCGCGGCGGTGCTGTTGATGCGGAGGATCTTGGTTTCGACGATCACCTGGCCTTTGGCGCGGTCGATGCCATGGAGGAGCTGGCGTGCCTGCTCAATACGGTGGGTGGTGTCGATGATGACGATGGTGTTGGTCTTGGGCTCGAAGTTGACGATGCCCGTGCCCGGGCTGAGCAGCGGTTTGATCAGTTCCTTGATCTGCTCCATGTCCGTGGGGCGGAGGTAGCGGAGTTGGTAATGGAACTCGGACGACGGAAGCTGGCTGAGCTGGGCCTGGGTGAGCGCGTAGATCGTGTTGCCCTTGGTGTGAAGGGAAAGGCCGTACATGAATGCGAGCTCCTCCATCTGCTGGAGTGGGTTGCCGTCATTGAGGTGTCCGGTGACGAGGTAGTCCGGTCCGACGATCTTGGAGTTGTGGAAATACTGTCTGCCGGCGGCTTTCGCAAGATACTGGAAGATGTCGTTCAGGGCTGCATCCTTGATGATGAATCCCTCTTCGGATTTCTGCATCTCCTGCTTCTGTTGTTCGAGGGGCGCAAAGGGCGTGCCTGCGGGGGCTGCACCCGGGGCTCCTGCAGGTGCGGCGGGCGGAGCGGCTGGAAGGTCGGCGGGAATCTTCATGTTGCCCGCCGGATCGGCGATCAGATCGGCGGGCGGCGGCTGGTCGGAGGGTTCTTCCTCGACAGCGGCGGGAGTGACGTTGGCCACGGTTTCGGTGGCGGGTGCCGGAAGGGCTTCTGGCAGGGGCTCGATGACGGTTTCCGCGGGATTCTGGCCTAACAGAAGTCCCGTTGTCATCAGCGCGCATGCGGGGATCTGGAGAATTTTGAAGATTTTCATGAGCGTGGGGCTTTCAGGGAGTTTGGAGCGCGGATTCTGCGGTGGCGTCTGGAGATTCGATGTCGATGGGTGCGTTGGGCTGGTCCTTGACCATGCCGGGAGCGGTGATGCCGCCGGTACCGGGAGTCATACCGACCGGAAGAAGATTGATCTTGATGCTGGCGGTCTCACCGGTTTCGAGGTTTTTGAGATCGATCTGACTTGCAGTGACCGAGACGATGCTCACCGAGATGTTTTTGGTCCGGAATGCGAGGTTCATGTGGCCGCCTTCGATGAAGGAGCGAGTGCCGACGAGAAACTTCTTCTCCTTGGGCATGACCGTGTTGATCTTGATCCGGTTGATGATGTCGGAGAACGGAAAGCTCTGGACCGGGGCGATGCGCTTCGTGGTCTTGGCGACGCTGGTCTTGATCACCGGTTTGGCGTCGGGATCCTGAAGTTGGCCGAAGGGGTCGGAGCCGCGTTTCCGGATGGACAGAACTTCGGTGACCGCGGCCACGTAGGGTTCAAGGTCGGCCACGCCGATGTAGCGGGACGGAGTGGCCACGGCTGCGGACGGAGCTGCTGCGGAAGCGGGGGCAGGGGTGTTGGGTTTGGGCTCCTGAACTTTATCTTTCTTGGTGGTCTGGGCTGGTTGCGCCGGTTTGAAACTGGTGACCGATTGCGCCGATGCCGATGCGAGGCCAAGGATCGCGACCAGGCTTGCGGCTGCAGCGGTGAGAGCGATCTGCCGAAAGCCCGTGCTTCCGGAATGCCGCGGGTCCGCTGCGTCAGGATTCGGTCTCGATCGTAAGATTGTCATCATGGGGAGTTCGGCGGAGATTGCTCGGGGCTGCTTCAGTTTTCCCAAACCGTGTAGGTGACCTGTACGTTGAGAAGAGCCGGGTTGTTGGCAATGGGATCCATTTTGAGGTCTTGGAGTTGCAGGCGCGGCATCCGGGATTCGAGTTCGAGAAAAGCGCGCTGGAGCGTCCTGTAGGTGCCGCGGAAGGCGATGCGGATTTGCGAGGAGTTCTGGGCGACGACGGTGCCGAATCCGCCGGTACTTCCCGGGCGCTCGAAAGCCGTCTGCTGGATTTCCTTGCTGGGAAGTTGTTCGATGATTTCGCGCAGGTTGGTGGCTACGGAGCTTGCGGTCTCCTGGGCGATTTGTTCGTTCCAGCGTTCGAGGTGCTGGCGCTGCCTGGTCACCTGAGCCTCGATTTCAAGCCCGCTGAGGCGGCCTTGTTCGTAGGTCTTGTAGTTCTTCTGCTTGTTGTCGAACGACGCAGTCATCTGGTTTTTAATGGCGAATCCTACGCCAATCACCGCCGCCGCAACCACGACGGGTAGTGCAAGGCCGAAGAGGATGATCGTTTGACGATAGAGATGCATAAGGGTCAGGGTGCCTTGGGCACGTTGATGGCCATCGGGTCTGTCGACTCGAATCGCTGGGTGATCGAAAGATCAAAGGTGAAGGGATAACTGGTTTCATCCGAGGCCGTGGTCTCTTCCGGCGGTATCGGTTTGAATCCACTGTTTTCCTGAGTGCGGACGTTCACCGTGATGTTGCGGTTTCCGGTCGTCGGATTGTAAGCGGTGTTGCCGGTCACGCGGGCGATCTCGTTGAAGTGGGCGTTGATGCCTTCGCGGGTGTTGAGCGTGTTCAGATACTCGAGGGCCTCATCCCGGGCGAAGCCGGTGATTTTCCATTCCTTGACGAATCCGATTTTTGCCTTGCCGGGTGTACTGTCCGGTTTGATGCCGTGCGTGTATGTTTTGACCAGCATTCCGCCGGACTCGGAGAACATGCGGGAAAGCGACTCCATGGCGCTCCAGGCTTTGGAGCGGTCTTCAAGAAGGTTGTTCCAATGTTCGGATTTCTGCCTCTCTGTGTTCAGCTTGGCGAGACGGGTCTTGATGATGTCGGTTTGGGAAGGATCGAACGACCATTCCGGCCTGCGAAGCAGGTCGATGATGCCGAACGCAAAGTAAGCGAAGCAGAGGATCGCTACGGCCACCAGAGCCACCCGTGCCAGACGGAGGACACGCAGAAGCTTCATTTCCGACCGGCTCGGATAGATCTCCACGACTTCCTTTGGAGTCTGGAGAAAATCCTGGAGAGCCCATTTTTCGTCGACCAGCACCGAGAAGGTGTGGCTTGCGAGCGGGGTTCCTTCCGGGCTTGGTGGTGAGACCGAAATCGACGGTTCCGGGCACCAGGCCGGAATCGGATCGGTGGTGGGCTGTTCGACTTCCTCGACCCGGGAGGTGGTGAAGGTGACACGAAGGTTCGCGAGAAGCGTGGAATCCACATCCTGCCCAAGCGGCATCACAAAGAGATCGGGATCGACGATTTCCAGAGAAGCGCAGGTGGTGGAGAGCGCGTTGCGGAAATTGGTGGCCCGGCGGATTCCCCGGTGCTGCAGCGTGCGGATCAGTCTTAGATCCGCATGTTCATTGAAGAACGCCATGGCGGTGAACCATGGGTATTGCAGGATGGCGACGAAAGGACGACCTTCGGTGGGTTTGATGATTCGGGGGAGTCCCATCAAGGCCACGAGGGGGGCACTGACCGCCTGGGTGATCACCGGGAAGTTGCCCTTTTCTCCGGTTTGGCGGAAATGCGTGAGAATCGTGGAATAGCGTCGGCTGATCGTGACGGTTGTTCCGATGACCTCGCTTCCTGCGGCTGGGTAGGGGATGACTCGCCAGGAGGCTTGGTCGGCGAAAATGGAGGAATCCTCGAGAATCGATCCGGGATCGTGATAAGCAGTGTCCCTCAGGTCTTGAAGAGCGGCGGGATTGTCGAACTCCTGCTTGAGTTCGGTGATGGCGAATTCATCCGCCACATGGATCACAACTCCGAGGGACGTGGCTCCCTGGGAGCGCGCGTGGCGCAGGACGCCGGTGACGAACCCTTCGAGCTTCGACGCGTCGTCGAGAAGCTCTTCGATGAGGGTGGGTCCTGCGGACCACAGGTTCTTCTTGCGGTCGAAGTAAAATGAAGACAGTTGGGCACCGTCTGCACGGATGTGCAGCTGGAATCCGAGTTCTAGCGCGCCCTGATACCAAGCGGGATTGGTCGCCCGGGACGTGTTCCTGAGAATGGAACAGGCCTGTCTGAACTGCTGGAAGGCATTGAGGGATGCCGGATGTTGGAACGTAGGCAAGGGACTGAAGGGCAAGGGTGCATGGCGGATCGGGGGCTCCGGGGTGAGATGCGGGAGGGGGAAGGGATGACGGCCCGCCCGACGGAGCAGGCGGGCCGTGGATGGTTCTTGGGTTCGCGGTCAGTGCGAACCGGTGGACCGATTACCAGTCGGAGAGCTTGTCAGCAGCTTCGGTGGTGGTGTACCAGTAGTCGGCTCCGTCAACAGCGGGGTTGCTGATGTAGAGCACGCCAGTGGCGGGCACGGTGCCGGTGTAGGTGTAGGTGCCGCCAAGCGGGGACTTCGGCTCCTTGAGGTAGCCGTCGTTGCCGAAGATGGTGCTGGAAGCAAGCGTGTCGCCGGCATTCAGACCGCGGGTGTTCTGATGTCCGCGGACGGCTTGTTGCACGTTGCGGATGTTCATGATGTTGGCGGAACGGTCAGAACCCTTCTTCCAAGCGCGGGCGCCGACGAAGAGGATCGAGATGAGGGAGAGCAAAACGAGGATGACGACCGTCAGTTCGAGGAGGGTCATACCGGCTTTGCGCTTCATGGTCAGGGTGTTGTTCAGTTTCATAGTGTGTTTTTCTATTTTGTTACTATCGGGTGTGTTGTTTTGTCGGATTGGGTGCCCCGTTTTCCGCTCGAAGTTTCTGAGGTCTTCGGACGTGGGCGGAGAACCCGGAGAGTGTGTCAGATGCCGTCGTCGTTTTTGTTCATGCGGGCATTGATGAAGGTGTCGGGAGTGATGAGCCCGCGGTTGAGCAGGCGGCGGAGGTTGGAATCCCACTCGATGTTGCCGGCGCGGCGGATGACGTCTTCCAGCGAGCGTGCGCCGCCGTCGTAGTTTGCGATCGCGCTGGAAACGGCGTCATCGTTGTTTTGAAGGAATTCGTAGGTGAGAACGCGGCGCTGGACGCCGTTGAGCAGGCCCTGGGAGTGGATGAAGATGAGGATTTCCGAGAGGCGGCTGAGGATCGAGGAATGGGATTCCTTCGGGTAGAGTTCGAGAATCCGGCCGATGGTTTTGACGGCACCGGTGGTGTGGAGGGTGGAGAGAACCAAGTGGCCGGTCTGTGCAGCCTCCATGCAGGTCTCCATCGCCTCCCGATCGCGGATCTCACCGAGAAGAATGATGTGAGGAGCCTTGCGCAGGACATCCTTGAGACCTTGTCTGTAGGAGTGGAGGTCCCTTCCGACTTCCTGCTGGGTGACGATGCTGGGCGATGGGATGCGACGTCCGGGATACTCCGGGTCGTCCATGTCGTCGGGATACTGGTATTCGATCGGGTCCTCGACCGTTACGATGTGCTTCGGGTGGTTGCGGCGGCACCAGTCGATGAGCGAGGCAAGCGTTGTGGATTTTCCGGATCCGGTGGGACCGGTGACCAGGCAGAGTCCGGCGCGTTTCAAAACGCAGTGGCGCAGGGTTTCCGTGGTGTCGGGATCGATTCCGAGGGATTCCAGTTCCGGGATGAAATCATTGAGGATGCGGCAGGTGACGCCAAGTCCTGAAGAGCTCAAGTGGGCCTGGATACGGAGGCGGCCGGAACGTTCGCCATGGTCTCCCATGGGGATACCGTCGCAGGAGAAGTCCGCCACGCGGCGTTCGGAGAAATCCGCGATGGCGAGGCGGATCTTTTCATCGACCCGTTGTTCCACGGAGTTCTGCTGGCCGAAGCCGTGGCTTCCGCTTTCCCGGTTGGAGATAAGTTCCTTGAGAATCTCATCCATGTGGGCGGGCGAGAGGATTCCGAGGAACTCAAGCTTCTCCATACCTTTGTTGGTATGGATGTAAACCGGGCGCGAGGCCCGCATTTGGATATCGGACACGCGAAGTTCGCGGCAAACCCGGAAGATGATGCCCAAGAGGTCGCGGCCCGTCATGCCAGGAGCGAAACGCACCGGAGCCGCTGCCGGGGCGTAACCCGGAAGTGGAGGTGGTTCGATGACTGAGGAAATGACGGACATGGGAAAGTGGGGTCAGTTGAAGACCTGCGGTGAGTTCGGGGCGGGCGGGGTTTCTCCTTCGAAGCGGCGAATGGTCTTCTCAGCGGCTTCACGGACTTTCGTGATGAAATCGTAACGCTCGCGGCATTCCGCAATCCGCATCGGGGAGAGCAGATCCCAGTTTTTCGATTCGTCCCATTGGCGTGCTAGGTGGTCGTAGCGGGCGAGGCAATGGTCCAGCAGTTCGAGGCACTGGCGCATCTGCGCGGTGGTGTATTTCGGCGATGGATGGCTCCTGTCGCTGAACATCAGGTCGAGTACGTTGCCCGCTGCTGATGCGGCGGTGAGGGCCGGTCTCGGATCGTTGTCCTGCTTGAGGCAGTAATCGATGGTTTCCTGCGCAAGCTTAGCTGCCGACGGCGTCAGTTCCGGGCGGGTGCCGACGGCGGGCTCGGTGATGAAGAAGTGCAGGGAGTTGTAGTTTGCGTAGTGAGCCGGGTCGAGTTGGTAGGCAAAGCGGAGCTTGTCCTCAGCCTGCCTCCGGAGATATCGCTTCAGGGCTTCGCCCGCCGGTTTGGGATTGGTTCTTTCCTGGGACGAGGCTGCCAGTGAATCCAACATGCCTACCCAGCGCTGCCTGAGAGTGCGGTCGGATGGAGACGAAGCATTTGTTTTTTCGGCGTCACCGGCGCAGTCGTTGCAGGTCGAGCCATCGGCGTGGCGGTGACCAGTGGTGCCGAACATGCCGGCATGAAATTCCTGATCGATCGGGCCTTGCATGGCCATGGCGAAGACTTCGCCATAGGGGCTGCGCTTGATTCCGAGTGGATTCGGTGGAGAAAGGAGGTCCTGATTCTCCAGAAGTGGGCGTCCAGCAAACGCCCACGCAAGCGTGCCCGCGCCAATCAGGGCGGCTGTCGTTGCGTTGGAGGTGATGCGTGACATGGCGGAACGGTTCAAGAGAGCTTGGTGCGGAAGAACATCCGGGAGAGTCCGGTGTAGAAGGCGAGGATCCCGGCAAAGTAGAGTGTCATGGTCCAGAAGGTCTGGGCAGACAACGCACCGCTTTTGAAATAAAGACGCTGGGTGAGATCGGCGAAGCGGTACTGGGGCGAGCACATCCAGATGCCTTGAAGGAAGGCGTTTTCCTCTTGCTTGAGCATGTTGTCGAGGTAGCCCACGCCGTAGAGACCGTAGAGTGTGAGGAACAAGGTGATGGCAAAGCCCGCGATCCCTCCGAAACGGGAGGCGATGGCGATGGCCAGTGCGATGAGCGGGGAAACCACCAGAAGGAAGAGCCCGGCATACTGAGCGTTGAGGATCCACCACATGGACTTCTCGGCTGGATCCGCCGGGGTCGCGCCGAACTGGCAGATGAGTGCGGTGGCGAGGGTCAACGGAGCGATGAAGCAGAACACGGCGAGCCAAATCTCAAAGAGTTGGCGGGTGGCGGAGACTCCTGTGGTGAGGAAGTACTCGCCCACTCCCGAGCGGGCGTTGGTCTCGCCTTCCTTGGCGGCGGTGAAGAGGCCCCAAAGCAGCGTGCAGATCCAGAGCGTGTTCCAAGCGGCGAGAATCCGCGCCGGCTGGGCGAGGAGGGGTTTCTCGGTGGCGCTCGAAATCATGGGCAGCGCAAACGGCAGCGCGATCACCGCAAACGCGCAGATCGCCCAGGCCTTGCGCTGGAAAATCGTGGCAATGGTGAGTCGGAAAAGTCGCATGGCTCAGTTCAGGAAGGTTTTCAGTTCACTCCAGGTCTGGTTGCATCCGTTCAGGTGACGGGCCTTGCCACCTTCGATCATGAGGGCGCTCGGCATCTCCATGGAGTCATAGTCCGGGTGGCAGCTCACGAGCCGCAGGACGTTGGCGGACGATTTCCTCCACATGTCTTCGAAGATCTGCCGGGCGAAGGCATCGAGTCCGGAAAAGGGCTCATCGAGCAACAGGATGTTGCCGCGGTTTGGTTGAACCGAAAGTTCCGCCGTGATCAGGTTCGTCTTGCGCCGGTTGCCGGTGGAAAGGCGTCCGTAAGGCTTGCGAACGTCGAGTTCGATCCGCGCCGCGAGGTCCAGGGCCTCGGAGAGCCGGCTCTTGGGGACCAGGGTCCGGAACACCATGGCGGGAGTGATCTCCCCGTCGAAACGGAGGTCCTCCGGCAGGTACTGGACGAAACCTTCCATGCGGAAGCTCCCGGAAAGCGGCTTGAGGGTTTTGGCCAGGGTCCGCAGGAGGGTGGTTTTCCCTCGGCCGTTGCGGGCCAGAAGGAAATGTGTGCCTCCGGACAGCGTGACTTCCTCCCCAAAGGTTGCGAGGGGAGTTCCAAAGCCAATCTCAAGACCGGGGTCGAGTTGAATGGATGGATGAAGATGGGACATGATTGAGGGCTGGAATTTCGTTGCGGTTTCTAGGGAAAATCGGCGATTAATCAAGAGAAATTAAATATCGGGATCGCTGATCTTTCTGACGTTTAAGAAAATCGTAGCCGATTGGCAATCTTTTTTTGAACATTTTCTATAAAACCGTGTCGAGTTTTTTGAAAATATTACCATGGCCTCCAAAAATTGCCGGATTTTCAGGGAATCCGATGGGATTTCCGGCAATTCGTCGGCGCGGGATTTTTCTTCGTGACGGGTCGGACCGGGCATGTAGAACCGCCCCAGCGGAATATGGCGGGAAAACTGACTTACCAGCAGGCGGGCGTGGACACGCGCAAGGCGGCGGCCCTCGTGGGGGACTTCAAATCGCACGTG
Organism: Verrucomicrobiaceae bacterium; assembly: GCA_027486655.1. GTDB lineage: Bacteria > Verrucomicrobiota > Verrucomicrobiia > Verrucomicrobiales > Akkermansiaceae > Luteolibacter. The sequence continues at coordinate 13,796 of JAIXOR010000041.1, read as the reverse complement.
AGGCGCACCCAGAAGAATCGGAAGCTGTGGGGAGCCTTCGGGTTGTTCGCAGCCTGTTACGATCTGAGCGCTTACAAGAACCCGGTGATCATGACCGGATGCGACGGCGTGGGCACGAAACTCGAGCTCCTCTTGGAAAGGGACATGCTCGAAACGGCCGGCAAGGACCTGGTGGCGATGAGCGTCAATGACATCCTCACCACTGGCGGAGATCCGCTGCTTTTCCTGGATTACATCGGTATTGCCGCCTTGGATGATGCGAAGATCACCCGCCTGATCTCCGGGATGGCGGACTACCTGGAGGATTGCGACTGCATCCTGGCTGGCGGAGAAACCGCCGAAATGCCCGGGATTGTTCCGGCAGATGTGGTCGAGCTTTCCGGGTTCTGCATCGGCTGCGCCGAGAAGGAGGATTTGATCGACCCCACGACGGTTGCGGTCGGGGATGTGCTGGTCGGCTATGCATCCGACAGCATTCATGCCAACGGATGGTCGCTGGTTCGCCGCGTTCTCCGCGAGTTTCCCGGCGAGGTATCCGAGGAGGAGCTGGCAGCGTGGTTGAAGCCGACCCGCTTGTATCATGATGTCGTTGGAGCCTTGAAGAAATCCGGCGTTCGTCCGAAAGCCATGGCCCACATTACCGGTGGTGGACTTCCGGAGAATCTGGAGAGGCTGTTCCGGGGCATGGGGGCGGACCTCGAAATCCCGCGCTGGGAAATGCCGGGAGCCGACAAGCTTTTCGCCCACGTCGATGCCGAAGACCGCTTCCACACCTTCAACATGGGCATCGGTTGGGTGGCCATTGTTTCCGAAGCGGATGTGCCCTCCGCTCTCCAGGCGGGTCCGGGAGGCACCGTGATCGGCCGCATGGTTCCCCAGGAAGGCGTCCGTGTCCGTGTGATCGGCGAATGAATCCAGCCAAGCACCCAGCATGAGCGATTTCCTCAAACACGAATGCGGGATCGCGGCGGTGCGGCTCCGCAAGCCACTCGCCTACTATTACGACCGCTACGGGACCTGCCTCTGGGGTCTCAACAAGCTTTTCCTGCTCATGGAAAAGCAGCACAACCGCGGTCAGGACGGCACCGGCATCGGCTGTGTGAAGCTCAACATGCCCATCGGTCTGCCCTACGTCCACCGCCGCCGCGGTATTGAAAAGGACGCCCTCGCCGAGATTTTCCGCAAGGAGATCAAGAGTTTCTTCAAAATGTCCCGCAAAGGCATGATGGATCACAAGAACCCCGAAAGTGTGAAGCGCAACTTCGACTTCGGCGGCGAGATCCTCGTCGGGCACCTGCGCTACGGCACCTCCGGCGAGTTCGACGAAGGTTCCTGCCACCCCTACCTCCGCCGCAGCAACTGGCCGACGCGGACGCTCATGGTCATGGGCAACTTCAACATGACCAACGCCTCCGAACTCAACGACGTGCTCATCCAGCGCGGCCAGCACCCCGTCTTCGGCACGGATACCCAGACGGTCCTTGAGGAAATCGGCTACCATCTCGATGAGGCCCACACCGACCTCTACCGCCACCTGCGCGATGAGGGCGTGCCGGGTGAGGAGATGCCGGACAAGATCTCTGCGGCGCTTGATGTGCCCCGGCTTGTTGCCGAATCCGCAGCGGCCTGGGATGGCGGCTATGCGATTTGCGGTGTGATCGGAAACGGCGACATGTTCGTCATGCGCGACCCCCGCGGCATCCGGCCCTGCTACATGCTGGTGACCGATGAGGTGGTGGCCTTCGCCTCCGAAAGGGTGCCCCTGATGACCGTGTTCGAAGCCGAGGCTGAGCAGGTCAAGGCCGTGGATCCCGGTTCGATGATTTCCATCAAGTCCGATGGCACCATTTCCGACTCCGCCTTCGCCCCGCCGCAGCGCTTCACCCCCTGCTCGTTCGAGAAAATCTATTTCTCCCGCGGCAACGATCCGCAAATCTACCGGGAACGCAAGGCGATGGGAGCCGCGCTGGTCCCGCAGGTGGTCGATTCCATCGACGGCCAGTTTGAAAAAACCGTGTTTTCCTTCATCCCCAACACCGCCGAGACCGCCTATCACGGACTCATGGACGGTCTCCGGATGTTCCGCCGCCAGCAGGTGCGTTCCGCCATCCTCCAGGCCTCCGCCGATGGCACCCTGACCCCGGATCTGGTCGATGACCTCATCCTCCGCAATTGGCCGAAGGGTGAAAAGGTCGCCCACAAGGACATCAAGCTGCGCACCTTCATTTCCCAGGAAAAGGGCCGCGACCAGCTTGTCTCCCACGTCTACGACATCACCTACGGCGTGGTGAAACCCGGAGATTTCCTCGTCGCCCTCGATGATTCCATCGTCCGCGGCACCACCCTCAAGCAGTCCATCCTCAAGATCCTCGCCCGCACCCGGCCGTCGAAGATCGTTGTCTGCTCGACCGCCCCGCAGATCCGCTATCCGGATTGTTACGGCATCGATATGTCGGAACTCGGCAAATTCATCGCTTTCCAAGCCGCCGTCGCCCTTCACCGCCGCGCGGGTCGCCAGGCCCTGCTCGATCAAGTGTATGACGACTGCCGCGCCGAACTTGCGAAACCCTCCGCCGAGCGTCGCAACTGCGTGCAGCAGGTCTATCAGGCTTTCAGCGACGAGGAGATCTCCGCGGAAATCAGCCGCATGGTCTATCCGGAGAACATCGAATGGGATGGCGTGGTGGAGGTCATCTTCCAAACCATCGAGAACCTCCATGCCTCGATCAAGGGCGACTGTGGCGACTGGTATTTCACCGGCAATTATCCCACTCCCGGCGGATATTCGATGGTGAACCTGGCCTACCTCCGCTGGTATGAAGGGGTGGGGGGGCGCAGCTACGACCTGCCTCTCTAACAAACTGAGTTTGCGGTTTCCAAGCGGGCCCGCGCCCGATACTTCCGCGGGGTGATCCTGAAGCTGAATTTCGAAGGAGCCCGCATCGCCGGGCTGGTGCTTGCCAAGGTGGGGAATCCCTCCCGCGAGGAATCCCTGCAAACGTCCAAACATGTCTTCCGCGTGGATGAGCCGGACCAGGCCACGCTCTCATCCATCTTCCTCAAGCCGTTCCGCTCGCTGGCCGGCCAGAGGTTTCATCACCACACCTCGCTGGAGAAGCACGAGATGAACTCCCTCACCTCCGCGATCTTCGGAAACGTGGACTCGCTGCTGGAAAACGGCGCCGGAATCGCGGCCCGGCTGCATTCGAAGTCGGTCCATCCCAACATCAAATCCGGCGACCTCTGCGTCTCGCTGATCGAGGGAATCCTGGTCGAGGGCGAGGAGAAACGGGCGCTCTGCATCCTGAAATCCGAGAGCGTCACCCCGTTTCTCAGCATTTCGGCCCGCGATGGCGATCTCCAGCTCTCCACCGAGCATGGCATCAACCCCGAGAAGATCGACAAGGGCTGCCTCATTCTGGATCACATGCCGCACAAGGGATACTACGTCCTCACTTTCGACCGCGCGGGTTCGGAATCCCGGTTCTGGGTGAGGGATTTCCTTGCCGTGCAGCCCATCCCGGACGCCGCCATGCTCAGCAAGCGGGTGGCCGAGATGGCTGTGGCCGCCGTCACTTCCACCGCCCCGGAATCCGAACCGCAGTCCGCCGCTGACGAGGACACGCCGCCTTGGAACACCAATGTGGCCGCCCGCGAGGCTCTCTCGTTCTTCGATGGAAGGAAGACCTTTTCGTTGCAGGAATTCGAGGAACAGGCGCTCCGCACCCCCGAGGCCCGCCGTGCCTTCGCGGAGGAGCGCCGGCGCATCGAGGAGGAGGAGGGCGTCCGAATCACCGATGAGTTTGATATCTCGAAGCGCGATGTATCCAAGGCGAAGAAACTCATGAAATCCGTGATGCGCCTCGATACCGGAGTGGAGATCCGCCTGCGCCCGAAGGTCGTGGACAAACCGGATGCGGTTCTTGAAAAGGGCTTCGACGAGCAACGCGGGATGAAATACATCAAGGTCTTCTATCAGAAGGATCTCGCCTGAGCCCCAGCGTGGTCACCTGCGCCGGAATCGGCGTCCGGGTTTCCCGCTTGCTAGTTCTCGGTCCTGCGGGACAGGCTTGCCCGGAGCATGAAGGAATGGCTGCAGGAAATCGAACGCTGGGGGGCCGATGTGATCTTCGGCCGCGCCAAGGGTTTCCGCGCCGCATTGATGCGCTTCCTGATGCGGGCGCTCTCCGGGGTGTTCCGCTTGCTCGTGCAACTGCGGCTCTGGCGCTACCGCAGCGGCTGGAAACCCCAGCACCACCTCGGCACCCGGGTCGTCGCGATCGGCAACATCACCGTCGGCGGCACCGGCAAAACTCCGGTCGTCGAGCTGCTCGCACGCTCGCTCCGCGATCGCGGCCGCCACGTCGCCATCCTTTCCCGAGGCTACAAAAGCCGCCGGCTCGACCGCCCGCAACGGTGGCGGGATGCCGCCAACAAGCCGATTCCAGGCGACCGCATGCCCAAGGTGGTCTCCACCGGATCCGCCCTGATGCTGGATTCGAAATACGCCGGTGACGAGCCCTTCATGCTCGCCCGCAACCTCGACGGCGTGTCGGTCATCGTCGACAAGGACCGTGTCAAGGGCGGTCGTTTCGCCGTGGAGCACCTCGAGGCGGACCTCCTTCTCCTGGACGATGGCATGCAGTATCTCGACCTCGCCCACGGCATCGACATCGTGCTCATCGACGCGGGTGCCCCCTTCGGCACGGAGGCCCTGTTGCCGCGCGGCACCCTCCGCGAGCCGCCCAAGAACCTTCGTCGCGCGAGCTACATCCTCCTCACGAAATGCGATGGCTCATCGAATGAAGCTCTCATCGAACGCATCCGCCGCTACAATAAAACCGCCGATATCATCGAGACCACCCACGGCCCCATCCACCTCGAGGATGTCTTCACCCGCGAGCGCAAACCGCTGGAGTTCCTCAAGGACAAATGGGTGGGGGCCATCAGCGCCATCGCCGTCCCCGAGGCCTTCGAGGGATCGCTCCGCAAACTCGGTGCCAGGGTCGAGATCACCCGTCGATTTTCCGACCACTACCGTTTCTCCCGCAAGGATGTGGACAAATTCATGCAGCGCTGCGTCGAGCGGGACATGCAGCTGATCCTGACCACGGAAAAGGATGCGGTCCGCTTCCCGCGGCCGAGCTCCATCGACGTACCGGTGTATTTTCTCCGCATCGAGGTGGAAATCCTCAAGGGCCGGGAGATTTGGGACGACCTCGTCAACCGCCTTTGCCAGCCCGAGCCCGCCTTCGAGCACGTGCTCAGAAACCGCCACGCCTACCGCCTTTGAGGCATGTTCCCGTAATTTCGGGAGAATCAGGGTGATTTTTCAGACACAAGGCCCCGTTTTTCTGCGTTATGGTCGGCTTGAAACAACCCATGATCCGGAGCCTCCGTATTCTACCCATTCTGCTCGCCCTCCCCGCCGCCGGGGCGGGGGAGCTTGCGTTCAACAAGGACGTCCGGCCGGTGCTCTCGAAGACCTGCTTCACCTGCCACGGCCCGGATGCCGCTGCGGTGAAGGGAAAGCTCCGGCTCGACCTCCGCGACCTTGCCCTGAAGGGCGGTGAATCCGGAAAGCCCGCCATCGTTCCGGGAAAACCCGAGGAGTCCGAAATCATCCGGCGCATCCGCAGCACGGATCCCGATGACGTGATGCCCCCGCCCGAGGCCCACATGACCTTCACTTCGCGCGATGTGGAGGTGCTCACCCAATGGATCCGTGAAGGTGCCGTGTATGAAGGGCACTGGGCTTTCCAGACTCCCGCCAAGGCTCCTGTTCCGGACATCCCCTCCGCGGGCGAACATCCGGTCGATCGTTTTGTTGCTGCTCGCCTCGCCGCCGAAAAACTCGGATTTTCCCCCGAGGCGGACCGCCGCACGCTCATCCGCCGCGTTTTCCACGATCTCACGGGGCTGCCGCCATCGCCGGCCGAGGTCCGCGCCTTTCTTGAGGATACCTCGCCGAATGCCTACGAATCGATGGTCGAACGCCTGATCTCCTCGCCTCGTTTCGGCGAGAACTTCGCCGTCGCATGGCTCGATGCCTCCCGCTATGCCGATACCAACGGCTACTCGATCGACGGTGGCCGCCATCAGTGGCTCTGGCGGGACTGGGTGATCAAGTCCTTCAATGACAACCAGCCGTACGACCGTTTTCTGATCGATCAACTCGCAGGCGATCTCCTTCCCGGGGCCACCGAGCAGCAGATCGTCGCCACCGGATTCAACCGCAACCACGCCATCACCCACGAAGGCGGCACCATTCCCGAGGAAAACCTGGTCAACTACGCGGCCGACCGGGTCAAGACCGCCTCCGAAGCCTTCCTCGGACTCACCATGGCCTGCGCCCAGTGCCACGATCACAAATACGACCCGATCTCCCAACGCGACTATTACCGATTCTTCGCTTTCTTCAACACGCTCGACGATGCCGGGCTCGATGGCAACGCCGGACAAAACGCCCGTCCCTCGATCAAGGCCTCATCCTGCCTCGCCACCGCCACGGAGGCGGAAACCGTGCGCCGGGAACTGGAGGCCGCCCGCACCGCCCTGGCGGCTCCTCTGCCCGAGGCCCAGCAACGCTGGGATGCCGATCGCCGCGCCGATCTGGCGAATCGTGGACGCGGTTTCTCGCTGGTTCCGCTGGAAGTTCTCTCCGCCACCGCACCCAACGGCTCCCCGGATCGCATCCGCATCGGTGAGGATCACACGGTCTCCATCGCCGGCGGGGATTTCTCCGCCTACAACGTGCTGATGCGGCTCCCGGCCGCCGGTCCTCCACTGCGTGGCATCCGGGTGGTTTTCTCGGCCACCCCCGCGTCGAAGGGCAAGCTCGGCTTCGGCTCCGCCAAGGGCCTTGAAGGGAACTTCCACCTCGGAACCATCACCTCGTCGGTCTCCACCTTCGCCGCTGGAAACGTCGACCTCAACGCCATCCTGCCGATCACCCGCCTGAGCGCGAGTTCCGTGCAGCCGGGCCACGATGTCTGGAACGTGCTCAATTCCGACCCACTCGTCGGTTGGGCACCACGCACCGGAGCCGCGGGGCCCGAGCACCTCACGCTCACTTTTGAGGCGCCGCTTCAGTCGTCCGCCACACCGTATCTCACCACGGAACTGCTCTTCAATTTCGGGGCCAACACTTCACCCGCATCGTTCCGGATCTTCGGCTTCGTCGGCGAGGATGACGGAGCCCGTGACCCGGAGGACATCACGGCCATTCTCCTCACCGAGGCCGCCACCCGCACTCCCGAGCAGGCAGCCGCCCTCCAAGCCTATTTTCAACGGATCGCACCGGAGAAAGCCGCGGATCGTTCCCGCGTCGACAATCTTCAGGAACGCCTCTCCATGCTCACCGCCAAGCACCCCGTGCTGGTCATGAACACCTCCGCCAAACCTCGGAAAACCCACATCCTCGACCGCGGCGTCTATTCGTCGCCCAAGGAAGAGGTTTCCCCGGGATCTCCGGAAGCACTGCCGCCGCTTTCGCTCGATCCATCGTTCGATAAAGCTTCAGGCTCTTTCAAGGACCGCCCAGCCAATCGACTCGACCTCGCCCTCTGGATGGTCCGCCCCGATCACCCGCTCACCAGCCGCGTCGCCATCAACCGCATCTGGGAACACTTCTTCGGCCGCGGACTCTCGGCCTCCTCGGCCGACTTCGGATCGCAGGGCCAGTGGCCTTCGCACCCCGAGTTGTTGGATTGGCTTGCCACCGATTTCCGCGAAAAGGGTTGGGACCGGAAACACCTCATCCGCATGATCCTCACCTCGCGCACTTACCGCCAGTCGTCGGATGCCTCCCCGGAGCTTCTCAAGCGCGATCCCCGCAACGAACTGCTTGCCCGCGGCCCGCGCTTCCGCCTTTCTGCCGAACAGGTGCGCGACCAGGCCTTGTTTGTCGCAGGCCTGCTCGCCGAGCGACTTGGCGGCCCCAGCGTGAAACCCTATCAGCCCGGCGACCTCTGGCGCCAGGTCTCCCACTACGGCTCCAGCCCCGCCACCTCGCAGACGTTCGTGCAGGACCACGGCGAGAAACTCCACCGCCGCTCGCTCTACACCTACTGGAAGCGCACTCTTCCACCCGTGAACCTGTCGGTGTTCGATGCTCCCAATCGCGAGATCTGCTCGATCGGCCGGACCTCCACCAATACCCCGCTCCAGGCCCTGGTCACGCTGAACGACACCCAGTTTGTCGAGGCCGCTCGCTCGCTCGCCGCCACCGTGCTCCTCGCATCCCATCCCTCCGATGCCGAGCGTCTCCGCGCGGCCTTCGAGGCGGTCACCTCCCGTCTCCCGGTGCCCGACGAGGCCGCCATCCTCGATGCCGCACTCAAGCGCGAAAGAAACCGCTACCAAGCCGATCCCGCCGCCGCCGGCGAGCTGCTTTCGATCGGCGAGACTCCACGGCCCCCGTCCATCCCCGCCGTGGAGCACGCGGCATGGACGCAGGTCGCCGCCACCCTTCTCAATCTATCAGAAACCATCACCCGCCGGTGAACGCCAGTCCCTTGCCATGAACCCACTCGTTTTCTCCCGCCGCGCGTTTCTTGGAAAAGCCGCCAACGGCCTCGGCCACGTCGCACTCTCTTCAATGCTGCTGCCCGCCCTTGCCCGGGCCGCCAGCGGTACCCAGCCGGATGCCGCGGACATGGCCGCCTTCCGCAGCATCGCCCCCAAGGCCAAACGCGTCATCTACCTCTTCCAATCCGGTGGGCCCTCCCATGTCGACCTCTTCGATGGCAAGGACGCCCTCGAGAAACTTCACGGCTCCAATCTCCCGGACTCCGTCCGCGGCGGACAACGCGTCACCGGCATGACCTCCGGCCAGTCCTCCTTCCCGGTCGTGCGTCCCATCGCCCCCGGCAAGCGCTGCGGCCCCGCCGGTGTCTGGATCTCGGATTTGTTGCCCTATACCCAGAAAATCGCCGGCGAGATCTGCGTGATCCGCTCCATGCACACCGAGGCGATCAACCATGATCCCGCCATCACGCTCATCAACACCGGTTCCATGCAGCTCGGAAACGCCTCCGCAGGCGCATGGGTCAGCTACGGCCTCGGCACGGAGAACGCCAACCTGCCGGCCTACATGGTCCTGATCTCCCAAGGCACCGGCAAAAACCCGGACCAACCGATCTTCTCCCGCCTCTGGGGCAGCGGATTCCTGCCCTCCCAGCATCAGGGCGTCATCCTCCGCGCCGGTGCCGATCCCGTGCTCTACCTGGACAACCCTCCCGGGGTCAGCCGCGAGCAACGCCGCGCCCAACTCGACGACCTCGAGAAACTCAACCAACGCTTCGCTGACGAAGTGGGCGACCCGGAAACCCTCGCCCGCATCCACGGATACGAAATGGCCTTCCGCATGCAGGCCTCCGTTCCCGAACTCACCGACCTTTCCGGTGAATCCCAGGAAACCTTCGAACTCTACGGCCCGGAGTCCCGCAAACCCGGAACCTACGCCTCCAACTGCCTGCTCGCCCGCCGCCTCGCCGAGCGTGGCGTGCGTTTCATCCAGCTCTTCCACCGGGGCTGGGACCAGCACATCGCCATCACCCGCCAACTTCCCAACCAGTGCCGGGATACGGACCAACCTTCCGCCGCACTCATCACCGACTTGAAACGCCGCGGTCTGCTTGAAGACACGCTCGTCCTCTGGGGCGGCGAGTTCGGCCGCACCGTTTACTCCCAAGGCGCGCTCGGCTCCGCCGTCGCCGGCCGCGATCACCACGGCCGTTGCTTCTCCATCTGGATGGCCGGTGCCGGAATCAAGGGCGGCAGCGCCGTCGGCGAGACCGATGACTTCTGCTGGAACATCACCAAGGACCCCTTCCACATCCGCGACCTCAATGCGACGATGCTCAACCAGCTGGGCATCGATCACCACCGGCTCACCTATCCCTACCGCGGCCTCGATCAGAAACTCACCGGCGTGGAACCCGCCAAGCTCATCGCCCCGGCACTCGCCTGAGGAAGCCCGGTAACAACACTTTTCGGCACTTTGGTCCCCGTCCTGCTGGCACGGAACCCGATCCGTCATTTTCCCCTCCGTCCATGAAACCCGTCCTGCTCGCCGCCCTTCTTTCCTCGTGCTTCGCCACTCTCGCCTCCGCCGCCCCACTCAAGCTCATGTGCTGGAATGCGGAGTGGTTCCCAGGCCGCAAAACCTTTGCCAACTCCGCCGAGATGGTCGCCCACATCAAAGCCTGCCAGGCCGTGATCTCCGCGGAAAAACCCGACCTCCTCGTCGCCCAGGAAATCCGCGATTGGCACGGCTTCGCCACGCTTTGCGAACCCGATCCAGCCCTCAAACCCGCAGTGGTCTCCGCATTTCGCGATCAGGAAACCGGGGAGCTCTGGCCCCAGCAAATCGCCGTGGCATCCAAAGTGCCCGTCGAGGCCGCCTGGGCGGAACCCTGGACTCCCGCTCCCGCCGACCTGCCCCGCGGGTTCAGCCTCGCCGCCATCAAGATGCCCGCCCCGGAACGCGGCGTCCTCCTCGTTTACGGCGTGCACCTCAAAAGCAACCGCGGTGATGACAAACGCGAGGAAGAGGCAAACACCCGCCTCCGCAACGAGTCCGCCAACCAGCTGGTCCAACACATCGCCCTGATGGAACGCCTCGTCTTCAAGGATCGTGTCCGCGGCGTGATCGTCGCCGGCGATTTCAATACGAACCAGGATGGGCAGTTTCCCGATCATGCCCTCGAAATCCTCGGCAAGGCCGGCCTAACCAATGCCTGGGGCGATACTCCCCGCGAACAACGGCAGAGCTGGCGCGGCAATGACAAGTTCCCACCCACCACCTTCGATCACATCCTCGTCAAGGGCGTGAAAACCAGCGTGGCCAAACTGCTGCCCGTTGCCGAAGATACCAGCGACCACTGGCCGGTCATCGTCACCATCGAAATGCCGGAGACTCCCTGACTCCGACCCACCGCGGGCATCGGAGAATGCGATGCCCGCATCTTTGGTTAGAAATCCGCGTTCGGATAGAGCTGGTGATACTTGATCGCCTCCACAGCGATCGCCGCAGCCGTGCCGAAAATCGTCTGCTCGGAAGCCGCACGCGATACCTGCGCGGCAGGTCGGGCCAGGCCCATGATCAGCTGTCCATAGGTCTGTGCCCCCGCCACATGCTGGAGCAGCTTCAGCGAAATGTGCGCCGCATCCAGGTTCGGAAAGACCAATACGTCAGCCGTCGGACGCGTGCCCGCTCCCGGGAGCTTCACTTCGGCCGCCTCGGCATCCAGCGCCACATCCGCCTGCAATTCGCCTTCAATATCGATGTCCAGAAAGTCCTTCAGCGCCGAGGCCTGGGCCAGCGCGGCCGCAGCCGCCATGCGCCGCGCATCCGGGGTGCCCGCGCTTCCCTTGGTCGAGTGGCTGAGCATCGCCACCAGCGGCTTGCGACCCAGAAAATGATGGGCCAGCTTCCCTGTCTCCAAAGCGATCGCCGCGAGATCCTCCACCTCGGGATTCGGAATCAACGCCGTGTCCGCCAGCAACAGGATGCCGCTGCTCCCCAAATGCTTCAAATGGGGCGCAATCATCACCGATGCCCCGAATATCTTCGGTACATGCGGCAGCGGCTTGATCATGTGCAGCAAAGCCCGGAAATACGCAGCCGGCATCGCCTGGTTGCCTCCAAGCACCGCATCCGCCTGGCCATACTGAACCATCAAGGCTCCGAAGTAATGGGGACGCGCCACGATTTCCTCGGGGTTTCCCAGCTGCCGGCTCCGGTAACGATCCATGTTTTCCACCCTCTGGCAGAAAAGACGGAAGTCCGATGCCTTGGGCGGATCAATGATGTGGATGAACTTCATCGGGATCCCCGCCTCTTGCGCCATGCCGCGGATCTTCTCCCTGTTTCCAAGCAGAATCGGCGCAACCACCTGCTCCTCCACCAAGCGAGCCGCCGCCCGGATCACCCGCAGGTCTTCTCCCTCGGTGAACACCACGCGCTTCGGATGCCTGCGCAGGTGATCGAGAAGATGTTGGACAACGTCGTTCCGGGCCGGGGTTTCTGTGGGTAAATCAGACATGGAGGCTGCGGCGCTTGGCACCGTGCCGGGACTGTAGTATGCCGTGCGGACCGGGTTCAATCCGATTCATCCTGCAAAGTTTCATGCCTGCGAACTACCATACCCATACGCCGCTCTGCCGCCATGCCGAAGGCTCGCCGGAAGCATTCGTGGATGCAGCCATCGCCGCGGGACTCTCCGAATACGGCATCTCGGATCATGCCCCGCAGATCCCCGAGCCCTTCGACGATTGGCGCATGCTTGATGCCGAGATGCCCGATTACCTCCAGTGGATCGAACAGGCCCGCCAGCACGCCGCAGGCCGCATTCCGATCCGCTGCGGACTGGAATGCGATTGGCTGGATGGCTGTGAGCCCTGGATCGATACCCTTGCCTCCCGTCACGATTGGGACTACCTCATCGGGTCCGTTCACTACCTCGGCGACTGGGACTTCGACAACCCGAAGTGGCTCGGGAAATGGGCCGCATCCGATGTGGATGAAGTCTGGACCCGCTACTGGCAGACATACTCGCGCATGGCGGAAAGTGGACTTTTTGACATCCTCGGCCACCCGGATCTCGTGAAAAAATTCTCCCATCGACCGCAGGGGGACCTGCACCGGTTCTACGAGCCTGTCATCGATGCCATCGCCTCATCCGGTTGCGCCATTGAACTCAACACCGCTGGTTGGCACAAACCCTGTGCGGAGGCTTATCCTTCCCCTGATTTCCTCGAACTCGCCTGCTCCGCCGGAATCCCGCTGGTCATTTCTTCGGATGCACACTCACCGGCAGAAGTCGGCAGGGACATCAGCCGGGCTGTCGAAACCGCCCGGATCGCAGGATATCGCGAAACCCTGCTCTTCGAGAAACGCCGGCGTGGATCCGAGCCGCTGTAGAACGGCGCTCAGCCCGTTTACTTCAGGGATGCGATCACCTTGAGCACATCCGCAGCTTGCTGGTCTGTCGATGCACTCAAGTCGCGCCAGACCAGTTTTCCGTCCTTGAACAGATAGGCCTGCCGCTTTGCAAATCCCAAAGTGCTCGGCACCCCAAAGGCCTTGATCAGCTTGCCCTCCTCGTCGGCGAGCAGGTCGAACGGCAGGCTGTACTTTTCACGGAATGCTTTCTGGGCCTTCACTCCGTCAGAGCTCACCCCGAAGACCCTAACCCCTCGCTCGGAAAGATCCGCGAAGGAATCCCGCAAACTGCATGCCTGCTTCGTGCAGCCCGGCGTGTCGGCCTTGGGGTAGAAATACACGAGCAAGAAGCCCTTCCCGCCTGCTTCCGCCAGATGGACCGGCTTTCCTTCCTGATTGTTCACGACCACGGGCGGTAGCGCTGCCCCTACGGCAATCGGTTCGGCTGCACTCGCGGAGAAGATTCCGCCGGTCATGGCTCCAAGAATTCGGGTGAAGGATGGCATCGCAGCGGAACCTCGCACCGCCCCGTCCTCACGCAAGCCCGATTTGATCCCCCTCCGCCACATTTTCATATATAGTGACAGACAACTTGTATGAATTCCTCTTGCCATGGGGCGCGGGCGATGCAGGATGGGGGCATGAGGCGGGCGCGCTGGCTGGCACCTTGGAAGGATTCGACGGTCAAACCGGCGATCTACCACTGCATTTCACGCGTGGTGGACCGGCGCTTCGTCTTCAAGGACCTGGAGCGCGAGAAGTTCCGCACCTTCATGCGCATGCAGGAAAACTTCTCCGGCTGCCGCGTGCTTTCCTACTGCGTGATGTCCAACCACTTCCACCTCCT
>JAIXOR010000013.1 GCA_027486655.1 Verrucomicrobiaceae bacterium | reverse complement strand
TTGGTGCCGACGATGTCCATGCTGCTGTTTTCCGAGATCGTGACTGCACCCGTGGAGTTGAAGGTCAGCGTGCCGGTGTTGAAGGTATTGCCCGCACCATCGCCCAGGCTGATCGACGTGCCGCTGAAGCTGCCGAGCCCGGTGACGTTCAGACTCGAAGTCGCGTTATCCGAAAGAGAGCCTGTCGAGGAAAGCGTGGCGCTACCGGCGGTGTTCGTGCCGGTCAGATCCGTATTGCTGTTTTCAGAAACCGTGACGTCTCCCGTCGAATTGAAGTTCAACGAACTGGAATTGAACGTGTTTCCTGCACCCACACCGAGGTTGACCGAGGTGCCGCTCAAGGTAAGCGCACCGACATTGATGCTTGAATTGGAAGCATCCGAGATCCCTCCGGTGGACGAAAGGTTCGTGGTTCCGCCGGTATTGGTTCCGGCAAGACTCATATCGCTGTCTTCCGAGATCGTGACCGATCCAGCCGAATTGAAATTGATTGCGCTCGCGTTGAAGATGTTTCCCGCACCGACGCCGAGATTGATCGATGTCCCGTCAAGCGTGAGCGCGCCCACGTTGATGGTGGATGTCGATGAATCCGCGATCGAACCGGTGGCGGTGAGATTGGTGGAACCACCGGTGTTGGCACCGGTCAACAGCATCGACGAGTCCTCCTGGATGGAAACCGATCCCGTGGAATTGAAATTCAGCGAGCCGAAGTTGGTGTTTTCGCCCGCTCCGCCCAGGTTGATGGATGCACCGCCGAAGGTGGCTGTGCCGCCAACCGAAAGGTTTCCGCTATCCGTGAGCGCTCCGCCGGAGATTGCGGTGAGGTTGTTGGTCACCGTGAGCGGTTGGAGGTCAAATGCCGTTGTATCGAGGACATTGACATTTGCAAGAGTACCCGCGGAAGGATTGAAGGTGACCGTCCCGGAAAAGATGTTGCCTGCGTTGTTGACGATGATGTCCTGACCGCTGCCAGCGGTTAGAACCGTATTGCCGCCGACATTGAAGGCCGTGTCATCAAGCACGATGGAGGTACCCGCACCCGCCGTAACGGTAGCGTTTCCGGTGACCTGAAGGTTGGTTCCGGACTGATCCGTGACTGCGCCGCCCGAGGTGAGGTTGAGGGTTCCCGCCGAGTTCGCGCCGGTCAGCGTGGTAGCCGAGTCCTCCTGGATCGTAACGTTTCCGGCGGAGTTGAAGGTGAGTGATCCGGAGTTGAAAGCATTTCCGGCTCCCACACCAAGGCTGATGGATGTTCCACTGATATTGCCCAGGCCGTTGACGTTCAAGCTGGATGTTGAATTGTCCGAAAGGGCGCCTGTCGAGGACAGCGTGGCGCTGCCGGCCGTGTTTGTGCCGGTGAGATCCATGTTGCTGTCCTCCGAAAGGCTGACCGCACCTGTGGAGTTGAAGTTGATGGTGCTGGCATTGAATGTGTTGCCAGCGCCCGAACCGAGACTAAGCGAGGTTCCGTTCAGGGTGAGCGCCCCGACGTTGACGCTTGAATTCGAGGAGTCCGAGATGCCTCCGGTGGACGACAGATTCGTCGTTCCGCCGGTGTTGGTTCCAGCCAGGCTCATCGCGCTGTCTTCAGCGATACTGACCGTGCCGATCGAATTGAAGGTGAGCGTGCCTGAATTAAATGTGTTTCCCGCACCGCTTCCCAGACTGATCGAGGTGCCACTGAAGCTGCCCAGACCTGTGATGTTGATACTGGAGTTGGACGCATCCGAAATGGATGAGCTGGAAGTCAGGGTGGCACTGGAAACCGAATTGGAGCCAACGAGATCCGTCGAACTGTCTTCGCTAATGGATACCGCTCCTCCTGTTAGGTTGAGAGTCCCGAAGTTGGTGACTTCACCTGGTCCGTCGCCAAAGGTGATGGAATTGCCGCCTGCATTGAACGTGGCGAGTCCACTGACATTGATGTTGCCGGAGTCGGTTTGCGCGCCATTCGAATTGAGCGTGAGGCTGGTCGCGCCGACGCCCGCGAGATCCGAAGCACTGTCCTCGCTGATGGTGACAGCCGACCCGGTGAGGTTGAGACTTCCGAAATTCGTGAGGTCTCCGGCGTTGTCGCCGAGGGTGATGGCGTTCGATCCCGCGTTGAGATTGGCGAGACCGGTGACATTGATCGTGGTATTGGCGGCATCCGAGATGGTGCCGGCCGTGGTCAGATTGAGAGTGCTGGAGGACACTCCGGTGAGGAGCGTTGAGTCCGCCTCATTGACTGAAACGGCACCGCCTGTCAGATTCAGGCTGCCGAACTTGTTTTCGGAAAGCAGGGTGAGCGAACCGGATCCGGCATTGAGGCTGGCCAGTCCATCCACGAGCAGCTTGCGTGGCAGCGTTTGGGAAATTCCTGTCGAATTGACGGCAAGAGTTCCGTTCCCGCCGATAAGCGTCACGTCCGCGTCGAAGGCGACGGTGGCACCTGCATTGAGGCTGAGCGATCCGTGGTTGATGCTGTTGATGGTGGCGCCGACGACAATATTCGAGTCCGCGTTGAGGGTGAGGGTGTTGTTGTTGGCCCAGGTAATCGAGTCCACCACGCTGATTCGTCCGTTGAACGGAGCGGAACCGGCAGCGGTGTTTGTGGTGACGGCGACATTGGCTGTTCCGATCGCGCCTACCAGAGTCGTCACCTGGAGATTGGACGTCCCCCCGTTATCCGTCGCATCCTTGAAAGGACTCGCCGCGGTGATGTCTGAATTCACCTGATTGCTGATCGTGATGTCCGAGGCCGCATGAAGAAAATGCGAACTCATGGTGAAGAAGATCACGGACGAGAGCAGTTTGCGTGATGGTTTCATGGTGGGTGTGGTATCGATTCGGGACTGGTATCGAGGAGGCTCGATGGGTGGAACGGGAGGGGCGTGAAATCAGGGTGTGATCCGGTTCACCGGATATCTTGCGACGAGAGAGGCTTCAAATTCCGCTTCGGCGGCCTCACGGAGCCGCTGTTTTTCGGCACGGGCGAGTTCGTCTTTGACGGATTCGAAGGATCGGGAGGATGCAGGCTTGGTGGCCATGTAGCGGACAAGGAACAGGCCCTCCGGCCGCTCAAGCACCTCACTGACGGCACCAGCAGCGGGGAGAGCGAAGAGGATTTCAGCGACAGCCTTGTTCCAGGCATCCTGATTCGAATCCCGCTCCAGCCATCCGACCTCGCCGTTCTTGAAGCGGCTGGGTTGATGTTCCGTGTAGTCCACAGCGAGCACCGAAAACCCTTGTTCGGGATGAAGTTGGAGGTCCTTGTTCTGAAGGAACCACTCGCGCGCTTCCTTGAGTTTTTTCAGGTATTGGTTGGCACGTTCCGGGTCTTTTCCGGGATTGAGCCAGAGCACGGCGGCCTGCCGTTTTTCATTCGATTTGTAAGTAGAGAGCTTTTCCGTGTAAATCTCGCGAAGCCGGACCTCCGGTATCTCAGCATCCGCAATGGCGCGAAGTCGCGGCGAGAGATCGCGCTCCTTGAGCCGGGAAGCGAGGACGCGTGAGAACTCGGCACGGACGCTTGGATCTTCCAACAGACCGGCATCGATTGCGGCCTGAACCAAGCGGGCGCGGGATCCGAGTGCATCCAGTGCCTCATCACGGTGAGGCTGGCGGTTTGGCCCGGAGTTTGACTCCTTGAGGTGGTATTCAAGGTCCGCTTGGTTCACCGAAACGGCACCCACGGACAGCAACACGGCTTGACCCGCTGCGCTTGCAGCGGGTTTCCCATCCTCCTTCCGTTTGGGACTGCAGGCAGATACAACCGCAAGCAGAACCATGAGGCAGGGTATGACCGGCGCTTTCGTCATGGAGTGAGATTGCGGATCACCGCCTTGCCGGAACCCTTGGTGAATTCCCACATGAGCAGGTGCTTGCCAGGACCTTCCAGGGCCTGGCGTATGCGGACGGCGGAACCGGTGGTTTCCGATAGCTTGACGCCATCGATATAGAAAATCAGCGAATCATCCCAATTTCCGCCGCGGATCTCCATTTCGAAATCGAGCGATAGCGGTCCGTTGACTTGGGTGATGATGCGGTTGGTCTCACCGATGGATCCGCCAGAACTGGTAAGGGCTCCGGAATCGGGATCGGCGGTCCAGTTGGCGTTTCCGCTCATGCCATAGGAGGATCCGCCGGTGGTCGTGGCGATGCTGCTGGCTGCCAGTTGACCTGGGTCCGTGCTCATGCTGAGGCGGTAGAACTTCTTCATCCCGATCTGGGAAACGGGCGGTCCGACAAGCTTGAGTCCATTGGGATCGGAGTTTCTCACAAATTTCGCGCTTTCATCCCCCCATCCACCGAGACCGTCGGAGGCCTGGACGGACCAGCGCAGGTCTGCCGCGTTGAACTGTCCGGGAGCGGAAAGCTCGGGTTTGCCGTTCACGAGGCGGAGCGAAAGCCCCTTGGATCCGAGTTCGTCCACCGACTGGAGTCCGAAGGCATAGGCTTGGAGGTAATCCTTCACCCTGTGGGGCGAGAGACGATCCAGATCGGCACGGCAGTTCATGCGGCCACGTGTGGAGGAAGCCAGCCAACGGTCGAATCCGGCGCTGTTGGTTTCCGAAGCGGTGTTTCCGACATAGAGGACCGCCTCGTGCGGATCGCCTAACAGGTAGCGCTCGCGGGATGCGAGGCGAACCAACAGCGCCTTCGGTCCTGAAGCAAGACCGGCCGCGCGCGCGGAGATCTGGATTTCCCGGGATGCCTGGCCCGCGGGGATGGTGGCACTGGAAGGAATCGAGTTGATATGGACGCCATTCACGGCCGTGCCACCCAGTTGAAAGTCCACGGTGAGGCTGGATGACGTGGAACCCGTGCGACGCAAAACGATCCGGGCGGGTTGTGCAGGACTGGCGACAGCATTCGGTTGGACGACTTCAAGGCGGACCGTCGGATTGTCGGAAAGGCTTTGAGAGACTCCCAAACCGCTCACCGAGTATTTGAACTGAGGCAGCACCGCGACTTCGAGATTCGAACTCCCTGACGTTTCCAGGTCGGGCACGGGCCGGACGGTGATGGTTTTCGTCGTTTCGCCGCGGGCGAAGCTGACGACAGTCCGTGCACCCTCGCTGGAGCTTGCGCCTTCGACAACGAAACGCCTGCCGGACGCCTGAAACAACCCGAGCGGCACATCGAGTGCTGCAGAAACTCCAGCACCGGCGCGGGTTAGATTCACGGTGAACGACTGATCGAGCGACTCACTCAGCGAACCGGAGCCTGTACTGGAAACCAGTGACAACTGGACGGTGGTGGGGATGCTCAGGCCGCCCATGCGGATTTGCCCCTCGGTGATGAGCCTAACAAGGTCGGTGGCCCCGATAACGGTGTTGAGGAGGACGATTTCCTGTTTGGACCCATCCGGCCGCGTGACCACGAGGGTGCTGTCCAGAGTGGGGATCTCCGCGCTGTAGTTGACATCGAGGCGGACGGAGATGTGGTTGCGCGCGTCGCCCTTCATGCCCCAGAAGGGAGCTGATAGATCGAGAACATCCTCGGCGCGATTGAAGTCGGCGATTCGATCGCGACCCGTGTCCACGGTTCCAAAGACGAACGTATCGCCACCGGCAGCTCCAGTGAGGATGTCATCACCCGCCCCACCGGAAATGGTATCAGGGCCTGCACCGCCGGTCAGTTGGTCCGCGCCGAATCCACCACGGATGATGCGGGGGCGTGTGGAGGGTCCGGCGCTGAGGCGGATGTCCTTGAGATTGGTGCTGAAGTTCCAGACAACGGCGGAGTTCCATTTCGACTGAAGGTAGTCATTCACGCCACGGAGTTTCTGCTCCGCAAGTGCGGCAGGGAACACAATGAGCTCGCGGAGCCTTCCGGAGAATACCTGGTCGACGGGCGAGGACTCTGTGGTGGTCACAGCCATCCGACGGGCACCAAGGGTCGGCAAGACCGGATCAATGATGGAGGTGGCGATGTTTTCCCCGTCGAACGAAAGGCCGAGCATGTTCTGCAACAGGGATCCCTGACGGCGGAAGATGGAGGTGGAGGATTTGCCCGCAGCGTTTTCGTAGCCGCGGATCGCGTTGCCATCCACCTGATAGACGGGAGATCCCGGATAGGATACCGCCTGCGAGGTGGGTCCAAGCTGGAGATAGCCCCGGTTGGTGGAAAGCAGGGTCTGCGGCGAGTCCGATGATGCGGCGGAGTTGTATGCGGCGAGCACGGTATGATCACCCGGGGGAAGCGAGGAGTCCTGGAAGAAAAGGTGCGAAGAGGCAACGCGTGAGAAATCCGCCGAGCGATCCGCGACTACGGGGCGATAAGCGGCGAGAGGCTGGGTGGCGTGGCGGTTGTTTCCGGAGCGATCCGCCCAACTGCTGATCCCCGAGCCTTCAGACGGAAGATCCGCGCCATCGAGCCAAAGCGAAGAGTCGCTGCCATCGTTCGTGCTCGGCGATATTGCGCGGACCTGGACCTCACCCGCGATGTCTTCACCTCCATCACTCCAGACAACAGGAAGCGCGAAGGATTCGGTGGATCCAGTGGTCTGCGCGAGGGTCACTCGGCCGGATCTGAATTCCGCAAGCGTCAGCTTTCCACCCGGCGGCAGCATGGAACCATCCCGTCGGATCTGGAATCCAGCGGAAGGTGCATCGGGGAAAGCGAGTTCAATCTGGGCATCCGAGGAATCCGAATCAAGAACCTGCGGATAGACTCCGGCCTCGCCGTGTCTGGGAATCAGGATTTCGGATGTGACTAACATCGGCACACGGTTGCTCCGGGAGGGATCCGCACCACGCCGGAACTCTTCCAGATTGCTCCATCCATCCTGGTCGGGATCGGCGTCGGCATCGGCGATTGCCGGATTGAGTCCGAAGAGCCTCTCCCACCAATCAGGCAGTCCGTCGCCATCCGCGTCCGTGCTGCTTCCTGCAACAAGAAGATCCAGACGATAGTCGCCGGAACGGCTGGCGAAACTCAATCCATAATACTCCTTGCTGCCATCCGGCAGCGTGGCGGGCACTCCATCGATGGTGATCTCCTCGATCTTGAACTGGGTGGACGCATTGTTCACGGCGAGGAACTCGCCCATGCGGGGAGTTTCCGGCAGGTACGCCATGGGCACACGCAGCGCGTAGGACCATGGTTTGCTGGATCCTGCGCCTGTCGGATGGAGGTCCGTTTCAAGGGTAACCCGGTTGGCGGAGTTCCTTTGGTTGACGAAGGTGAGCTTGAGATGTCCGCTTTGAAGGAGGACCGTCTGGCCGCCTCCTGATTTCCGAACCTCGCCGTAGAAGACGATGTGGGACTCGGTGAATCCCTGAGCTTGCACACCCCGTCCGGAGAGTAGGGCAAGCCCGGTCAGAACCAGGGCGATCACGAAATGGAAGGTGCTTTTCATCGTGGAAGATGGATGGGTGAGGTTGCGCACGGGTGAGTTTACTGGCCTTGATGGGACGAGGTCAGGAAGTAGAGTTTGATGTCGGTGACGTGGTCCGCGAGTTTCCGCAAACTGGCATCCGGATCGACACCGAGTCCGCTGCCGGGAATGACGAGCATCCACTGCGAATTCCAAACCGAGCGGCCTGCCAACCTGGAGTCCATGACGAGTTCGCTGTCGTCGGCCTCCGAATCCCCGTTGTCATGATAGATTCTGAAGTCTCCGAAGCGGCGAAGGTCGCCGAAGGAGCCATCCATGCCATCCATCGTGGGTATGTAACCGGGCGAGCTGATGCTGTTCGGATTGATCAGGAAGGGAGCCGGGATGCGCTGCTCGACCACGCTCCAGCTGCGGACAATGGGCTGCGTGGATGTGGAGGTGCGGAGAAAATCCTCACCGAGCGGAACCAGATAGGCGCGCGGCGAGATTGAAAGTCCGGCGGCATTGTAGTTGTCCAACCAGACACCGAGCGACTGGACTTTCGTGGCGAAGTTGGCCGTGCTGTATTGATGGTCCCCTGCCACGAGCGGCTGGCCGAACAGGTTCTTGCCGGGCTCGATGGTGGTGGCGAACCGGATCACCAGGCCAGGCTGCACACCCTGTGCGAAGGGGCGGCAGTTCCTAACAAACTCGGGCATCCGGTTGAGATCCGGAACAATTCTCGCTTTGAGAACGTCCTTCCAGCGATCGTCGCTTGCAGGTGCCTGGGCGATTGCATCCTGGTTGGCGGGGTCATCCAGAACCGCGAGAAGCTGGCGCTGGGCGATGCTGAGCTGGGATTCGGGGATATTGAGCGCGGTGACGGTCTGCTTGAATTCCGCGGCTTCCGAGAGCTCGGGATCCAGCTTGTGAATGCGGAACAATTCCTCACGCAGGGAGATTTTCTCGGTGGTATCCTGCGGGTTGCTGATGCCGAGTTGTCCCTTGAGCGTGTTGAAGTTTCCTTTGAGCTGGGCGAGGATCTCGGCGAGTCCGCCGTGCCCGATCTGGGGAGCTCCATCGACCCACGAACCCAATTGCCGTTCCTTGACGATCCTGTCGAGCAGCGAACCTGCGGCGGCGGGATGTCCGGGATCGAGGCTGGTTTCGTAATCGTAAGCGCGTGCGGCGAGCCATGCGTATTGGGAAGCGGCATTGAAGGCGCTTTGATACTTGCCCATCACCTCATTGCGCGAGAGGCGGAAGATCATGTCCTGATAGCGGTTCTTCTGCACCTTGGCCGCGAGGATCTTGTTGTAAGCCTCGCGCTCACGCAGGAGGCGGAAGCCTTCCGCTTGTGCCGTCACATACTCCTGGCGGAAGGATTCGAGGTTGAGCAGGGCGGTGCCGATCGCATCGCGCTGGGGCTGCTCATTGGCGGCCATGCTCTGGATCTCCTCGATCATGCCTTCAAGCTCCGCGACCTGGTCGATCTGATCGTTGTTGAGATCGACCTCGAACTCATCAGCCTCGGCCACGGCAGTGGCAATGGACTCGTTCATCTCCTTGAGAATATTGGCTGCCTCACCGACGGCGGCCGCCACACCGAACACGCTGCGCGCGATACCCCGGCCGATGGAGGTGAAGTCGTTGGAGAAGCCGTTGGTGGTGGGAAGCGCTTTTTCGAGGCCTTCCGCCGTGGTGGTGATGGTGCCTGTGACACCGGAAATGATGGAGAACACCGTATTGAGCGTGATCACCTCGATGTTCAGATCACGGCGGATCTTCGCGATTCTCTCGTGGTTCTGGTTTTTAAGGCCGAACAGAGCCAACTGGCTGTCGATCCTCTGCAGCTTGTTTTCCAGTTCACGGAGATAGGCGATGTAGGTGGCGATGGCGGTATCCAACTCGATCTCCGCGGAGAGCATGCTCTGAAGGGATGTCTGCACCCGTCCGTAGCTGGTGCGGGCACCCCATGTGGAGGGGGCCTGGAACGCATACCGTGAAGCCGTGTTGTACGGGGCCGTGAACGTGGGAGCCGTGAGCGGTCCGGAGCCATCCGGATCCAGCGGCTCGAACAGATAGTTGTTGTTTCCGATCAGCGACTCGAAGGTGGACTTGAGCCGGGCATTGGACGAACCGCCCCAGATGCTGGAGTAAAGGCTGGTCATCGCCGGGTTGTTCATGATCCCGATCGCCTTGCCCACGGGAACATCGAAGGTGACGATCCCGGAGCTGCCCGTGGGAGCGGTTTTCGGCGGAACAATCTGGTCAATGCGGGTTTTGTCCAGATAGGAGAACAGGAGTGTGTCCGGTCCGAGATAACCTTCTGGGTAGGCCTTGCCTACGCCGATGGTGCCGTCGTAGGGGCGGCCGAAGATCTCGATGAGCCGGTTGCGGAAATCAAGGTCCTGGGCCATGGCCTCCTGGATGAGTCCCTCGGTATCGTCGGCCAGCGAACGCAGCTTGTTCTGCGACTGGGTGGCCATGTCGAGGGTGGTTAGTGCGTTGGAAGCCGCACTCACCGCCCGCTCGTAGACCTGCTCGAAGTGGCTGCGGCGGTCATTTGCCGCGGTGTTGTTGTAGAATCCGAGTTCGATATCAAAGGTGAGGGCATCCGAGTCGAATCCAAGCGGGTTCACGCCGCCATTGGCTTCGTCCATGGCCACCTGGATCTCATGAAGGCCACCGGCGATCGCGCCGATTTCATCCACGGATCCCGAGCGTTCGATGCGATCGAGGTTCTCAGGGTTGTTCACGGGCGTGGCGGCGGAGGCCTCGGCGGGAAGCAGTGCATTGGCGACGGCCCAGTCGAAGTGACTGGCCTGGCCCGCTCGGTGGGCCCACTCGGAAACACCCCAGGCTCTGGCGGGATCGGCACCATCGGTGTAGCCCTGCCACTGGCCGTCGGGATTCTGGGTGTAGTTCAGGCGGTAGGTATTGCGGACGATGTCGCGCCCGGCGCGCGCGCGTCCGGCCGCGAGGCGGGCGAAGGTCTTTTCATCGAGGTAATCCACCTCAAGGACATTCTGCATGAGTGAGTAGAGCTCGGAACGGGTGCGCCAGGTGAATCCCGGGTGCTGGAGCAGCACGTAGTGCATGTCGATTGCAGAGACAAAGTGTCCCCATGCATCGCCATGGCCTTGCGGGAAGAGCTTGCGTGCGTCGTCCTCGTTGATGAAGCCGTCCTGGTTGGCGTCGTAGATGTTGTAATTGACGTTGTAAGCCGCCTCACCGAATCCCTTGGCGTAGTTCCAGAACATGCGGTTGTAAACCGGGTAGCTCTTGAGGAAGTCCGTGCCACGAAGCAGGGCGAGTTCCTCGTGCTGGAGATCCGCCTCCATGTTTTGGAATGCGTGGGTGAACGAGGCCACCTGGGCCAGCGAGGAATCGTCTCCGGCATTGATGGTGGAGTCCTGTGCGTCGCTGTAAGCCTCGTTTCCTAACAACTCATAGAGGGTCGAAAGGCGCGTGGCGGCGAGGAGCAAGGCCTGGTTGATGCCGTCGCTCGCGTTTCCATTGCTGGAGTTGTCGATCGAGAGTTCGCGCGCCCGCTCGAGGACGGTCCGGTAAAGCTCGATGAGCCCGGTGTTTTCAATCACGTTCTTGTCCGGATTGAGTGCGACCTTCCCGGCATAAGGACCACCCGCGATCTGGATCTGGCTGCTGTAGGTGGCAGGGCTTTCATTGCTGAAGAAGTCGGTGAAACGGGCTTCGTAAGGGTTGATGCGATCGAGCACGCGCTTGACCCATCCCATCACGAGTTGCGGGATGTAGCGCTTGCTTCCGTCTGCCTGAAGCTGTGGCGAATTGGCGGCACCGGCCCATTGGAACGGAGCGGGCGACACCACGGGAATGTTGCCCGGCTTCCATGCGGCGGATGCATTGGCGACCTCGAAGGGCACGAGTTTCCAGTTTGCCTCGTCCTTGTGGCGGTAGCGCATGAGCACAAGCTTGTCGGCAAGGACCACATCGGGCCGACCTTCGAAGACGATGGTGTGGAGGCCGAGGTGTTTCGCGTTGTTGTCGGCAAGCAGGGCGCGATCACTTGGGATGTATTCCTGCCACAGCGTCCTTCCGGAGGCGTCGGTCTGCTTGAGTGTACCGTTCGGGAGGACTTCGGCGGCGACCACATCAAGCGGTCCCGCGTCGCGGATCCACCATTCGTAGTAAAGATCCGCGGTATTGGCGCCGAAATCTCCATTGTGCTGGAGGGTGACCTTTTCGCTGAAGGCGTCGGAGCCTTCGATCACCTTGATGGCACCGCGGTAGCGATCCGGAACGATCTCGATGATGTGCAGGCTGACGGGCGCACCGGAGAGTTCGGTGCGGTTGTTTTCCGCGATGGTGACGTAGAGCGATCCATTCGGCGCACGTGTCAGCAAACTCGGATTGGGCACGAAGGCGCCCCCCACACCGAAGCTGTCGAGCGGCACCATCGAAGGCGAAGGCGAGGTGGTCTCCGTGTATGTGGAACCATTTCTCACCCAGAACTTCGAAAGTTCCTCCGGATGATCGGCAGGCTTGTTCCTAAGTCCCTGGAGGTTCTTCGCTGCGAGGCTTGCATCGGCATTTCCACCCGTGACCTCATGGGGATTCTGGGAAATCAGGTAGATCCGGTCCACCGCAGCGATCCATGCCGGATCCGCAGAGAGGGCGCGGATGCGGTTGTATTCGTCGCGAGTGAGGACATTCGGCTCGAGGATGTTGAGTGGATCCGGGCCGGAGGTGAGGTTCGAGTCACCACTTTCCTTCTCGTTGAGGCGGCCGCGGAAAACGAGTTTTCCTGCCAGGGAATCGAAGTAGAACCGCTTCTGAAGTGAACCCGGCAGTTCCTTGAAATACCAGCGCTCCGCAACGATGAAGATTTTGGTGCTGGCCGCCGGAGTGAATCCGGCCGTGCCCATCTGGGCCACGCTGAACGGATTTTCGCGGCGGTCCAACGGACGCATGATGCGGGCTGAGGCGTTGGATGGGTCATGGATGTTCGCGGCTGGCGTGCCATAGGCCATGCTGGGCGTAGCGCTGTCATAGACGATCTCGGATGCGGCCATGGCGACCAGGGCGGGCAGGCCTTTTGAACCCGGATTCTCATTGAAGTATTCACCGCCCTGATAGGTGAGGGTTTCACCGCGTTTGAGCTTGGGATAGTCCGTGCGCCAGAAGGTGTTGTAGAGGACCTTCACGGGGAAAAGGCTCGTACCGGTGCCGGTGAAACTCCGTCCATTGTCCGGCAGCCATGCCACCGGCGTTCCTGCCTGCGCACCGGGGAGATAGAAGTCCCCACGGAATGGATAGAAGAACTGGTGGAAGAAGCGTCCGTTTCCGGAAACAACCCAGGCATTGCGGTTCACATCGCGCCAGAGCGTGCGTTGATTCACACCGTTGACCTGCAGGCTGTTGCCGCGGGCATCCTGCATCTTGACATTTCCGATGACGAGGTTGAGCGGATACGGGGGAATCAGGAGATCTCCCGCGAACACCGGATATTCGAATTGATAACTGAAGTCGATGGCCTTCGTTGGATCGATGACCAGGAAGCCGTCCTCCGGATTCGTTGCGGCTTCATAGGAAAGTCCGGATCCGGCCGCATTGACCACCGAGGTGCTCGGCCGAGGGAAGGCGGTGGCACCGGTGCGCGTCTTGAAAACCTGATAGGCCGCCATTTCCGGCTCACCGGTGGCAAGGTTGTTCACCTGCACGAGCACCCATGGATCTGAGGTGTAGCCGGGTGCCATCGTATTGACGTCGTTCTGCAGGGCAAATGCGGCGAGCGGCGGGCTGTTAGGCACGTTTTCGCCTTGATTCCTGACCTTGAGGGCGGTCCGTCCGCCCGGAGCCACCAGCGCGTGTTCCTCGTTCGGATTGTAACCCGCGAGGGCGGAGTTCGCCTGATGGTAGATCTGGAGATCCGCGTAGGTGGCGGAGTCGAAGACCTGTTGGGCATAGCCCCTGCGGTCGACCCCTTCCGAGCCGACACGGCTGGCGATGTAGATGGCCTTGTCCTTGTGGGGGCCGGAGGCCGGGAAAACCACATCCCTGAATTCCGTCGCCACGTAGGGCCAGGCGACGTTCGGGTTCTCCGCACGTTCCGTGAGATAGGGATTTTCATAGTAGGCCACTTCGAGGCGTTTGGATGCTTCGGAGAACAGCTGGTTGTGATTGACGGGGAAGATCGGGCCCCATGCGCCGATCTGGGCTCCACGATTGTAGAGGTTCACGTTGTAGTTCGAAACCGCATTGAGAACGTAGCCGGTGCCGCCGAAGGCCGCGTTGTCCAGGGTGCTCTCCATGCGCATGGCGACTTCCTGAATGTCCGTATCGGCCCATTTGCCGGCGAAGGGGCTGGCACCGGAGACCGAGCCGATCGCAAGGCTGGGCAGGGCTCCCTGGTTGGCAAAGAGTCCACCCGAGGGCGCTGGTTCAAAGTCGAAGGACAGCGCGGGGGCCACGGACCGCAGTTGGCTGCCGACGGGGGTCATGTTCCGCGTGGCCCGGAGCCTGCGGATTTCACCCGGGCTGAGATAGCCGAGCGGATCGGAACCGAGGGCAAAGACGCGGAAGTTGTCCAGCAGCAGACCGTTGGACGCGTTGGCATCAAGGCCGAAGCGCAGCGAGCCAGCGGAAATTCCGGAGCCCACCGCAGATTGGGCGGAACCCGGGAACCAACTGGTCACGAAGCCTTTTTCCTCGCGTTTGCCATCCAGATAGAAGTCCACAACCGCCACTTCGACACCGAAGAACGTGTAGGTGAACACGTGGATGGCATAATGCCTCCAGGAGACACCCGCTTTCGACAGCGGTTGGGTGACCTGGACGCCACGATAGGTGGCGATGGCATTGGACGCCTCGGGATCCAGAGTGACCTTGAGCCCGCCACCGCCGGTGCTGAAGACGGTGACCGGTTTGTTGGTTCCCGTCAGCGTGATGCCCGTACCATTCGCGGTGGCCGGGGTGCTAAGTTGAAGGGTGGTGGCGCTGGTGACCGAAGCGATGGTCGTTCCTGCGGGGATGTTGGTTCCACGAATGCCCATTCCTGGGACGACTGAAGCGGTGCTCGCACACGTCACGAGTTTGGAGCCACTGATGGTGACGCAGTTGGAGAGGGAAACCGGCGGGGAACCGGTGAGCCCTTTCGCGTTGAGCCAGAAGTCCACGACGAACCGGTTACCGGGATCGATGGTCGAGGTTTGGGGGGCTGCGCCGGTCTGCACCACGCCGTAGGCTCCATCCGCAGCGGAGGCGGTGCCGAGTTGGAGCGAATGGCGGCCGAGCACAAGCTGCGGATCGTTTCTGGAGATCACGGTGACGGGAGTCGAGTTCACCACCCGCACCACGAGCCGTTCTTTCGTTAGATTGCCATCGGCGATTTCATCAGGATTGGGGCGCAGGCTGTAGAGGACGACACTGCGTCCGGTGCCGCTGGTATTGAAGGGCACACCGGATTCCGTCTTGCTGGCCAGCGCGCCGATGTCCTTCTCCGCGAAGGGAAGATCCTGGAACGCCCATTCGTCCGTGGCACTGATGTCCAGCTTGGTGGGCGGACGGCGACCGGGGATGGGATCATAGATATGGCGGTAATGCGCGCGTGGGGCGGCGGGGAAATCGCTGGTGACCGTTGCGAGCGCCGGGGTGCTCAACGTGTATCCCGGAGGCGACTGCCTGCTGCCATCGGCATTCTCGCGGGCAAAGGTCAAAGCGGCCGAGTCCCCCGGGAAGGTGCTGACGATCTCGATGGTATAGGTTTCTCCCGAGCCGCTCGAATCCGGCCACGGCACTCGATAGCTCCCCGGTTGCACGGGGAAGATTTCCTGAACCAGGGGATCCCAGCGGAGCGGCAGGCCATTCAAAGTGCTGCCATCCGGTGCGCCGATCTTGGTATCGATGGTGGTGCCGGGTCCCGCTCCGGTCACCCGGAGATTACCCCCAGTGGCGAGCGGCGGGATCAACTGGATATCCGGGTCTTTGGGATCGAAGCTCTTGCCCAGCGGCACTTCCGCACGGAACACCGTGGGATCATAGAGCCAGTGGATGTCCGTGGGGACCCTCACGACCTGCACCGTATACATGCGGGCGACGCGGGCCGGATTGACGGATGTGTCATCCCTGAGCAATCCGACAGACCGTCCGATGGGCGCGAGATCACCGCCCGGAGGTGCCGGGAAATCCGCCATGGTGAGGCGGCGGTCCGATGTCCGATAGAAGGCCCCCACATCGATTTTGGTGCCCACGTTGATCCAGACGGGCATGTCCGCACCGACGCCGTAGTAGGTTTGATCCACGGTTGTGCCGTCCGCCTTGTAAGTCCGGATGAACGATTGGTTGTTGAGCAGATTGGAGGCGAGTCCGCTGCTCTTTGCATCGAAGCGGTAGCGCACTTGTCCGGCCCAGCGCCAGCGGAGGCGGACGGGGGCGGTCATGCTGAGGGGATTGGACGAGACATAGGCTCCGGCGGTGACCCGTGTCTCCGTGCCCATCTGGGTTCCGAAGCGGTCAAACAACGAATAGGCCTGCACGATGAGTCGCATGCCGGCGGCATCCGAAAGTCCATCCAGCGGGCTGTCGATGACGGCCGTGAATTGTTCTCCGGGGCGGAACCACTGGCGTCCACCCGCGTTGACCGATCCGCCGTCCGGCTTGCCGGACTCGATGATGGCGGCATACTCCAAGCGCCATCTCCAGACCACGGTGACGTCGCGGGTGAGCGTGGTGGTGAAGAACGCGTGCGTGCCCTGGACAACCTGGCCGTCGATGGCGTAGCCGTCGTTGACAAGACGATACCATGCCGGATTGGCGTCGGTAATCTCACCGGCGGCGGGAAGCGTGTTGAAGTCCTTGTCGAGGTAGATGACCTCGGGGGCTTCGAAGCGTTTCACGGTGCCCACCGCGGTCTTGTAGATGGTGCCGATCGCCGGGTTGAGTCCGAGCGCGAGGGTGCCGACGTCGGTGAGCGTCGTGAGGTTCGGATCGGACGGGGTGGGAGTCGGCTTGGCGTATTTGCTCTCCATCGTGATGACGACGGGGCGGGTGAAAAGAATGCTCTTGTTGCTGGCGGCGGCGGTGGTGCCTGAGGAGAAGGGTCGGTTCGCCGCATTGTCGAAAAGTCCGTTGCGGTATTGAATGCCGACGGCGCCGACACCGGGTTGGGGAGATGAACTGTAGTTGCGGCTTTCGATGCCAATGGTCAGTTGCTGCGGCGGGCAGGCGATCGACGGGTTCTCGTCCTGATAGCGGATCTGAATGGAGTTCGATGTTTCATACAACTGCACCTGGAAGGTGACCCGCTTGTCGGTGGCCGCCGCACCATTGTGATAGAGTTTCACATTCTCATACTTGACCACGAAGATCCGGTCCGGCGCGGTGCCCACGGTTTTGTAAAGAATCTTGCTGGTGGGTGTGACCTGAAGGTCGGTCCACAAAGGGGCGATGAATTCGTTGGGCTCGGCCGCATTCGGAATCCCGTCCGGAGTGTAATCCACGGAGGAGCCCCCGAAGGTCACCAGACCCGTGGTGGAGATCGAGCAGCGGGTGTAGGCCTTCTCGTAGAAGTAAAACTCGAAGCCGATATCGAGCGGCACGGCCTTGTCGATGCCGGTCAGGCTACCTTCCGTGAGCACGCCAGCATCCGTGGAAACAAGAAACGGCAGGATATTGCCGCCCGCGATTTCCGTGCAGCGGTATCCGAATGCATCCTCCAGACTGGTGTTGGAGGCTCCGGTTCCCGTGAGGTTGATGACGTAGGGATTGGTGCCGGCGTTGTTGCCAATGCTGAGGTTTGCAGTGAAGTTTCCGATTTGCGAGGGACCAAAGCGGACGGTGAACACCACGCTGGAGTTTCCAGGCACGGTGGATGGCGGGGTGCCGACAATGCTGAAAAGGCGGCGGTCGGTTCCACCGATGGTGAACGAGGTGAGCGAGAGTGCCGAGCCACCGTCGTTTTTGACCGTAAAGGTGAGATCGGTGGCATAGCCGATCGCCGTGGATCCGAAGGCAACGGTGCCATTGTGAGCCACACTTGTCCCGGCCGGTTGCTCGACGGCGATCTGGGGTGTGGCGGCGGAACCGGTCAGGTTGATGACATAAGGAGACTCCGACCCGTCCGGATCGTTGTTCGCGATCTGGATGGCGGCGGTTTTCGAACCGGTCGCGGTCGGCGTGAAGACCACGGTGAACGTCGTGCTGGCGTTGGCAGCGACGGTCGTGGATGAAGGACCGGTGATGGTGAAGTCCGCGGAGTTGGTGCCGCTTTTGGTGATGGCGAGCCCGGTGAGCGGAGCCGCTCCGGTGTTCTTGATCGTGAAGGTCTTGCTGACGCTCAACGTGGATGATGCGAGGTCCACGGTTCCGAAGGCGACACTGTTGCCGCTATCGACATTCGTGCCGGCGGGTTGCTCCACGGCGATCTCCGGGGCCTGGCCGGTTCCGCTGAGGCTGATGTTGAACGGGTTCTCGTCCGAATCGTTGTTGGCGATTTGAATGGAAGCGTTGTGAGTGCCACGCACGGACGGGGTGAACTTCACCGTGAAGGTCGTGCTGGCGGCACCGGCAACCGTGGCGGTGGGGCTGGAAGTGACTTCGAAATCGGCGCTGTGGGTGCCACTCTTGGTAATGGCGATTCCGGTGAGGTCGGCATCGCCGGTATTTTTGATGGTGAAGGTCAGCGAGGTGTTAGAGCCCACGTTGACCGATCCGAAGGAAACCGATCCGCCATCCGCGACGTTCGTGCTGGCCGGTTGTTCCACTGCGATCTCCGGCGCGGCGGCACTGGCGGCTCCGGTCGAAGCGGCGAGAACAAGCGCTGCGGCGAGACCCTTCAGGAGCTTGGGCAGGGAGTGGTTTTTCATCGCTGTTAGGGAAATCATTGGAGTGCTTCGGAGGGAGGATCAGTTGAGGGTATCCACGGTGTTGACGCGGCTGAACTCGACGCGGCCGCTCAGGGTCACGGTGGACTTGATGAGGCCGGAGATGGCCTCGGTGCAGATGCCGCGGAGACGGCCGGCGACTGGTTGCGAGGAGTCGAAGGTTATGCTGAGGGTCCGGTTGATCTGCGGGCCCTTGGCCAGATCGTGGTGATAGGCGTGGCGGAAGGGATTGCTGCGGTGGAAGGGATCGAGGGTGAGGTTTCCGGACACCGTTTGTCCGGCACCGATGGCACCGGTCATCGGAGCGGTGAGGTCGTAGGCCTCGGCGAGTTTCGGAGGACGCCCGGCGCTGGAGAGCAGGTAGTTCGGAAGGAGGTTCGGGATGGTAAGCTTGGCGGCGGAGATGGCGCTGCTGCTGGAGTTGATGAGATCCTTCTGCGTCTGGGTGCGGGTGGAAGCATCCTGGCCGAGGGCGGCCTGGAGGGCGGAGCTGAGACTGGTGAGGGTGAGGAACTTCGGATCCTCGATCAGATTGGCCTGGCTCACGGCATCCAGCTTGCGGGGCATGTCATAAGCGACGGCCTCGATGCGAAGTCCCACGCGTTTTCCATTGCGCTCGCGGATGCCTTCGAAGAACGGGATCCTCGCGGGATCCACCACGAGAACAGGCGCAGGAGCCACTCCCGGATCCGCGGTTTTCGTCTGCATGACGGTGACCTGTGAGAGCAGCTTCACACCGCCACCCGCATCCGAGTGGAGGATGACGCGCATGGGCGCGGTGCCGGCCGAGGGACGAACGGGCGAGCCGTCCTCAACGATGCTGGTGGCAGCATCGAAGATCACCTCGCCCACCCAGAGTCCGGTCACTTCATTGGCGGGTGTGCCCGGGACTACCGGCTGGGAGACCTCGCTGCGGACAGCGGTGACGGGAAGCCAGAACGAGGCACCCTGGGCACCTGTCTTGAGACGATAGACGTTGGTGCGGGGAAGATTGTCATTCCAATTGCGCCTCGCACCGAGAGTGAGGATTCCGGTTTGGCCGGATGCCACGGTTTTGCCGAGCGAGGAACTGGCACCCGCGCCGGCGCTGGTGTCCACTTGGTTTCCACGATCATAGCCGAGCGTGGCCGGCTTCGGGTTGACCACGTAGAGGGCGAGGTTCCCCTGCGCGGAGTCCGGAGTGATCAAATCCAGTGCGGGCGTTGCGGCGGCGGATCCCAGATTGGTGAAAACGATTTCCTCAAGGTCGAGATCGAGCGCATCCACGCCGGAGCCGACGCCCACGTTGTCCAGCGATCCTGCGAAGTCGAGGCGGCCGATGGAGGAAAGGTCAAAGTCCACCGAAACCGGACCCGAGTAATTCGATGGGCCGTTAGAAAAGACCCAGTAGGCCCTGCCGGAAGTCATCTGCGCGCTGCCGGAGACCAGTTCCCAATTGCCGGACGATGCGTTGAGTGTGAAGATGCGGCTGACCGGGTGCTTGGAGCCTGAAGGACCGAAGAAGGCATCGAAGGTGGGTGTGCCCTCAAGGCCGAATCCGACGAGATTGTAGCGGTCCGGCGTCCATTTCGGGCGATGGAAGCTGACCTTGCCACTGAGGGAGAGCACGACGGCCGAGCCTCCGCCGACCTGGATCAGGTAGGGTTGGTTTCCCGTGATCAGAGCGAGGTTGTTCTGGCCGGCGGGATCGATTCGCTTCCACTGCTGCCATTCCTCCTGGTTGAAGGTGGTGACGGCACCGGGATCGCTGGCAAAGAACTCGGACAATCCGGCGAGCGGCTTGGGAGTGGCGACGATCTGGATATTCGTGTTGTTGAACACATCCGCCGGAGCCTTTGCCTGCCCGTTTGCATCCTGCGGCTGCACCTCCAACCAGACGGCATTCCAACCCGGAGAGAGCGTGAGCGTCTGGTCACCGGTCTGCGCGCGGAGAGTCTGCGCGCCCAGCATGACCCATCCGGCCATGATTCCGGTGATCACGTGCAGAATGGCGGGAAGCGGGTGTTTCATGAGCTTGGGTGAAGGGGACATGACTTATTGCTGGGAGACTTGGATCCGGAGAAACTTGGCGACGGAGGGTGCTCCGGTCACGGATGCGCGGACTTGCCGGGTGCTTGCGTTGGAGCCAATGACTTGTTCGGTGACCCCCGCGTTGCTCCAACTGACGAGATCGGCGGACCACTGGACGGTGTAGGTGATATCCGTGGCGGACAGCACCTGGTTGTAGGTGATGGCAAGCGAGCCCGAATCGAGGGCGGCGGCCGGCATGCTGGCTGCAGAGGGAGTGAAGGGATCGAGACCGAACGCGTATTTGAGGAGATTGCTCACCCCATCGCCGGCGGGTGACGCCGAGGCACCTGCGATCTGGGCGTTGCTTGCATTCGCTCCGAACTGGGATGCCTGCCAGGCGGCGAATCCGGTGATCGGGCTGACGCCATTCACCATGACGATGTTGCCCACCGTGGTGCCGCCGCCATTGGTCGCGATGGCGCGGAAGTAAAACGAGTCTGCCGCAGGAACACCGGTGGCATCCAGTGAAACCGGAAGACTTGTCGTACCGATCAGGCCGGTCACCGCTTCTAGCAGGACCTGAAGCGAGTCGATCGAACGCAGGCGAGAGGATCCGTTTTCCCCGACCACGAAACTTCCATCCGCGGATGCGGCGAGGGCGGCGGGGCTGGAGAACCGGGCCTGGTCGCCAAGCCCGTCGAGAACTCCAGCGATGCCCGTCCCGGCGACCGTATTGACCGCACCGGCCGGAGTGATCGAGCGGATTCGATGGTTGCCTGTATCCGCCACATAGATCCTTCCGTCCACACCCACGGCGAGTCCCGTGGGTTGATTGAACCGGGAGGTGCTTCCCAAGCCGTTGGCATCGCCCGATGCCATCACCGAGCCGGCGAAAGTGATGGTGTTTCCGTCCGAGGAAACCCGGCGCACAGCGTGACCAAAGCTCTCCGTCACATAGATGTATCCTGCAGAATCACGGACGAGGCGGAAAGGGGCATTGAACGCCGCCAATCCGGACGCACCATCGGTGGAAGCCGCCGTACCGTTTCCTGCCAGGGTGCTCACCGATCCATCCGGAGCGATCCTGCGGATCCGGTGGTTGCCGGTATCCGCCACATAAAGCACGCCGTTTCCATCCATCGCGAGACCGGTCGGGTTGTCGAAGCGGGCCGCTGTCGGGATGCCATCGGTGAAGCCCGGAGTGCCGAGGCCGCAGAAGGTGGAAACCACGCCCGCAGCAGTGATCGTGCGGATCCGGTGATTGCCGGCATCGGTGACGAAGAGCAGTCCCGAAGCCGCGCGGACGATACCGGTGGGCCGATCAAACTGCGCAGCGCTGCCCGTGCCATCTGCATAGCCCGCCACGCCGCTGCCCGCCAGGGTGGTGGTGGTGCCGTCCGCTGCCACCTTGCGGATCCGGTGGTTTCCGGTATCGGCGACATAGGTGTTTCCATCCGCATCGACGACCAGGCCCTGAGGCTGATTGAACATGGCGTTTTCCGCGGATCCATCTGCGTAGCCGGCCGAGGAGCCGGCCAAGGGGCTCACCGAGACGCCATCGAAATCCGAATCCTGCGACCACTCGAACCACACCGTGGTGGGGCTGTCCTTGGGATTGACCGTGGCATGGAACGTGGCCTCGCCCCCGGCGACATCGGTGGCATCGAGGGTGGTGACTTGCGGAGGATCGATCACCACACCGGTGATCGGAAACGTGAAGGAGCTTTGTTCCGGCGCGTCGCTTGAAATCCACACATTACCCGAGAAATGCCCGGCAAGGCCCGCGCTGAGCACGATGTTGGCGGTGGCCGATTGACCGGGAGGAATGACCCCGAAGCTGCCTGATAGATGAAAGCCGGAGGGCAGATTGACCGAGCCGATCGTAAGGGGCCAGGAGCCGGGATTGAAGATGGTGAAGGCACGCGGCACCGGTTGTCCGTTCGGAGTGTCTCCGAAGTCGACGGCGGCCGTTTGCTGGTCATCGAGACGCGGCGCGGTTGTGTCCGGCCCGGCAAAGACCTCTTGCATCGCCTGCGGAGTGACGAAGCTCAGGATATTACCGGTGATGGAATCCCGATAACTCGTGCCACGCGCCCGGAAGTAATAGGTGGAGCCGTAGAGAAGCGGTTGATTGACGATGGCGGAAAGATCACGAGCGCCGCTGCCGGTGGCGTCCGGTGCCACGGTGACGAAGGGCAGCGTGGCCGAGCGGGCGATTTTTCGAAGCAAGCCTTCCTGCGTCACAAACAGGCGGCCCTGCGCGTCCACCGTGACTCCCGCAGGCGTGTGGAAACGGGTGGCCGTGGCCGGATAAAGCGCCGCCGTGGGGGAATCGAGATGCCCGGCGATGCCGGAACCTGCAAGGGTGTCCACCGTGCCATCGGGAAGGATCCTGCGAATGCGGTGGTTGCCGGAATCCGCCACAAAGACCACTCCATCCGCATCCCGCGAAACCCCGCCGGGAGAGGCGAAACGCGCGCTCGTTCCCAGTCCGTTTGCAAAGCCCTCGGTGCCGTCGCCGGCCAGCGTGATCACGGTGCCCGCATCGATCACGCGGATCGAGTGATTGCCGGTATCCGCCACGATGAGCGCGGCACCCGCCCCCAGTGCGAGCGCCTTCGGTGTGGAAAACTGAGCGTCGGCCACGGCTCCGTCCGTCGCACCCGCGACGCCGGTGCCTGCATGGGTGCTTACCATGCCATCCACGGCGGAGATTTTCCGGATGCGGTGGTTCCCGGAATCCGCGACATACACATTCCCATCGGCATCCACCGCCACTCCCGTCGGATAGAGGAACCGGGCGGTGGCCGCGCTGCCCTCGAGGAAGCCGGCGATGCCGGACCCGGCGAACACACTCACCACTCCGGCCGGGGTGATCTTGCGGATCTGATGGTTCTGCTCGTCAGCCACATAAAGGTTCTGCGCCGCATCGATGGCCAGGCCGGCGGGCTTCTCGAATCGCGCCGCCGTGCCGATGCCATTGGTGAATCCGGGATCGCCCGAACCCGCAAAGGTGCTCACCACGCCCGCAGCGGTGATCCGCCGGATGCGGTGGTTCAGCCGGTCCGCCACAAACACATCGCCCGCCGCATTGGTGACCACTCCCGCAGGATTGGAGAATTGGGCCGCGTTGCCCGTGCCATCCGCAAATCCCGCCGTTCCGGATCCGGCCGGGGTGCTCACCTGATAGGGATGCAACAAGGCCGGGTCCGTGGAATACTCCAGAGTCACCACGGTGCGGCCGTTCTTCGGATCCACATTCGCATTCAACTGCGCCGAGGCGGGCGAGACATGGCTCGCGGGCCGGGTTTCCACCGCCGGGAAATCATAGAGGAAGAAACTCTGGCCTAACAACTGCGTGTTCCCCGTGGTCGAGGACTTCCATCGGAAGTAGTAAGTCACTCCGGGTGCCAGCCCGATGGCGTTCACATCCAGCACGCTTCTCACTTGAATGCCATCGGCATTGGTGGTGCCGGCCATGAGCTCGGACGGGACCGAGAGCGGCTGGATGGCGATGCCCCGCAGCTCGTGGTTTTCGGAGTCCGCGACGATCAGGTTTCCATCGATGCCGACCGTCACTCCGGTCGGCGCGCGGAAGCGGGCGACATCGGTCCGGCCATTCACAAGCCCTGCATCGCCGGTGCCGGCCACGGTGGAGACATCGGCGGTGGCCGTGATCTGGCGGATGCGGTGGTTCTGCTCGTCCGCGACGTAAAGGACGCCCGCACCGTTTGTGGCGATGCCGGATGGGGTTTGGAATTGCGCGCTGCTTCCCGTTCCATCGGCGAATCCGGATGTGGATCCCGCGAAGGTGGTGACCGTCCTCGACAAGGAATCGGAGGACATCACGATCCGGCGGATCAGGTGATTGCCGGTATCCGCCACATAGAGGCTGCCACTGAGGAGGACGACGCCTTTGGGCGAGTTGAACGAAGCCGTGAGGGATGAGGTGGAGTTCGCAGACGCCATCGCTCCGGAACCCGCGTAATTGCTGACGGTGCCGCCGGAAGTAATCCTGCGGATGCGGTGGTTGTTAGAGTCCGCGACATAGACGTTGCCGTCTCCATCCAGCGTGAGTCCGTAAGGGAAACTGAAGCGCGCCACGGATCCCGCTCCGTTCACATAGCCGCTCAGCCCGGTGCCCGCCAGGGTCGTCACCGCCCAGGAGCCGCCGGGGATCGACGGCCGGGACAGTTTGCAAACGCGGTGGTTGTAGGTGTCCGAGACGTAGACGTGATCATCCGCACCCACGGCAATGGCGGAGGGGAACGCGAACTGCGCCGTCGCTCCGGATCCGTTGGCCATGCCATACACTCCGGTGCCGGCGATGGTGCTCACCTGACCGTCCGAGGTGATCATGCGGATGCGGTGGTTGCCGGTATCCGCGAAGAACACACTGCCTTGCGAGTCCCTCGCCACGCCGGACGGATAGCCGAGCTGCGCGGACAGGCGCGTGGCATCCGCAAAGCCGGCGGTGCCCGTGCCGGCATAGGTGCTCACCACCGGCAGGAAGTCCGGATCGGTCGAAATCTCAAACACCCCGCCCGGATCGGAGGAGGGCACCCGCGCGTGGATGGTCACGCCGGTGGGGTTGTAGTTCGAATACGGCACTTCGAATGCGCCAATGTCCAAGCCGCCGACGAGCAAACGCGGCTGCCCGCGCTGATCGGTGGACAAAGTGGTGGTTCCGCCGGCGTCAATGACCGGTGAATCCGGCAAGGGAGGCATCGTTTTTGTCGGACCACCGTAGTCACCCAGCGGGGAAAGCTTCGGATCCCCTCCGGTGAAGTTGAATGATTCGTCACGCGGACCGAAGATGTCCGCTCCTTCCGGCGCGGTGTTGAGCGCGACGATCGTATGGCTCACCTGCGAGCTCGGCGTGCCGAAGAAATCGTTGTAGATGCCGCCACCAATGCGCAGTGCCGAATTCGCCACCAGGGTCGAGCTCTGGATCGTGAAACGCGGACTGCCGTTGAACACCGCACCGCCGAAGAAGTCCGCGAGGTTCGCCGTGAAGGTGGAGTTGGTGATGGTGAGCGTGCTTGAGAAGTCGCTGTAGATCCCGCCGCCCTCGAAGCCGGCGTGGTTGGCATTGAAGGTGGAACCGTTCAGAAGCAGCACACTCGAGTTGGAAATCGCGGCACCATAGAGGCCCGCATGATTTCCCGTGAAGGTGGTGCCGGTCACGGTGAGGCTGGCATTGAGCGCGTTGTAGATCGCACCGCCGTAGTTGGTCACCGAGTTCGCTGAAAACGTGCAGCGATCCACCGTCGTCACCCCGGAGTTGTAGAGGCCGCCGCCGAAGTTGTCGTCGGACGCTCCGTCGCCATTGCCATTCGCGATCCGGAGCAGCCGTAGCGTGACCACGCGCCCGGCCTCCACCCGGAGCACCCGGCAGGCGCTCCCCCCGGAAAGGACAAGGCCACCGGTAAGTCCGGTGGCCTGGATGGTGAGGTCCTTGTTGATGACCAACTCGCTGGCAAGCGGGAGGGTCTGCCCGGCCAGGCCGCTGCTGAATCCGATGGTCCCGCCCGCCGGCACATCGACGATCGCCTGCCGCAGGGATCCCGCACCGCTGTCGTTCAGGTTGCTGACCGTGATCTGGCCAAAGAGCACCGCTGGCAGCAAGGCGAGCACAGCCACCGCGCCCCGGGCCATCCGCCCCGCCGACCGGCTTGCGCTGGCTGGAAAGAACCCGCCGCCCGCGACGGCTTCGGGTGGCCTGGCGAGTCGTTTGCAACGGCTCTGGGGCCGGAACGGAACGGGGAGCTGTTTCATGCGCATGTTCGGCTATGGGCTGGAAGTGGGTCGCCGGCGGATTCGAGCTCCGGTCTCCATCGGGCATGGGATGGATCGGGATTTCTGCACCAAGTCACGGCCGTGCAACGGGGGCGGGGTGAAGCGACCTCCATCACAAGGCCGCGACTCCAGCAGATTGTTAAGAAATGTAAATATTTAAGTCCTTAAAGTATTTTATGCGGAGTAGGCTATCGAAAAAACCGTCTACTCCGGAAAACAAGTCAACCCCTAACCTTTTGGCATCCAATGCATTAGAATCTACCACCAGTTTCCAAAGCACTCCCCAAGCCCCGACGCCTTCCGGGTTCGCAGCCGCACTGGTTCGGCATGAGGCCGTTTTCCATCCTGATTCAGGGAAGAAACAATCACCCATGCGCCCGTGCATGGCCGGGGACACCGGGGGCCACTACCCGGCTTTGGGGCGTCAGCGACGGCTCAACCTGAGAAACGCCGGAAAACAAAAAAATGCCCAAGCGTGCAAAGGATGCATTGGAGCGGCTCCCGCGGAGGAGGCTTTTTCAGCCATCTGCTCTCACACCTTTTCAGGTCACCGGTAACGGGGTAGGCGAGGGATTGCCAGAGGAAGTACGAGGACTGGGACTCGAACCCAGGACCAATTGGTTACCCGGTTATCAAGCACCGAGTACCAGCCCAAGCGCTACTTCCGGGTGAAGCGAAATTGATCTAGGGTGTCGTCGTAGTCCTCGGCAATCATTCAGTGCTTTCAGGCGACACGATGGGGTGTTTGATTTCAAAAAGTCGCGTGGAAGATACTAGTTTATTCCATTTGAGCGCCGACTTAAAAATTTCGTTGCTGTCTCCTCAAGCTACTTTTTACCGGCTTACACATACCAAAGGTATATCTTTTGCGATACAGTTCGAAAGCTTGCCCATGACAGAAAAGAATTTTGAGTGCTCACGTCAAACCGCATCCAATTTCTGATTTGAGATTCACGGATGAATAACCTCGACGCGGTAAAGCGCCCTGCCTTGGGGTGGCGCTGAGTCCGCCGCCTCTGCTTGAGCTCCTGACCCTGTGACACGCGAGTCGGGAAGTTCGGTCCAGGTTTTCAGGTCCGAGGAGCGGGTGACCCGGTAGCTGACGCCCTCCCGTGCCAGCCAGCGGAGTTTGAAGCCGCGGCCATCGCGTGTGGTGGAAAACACCTCGAAGCGGTCCGCACCGTTCCGGGGATCGGTTCTTGCCAGCCATTCCGCTTTGTTGGTTTGGCCGTCCGCGTCGGCGTCTTGGGCAGGGCCTCCTTTGGCCGCGTAGTCGGCTCCGAAGAGCGCTTGAGCCCAGCTCTCATAGGTTCCAATCCCGCCGGAGGTCAAAACCATGGTGCGCTCGACCGGTTCAGCCGAGTCCCAGTTGGCATCGCCATCCTGACAGGCGCGCAGCACCACGGTGCCCGCTCCGGTCGGCGTTAACATCGTCCCGACGATATTTGCCGGACCGCTTACCATTTCAAAGCGCACGGGCAGGCCCGAGGTGGCCGTGGCGGTGAGTTCGATTGACCCGGAGTCCTTTGCAAACGTGGAGGGAGGATTGAATGCAATGCTCTGGGAGGGCAGCACAGACAGGTCCGCCGCACCAGCCTCGCAGGAGATATAGGCGCGAACACGGCAGGAGGCGGCTCCATTGCCGGCCACGAAACTCGCGCGCACCAGATAGGATCCATCCGCCGGAGCTTCCCAGCCCTTGATGGCTTCGCCGAAGCCGGCTCCCCACTGGTCCGCATCGGCAAGGATTTGATCGTCCGCTCCGATCAGGCGCAAAGCCACGTCGCGCCGCGGAGTGACATCCCTCGCCTCGATCACCACCCGCTGGCCGCGTGTCAGGGTCAACCGCCATTGGTCGCCGGTCTCGGTT
This sequence comes from Verrucomicrobiaceae bacterium, assembly GCA_027486655.1. GTDB lineage: Bacteria > Verrucomicrobiota > Verrucomicrobiia > Verrucomicrobiales > Akkermansiaceae > Luteolibacter. The sequence goes on along the minus strand of JAIXOR010000013.1, from coordinate 67,993 downwards.
TCCACACCCATCGCCTGACCGTTGGTGGGCAGCGCAAGCACGGGCAAACTTCCGGTGGCGGGGCCTCCGGTGTTGGCTGAGCCGTCATACTCGACCCGCACCACGGCGGGTGGCGTGGTTTTGGCAGGATTGCCGGGGGTTCCGGCCTGAACGAAGATCAGATAATTTCCGGCCTCGGTGAAGCCCGCGAAAGATCCTTCATAACGATCCTTCGCGAGGTTACGCCAGAGCTGCATGGTGCCACGGGATCCACCATCCGGGCCGACCACCTCGCCCCACACCGAATCCGGCGCATTGCCGTCGGGCATAACGATGTTCGAAACCCAGAACCGCGCCCGCTGTCCGGCGGCCACCCGCATCATCGCGCTGGCCCGGCCGATGGACGGCGGATCGTCCGCCGTGACATAGGCCGAACCCACGAAAGCGTTGATCGCCTTCAATCCATCGTTGAGACGTGTAAACATGCCATCTCCGTTGTCATCGAAGAGCGCGGGCACCGTGCCGCCGATCATCCGGGCGAGGTCGCTAGCGTCGGCATAGCTTTCACGCAGGTCGCGGCCACGGGCAATGGAGTTCCAGATCCAGCGGGTGACATTGGACCAGCGCCCGCTGGCAAACGTGTTGCGCTGGCTGGCGCCGGTGCTCGAAAGCAGTATGCGCCGGTGGTTTGAATTGCCAGCCTCCCGCACGAACGCCCCGGAGTAGTCCGCATCCACGATCACCTGCACCACGGCTCCGCTTTGATCCTGGAGGGCGTCCAGCCAATCCCGTAGATCCACCGGTGAAACCGTGTCTCCATTGGCGCAGACGAGCCCTTCCTGGCTGCCCTGGCCCACGAGGAACACCGTGAGCGCCGCCAGTTGGCCGTCTGCATTGGCCCAGCTTCCGATGGCTTCATTCAAGCTGGAGGCGCTGGCCTCCGCTGTGGCGTCCACGCCTGTGGCTGCATCTGCCATGATCTTGATGTCCTGGCTCCTCACCTTGCGCAGCAGGGCGGATTCGCGGGCATACTCGGCGAGGCTGCCGGCCACCGCCGCACCGGCCCATGAATCCTCGCCGGGGCTGAAGATGATCACTCGGTTACGGACGGTGGCTTGTGACACATGCAGGATGGTCGGCGGACTCACTTGGCCCCACACATCCCGCGCTTGCAACAGCACCGAATAGGGCGCGCCGCCTTCGCTGAACCCTCCCGCATCGGCGCACCACTCGCCGGCGGACGAATCCCACGCCAGTTCCACTTCGGGCAAATCCACGACCGGATCCTCGCCACCGGGTTGGTAGCCCGGCGGAACGATCACTCCCCAGACCTTGTCCAGCGCGAAGGCGGATTGCACCGAGGCCCTGATCCTTGCCTCCTGCGTGCCTTGAAGTGATAGATCCCCGCCGATGGCGGTCACCGACGGGCGGCCGGAAGCCGCCACTTGGTCCAGCCCGAGTTTCGCCGTCGCGAGCAAGGCTCCGCCATTGCCGGATTGAGGCACCTGCAAGCCCGCCATGGCCGCCACCGCATCCTCATGCGCCTGCCCGAGCGATTTGCCTGCGGCCACGCCGCTCCACCACATCGTCGAATAACTCACCACCCCTCCCGCCGCCAGGTGCGCCAATTGGTCCGCACCGCTGGAGGTCAGAACAAGACGCCGCGCGCTGTAGCCGTCCGCCGCCATCATCGGGCCGGCCACCCGGCCGCCATAACAACTCTCCACCACCACGATCACCGAAAGATTCGGGCGTGAGGCCTGCAGCGTGTCCAGCCAACCGTCCAGCTCGGGGCCGCTGACGCTTTCGTTCTCCGACAACAGGAAAAGCCCGTCACCGTTGGGAGCCTTGCGGCCGTGGTCCACCAGATAGACCACGAACACCTCCGTATCATTGGCCAGCGTGCCGCCGTCACGCAGCGCGGATTGCAGGGCCGCACGGCTCGGGGGAGCGTCCGGACCATCCCCGCCATGACCCAGCCAGCGGATGTCCGAGCCGCCCAAGCCGCGGTAGGTCAGCACTTCCCGCGCGCGGACATTGAGCGCATGCGCAGCGGGCCACACCGGATCGTTCGGTCCGCGGCGGCCATCCACTAACAAGCCCCGCCACTTCAGTCCGTTCGAGCCACCCCGTTGCACCACGTTCACCCAGGCCACGCCCGTGCGGCCGGCCGAATTGCGGGCCACCACCTGATCGATGCCAGGAGTACCGCCCGCCGTGTAGATGCCCGTCAATGGGGCGATGTTTCCACCGCTCTGCGAGGAACGCATGCTCCATGCCAGCGTGCCGTTGTCATCGATGCTGGAGAAATCCAGAGTCTCGCCCGTTCCCACAGTGACCACAGCCGGAGTGACGCGCAGATGCTTTTCGGGATTCTTCAGATAGATGAGCGCACCGTCCGTGCCGCCGCCGATGATGTCCGGGTCACCATCGCCATCGAGATCCACGACGCTGGCCGTCAACCCCGGGCGGAAGCCGTTGTAGCTTCCGCCCCAGACCTTGCTTTCGAGGAAGAACGTCCCGTCCGCCTGGCCGAGGAAACGCCAGATACGCCCTTGGGCGTCCGATGCCAGAACATCCATGCGACCGTCATTGTTGCTGTCCGCCACCGCCAATGCCGTTCCATTGGTGATGGGAGTCCCCAACCAATCGGTGGCTGCAACGGTTGTGCCATAAGGCGGGGTGCCGGAGGTTTTGGCAAAACGCAGCACCGACGTTCCATTCAACACCAGCAGGTCGGGCCCGCCGGGCTTCGGAAGAAAGGCAGGATACACAGCACCGACGCCTGCCGCCAGATCGCCGACCCGCTCGAAGAGCCCGGGCCCGCCAGCCTGAGCCTGATAGAAACGCAATACTCCGTCATCCGATCCCACCACGAGGTCCGCACGACCGTCTCCGTTCCAATCCGCCAAGGCCGGATAGACCTTGCCGGACGGCCAACCGCCAAGGCCGTTGAGGGCCCCGCCGATCTCCACCAACTGCGGACCGAAGGGGGAGCCGGTGTTACGAAGGAACTTCACCGAACCACCCACCCCGCCAATGATCAGATCCATATCGCCATCGCCATCCACATCGCCCACAGCAGGTGAACTGGAGCCACCCGCCATGGCGAAGCTGCCCACCTGACCGATGTAGGGATCGCTGAAGATCCCGGAAGCATCCGTTTCTCCGAGCTGCGCGGCGGGGAAGATCTGCTGGTTCACCACCACCAGCGTGGAATCCGTCCATGCGATGCCTCCTTCCTGGGAGGACTCACCATAGACGGGATTGCCGCCACCCGTGAATTCGGCGAGCAGGGTTTTGCCATCTCCGTCCGTGTCCGAATTGGCACTATTGGCCAAGGTGCCGAAGTAGTATTGCTCGAAGCCGTCATTCACGCCATCGCCATCGCTGTCTCCGGAGAACAACCAAGCCACCGCGGCGTGATCGGAGCCGTCCATGGTGAAGGAAACTTTCCGCAGCGCCACACCCCAGGCATCTCGTTGGGGCACGCCGTCGAGAGTCCAGTAGCCGAAGGTGGATTGTGTCATATCCGGCGTGGTGATGACCGTGCCATCAGCAGCAACCGCGGATTGGCTTACCGTTCCCGCAGGCATGCTGGAAATCGTATAACGCGAAAAATCCGCAAGATTGATGGTGACGGGGGCGGAATCCGCCCAAGCCACACCACCTTCCTGCGTGGCATTGGGGTAGAGCGGATTGCTGCCACCACTGCGTTCCGCCAGCAGGGAAATACCGTCGCCGTCCGTATCAGAGGACGCTCCATTGGCGAGCGTGCCATAGTAATACTGCTCGTAGGAATCCGGAATGCCGTCAGTATCTGTGTCGCCGTTGAAGAGGTACGCCACCGCCTCGCGATTCACCATTTCCATGGTAAAAGTTACTTGCGTCTGCGCCACACCCCAGGCATCCTTCTGGCGCACGCCATCCAAGGCCCAATATCCGAACGCCGTGTTCGCTGAGAGGTCCGGCGAGGTGATCTGAGTGCTCGGCGGAACCACCGCTGATTGACTGACAACCCCTGAAGGCAAGCTTCTCAGGGTATACTTGGGGTAATTGAGAGGATTAAAGGTGACCAAGGCCGAACTCGCACTGGCCACTCCACCCGCCTGAATCCTGTTTGCATAAAGCGGATGGGTGCCCCCGCTGTATTCATTCAGCAGGCTTATGCCATCGCCGTCACTGTCGGAGGCAGCACCCTGACTCAGACTTCCGAAATATTCGATCTCATACCAATCCGGCACACCATCGGCATCGCTGTCACGCGTGGTTGGCAGATAGTGCGCGGTGCAGGTGGTAGATTCCAGCAGCGTGAATGCAATCGGATTCAAGGAGCGGCCCCAGGCATCACGATAAACCGTTGCCGGGGCGCTGGTGTTGGTCCAGTGGGTGAAATTGTAGGTGCTGTAGGTGGCGGGTGCGGTGACGGTGCTGTAGGCGGAGCCGGTTTCCAGATACTGGCTGGAGGAAACCGCAGTGATGCTGCCGCCAGTTACATCGTTCATCGAGTTCTGAGCAAGGTTCACCGCTGTCGCGTAGACGGGAGCAGCCATGCAAATCCATCCCAGGATGAAAAAAACGGTTTTCATGGCGAGTCAGAATATCTACAACGGCGAAGAATCAGACTTCAAAATCATCAGTGATTCAGGGAGCCTTGCCCTTGATCGCCAGACTATGTGAGTATCCCGCGGCAATAGCAGTGATCTTGCTCAGCCCAGCGGGTGGTGTGGCCTGGCCATAATTATTGGAGCCCCATCCGACGACCGTGCCATCGCTCTTCAGCGCAAGACTTTGAACGTCACCCGCAGCGATTGCGATAACCCCGCTAAGCCCGGCGGGTGGCGTAGCTCGGCCATCATTATTGACTCCCCAGCCTACCACCGTGCCGTTGCTCTTCAGTGCTAGGCCGTGGTAGTTTCCTGCTGCAATGGCGATGACTCCACTTAACCCGGCAGGCGGCGTAGCTCGGCCATCGGTATTGGCTCCCCAGCCTACCACCGTGCCATTACTCTTCAGTGCTAGGCAGTGCTCGCTTCCTGCTGCAATGGCGGTGACCCCACTGAGCCCAGCAGGTGGCGTGGTTTGGCCGTAATTATTGGCCCCCCAGCCCACCACCGTGCCGTCGCCCTTCAACGCGAGGCTATGTGAATTTCCTGCTGCGATGGCGATAACTCCGCTTAGCCCAACGGGAGGTGTGGCTTGACCATCGTAAGGGTATCCCCATCCAACGACTGTACCGTCGCTCTTGAGTGCGAGGCTGTGATACTTTCCTGCTGCGATAGCGGTGACGCCGCCCAGCCCTGCAGGAGGGGTGGCTTTGTTGTAACTGTTATCTCCCCACCCAGCCACCGTTCCATCCCTCCGTAGCGCGAGGCTATACTTTAAGCCGGCATCAACCATTGTGATGACCCCGCTCAAATTAGTCGGTATGGCAAGCTCCCCAAATTGATTGTCTCCCCAACCAAGCACCATTGGAACACCAGCATAAGGCCTATTGGCAGCGTGCCAACCTTGGGGATTGGATAAGACCACTCTAGCATTAATTGCCAATAATCCATCATCGGGGTCTAGGTTCATCCGTTTGAAAATAAATGGGGTGGAATAGACTTGCGGCGTGCTTCCATTGGCCAAAACCACCTGAACGAAAGCTCCATTGCTGTCACTTCCGGTCAAGACGCCATTTGCCAGAGATAGCCCGGAATCTCCGGTCGCATACTGCCAAAAAAGAGCATTCAGAACCTCGTTTGCCGTTGGTGAGTTCTTGCTGACGGAGGTCTGTGGATTGCCAGCGGTTGCCGGAATGGAGATCCAGTCGAATGGCAGCAGTCCTCCTCCGTCCATTGCCAGCACCTCGAACTTGATCTGGCCGAGGTCGATGTTCCAATCCGCGCCCACGTCCCAGGTAAGGGTGAGATCCGTATTGCTGGGGATGGCATCACCCAACCTCACGGCGGTGCCTTCCACAAAGGTCACCGGCTTGATCACATTGGCAAAGGAGCGGACTCCGTCCCTGAAAGCCAGTGCGCGGGTTTTTACAGTGGCGTCATCCGGATCATTGACGCGGTAGACCACGTCCATGAGAGTCGTGCCCGGCCGCATCGTGGCAGACTTGATGACCACCGTCGGCGCGACGTTGGCCGCCAATGAATCCGGCAACAGACAGACTGCCGCAAAGAAGGTGAGGAGTGCTTGTTTCATCGGATGAATCGTTAGGGGTGGATGTTTGGAAAGGTGAGGTTTTCAAGGAATTATCTCGACGCGGTAGAACCTGCCGGCGGGCGGTGGAGCAGGATCGATAACCTCGGTTTCCGCACCGGTGCCGGAGTAGGTTGTCGTCAGATCGTTCCAGTTCTTCAGGTCGGTGGACCAACGGACCTTGTATTTCACGCCATAGGCGGCGAACCACCGGAGCTTGTAGCCGCCCGCAGTCATGGATGCTGAGGTGGTACGCAGGAGCGAGCGCGGGTCGCTCGGATGGGTCGATGCAGCGAATTCGAGCGCGTTGGTGAAGCCGTCACCGTCGCTGTCCAAACCGGAACCAGCCCCCGCATTGCCAAGTGTGGCGATCGCCCAGTCCGCGTAAGTCCGGCTGAAAACGACCACCTGCCCGGGCACCGCAAGCGGTGTGGATGGTCCCTCCGCATTGTAGGGGGCCACCTCGGTAGCGGCGAGCGTGAGCGGGAAGTGAACCTGACCGATGGCTGCCGGGTTCACCTCGAAGACGATGTTTGCGACGGGCTGGCCGTTGGAGAAAGTCCACGAGGAACCCCATGCGGCGGCGAGAGTCAGACTGCCGGTTTGTGCGGCATAGGCATTTCCCGGAGATACATTCCAAGTGGGAGTCACACCCGCAGGCAGACCGCCAGAGGGAATGATCAACGAGGAAGCTCCAGCCACGCGGAGGACCGCTGCCGGGTAATCCACCCGGAAGGAAAGCCCTGCCTGCCCGGCAGGCACATCGTCAAGATACACCTGTGCCAGCAGTTTGTTGGCGTTGACTCCGGTAAGTCGGGTCAAGACCAAACGGGCCGTAGAACTTGTGGAACCGTTGATCTGTAAAATGCCCCCACCAAGGGAAACCGGCGAGACGAGCGAACTGCCAGCCATCTGAAGGGAATTGATCGTCATCATGCGCAGGGACGATCTTGCACTAAGCATTGATCGCAAGAGGAGTGGAGCCGCTCCCGGAAAGGCAGGCACATCATCCAGATCCGCAACCACCCTTAGCACCTTGGTGGCGTCGCCCTCGGTGAGGATGGCATCCCCGTTGAGATCGTTGAGACCATGGTCCCATGCCCTGATCAGGGACGGGGTGGCATAAAGGCGCATCAGCTCTGCTGCATCGCACACATCCAAACGACCATTGTTGTTGGCATCGCCGGGGATGTCGCGCTGCGAGATGACCATGGTGCCCCCCTTGAGCTTGGTGTAACCTTCAATCGGTCGACCGAAGATATCACTGATGCTGATCAAGTTCGGCACAAGCGTGACACTAGCATTGGCAGGAACACTGCGGGTGGTCGCCTTGAGCGTGCCAACCAAGCAGCGCCCCTCGGGGAATGAGGATGGAAATGCGCTTCCGACGACACGCACGGTCCCGGCGTTCTTGTCGATGACCACCGAACTATTGCCGGACACAAGATAAGGACCCAGCACGAAACCCGGATTGGCGAGATACGCTTTGTCGTAGGAAATCACGAATGTCAGCCCCGTCACATCGCCCAATCCTTCCAGATAGACGGGAATTTCCACTGTCCTGTTCTCCGCAGTATCGGAAGGCGGTTCCACGGACAGCAACTGATCGGGCACGCGCACATTCACATTCACAGGTGTGGTGCTGGAGCTGCCGTAGGCGTTTGTGGCCTGCAATACATATGCTCCCGCGTCCGATGCAAGGGCCGCGTCCACGGAGTAAGTGGCTGAAGTCGCTCCTTCAATCGGGCTGCCATCCTTGAACCACTGGAATGTAAGGGGCTCCGCGCCGAGAATGCCAGTGGACAACGACCACGGATCGCCTTCATCCACGGACAAGTCTGCAAGAGTACCGGTGAATGCGGGAACAGGACCATTCATCTTCGCCAGGAAAAGGTCCCAAAGTCCACCTCCAGAGACAGTCTTGGTTCCAAAACCCGCACTGGTGTCGAAAACGCCCGCATGGAAGATCTCGCCGGACGGGTTGACCGAAATTGACTGGCTTCGGTCATCATTCAATCCTCCACCGCGTATTGCCCATGCAACAGCGCCGCCTGTCCGGAGCTTGGCGACGTATGTGTCGGACAAACCGGCTGAAACCAGCGAGTTGCTTCCCAAAGCCACGGTGTTCTGGAACGAACCGGCAATCACCATCGCCCCAAACGGATCCGCCACCAAGGAAAGGGCGGTTTCGCTTCCCGTGCCGCCAAAGCGACGAGCTTCCGAGACGGCTCCATCTGAGATCGAGAACCGGACGACAAAGGCATCCTCCGCCCCCGAGCTGGCCAGATTCGTGGATCCGAAACCGGTTGCGGATGTTCCGGTGAAGGAGCCGCATACCCATGCAGAACCGGTCGCATCGAAGGCCACGCTGCGCGCACTGTCCGCAGTGGTTCCACCAAAGCGTTTCGCCCACAGGAATGTGCCGGATGCGTCAAGAACGGCCGCGAATCCATCACTACCGCCCGCACTGCTCAGGGACACGGAGCCGAATGTCGCTCCTCCGTTGAACGAACCAGCCACGGCAACCTCGCCGGTGGACTTCACCGAAACGGCATAAGCGATGTCAGACCCCGTGCCTCCCATCTTCCGCGACCAGACAGGAGTGCCTGCGGAGTCCAGCTTGACGACATAGCCGTCACTGCTGCCGCTGCTGGTGAGCATGACATTGGTGCCGAACGTGATTGAGCCGCTGAATTGGCCTGCTAAATAGATGTTTCCGCTGGAATCCACCGCCATCGAATGAAGACTGTCACTGGATATTCCGCCGAATCGCTTGGACCACTGGGTGAAACCTTCGGCATCGACTTTCACAAGCACGATATCCTTGGAACCGGCGGAAGTGAGCGTGGTGCCGCTGATGACAGTGGATGTGAAAAACTCACCTCCGGCGACTACTCCGCCGGATGGCAGCGCCACGACGGCTTTGGCGAGATCCGAATTCACGCCACCATACTGCCTTGCCCAAGCGATGCTGCCGTCATTATCGGTCTTCATCAGCACAAGATCGCTGAGGCTTCCACCTGCAACGCTGAAAGAAGCCGCGCCGAAGGCTACCGTGTTTTCAAAATCACCCAAGAGGTATGCTTGGCCGGAGGAATTGGCGGCCACCGCGTAGGCCGTATCATAACCACTGCCACCGTAACCTTTCGCCCAAACATATCCCTGGCTGAATTCTCCAGCAACGACACTGAAGGTGCGCTGCACGGGAGTCGCCGCCATCCAATTGGCGTTGCCCGCTTGGGATGCCTCCACGACCACCACGCCAAGTCCGGTGAGAGTCAGAGAAGAGCCGGACACAGCGGCCGGGCCGGAAAGCACCGTGAACTGTACGGCCTGCCCGCTGCTGCAAGATGCAGACAAGGCGACTGAAGGTATTCCAAGCGTTTGATCGGCGATCGCTCCGAACGTGATGGTCTGAGGGGCCTTGGCAACCACCAGCGTGCTAGCGGTGCCACCACTGTAATCCGGGTGGTTGATCTCAGCGACGACGGAAGAGGAACCCGCATTGATCGGCGCGGTCGATCCTCCATCGTAGGTGATGTTGACCGGAAGTCCTGCAGGAACTGTGGTCGCGGAAGCGGCTTTGGACGTTCCGTCATAGGTGGCCGTAAGGTTTCCAAGCAGGATGGTTGCCGTGGCCTTGCCGATGACCAACGTGCCGCTGGCGGCGCCCGTATAATTAGGGTCGGATACCGTTGCCGTCACCGCATAGGAACCCGCGGAGCTTGGCGCGCCAGCCGAACCATTGTAGGCAAACACGACCGACAGGCCCGAAGGCACGGTCGTGGCCGATGCGGGCTTGGCCGTGCCATCGTAAGTCGCCGCAAGGTTACCCAAGGTCACAACTGCAGCGGCCTTGCCGAGCACCAGCGTTCCAGAGGCCGTGCCTTCGTAGTTGGAGTCGTTGATCGTGGCAATAACTTCGTAGCTTCCGGCGGCCGATGGCGCAGTCGCTAATCCATTGTAGGTGAGATTAACCGCTAGACCTTCCGGGCTTGTCGTGGCTGACGCGGGCTTGGACGTGCCATCGTAAGTCGCCGCAAGGTTGTGCAGAGTCACCGAGGCAGTAGCCTTGCTGACTACCAGCGTTCCGGAGGCGGTGCCATCATAGTTTGGGTCGTTGATTGTCGCAATGACCGCGTAGGAACCGGCATCGTTTGGTGCAGAGGCCGTGCCATCGTAAGTCAGGTTTACGGCTAGTCCTTCCGGGCTTGTCGTGGCCGATGCGGATTTTGCCGAACCATCGTAGGTAGTCGCGAGGTCGCCGAGGGTTACAGTCGCGGTTGCCTTGCCAATGATCAGCGTGTCGCTGGCCGTGCCTTCGTAGTTTGAGTCATTGACCGTCGCAATGACCGCGTAGGAACCGGCATCGGTTGGCGCAGAGGCTGTGCCATCGTATGTCACATTGACGGTGATTCCTCCAGGAATCGTAGTGGCGGACGCGGACTTCGCCGCACCATCGAAAGTCGCAGCGAGGTTACCCAGAGTCACCGTGGCAGTAGCCTTGCCGATGTTCAGCGTTCCGGAGGCGGTGCCCTCATAGTTGGCGTCGTAGATCGTAGCGATTACCGCGTAGGAACCTGCGTCGGTCGGAGCGCTTACCGAGCTATCGTAAGTTAGATTGACGGTCAGGCCTTCCGGACTCGTCGTGGCGGTCGCGGATTTCGCCGCACCATCGTAAGTCGCCGCAAGGTCTCCAAGGGTGACAGCCGCAATCGCTTTCGCAATGACCAGCGTGCCGGTGGTCGTTCCTTCGTAATTGGCGTCGTTGATCGTGGCGAACAGCTCATAGCTTCCCGCATCGATCGGCGCAGTGGCTGAACCATTGTAGGTGAGACTCACCGCCAGGTTTTCCGGGCTGGTCGTGGCCGATACAGGCTTTGGTGCTCCATCGTAAGCCGCAGCGAGATTACCCAAAGTCACCGTGGCAGCTGCCTTGCCAATGACCAGCGTTCCGGAGGTCGCGCCTTCGTAATTGGAGTCGTTGATCGTGGCGACCACTTCGTAGCTTCCCGCGTCTGTAGGCGCGGTCGCCAAACCATTGTAAGTCAAACTAACAGCGAGACCTTCCGGGCTCGTCATGGCGGACGCGGACTTCGCAGTGCCGTCGTAAGTCGCAGCAAGATTACCGAGGGTCACAGTCGCAACGCCTTTGCTGATGACCAGTGTGCCGGTGGCAGTGCCCTCATAGTTTGGGTTGTTGATCGTGGCGACCACTTCGTAGGAACCCGCATCCGTCGGAGCCGTGACTTCGCCGTCGTAGGTAAAGTCAACTGCAAGGCCTTCGGGCGAAATTACGGCGGCAGCTGTTTTGGCAGCGCCATTGTAAGTCGCGGCGAGATTGCCGAGGGTTACAGTCGCGGTTGCCTTGCCGATGACCAGCGTTCCGGAGGTCGCGCCTTCGTAATTGGAGTCGTTGATCGTGGCGATCACTTCGTAGCTTCCCGCATTTGTCGGCGCGGCGGGCGAACCATTGTAGGTGAGATCCACAGCTAGAACTTCCGGGCTCGTCGTGGCCGATGCGAACTTCGCCGTGCTATCGTAAGTAGCAGCGAGATCACCCAAAGTCACCGTGGCAATAGCCTTGCTGACGACCATCGTTCCGGTGGCGGTGCCCTCATAGTTGGGGTCGTTGATCGTAGCGATTACCGCATAGGAACCGGCGGCAGTAGGCGCGGTGGCCGAGCCATCGTAGGTCAAGTCAACTGTAAGGCCTTCAAGGCTAGTCGCGGCAGTCGCGGTTTTCGCCGCACCATCGTAAGTTGCGGCAAGGTTCCCGAGAGTTACATTCGCAACGCCTTTGCTGATGACCAGCGTGCCAGTGGCGGAGCCCTCATAGTTGGGGTCGTTGACCGTAGCGATTACCGCATAGGAACCGGCGGCAGTCGGCGCGGTGGCCGAGCCATCGTAGGTCAAGTCAACTGTAAGGCCTTCAAGGCTAGTCGCGGCAGTCGCGGTTTTCGCCGCGCCATCGTAGGCCGCAGCGAGGCTGCCCAAGGTTACAGTCGCCGTGGCCTTGCTGATGACCAGCGTGCCGGAGGCGGTGCCTTCGTAATTGGAGTCATTGACCGTCGCAACGACCTCATAGGAACCTGCGTCGGTCGGAGCGGTTACCGAGCTATCGTAAGTCAGGTTGACGGTGAGTCCTTCCGGGCTCGTCGTGGCCGATGCAGGCTTAGCTGACCCATCGTAAGCCGCAGCGAGGCTGCCCAAGGTTACGGTCGCCGTAGCCTTGCTGATGACCAGTGTGTCGGAGGAGGTGCCTTCGTAATTGGGGTCGTTGACCGTAGCCACCACTTCGTAGCTTCCGGCATCGGTCGGCGCGGTGGCCGATCCGTCATAAGTCAGGTTGACGACGATTTCTACCGGGCTAGTCGCGGCAGACGCGGGCTTCGCAGTGCCGTCGTAGGTCGCACCGAGATTGCCCAAAGTCACCGTGGCAGTGGCCTTGCTGATGACCAGTGTGTCGGTGGCCGTGCCTTCGTAGTTGGAGTCATTGACCGTCGCAATGACCGCGTAGGAACCTGCGTCGGTCGGCGCAGAGGCTGTGCCATCGTAAGTCAGGCTGACGGCGAGTCCTTCCGGTGTCGTCGTGGCCGATACTGACTTCGCCGCGCCATCGTAATTCGCAGCCAGCTTACCAAGAGTCACGGCTGCAAAGGCCTTGCCGATGACCAGCGTTCCGGTGACGGAGCCTTCGTAATTTGAGTCGCTGATCGTGGCGACCACTTCATAGCTTCCCGCGTCGGTCGGCGCAGTCGCCAGTCCGTTGTATGTCAAACTGACGGCGAGACCTTCCGGACTCGTCGTGGCTGACGCGGATTTCGCCGTGCCATCGTAAGTCGCAGCCAGGTCGCCCAAGGTCACGGTCGCAACCATATTGGCGACATCCAAGCCGTTCCCCGTATTCTGCGAATTGAAACCGAAGGAACTTGCCACCTGCGCAGCACCTGCCAATCCGCGAGGCGTTGGATCGTCGGCCATAGCTGTGCCCATCCAAGTGGAGAGCAAGATGATCCAACGGAAGATCGGAAGCAAATGTGTGAGTTTCATGGCAACTGAGGCGAGACGTTCAGATTTTCTGGGAAGACGGATGCTGGAAATGATGGGGATTTCATATGGTGATGAACAAACCAGCGCTATGGCCTCCCGATATGGCATGGGTGTGGTTCAATGGAGCCCAGCGCAGTAACGCATGGTTGGCTGCGGAAGCCCTCAGGGCCGATGCGCGTAATGGAATGATCAGGATGAATTTCTTCTATGGTTTCATAAGTATGGATCACGTGATTGTGATAAAACAGGTCGGACTTGTTTTGTTGATCATTGGCCGATAGCGGGATTTCACTGGTTGACCCTGAGTCTTGCGAACACGTGTCCCCTCTGGGCCGGGATGGTGGCCGTCACCCGCTGGAGTCCCGGCGATGGCGCGTCATCCTCGATGAGGAAGGCACCCTCGCTCTGGGATGGAACCACCAAGTCCGTCCAATGGACGAGGTCGGACGAGCATTCCACGGTTTGCGTGGTTTCCGCCACGGAGTCCCTGCGGCGGACGTAGGTGAACTTCAGACCTTCTGAAGATACTTCCGGACTCGGCAGAATGTGGTTGCTTGGCTGCAGGGGATCGCCGTTGAGAACGAACTTGAGGAGATTCGGAATGCCGTCGCCGGAAGGGTTGTCTGCGGGGCCGCCATTGCTGCTGTCCAAGCCGGTCCCGAACACCCAGGTCTCATAACCCAAGGTCCGGACCAGGCGGATCTGACCGGCTTCCGTATAGTCCAGATGATAGCCTTCCGGCAGGTTCTGAACGGAGGCGAAGAGGGGCGTGCTTCCTTCCCCATAACTGGCGATGATGTAGATGGCCTCGCTTGGATTACCGGAGAGGTTGAACGACAAGGTGCCTGAAGTTGCATTCATCACGCCGGAGCAAGCCAGCAGGTCACTGGCCGTATCCGTCATGTCGCAGACATAAGTGCCACTGAGAGCCAAGCTGCCAACATGGAGGGTTCCCGTCCCCCCGGCAGTGCCCGGGTTGATTGTGCCTGTTTTGGCGGTTTCTACCGACCCGGCCACAACTCCGGTGCCCTGCAAGCTCCCCAAAGCCACGTTCACGACGCATCCGGCAGCGGTTGATCCATTGACAACCAGAGCGCCACCTTGGATCTCAATCCCTCCCGTATGGGTATTGGCCCCTGTCAAGGACTGGGTTCCAGATGCCAGCAACAAGGACAATTTCGAGGTGGCCCCGCCCAGACTGTCACAAAGCACCCCTCGGAATGTCTGTGGGCCGCTGTTGGCCAGGATCAAGCGGGCATCGGAACCACTCGATCCATTTCCGACTTTGAGGTTCGGATTGCTGCTGCTCAATCCTGCCAATGTCTGGACGTGGCCATTGAGATCCAGAGCACCCGTTGCGATCACCGAACCCGCGGACGTCAACACGGAGGCGCTTGGCAACGCCTGGTCCATTCCAAGAACCAGATTGCCGGAACCGGTGATCGATGTTGTGGGCCAGACCCCTCCACTTCTTGAAATGGTCCATTCGGCAGCACCTCCGTTTTCAAGTCTGGATCCGGCTCCCAAGGTGACCACTCCGGCGATGGTTCCCTTGGCCCCGGCCACACCAGCCAGAGAGAGGCTGTTGATCAGAGTCGGCCCTGTCACGGAACCCGAAACCGTCATCATCGTGCCGGCCGTGTTGTTCCGCAGGACCACCTGCTGGGATCCCCCGGTGAGCGTGATCGCGCCCGCGAGGATGTTGTCGCCACCTGTGGAGGTGATGCCATTGCGGGCGTTTGCAAGATTCATCGTCAGCGGATTGGCGATTTCAATGCCCCCTGAGAGTGTAAGTGTGGTGGCGTTGGATGCTCCGGACTGGCGGAGTGTGATTCCCCCTGTCCCGAATGAGGAGGAGGAGCGTGCCGTGACTTGGACTCCGCCCGTAATCTGTGTGCCTCCCGAATAGGTATTGGCGGCCGATGCGGGCAAATCAATTGTGCCGGTCGTCCCCGTTAGAGTCACCTGGCCGGAGCCGTTGGCTACCAGCAGGGCTGAACCGGCTATTTCGCCAGTCACGTCATTGCCGCCACCTGTCAGAGCGAACGTGGGAGATTCGGTATATCCCGTTCCCGGATTGGTGATGACGATTCCCGACAAATTGCCCATGGCATCCAAATTGGCCGCCGCGGTGGCTCCCGATCCACCCCCGCCACTCACGGTTACCAGTGGGGCTTCCACGTACCCTCCACCCGAAACCATGAGTCCCGAAGCCGTCACTCCCTGTCCTTGGGGGGCGAGCATCGGTTGCAGAATCGAGATATTGGCCGTGCCCGCATCAATTGTTCCCCCGCCGGAATGGATGAAGAGCGAACCCAAGCCGCTCATGAAACTGGAAGCGGCAGAGGATGAGGCTTTCAGCGTGCCTCCGTTGAGGATCATTCCGGAGTTTCCATCGCCGCCCGAGACCCTGTTTGTGGTCAAGGTGCCCGAAAGCAGATTCACCGTACCGCGGGAGCCACTGTTGCGGGCAATGACCAGACCCTGCCCGGCCAATGTCATCGTGCTGTTCTGGAGGGTGAGTGTGGATGTGCCGTAATCCCCGACAACCGCTCCACCATTGGCGGCATGCGTGGCAGTGAGGGTGCCGCCCGCCAACATGGCTGCGGATTGGGAGCCGGTGCCGGATGACAGGTTGAGCGCGCCATTGCCCAATGCAATCGAACCTCCCGACATGAAAAGCGAGGCGACGTCCCCGGCCTTGCCGGAGATGAGCGATGTGGCGATGGTGAACGTGCCGCCCGAAACCCTCAA
This sequence comes from Verrucomicrobiaceae bacterium, assembly GCA_027486655.1. Classification (GTDB taxonomy): domain Bacteria; phylum Verrucomicrobiota; class Verrucomicrobiia; order Verrucomicrobiales; family Akkermansiaceae; genus Luteolibacter. The sequence continues at coordinate 52,012 of JAIXOR010000013.1, read as the reverse complement.
TCCGGCAAAGCCGCCTTCCCCGCAGCCCATCCAAACATCCGACGCGGCCGTGATCTGGCGTGTGGTCACCTGAAGTGCGCCCGCAGATCCGGATGCGGAACCAAGGGCGATGGCGGGTGCGTTCGTGCAACCGGCAGTCAGGGAGCCGGATGATTTGAACCATGCCTTCGACGAAGCGGTATCACCCACCGTGATGCGCGAAGTGGTGTTGGAGCCCGTGTTGAGCGTGCCAGTCAGGGAAATGGTCCCCTCGCCAACGGAAGTGGGGCCTGTGAAGGTGTTAGCATTGCCGGCAAGGACAAGCGTTCCCGGACCGGTTTTGACGAGGCCTCCCGCACCCGTCAGGTTGCCGCCGAGAGTGGTGGAGCCGGTGCCTGCGATGGAGAGCGTGCTTCCTCCGTTGACTACCGCACCTCCAATCGAAAGCACGCCATTGTTGGTCCAAACTTGCGCGGAAGCGAGCATGAGCGGTGTTGAGATGCTGTTTGCTCCTGATGCTCCGATCGAGGCGGAATCACCGCCGATGGTTAGCCCTGTGGTGCCGGTTCCCTGCTGGAGGTTGATATTTCCTCCGAGTTTCAAGTGCTTGAGCGACGGAGAAACCCCATCCAGGGTCACGTTCAACGGACTTGCGGAAGCAGGAAAGGTCGCGCTGTCCACGCCGGTGAATCCGCTTGTAATTCCGGGAGCGGCGTGAACGGCGGAGTCCGCGTTGTCGGTCCAAGCGTATGCCGTATTCCATGACCCGCCGGAAGTGTTCCAGGTCATGTCACCGGAGAAGATCTGGCCAGTGAGCAGGACCGTGGTTGTGGAGAGATTGCCCGATGCTCCACTCAAGGTCGAATCATCCGAGAAGTTGTAGTCGAGCGATTCGTGGATCAGTCCCACTCCGCGTCCTGTGGCGAGGCGCGCCCAAATCGGTTTGCTTTGACCTGGAGCGACGTCTGCCACAGAATCCAGGGTAAGTTGATCCGCGCCAATGGCCGAACCAGCGAGATCGAGCCTGAATCCATCCGCGTTTGATACCGCAAGCGAAGAAGTCGAGGTATGCTCCGACGCGTATCCCACATGTATCGAACCAAAGTCCAATGTGCCGCCGTCCATGGATGCTGACGCATGGCCGAAAATGTTGACCCAAGCAGCCGAGGAGCCCTGCCAGTTGGCGTCGTTCACGGTCACGGCGACCGGATGCCGCCCCGCTGCCGAAGGGGCGGCGGAATCGGAACCATCATAGGAATAGGCAAGGTCAAGACTGCCCGGAATCGTCGTTGCGCTCGCGGATTTCGGGGTTCCGTCCTCCACGGCCACCACATCATTCATGGTGATTGCGGCCGTCGCCTTGCCCACGATCAAGGTGCCGCTGGCGGAACCGGAATAATTCGGTTGGTCCACGGTGGCCACCACCTCGTAGCTGCCCGCATTGACTGGCCCTGTGGGTGACCCGTCATAGGAAATCAAGAGCGGAATGCCCGCGGGTGTGGTGGTTGCGGATATCTGCCGCTCGCCGCCGTCGTAGATTTGGCTGAGCGAAGCAAGCGAGATGCGGGGATCCGCCCGCCCCACGACCAGAGTGCCCGTGGCGCTTCCCTGCCAGTTCGGATCGTCGATCGTGGCCTCGACTTCGTAACTACCGGCGTCCAAGGGAGGAGATGAGGATCCGTTGTATTGGCAAACAGCACTCAGTCCCGGCGGGATCGTGACCACCGACGCCATGCGTTGCGTACCATCGTAGGTTTGACCGAGCGATCCAAGGGTCATGGATGCCGTCCCCTTGCCCACCACCAAAGTGCCTGACGTGCTGCCCGAGTAATTGGCATCAGTGATACTGGCCGTCACGGCGTAGGTGCCCGCCGCAGTGGGTGCGGTGGGAGATCCGTCATAGGAGAAAGCCACTCCCAGCCCGGCGGGTGATGTGACGGCCGTAGCCGTCCTTGGCGAACCGTCGTGCGTTTGTGCGAGCGAACCGAGGGAAACCGTCCCCGCGGCCTTGGCGACCGTTAGAATTCCGGTCGCCCTTCCTTGGTAATTGGCGTCGTGAATCGTCGCTTCGACGGTGTAGGTCCCGGCGTTGACCGGAGGTACTGCCGATCCGTCATAGGTCAGGGAAATGCTGAGACCGTATGGCGTGGAGAATGCGGCCACCGGATGCGGATTCCCATCATAGGTTTGATTGAGGAAGAACAACAATACCGCGGCCTTGGTCTTGGATACGGTCAAAGTCTGGCTCACCGCTGTGGCGGGAGCGTATGTGGAATCGCCCGGCTGGGATGCGGTGATCGTTGTCGTGCCGATGCCTGCAATCGTCACTGTGGATCCGCTCACAGTCGCAACCGCCGGATTGGAACTGGCGTATCCTACTGCCAAGCCCGAAGAGGCGATAGCGTTCAACTGCAACGGGGAGTCTCTATAAGCAACCGACGGCAAAGCTCCGAAGTCGATGGTTTGATCAATACGGGCACGCGTGACGATCAACGTGTATGTCGTCACGGTCACTCCATCCTCGGCCGTACAAGCCACCGTAATCGTATTGGATCCGATGCCCAGCGGAACGGCGGAGCTTGCAGTTCCAGAGGATACGATCGATCCGTTGACTTTCACGGACGCCTTGGAGTCCGTCACAACCGGAGTCACATTGACCGATGAGGTCGATCCGTCCACATTGGCGGTATAGGATGTGGCGGTGCCCGAAAACGCCGGGCTGATCGATCCGGAGCTCAGGGAGAGCGATGCAAGGGAGGAAACATTGGAGATGCGGGTGACTGTCACCGTATAACTAGTCGACGTGGTGCCGTCCTGGGCCGTGCAGGCGATGGTGATCGTGTTCGAGCCGATGGACAGAGGCAGGGCCGCACTTGGCGTGCCCGATGCGACCAATGAGCCATTGACCCTCACCGTGGCGGTCGCATCGCTGGCCGTCGGGGTGACCGTGATCGAGTTTGTCGAGTTGGCCACCGTGGCGGTGTAAGCCGTCGTGCCGGACGAGAATGCCGGATTGAGAGCGCCCGAACCGAGCGAGAGCGAGGCAAGCGATGAAATGTTGGAAAGCCGCGTGACGGTCACGGTGTAAGTCGTTGCGGTTGCTCCATCCTGGGCGGTGCACACGATCGAAATCGTGTTGGAACCCACGGAGAGCGGAATCACGGAACTTGCGGAGCCGGATGCAACAGCCCCACCATTGACCTTCACGCTTGAATTCGGGTCCGAAACAACAGGGGTCACGGCAATGCCGGTCGTCGAATTCGGAACCGTCGCAGTGTAGGAAGTTGTGCCGCTGGAAAAGACCGGGCTGAGCGTTCCGGCACTCAAGGCGATGGATGACAGGGTGGAGCTGAAATCCGCCGTTCCGGCGATGGCCAGAACATGCGATGCGGTGGCTCCGGATTGCACCAGACTGATGCCGTCCGTTTGGGAAAACTCTCCGGTCGAGACGATTACCGGGGTCTGGCTGGAGATACTGGTACCATTGCCCAACTGCCCACTGGCTCCCTGTCCCCATGCGAGGACGGTGCCGTCGGAGCAACGTGCAAGGCTGTGGTTGAGTCCTGCGGAAATCGAAACAATGGTCTTGCCGGACAGAGCACCTGAGGCATCAACGGCAACCGGCACGTTGCTGTTGCTTGTCGAGTTGATTCCCAGTTGTCCGCTGGCATTGAGTCCCCATGCGACAAGAGTGCCGTCTGAGCACAATGCCAGACAATGCGACCCACCCGCCGCCAGATCCACGATTTTGCGTCCCAACAATATGCCGCTGCCAATCACCGCAACCGGGGAACTGCTTTGGACGTTGGAACTGTCTCCCAACTGCCCGGCGGTGTTCGTTCCCCATGTGACCACGCCTCCATCGGAACACAGCACCGCGCAGAGTCCCAAGCCGGCCGCGACCTTGACCACCGATCTGCCTGCCAATACCCCGCTCGAGGGCACTGCGGCCGGAACGAGGCTCTGCGTGGTGGTTCCGATTCCAAGCTGGCCGCTGGCATTCGCGCCCCACGTGTAGACTTTTCCGTCGGAATCACAAACGATGCTCTGGCCATTGCCCGCGGCAATGCCGGCGATCTCCTTTCCGGAAAGCACCCCGGTTTGATCGACGGCTGTCGGGATGGAGCTCTGCGCGGTGGTGTTGTTGCCCAATTGGCCGTTCGCATTCAGGCCCCATGAGCACAGGGTGCCATCCTCGCACAAGACCAGGTTGTAAGTGCCGCCTGCGGCAACGGACACCGCCTTGCGACCGGAAAGAGCTCCATATCCGCTGATCCCGAGAGGCACTTTGGATGCGGTCGTCGTGCCGTTGCCGAGGCGGCCGAACGCATTGCTTCCCCACGAATACACGGTACCGTCCGTGCACAGCGCCAGGCTGTGTGCGCCGGCGTTCGATAACGCACGCAGGGTTCTTCCCCCGAGCATCCCGACATCCTGAACCATCACCGGGACATTCGAGGTAACTGTGGTGTTGTTCCCCAGCTGACCGCTCGTTCCCAAGCCCCATGCTCCCGCTTTGGTCGCGGCCCAGCGCAGGACGAGATCCGAACCTCCGCCACCATGGTAGTCGGCGACGAAACGATATGAAATGCCTCCGTATGCGAGCGTCACCACTTGGTTTTGCGCCAGATTGGTGAAACGGCCGGTGATACGGCCGAGCCCGGTGCTCCGGATGATGGTCAGAACCGTGCCCGGCGAGGGGGCATAACCTAGGGAAACGGCCGCCTCCAATCCAGTCGCATTATATCCGGGACTGGTCACCGCCACCTGGTTGCCCGATGTGAAAGTAAAATCGATCGGAGAGCTGCGGTAAACCACAAGTGTGTAGGTGGAAACGGTGGTCCCATCCTGCGCAGTGACTTCGATCAAGACAGTGTTGGAACCTGTTTCCAATGCGATCGGCTGGGTCGAACTTCCGGAAGATACTTCCAGTCCATTTACCTTTACCTTGGCTGCTGGGTCTTCGGCTGTTGGCGTAACTTGAATTGATGTCGTCAAGCTCGATACTCCCTTTGAATAGCTTTTTACTGCTGGATCAAAGTTCTGAATCAATTTACCATCACCTAGCGAAAGACCAGCAAGGGTTGACACGGATGAAGGTTCACGGGTAACTGTAACCGTATAAGTGGACGTTGTAGTTCCGTCCTCTGCGGTGACGACGACCCTGATCGAATTTACTCCCACTACCAATGGGATCACGACACCATTACTCCCCGGAACAACATCAAAGCCGTTGACTTTTGCAGATGCCAATGGGTCGGCAACCGTCGGCGAGACTCGAACGGATTCAATTGAGTTTTCCACACTTGCCGCATACTCGTAGGTATCGGGTGAAAACTGAGGACTCGTGGAAGTTTGAGGCAGAGACAGATTTGATAGTTTGGAAATTGAAGATAGTTCAGGTATCATTTCCAAATCGATTGCAAATACATCAGGGCTCGCACCTGGAGATGTCCTTAAAAATTGTGAAAAGATTGGTCCGTCAGTTGGCCACGTTACGGTCCCCATCAATCTGGCGCGCACCCACACTTCTTTTGACTGATACACTAAAGAGGTAATGTCATACGGGCCAGAGCTTCCACCGCCACGATTTGCATATCTCCCGTCAAGGTTATCCCATTTCGCGCCATCACGTGAAACGTCTAAGTATGCGTAAGCTCCTGGGTCATATGGAAACGGATCTCCAGTCGTCCATACATTTATGGACGCCACAAGAGTCGCTGAGCTAATTGGACCTGGAACTTCAAAGCGATAAACTACTTCGCCCGGAACATTCACTTGTGTTGGCCTCCAGTACTTTGAATTACCTGCTGATTGCTCCGCATAAACTTCTACATCTTTTGCAGAATACAAGTACTTTGACCAATCTCCATAGAGATTGAAATGATGTGAGAAAGTTGAGGCGCTATCTGCTTGGCAGTCTGTTAATATTAACAATATACTTATTGATTTTAAAATCCAGAGTCGAAATAACTTGTATAGATTTTCCGTTTTTGCCCTGCTGTATTCTTGCATATTTTCTGGCTTCACTTGTTTTCTCGCGCGGCTATTTAAAAAATTCGGGGCTATGTATTGTCTAGAATTGCCTCCGATGTGGAAACTACTTCTTTATTATGCAATTACCTAAGTTGGCTTTCGGTTTGATTCCATGATGAAAATTCTATCCTCATCATGTTTTCAATCTCTTGCTTTGTTTTTCTTCCGGGATCGAATCCTTGGTGCTTTTCTCCAGCCTCATAATATCTAATGGCATCATCAAATATTAGGACCAAATTGAGATTATTTTTGAGAGTCGTTTCGTTTCCATTAACGCATTTGACAGCTGCATCCCATGAATATCCCAGAATTTTTTCCTTAAGTATTTCAGTCTGTATATCTTTCCGAATTCCACTGATGTATAGAATAAAGTTTGTAGCATTTTTACCCTCGTGGCAACATGTGATTACCTCCACACCATGTGTGTTTTGATTTAATTCCCTCAATTCAATCTGTATAACCAAATCCAGCGATGTTCTTAATGAGGCAGCAGCAGTCCGCTCTTGTATGGTTTTCCCATGATGCTTGATAGTTCCTTTTCTTTGAAGAAGTTCTAAGGCATTTTCAAACCCTGCGATCCCGCGGTCGTAACTCAGGTGCAACTGCTTTGTTTTTTCAGCGGCGTCTAGATTTTCTGGCAGTTCTGACTGCCTCGGAGCAGCGGTCACACCGAGTTCCTTCCGGACTTTAAATATAAAGTACGCCATAAACATCACTGCCAATGCTATAATGATACAAATCTGACGAGAATGATTGGATTTTGCAGGTTTCCATTCCAGCTCCTCGATCAGTGGGTATTTGGGAACTATCCGTTGAAACGGCTCTCGTGCTTCAATGGAGGGACCAATCGTAACAGACGTAATGTTTCCTCGTTCGATCCTTCTAACTTTAGCTATTGGCGTTTTTTCTTTAGGGAATATGGATGGTATTAATTCTTGACGTCCACCATTTGAAAAAGTGCAAGTATCTTTGTTTTTTTCGGTGATGGTATTATCCTCTTGTTTCATGTATTCACATATTTTATTTATCTACGCTTACGGGTTGCTTGCGATTGGGACGATCGGATTTTCTTCAAATGTCCTCAGATCCTGTCGTGATTCATTTGGTCTCGAAAGAACGTTCAGCGCGAGAGATTGGAAGATGTTTTGCACCTGAGCCGGGCTTACGTCGGATCCGAAATGGAGGTGGATATGGAGTCCGTCACCCAGATGACTTGAGTTTGGAGATCCTTGTCTGACCAAATTGCATACAGTGGAAAAGTTGTGGCTATCTGGGGGGTATTCGATATTACTGTCATCATCGTCTTGAGGTGGTGACAAAGTAATCAGTTCTTTCGAATATTCACTTAGCCAAAGGCTACCATCTTGAACTTTTATATATCCAGTTCGGTGAGCCAGATGGATCAAGCAATTCAGAGAAAATCGTGAAGAAGAGGCATCTTTGTGGTAAATTGCCTGAATTCCATCCACAACTTCGTTGACTTTGAAACCTTCATTCGATTCGAGCCAGGACAGCATTTTACGCATATCTGACCAGCTATCGATTATATTTCTCCAATAGTGCAGTATCTTTTTGTGGTCACGGACCGACAGCGCGAAGGAAAGTAGGGATCCCTCGTCGCTTAGGTGTTTATTCATTCCCGGCCCCAAGATTCCTACGCTCGTGAAAAAGCCAAAGTTCTGCAAAACGACCTCAAGAGAGTAGCCGCATTTTTTTGCGATAGGTTCAGCTTTCACAAGGCCATGCGGACCGTTCTTCATCTCCGCGATGATTGCGCAGAGGATCTCGTATTTGCTTTTGGGAAGTGCCATTTATTTCTTTTAAAGATTTTCGATATCGGAGGTAGGCACAAACAACGTGTTAAGTCCCGGCGTCTGCCTTCCAATCCGTTGCATTTTCTTCCTGATTGGCATCCTCGACGTCTCCGCCTTTTTTGCTTCGCTCTAGGTTCTTCATTTCGGCTTGGAGAAAAGACATTGTTACGCAGCGCAACACTTCTCCCGGTGATTCAAATCCATGCGATTGGACAAATCTTAGCAGTTTCATTTCTCCCTCATTGAGGGTTAGTTTCATCGATGGCGCTCGCATCTGTTTGCACCGGTTTGCACCGAATGTTTCGGTTTTCAAGAATTTTCTTGCCCCATGTGCTGTGTGTCGATGCACTTGGTGCATGGGTAAAGGTTTGCGTCATGCCGTGACGGTCCGGTTCAGCGACGTCGAGATGCGGCAGTTGGAGGATCTTGCAGAACGTTACCACGTGAGCGCTGCAACGGTGTTGCGCTGGGCTCTTCAGGCTTTGGCGGACCACGTTAAGGGAAATGGTGGCAAGATCACGCTTCCACTGGATTTTAGCTCCTGCGAATTCAAGAAGCCTGCGGATTGATTGGCACTCGGGCCTCTTCGGGAGAGCTGGGAGCTCAGGCTGTGGCGGAGTCAACCGCGGTTCTTATTGTTCGTCAGCTTGGGTGCAGGCTCTTGATTTTCATTGCTCTCGAGTTTTTAATTTGCTCATTTTTAATGTGTTATGCATTTTATTCGCGTGATTTCGATTCTAGGTTCCTCCATTGGATTTTTGGAGTTGATCGATGCCCGTTTCGTTTCAAACAGGTGGCAGCGGAATTTCTGCCTTGCGTGCAACTCTCGGGATATTCAGGCCCGGAGCCTTTAGGTCCAGTCCCTGCCCGTGCGTCCCAGGACCGTGGCTTGGATTCCTTCGTAACAATGTCGACTCGATATCCAACCTTTGTCTGTAGATGGCACCTCTATGACCGAACCGGTCACGTCTTATCGCTATCGATGACATCCGCGTGCGGGACTGCCGCGATCAAATTCATTATGCGCCCAAGATTGGTCTGCATGATGTAGTCGGTGTCCAGGACACCTTGCATGAAGGCCTGCTTCTCGCCGTCCGTGCCAAGTGCCATTACTGGGTCAGCGTATCGTTCCATGAGCAGGGTGGCGTGATCCACGTCGCGTACATCAATTACCTCCACATCAAACAGCCAGGCCGGGGTGGAAACAAAACGGGCTCGATCGCGTGGAACGCCAGCCGGATGATGTCCTCAGTCGTGATGGTGGCCACCTTCTGGGGAACCTCGCGCAGTCCGAGCCGTCGGAGCGAGGCGTTCAGCTTGTAGAACCCCGCATGCCCTTGATTGGGACGATGATCCCCTGGTTCACCCGGCCATGAAACGTGTTCGAGGGCATAGGCGGCAACGGGCGGAAAAGCCTCCAGACGCCCGGATACGAACAAATCCCTGTAAACCAGGGGTTTTCTGCTGCCAGAGGAAGTACGAGGACTGGGACTCGAACCCAGGACCAATTGGTTAAAAGCCAACTGCTCTACCAACTGAGCTATCCTCGCATTGGTACTCCGTCAGGCGGGGCGGGACGATTAGGGAGCGGGAGGGGGGGATGCAAGCGGATAATTGGAAAAAGAAGCGGTCCGGGTTGGAGCGGCGGGAGGGGAATCAGGCTTTGGCGAGGAGGGCGGCGGCGAGGCGCTTCCGGTAGTCGACGATTTCCTCGGGTTTTTCGAAACCAACGATGAGTGCGTCCACGCAGCCGAGGCCGAGCACGAAGCGGAGGGTTTCGTCGATTTTCGCGGGGTCGTTGCGGAATTCCCCTTCGCCGATGAGCTTCATGCCGATGATGCCCTTGCCGGCGGCGTGGATTTTCCTGAGGACCGGCACGACCACGGCGGCGGGGCCGTCCATTTTGACGCCCCAGGGATTGATGCGGGCGTGGACGACATCGACCCAGGGGTCCACGGCGGCGGCTTCGAGGGCTTCAAGGCTGTGGCAGGAGCAACCCTGGGCGCGGATCCAGCCTTTCTGTTTGGCTTTTTCCAGATCGTCCATGTGGCGGCGGTAGGTCGTGGTCCAATCGGCGGCGGTCTGGCAGTGGAGTTGGACGAGGTCGATGTAATCGCTGTCCGCCTCGCGGAGGGATCGTTCGATGACCGCCATGCTGTCATCGCGGGGTTCCTCATTGGGAATTCCGCCTTTGGCGTGGCACCAGATTTTGGTGACCAGCACGAAACTTTCGCGGGGCTTGTCCTTGAGGGCCTTGGCGACCATGGGAAGGCTTCCGTAGGAATCGGCGCAATCGAAGAGCCGCACTCCTTCGTCGTAGGCGCGGCGGACGGTGTCGTGGAAGTTTTTCTCGCCGGAGCGCTGGAGGGCGTTGCTGCGGTTACCGGCCTTGACGCCGGTGCCCATGCCGAGCAGCGGCACCTGGAGTCCTCCGAGTTTCACCTTGGGGAGGTCCGCTGCCTGGGAGATACCGGGAAACAGGGTTCCGACCGCCCCCACGGCTGCGACTTTGAGGAAATCGCGACGGGACGGCGAGGCATCGGTTGGGGAAAGGCTCATGGGCGCGGGTGGGAGATTTGCGGTGAGTGTAGGTGGCGTTGCGGATACCGCGAGGACATTTGTGCGGTGAAAACCCCCACTATTTGTTCATTTTTCTTTATTATATTGATGGATTGAATTATCCCCCGATCCGGCAGCGCCGTGGGATGGAGACGATCCGGAGCACGGGGCCGACCGCCCCCTTCCCCTCCCCCGCTCATGAAACGCATTGGTTTTGGCATTTGGTCGCGTCTTGTCGTTGGATCGGCCCTCATTTCCGGAGTCCACGCCGCGGTGATCCATGTGATCCCGGGGACCAACAGCGTGGTGATCCAGCAGGTGGTTTACACGATTGGCGGGAGCGACGTGGTGCAGTCCACCGAATCGTCCGGTGTGGATGTGGTGAGCGACACGGAGGTGAGTGTGAAGAGCATCCTCGTCAACAACGGGGGCTTGGTGAACCTGCAGTACATCAACACGTTTGGCGCGTCCGTTTTGAACGTGAATCCGGGCCTGGCGAGCATCAGCGGCATCGGGGTTTTTGACAACGGCGTGTCCACGCCGAGCAACGGCGGTCTGGCGGCTTTTGCGACGGCGGTGGCGGCGACGACAACCAATTCGGATCTGCGGGACTTCACCTATTACGATTTCCTTTCCCCCGGCCCGCCTGCGCTCGGGGTTCCGGATTACGATTTGGTTTACGTGCGTGCCATGCAACCGGACGACTACGTGTTGGTCTCCGAGCGATTTGGAAACACCTACTTCGAGGTCACGCCGCTGGATGCCAGCGGCACGCCGATCGCCGGGGCCAACGTGCTGCGCTTCGGCGGCAACGGCGGTGCGGGCTACACGGTGTATGATTGGAACACCGGCTATGCGGCGGCGGGCAATCAGCCCTCGCAGGCGCAGGCTTTCACGGTGGCTTCGGTTTCCAAGTTCTTCGAGGGAACCTCGGTAACGCCCGGAGCGGTGTACGGATTCCGCATCGACAACGACGGCGAGGCGGACACCAAGATCCTGATCGTGAGCGACAATCCCTTTGGCGACAATCCACTGAACCCGCAGTTGGTTCCCGAGCCGGGTGCGGGCCTCGGTCTCATTCTGGGCGGGATGGCGATGGCGTTGCGGCGCCGGAGGGAGCGTCGCGCTTGCTAGATCGCCACAGGCCCGGGGCGGACCGGATCACCAGGCCTTGCGGCCGTCGATGGTGAGAGAGGTCATCCGCCATTCGTGCGCCTTGAGCAGGAGAGGCCGGTGGATGTATTCGACAAAGGACGTGGGCCAGACCGAGCCATCGCGGGCTTTGCGGTGGCCGGAAAAGGTGACATCCACGTCGGCACCGCGGGTTGTTTCCAGGGCGTTGAGCGAAAACTGAAGGCGGCGGAGCAGCTTGGTCTCCCGGCCGATCCAGGCGATGAAATGATCCTCGCGGTGGCTGCCGAAGCCCGGAAGCAGGCGGCCCGCCACCAGATCGCAAGGTTCACCGTCGAGGGAGCGGACTCCAAGCGTCGTGCACTGGTCGGCTTTGGCCGCGAGCCATGAAGGTCCGAACAGGAAGGCCGTGTACGCATCCGCGACCAGGGCGGAGGAAGCGAGGGTTTCCAGATCGGTCGAAGGGTTTCCGTTGTAGGCGACCGAGATGGCACCTACACGGGAAGTCACCGACTTCACTCCGGAAGGACCGCGGTGGGTTTGGGAAACCCGGTGTTTCCGGGGCTGATAGATTTCGATCGAGGACTTCCTGAAACCAGCGTCGGTGAGGACCGGCTGGAGCTGCACAGCGGGGCGCGACCAATCGCCGGTGTAGGCGACACGAACGATCCGGTTCGTTCGCCATGAATCGCCCTGGCGGGCGGCGGACTCCCGAAGCAAGGCGGCTGCACCGGGCTGCGGCGCCGAGCCGGAGGGACCCGGCACCGGGAGTGACGAACAGGAAACCGAGACCAGCGCGAGAACGGCGAGAGCAGCGGAGCGGAACATCGGCAAAAGGCGGGTCAGGACGCTTCCTCGCAGGTTTTCCCGGAGTGGCGCGGCACGGGTTTGTCCTTCCGCATCAGGGCCTGGCGCATCTTGTTGAGTGCGGAGTTCTGGATCTGGCGGATGCGTTCCCGGGACACCCCGAATTCGCGGCCCACGTCTTCCAGCAGCATTGGCTTGAGGCCATTGAGGCCGAAGCGACCGTCGATGATCCGGCGCTCGCGTTCGTCGAGCAAATCCAGCAGCCCGTCGAGTTGTTCGTGCAGGTTGCGGTGCTCCAGCGACGCGAGAGGATCGGCGGCGGATTCATCCGCGATGATGTCACCAAACTCGGTGGCCTCGCCTTCGTTGACCGGGGCATCGAGCGAAGTGGGCTTGAGCGCGGCCTGCTTGAGCATGGACACCTTGTGGCGGGACACTCCGAGTTCTTCGGACAACTCCTCCTCGGTGGGCTCGCGGCCGAGGGCCTCGGTGAGGATGTGGGCGATGCGGCGCATGCGTGCGATCTTGTCGACCATGTGGATGGGCAGACGCACGGTCTTCGATTGGTTGGCCAGGGCACGCTTGATCGATTGCTTGATCCACCAGGCACCGTAGGTGGAGAGCTTGCCGCCCTTTTCCGGATCGAAGCGCTCCACGGCCTTCATCAGGCCGATGTTTCCTTCTGAAACGAGATCGCTCACGGAAAGCCCGCATCCCGCGTAGTCACCGGCGATTTTCACCACGAGGCGCAGGTTGGCGCGGATCATGTGGTCGCGAGCCTCGGCATCGCCCTTCTGGATGCGCTTCGCGAGAGCCACCTCCTCCTCGGGAGTGAGCAGCGGGGTTTTCGAAATCTCGCGGAGGTAGAACTTCATGCTGCTGTCAGAATCGTAGGCCATGGTGTCAGGGGTGGGTTGCTTGCAATGGGGTGTTCGCAGAAAGCGCGCCGTTGGATTCAAAAACATTTGGAAAATCCGTGTTCGGAAATGTCGGCGCCAATCCGGCAAGCAGTCACGGCGTAGGGAATCCCGACGGCCGAAGAAAGTCTTTTCAGATTTTTGAATCCAACGCGGAAACCCGGACGAACCCATGACCAGATCCGGGCAAGTGCCCGATCCTGAAACCAAGACACCCCAAACCCCCAACGTCATGAAATCCCTGATCAAATCCCTGGCCTGCGCGCTCAGCGCCGCCGCCCTCACCCTCGGCTCCACCCACGCCGCGGAGAAAAAAGACATCGTCGATACCGCCGTCGCCGCGGGATCGTTCAAGACCCTGGCCGCAGCCCTCGGGGCCGCCGGTCTGGCAGACACCCTGAAGGGCGATGGCCCGTTCACCGTGTTCGCTCCGACCGACGAGGCCTTTGCCAAACTGCCAGCCGGCACGGTCGAGTCCCTGCTCAAACCGGAGAACAAGGCCAAGCTGGTGGACATCCTCACCTATCACGTTGTGGCCGGTGAAGTGGACTCCAAGGCCGCGATGAAGCTCTCCACCGCCACCGCCCTCAACAAGAAGGCGATCAAGTTGGAGGTGAAGGACGGTTCCCTGCACCTCAACGAATCGAAGGTGACCAAGGCCGACATTTCATGCAGCAACGGCGTGATCCACGTCATCGATGCAGTGCTTCTGCCGCCCACCGAGAAGAAGTGATCCGGAAACCCCTCGCATGCACCCGATGAGGGGCGATCTCACATGGTTCCGGCCTTCCCCCGCGCAGGTGGAAGGTCGGAACCACGCTCCCGGCCCGGCCCGATTGAGGCCGCTCTGGGTCCTCCGGAACGGCGGACGTGAGGCGACGGCACGCGGGGAAACCAAGGAAAATCCCACCGAAGGAATTTTTGGACAATCGAAGGAAAGCGCCTACGCTCGCCAGCTCACAGTGACTGCGGCCGATCCCAGCAACCCAGCCCCTCTGCTTCCCCGCCTCGCGGCCGGGGACTCCGGAGCCATGGGCGAGTGCATCGACCGCTACGGACCTCTTGTCTGGGGGCTGGTCCGCCGCTCCGTGAAAGACAGCACGGAGGCCGAAGACCTGGTCCAGGAAATCCTCACCGAAGTTTGGAAAAAGGCCGCTTTCTTCGATCCGCGCATGGCATCGGAATCGACATTCATCGGCATGATCGCCCGTCGGAGGACCATCGATCACCTCCGCCGCCAAGGCCGGCAACCGGGATTCGAGACCCTGGATGCCGCCGAATCCATCCCCGCACCCGCAGCGGGGCCTTCACCCTCGCAGTGCGATCCGGAGGCGGTCCGCGCCTGCATCGCCACGCTGCCGGACGACACCCGGGAGCTGTTCAAAATGTTTTTCGAGGATGGCTTCACCCATCCTGAGATCGCCGAGAAGACCGGACTTCCTCTCGGCACCGTCAAGACCCGCCTCCGCCGCGGGCTCATCGCCCTCCGTGAGCAACTCCAGCGCACGGCCAACCCGAACCTCCAACCCGCGTCATGAATCCGACCGATCTGAAGATCCGATTCGACGAACTCAGCGCCGGCCGCGCCATGGGCGACCTGAGTCTGGAGGAAGAGCGCGAACTGGCGGCCCTGTGCCACGAGCTTGGGGTATCCGCAGACGATTCCTTCGATTGGCTGGCGGCGGAAATCGAGATCCAGTCCGTGCTTTCCACGGCCGAGCCGATGCCGGAGGGGCTTGCGGAGCGCCTCCACGATTGGGCGGCAAAGGCCCCGTCCCCGGTCGTCCTGCCGCCTCCCGCTCCGGTGGTGGCCGCTTCGTCGGTGATTCATCCGCAGGTGCCCGCATGGAAGCGCTGGGTCGGCCATCCCGCCACCGGCTGGGCGGCAGCGGCAGCGGCTTTGGTTCTTGCATGGATCGCCCCGCGCGAGTCCCAGCCCGTCCCCGCGGCCGTCGCGGAAAGCCGCCTGCGCTCGGAGGCCAGGGACCTGATAGAAAACCGTTTCTCCGGCCTTGGAGATTTCAAAGAGGCAGGCGGCACCGTGATCTGGAGCGACTCGCTCCAACAGGGTTTCATGAAGCTCACCGGAATCCCCGCCAACGATCCTTCCAAGGCCCAGTATCAATTGTGGATCGTCGATCCCACTCGCGATGCCGACGCACCGGTGGATGGTGGCGTGTTCGACATCCCGGCCGATGGCTCTCCGGTGGTGGTGCCGATCGCCGCCAAGCTCGCCCTGTCCAAGCCACAGGCCTTCGTCATCACGCTCGAACAACCCGGCGGTGTGGTGAAATCGAAGCAGGAGAAGGTCGTCGCCCTCGCCAAGAACGGCTAACAGCCCGCCATCGGACGCCTCATGTTTCGGGATTGAACCGGACTCATCCAGACACTAAGGTCCGGACATGATCGGCAGCGGAACGGCATGGCGCATCGGGGTGGCGGTCATCCTCGCTGCCTGCGCACCCACGGCCTGCCGGAAACCCGGGGATGCCCGGAAAACGGACCTCGAAGAAGCGGGATACCAGCTGACCCAGGCCGATTGGTTCCGCGCCGCGGGCGGCAATGACGTTTCCGCGCTCCGCAAGTTTGTGGCTGCGGGTTTCAACCCGGAGACCCTGGATGCCCGGGGAGACTCCGCCCTCCACGCGGTGGCATCCGCCGGTGCCGAGGCTGCGGCGGATTTCCTTCTGGATCGTGGACTGCACGTGGACCGCAGGGGAGACTCCGACCGCACACCCTTGATGGCGGCGGTGCTGGCCAATCAAACCGCGATGGTCCGCTGGCTCGTTCGCCAGGGCGCCGATCCCCGGGCGAAGGACAAGGATGGCTACATGCCCTTGTTGCTCGCCGTGAAGGAAGGCCGGAGCGGGGCGGTTTCCGAGTTGGCCGCGCTGCACGGGGAAAACCTGGATTCCGCAATCCTGCTCGCCGCGCTGAGCGGGCAAACCGAAGTGATCGATACGCTCACCAACTACGGGGCCTCGGTGTATGCGCGGATGGAAGACGGTCGCACCCCCTTGATGATCGCCGCGGAAAACGGCCACGCCGAATCGGTGAAACTGCTGCTCGATATCGGAGCCAGCCGGTTTTCCATCGACAACGAAGGCCGCAGCGCCGCCGATCTCGCCACGGCGGAAGGCCATCCGCAGATCGCAGAGCTCATCCTGCGCGAACCCACAGCCGGGGAACTTGCCCTCGAATCCCCCCAGCAGGTCGCCGAGGCCATGGAGGCCTTTGTTGACGCGTCCAAAGCCGGGCCATCCCCTGCCCCACAAGGCGATACCCCCGCGGCGGGCACTCCGGCCCACGCCCCATCCGGAACCGATGGTCAAGGCGCCGCACCGGAATCGATCGAAGGGGCAGTGCTCAGCGCCGCCCGCGAAGTCAGCCCGGTTGAAAGCCCGACCGCCGGAAGCAAACCATCCCAGCCCGCCCCGCATGCCGCGACTCCAACGCAGGCCGCCTCCAACGCTTCTCCCGCCTCTGCCGTGGCGGCTTCCTCCGAGCCCTTCCGCATGCCGCCCTTGGTGATGCGCCATTACCGCCAGCGGGAAATGCCGATCCGCGTGCGCACGGTGGAGGGCGACAGTGCCACCCTGGAAATCCTCGGCTCCAAACCGCGGGAAATCCGCGTACGCAGCGGCGAATCGATCCCATCCACCCCGCTCGTCGTCACCCGCATGCAGCGCCGCATGGAGGACAGCAAACTGAATCTCGGCCAGCCGATGGAGGTTTCCGTCGTCGAGGTGCGCGACTCGCGGACGGGAACCACGCGCGAATGGATCTCCGGCGTGCCCAGCGGTGCCCATGATCCGGTGGCGCTCGTCGAGGATGCCGCCACGGGAAAACGCTACATCGCCTCTCCGGGCCGCCGTTTCAAAAGCGCGGACGGTGCCGAGTTCATCGTGACCGACGTCCGGCCCTCCCAAATCGTCATCGAGGACGCCGCCACCGGGGCCGTGCGCACCCTGCCGCTGCGCGGACCACGCGGATGACCCGCCTTTTTCCCTTTTCCACATGGATACAGACACCCTCATCGACCACGGCGCGCCCGTCCGCCAGTTCTCCGTCATGCTGCCGAACCGCGCCGGAGCGCTTGCCGCGCTGGTGAAGCTCCTCCGCGCATCCGCCATCGAGGTCATCGGCCTGAGCGTTCAGGATTCCCGCGATGCCACCGTTGCCCGGCTGGTGGTCTCGGATCCGGACACGGCCGAGCACCTGTTCATGGAAAAAGGCATCCCGCATGCCTCCTGCGAGCTGGTCGTGGTGGCCCTGCGCGAGTCCGGACCCGGGCTGCTCCAGTGCCTGGACACGCTGATGATCGCGGAGACCAACATCGACTTTGCCTACGCGCTGATGCCCTCGCCCGGCGGCCATTCGCTGCTGGCCATGCACGTGGAGGACTACGAGTTCGCCCTGGCCATCCTTCACCAGAGCGGCTTCAAGCTCATCTATCAGGAAGACCTCAGCCGTTAGAATCCCTCAGGCAGCCGCCCCGGCCGGGAACACCAGACTGAGCAGAAGGGTCAGGAAAAAGTTCACGATCAGGATGGCCAGCGAGGAATGCACCATCGCCCGGGTGGTGCCGCGTCCCACGCCCACCGCTCCCTGGGTGACGTGGAGACCCTGGTGGCAGGAAATCACGACGATCAACATGCCGAAAACCATGCCCTTGATCATGGCGATGAACACGTCCGAGCCATCGGTATGCAGGTTCATCTGGCTCATCCAGTAAGCGCCATTGACCCCGAAGGGCCCGGTACCCACCACCAGCGAGGCAAGGATCCCGAAGGCGGCGGACTCGGCAATGAGCAAGGGCATGGCCACCAGCATCGCCAGAAACCGCGGCGTCACCAGGTGGTCGATCGGATGAACGTCCATCGAGCGGAGGGCGTCGATCTGCTCGGTCACTTTCATCGTGCCGATTTCCGCAGCCATGGCCGCGCCCACCCGGCCGGCGAGCATCAGCGCGGTGACGGAGGGACCGAGCTCACGCAGCATGGCCACACTCACCAGCGCGCCGCCCCCGGTTTCCATGCCCAGTGGTTTGAACTGGAACAAGGCCTGCGCTGCGAGCACCGCGCCGGTGAAGGCCCCGGTGACAATGACCACCGGCTGCGAACGAAAGCCGGTCTCCGCGATCTGTTCGATGAACAGGCGGAATCGCGGCCTGCCATGCCGCAGCGAGTCCCACAAGGCAGCCACCAAACCACCGAGTTCCCCCAGGTAGGCGAGGAAGTCCAGGAAAGCCCGGCCAAGTGAACGGATCACCCGGAACCTTACACGCGGCCCGGAGGAAGTAAACCAGCCACGGCTTGACCCGTCGTCCGTCGCATTGAAGCATCCCGCCATGAAATGGGGATGGATCTTGATGCTGGCACTGTCGATGGCCCTCCACGCCGAGGAAATCCGGGAAGTGGGCGGGGTGAGATACCGCATCGTCACCGCCGAGCCCGGGCAGGTCCGGATTCTCTGGAACGACGCCCGGGGTGCGCCGCTGCGCACATTCACCGCAGCGCGGGACCACCTCGCCAAGCGCGGAGAAACCGTGGAAACCCTGGCCAACGGCGGGATCTTCGAACCCGGCGGCATCCCCAGCGGGCTGCTGGTGCAGGATGGCAGGGAGCTGCGCCCGCTCAATCCCGCGGAGGGACACGGCAACTTTTTCCTGAAACCCAACGGCGTGTTTTTCATCCACGCTGGCAAGGCCTCGATCATCCCGGCGGACGAGTGGCCGCGCCTTGGCGCAAAGGCGGACTTCGCCGTGCAATCCGGGCCGCTTCTGCTCCACCGCGGCCGCGTCCATCCGGCATTCCGGCCCGCCTCCGAAAACCGCCTCATCCGCAACGGCGTGGGCGTGGACACCAAGGGCCGTGTGGTCCTGGTGATCACGGATTTCCATTCTCCCGGACTTCCCAACCTTCACGGTTTCGCCTCGCTTTTCCTCACCCTCGGCTGTGAGGACGCGCTGTTCCTCGATGGCGATATCAGCCAGATGAAATCCGGCGCGGCCATCGATGGCGCAAGCAACCTCTTTGGATCGATGATCGCCGTGGTGAGGAAACCCTGACAAAGCCGATCAGCCACCGAAACGCTCGGCGAGGATCCGTTTGCGATAGCCGAAGATCCACTGGAGCTTGCGCCTCACGAAGACCGCATGGGCGATCGAGCCCAGCGGGCCGAGCGGAAGTCCGTAGTGCACCGTGTCCGTCATCTTCACACCGTCGCCATCCGGCTCGAACAGATGGCGGTGATGCCAGAAGGCATAGGGACCGAAGCGCTGCTCGTCGATGAACGAGCTGCCTTCTTCCACGCACTTGATCTCGGTCACCCAAGGCACCCAGAGGAATGGCGCGATCTTCACCTGGTAGGTGATGATCTGCCCCTCGAACATCTTCGGCTGGGACTTGCTGGTGATGCGGAAGCCAAGATCCGGCGGCGTGATCGCATCGAGATTGGCGGGAGATGAGAAGAAGTCCCAAGCCTCCGCCATGGAAATGGGAAGGCGCTGTTGTTGTTCGAGGAGATGGATTTTCATCAGGAGGTGGCGGCGGCGAGGCGCTTGGAGACTTCGTTCCAGTTCACCACATTCCACCAGGCGGTCACGTAGTCGGGACGGCGGTTCTGATAGTGGAGGTAGTAGGCGTGCTCCCAGACATCGAGGCCGAGGATGGGCGTGCCGAGATCGGCATCCGGCACCAGGCCTTTCATGAGCGGGTTGTCCTGGTTCGCCGTGCTGGTGATCTTGAGCTTGCCGTCTTGAACGATGAGCCAGGCCCAGCCGGAGCCGAAGCGCTTGGCGGCGGCTTCAGCGAAGGATTTCTTGAACACATCCATCGATCCGAAGGCCGAGTCGATGGCCTTGGAAAGAGCGGCGGAGGGTTTCCCCGCATCGGCGGCAGGGGCCATGATGTTCCAGAAGAACGTGTGATTCCAATGGCCGCCGCCATGGTTGCGCAGCGGCGTGCGGGTGGTGTCCGCGGCGACCGATGGCAGATCGGCAAGGATGCTTTCCAGCGATTTCCCGGCAAGGTCGGGCGCCGTGGCCAGGGCGGCATTCAAGCCGGCGACGTAGGCCGCGTGGTGCTTGCCATGGTGAATCTCCATCGTCCGGGCATCGATGTGTGGCTCCAGAGCCGCCGCCGCATAAGGCAGTGGCGCAAGCACATGGCCAGCGGCTTCCGCAGCGGAAGCGCGGGATCCGAGGAGGGCGGCACCGGCCGCAAGGGTTCCGAGATGGACGAACTGTCGGCGGTTGAGATCGGACGAGGTTTTCATGTCCCCCCTCTCCTAGGCCGGAATCCGGGAAAATCAAACGGCGATTCGCATGCTTTCCAAAGCAAGGGCCGCCGCCCCCACCGTCCCGGACTCCGCTCCAAGCGCGGTGGGCAGGACCAGGAGGTGTTCCCGAAAGGGATCGGACAACTGGTCGGAGAGATGGGCTCGCAGCGGATTGAAAATCAGGTCCCCGGCCCGGGTGATGCAGCCCCCGACGACCACCGCCTCGGGATTGAGCAGCCAGCAGGCATTGGCAAGCGCGGTTCCCAGCATGTGCCCGGCCGCATCCCAGATGCCGGCCGCCACCGCATCCCCCCGGTGGGCGGCGGTGATGAGCGAGGAAAGGGAACACTCGGCCGCACTCCGCGGCTGACCGGCCTCGGCATAGGCCGCCAGCGCATCCGCCTCGATTTTCTCAATGCCGAGATATTCCTCGAGGGCACCCGCGTTGCCATACTTTCCGCGCCGGCCCTTCCAATCGATGGATGCCTGCCCGATCTCACCCGCGCCGAAGCGCGATCCCCGGATAAGGCGGCCATTGGCAACCACCGCGCCGCCCACTCCCGTCTGCACGTTGACGAACACAACGTCCCGCAGCCCCCTCGCCGCGCCGCAGCGCCATTCGGCGATGGCCATGCAGTTCGCACAGTTGTCTACCACCACCGGCAAGCCGGTCTTGTCTTCAAGAATCCGCCGCACGGGCACCGAGACCCACTCGGAAACATGCGTCATGCTGTGGACGATGCCACGGTCGTAATCCACAAATCCCGGCATTCCCAGACCCAGCGCAACCACACCGGGATGCTTTTCCCGAAGATCCGCAACCGTGCGCACCATCACTTCGATCAATTCCTCAGGCGTGTCGAACTCCCGCGTCGGAATCGGCGGGGCCTGATCGATCACATGGCTCTGATAGACCACACCCACCTTCACCTGTTGCACCCCGAAATCCATTCCGATCGCCAGATTCGTCGCACTCATATCACCCGCTCACCTATCAAAGGTCTTCATGAAACGCACGGCATATTTTGCGCATTGCGGGGCGCAATGATGCAAAACGCCTCATTCGGGAAAAACCCGTGCCGCAACCTGGCGGAGACCATCGAGGGTGATGTCCGGATCCACCCCATCGATTTCCGGGACTCCCTTCGCGATCAAGGCCGCGTCGCCCCCGGTGGCGATGACCCGGGGACTTCCGGACATCTCGGAGCGGACGCGGGCAATGATCTCGCGGACCAGCCCGCGGTAACCGAACACCGCGCCGGACTGCATGGCGTGGACCGTGGATTTCCCAATGGCGGAGGGCGGTTCTTCGAGCTCGATGGCCGGAAGCAGCGCGGTTTTCTGCGGCAGGTATCCCGACATCGCGCCGAGGCCGGGGGCGATCACCCCACCGCAGTAAGCCGGTGTGTCGGAAATGACGTCGAAGGTCACGGCGGTGCCGAAGTCGATGACGATCGCGGGCACCGCATGACGGGCAAGGACGGCGGCGGCATTGGCCAACCGGTCGGCGCCGATCTGCTCGGGAAGCGGATAGTCGATGCCCATGCCGAGCGGACTGCGGCAACTCAGGAAGTGCAACGGACAGCGGCCTTCAAAGAATCCGGCGAGCACCTCGGCCTTCGCCGGCACCACCGAACAAACGATCGCCGCGGAATAGGCCACGCCGTCGAGCAAGGCGGCAAGCGATTCCCGGGAAACCTCACGGGTCGGAATCACGCCCCGCCAGGCAAGGATTTCCCGCGCGTCGCCCAGGGCGAACTTGGTGCGGGTGTTCGAGTTGTCGATCAGAAGCCAGGCCATGGTCACCAGTTGCGTGTGGGGAAATAGCGGATCTCGGAGGACTCCAGCGCGGGGATACCCGTGGTATTCTTGATGACGAGTCCGCCATCGTTGAGGCGCAAGTGCAGGGTGCCATCCAGGTCGGCGCGCTCCAGCCAGAACTTGAACCACATTTCCCGGGGCTGGCCCGGATCGTCGCCGCCAAACGTGCTGTCCGCCGGAGATAGAGCCCGCCCGGTCTGGGTCTGGAGCAGAACCGGCTTGGCCAGATCATGGGAGGCCCCCGTCAGGGTCTTCAGATGCACATCCAACCAAAAGTGGTTGAGATCCCGCCGGAGTTGCACGCCCACCACCTGACATCGGGCACCCGGATCCGGCCTCCAGTCGTAGGGCCGCAGCCAACTCCAGCCCGCGAACAGCGCGGCGGCAATCAGCGCCCCGATCAGAAAGCCCCTCCACTTCAGACGTTCCATGCCCGGAAGGGAGCGCAGGTCCCACCGCTTCTGCAAACGAAAACGGGTGGACCGTTGCCGGTCCACCCGAAGGAGGGAGTTGCAGGGGATAGTCTGCGGTGGGGGGAGATCAGTGCTCGTAGCCTTCTTCGCCGTGCTCGCTGATGTCCAAACCAACGGTTTCGACTTCGGGCGTCGGGCGGAGGCCAACCACCACCTTGACAATCATCGCGATCACGATGGTGCCGACGATGGAGACGACGAGGGTGATGGCGATGGCGGAGAGCTGGGCCATGATCAGCCCGCCATTGCCTGCCTCAAGGGACTTGGCGAGGCCGTTGGCATCGGCGTAGGTGTTCACCGAGGTGAGGTTGCCGTTGACCTTGCTGGTGGCGAGGATGCCGGTGAGCAGAGCTCCGAGGGTGCCGCCGACGGCATGCACACCGAAGGTGTCGAGCGCGTCGTCGTAACCCACGGCCCTCTTCACATACATCACGAAGATGTAGGGGACGATGGCGGCGAGCACGCCGATGATGATCGCGCCAGTGGCGTCCACGAATCCGCAAGCGGGGGTGATGACGACCAGACCGGCCACGATACCGGAGCAGATGCCGAGGATGGAAGCTTGACCCTTGAGGAGCTTCTCGGTGAGGCCCCAGACGAAGCCCGCGGTGGCTGCCGCCAGAGTGGTGGTCATGAAGGCGTTTGCCGAGATGCCGTCGGCCGAAAGCGCGGAGCCGGCGTTGAATCCATACCAGCCGACCCAGAGCATTCCGGTGCCGACCATGCAGAGCACCATGCTGTGGGGTGCCATTTTCTCCTTACCGAAGCCGAGGCGCTTGCCGAGGATGATGCAGAGGACCAGGGCGCTCCATCCGGAGGTCATGTGAACGACGGTTCCGCCGGCGAAGTCGATGGCGGTGATCTTGGCATCGCCGTTCCAGACTCCGTTCATGAGACCGGTCACGCCCCAGACCATGTGGGCCATCGGGATGTAGATGACGAACATCCAGATCGCGATGAAGAGCATGATCGAGGTGAACTTCATGCGCTCGGCGATGGCACCGATGATGAGGGCCGGGGTGATGATCGCGAACATCAGCTGATACATGCAGAAGACGTTTTGGGACACCCAGTAGCAGTAGTCGGTGTTCGGGGCGCTCGTCACGCCGTTGAGGAAGAAGAACTCAGTTCCACCCAGGAATGGCGAATTGAAGCTCTTTCCGAACACAAGGCTGTATCCAACAGCCCACCAGATGATCGTCACCATGCCGGCGCAGCCGAGACACTGCGCGAGCACGCTGAGGACGTTCTTTTTGCGAACCAGACCGCCGTAGAACAGAGCGAGACCTGGCAGCGTCATGAACAGGACGAGAGCCGCGCAAGTCATCAACCAACCGTTGTGGCCGGGGCCGGGAACGTCTTTGAGTTTCGACGACCAGGCCGCATCGCCCGAACCACCGACACCGACGTTGCCGAAGTAGCTCTCCAAGTCCGCGAGCCGTTGCTCGACTGTCGCTTCGGCAGGGGCGGCAGCCTCAGCGGCAGGCGCGGCTTGCGCGGCGGGTGCAGCCTCCGCGGCCGGAGGGGCCGCATCTTGGGAGTAGGCTGGCGGCGCCATTTGAAATGCGACGAGGGCAATGGCCGCAGCGGTCAGGGCCCTCACTTTGTTGAAGTATCGACTGGTCATGGTGGTCAGGGTTAATCGGATGGTTGTGTGCTTCTTCCCGACGATTCCAAATCCCCGAGGGAGCATCGGGCGGTTAGCAAACGCCGTGCCAAGATCTCCATTCGTCGATTTCATGAGGCCTGCGGTTTCACCTGAAGGAAATTCCACCAAAGTCAGATTCTCGCTTGCCATACCCCAGCCTCATCAGTAACCCACAGCCATGCGGATCGCCGATCCGTGTCAAATATTTCTGGACATTTCGTTAAGAAAAGTTAAATTTTCCCTCGACGGAATTCCTCCGGTTAAAATTTTGACATGAGGAAAGCACATTCCGAATCGCTCTTGTCTGTTCCGACTCCGGCGCAGCCAAGGACGCAAGCAGCAACCGAAAACCAACACAACACGATGCAAAACTACTGCAAAACCATTGGCGCCCTGGCCGCTGCCTCCGCCCTTGTGGCCGGCACTGCCTCCGCGGAAGTCGAATACGAAATCCACACCGGTTACTCCAGCCAGTACCTGTGGCGCGGCCTTGACCTCGGTGACGATCTCTCCGAAGTCGGAGTCGACGTGGCCGGCAAGTACAACGATTTCGGCCTGAGCGCCGGCGTCTGGGGTTCCGCTTTCGACGCCTCCTCCACCACCGGCAACGACACCGACAACGAAGTGGACTTCTACCTTGAAGCCTCCCGTGACCTCGGTTTCGCGACCGCCGCCGTGGGCTACATTTACTACTGGAACGTCGCCAGCCTCGGCGCCGACAACCAGGAAGTTTACTTCCAGGCTTCGCGTGACCTTGGTTTCGCTTCCGCTTCGCTCACCTACTACTGGGATGTGGACAGCACCAACGGTGGCGACACCGACGGCTACACCGAGCTCGCCCTTTCGCGCAGCTTCGAGCTCAACTCCTGCCTGACCCTCAACGTCGGCACGAACGTGGGCTACCTCGTCGAAGGTGGTGACTTCACCGCCTGGACCACCAAGGCCTCCCTCGACTGGGGCTTCGTGGATCGCGCCAAGCTTTCCCCGTTCGTCGCCCTGTCCATCGGCCTCGGCGAGTCCGCCGGAAGCAGCTGGGCCTCCACCGACAACGAGTTCGTTGCCGGTTCGATGCTCAACGTCAGCTTCTGATCCGGGCGGAGTCGTAAGACTTCAACCCTCTCATGAGAGCGGTCGCGCAAGCGGCCGCTCTTTTTTTTGTGGGTGGTGGCGGGGAGACAGGCCGTAGAGTGAGCAAGGGTGGATGGATATCGGATGAATACGGGGCCGCCTGCTCCGGAACGCAGTCGCGGCTTGTCAGCGGAAAGGGAATCGAGCAGTGTCGTGCCGGATGTGGCGTCTGTTTCTCGTGGTCGGACTGGGAATTCTCGCATGGGCGGGTTCTGCCCGTGCGCAGGAGTTGCCGGAGTGGCTCTCGAAAAGCGCCAACTCGAAGCCGCCGGACTACGGAGTGCGCGACGAGAACGGGTTTTTCACCCGGGATTCCGGGGCTTTGAAGCGGATCTCCGAGCAAGTCCGCCAACTGGAGGCGGAGCATGGTTTCAAAATTTATCTGTTGGTGGAGCCGGTATTGATCGCGACCTCCGCCCCGGAGTTGGCCGCCCGCTTGCAGCAGGCATGGCTGCCCATGGGCGACGGGCTGGTGGTGGTGTATGAATCGGACAACCGCAGCCTTGGATTCGGCCGCGACATCGGAAACGCGGCTCCGGACGAGGCCCCCGCAAGCCTGGTGCCGACGCATGAGACGGCAGCCATCCTGATGCGGGCGCGGGAGGCCACCGAGGAAAGCCTCGCTCCCGAGGCCTATGTGGAGGCCTTGATGGGGAACCTGGTTCGGGAGTTCGACAATTATTTCCAGCGCCGCAAGGCTCCGCTTCCCGCAGGCAGGTCGCTGCGTCTCGCCCTGCTCACCGTGGGCGGGCTCACCCTGCTGGCCTTGGCGGCGATCGGCGTCGGTGCGCTGGTCCGACTGCCCGCGATGGCCGGCAATGAACGATTCCGCTTTTCCCGGGTGGACCGGCCGGAACGGCTCGGGGCCCCCTGCGGCGGTGGCAGCGTGACCACGCGCCGCTTTCGCGCACCGTGACCCGTTTGGGGGGCGCATGCGCAGATCCATCAGAAACCAATCATCCATGAACTTTGAAACACTGAGCCGCTGGGCGGACGAGGAACTGAAATCGCTGGTAAGTGTGCTTCCGGACGATGTGAAAAAAGCGGCGGACCACGTGCCCGTTTCGTTTGAGAAAAAACCCGGTGATGGCCCGTTCGACTCCGACCTGGTGGGAGACGAACTGGGCCTGTTCGAAGGACCAAGCGCGATGGAGGAATCCGATCCCGCCGACATGCCGCGGATCCGGCTTTTTCTGGAGAATCTTTGGGACTGGGTGGAGGAGGACGAGCAGGACTTCCGCGACGAGGTGGGGACCACGTTCCTCCACGAACTCGGCCATTATCTTGGCTGGGACGAGGACGAAGTCTCCGAACGCGGGCTTGAATGAATTCGTGCTCCGGAACCGCCATGGAAGCGCCACGCCTTCTCAGCTCCCTGGATGAGATCGATGCAAAGGGTGAACCGCTGCATCTGGCACTCGGAGTTTTTGATGGCGTGCACCTGGGCCATCAGGCGGTGATCGCCAGTGCCGTTCATGCCGCCCGCGCGCAATCCGGACCTGCGGTGTTGGTGACCTTTGACCCCCATCCGATCCGGGTGCTCGCTCCCTCCAAGGCCCCCTCTTCCCTGCTGGCCACGCTCGAACACAAGGCCCGGATCGTGGCCGCACTGGGCATCGACCACTGCGTGGCGCTGCATTTCGATCTCGCGCTCGCCTCAATGGAGGCCAGCGATTTTCTGGATCTCCTCACCCGGGGCCGCGTGGGCTCGATCTCGGTCGGCGAGGACTGGCGCTTCGGCCGCAACCGCGCTGGCGACATGAATTTCCTGAAGGCAAAATCCGAGGAAAAAGGCTACCAACTGCACACGCTCGCACCGATCATGTTCGAGGGTGAACGCATCAGCAGCACCCGCATCCGCCAGGCGATCCGCGATGGCAATCTGGATGCCGCCGCAGGCATGCTGGGCCGCCCCTACTCGGTGAGCCGAAAAGTGATCCACGGCCGCCAATTGGGAGGAAAACTCGGATTCCCCACCGCCAACCTCGACCCCGGGGACGCGCAGATGCCGCCGGACGGTGTTTGGGCCGTGAAAGCAAGGCTTGAGAACGGTCTCTGGGCCGATGGCGTGGCCAATCTGGGCCTGCGCCCCACCGTGGACGGAGAGAGCCGCCTTCTCGAGGTGCACCTTTTCGACCTCTCTGCGGACCTCTATGGTCAGAATCTCGAAGTGCGTTTCGTGCGGCACCTCCGGCCGGAAATCCGATTCAGCTCCGTGGAAGCGCTCCGGTCCCAAATCGAGGTGGACTCAACCGCTGCTCGCGCCCTGCTCGCAAATCCCGCGCTTGACTCGGATTGAGTTCTCTTGAACACTTTTCAGGTGAACACAATTCTACCCATGATCGACCGCTTCCTCCCGCGTTTCAGGAGCCATCTGCCCGCCTGCCTCAGGAAACGGTTCGTGCAGCCCCGCCGGATCGAAGTGCAGCTTGAATTTCCCGGTCTGATGAAAAAGTGAATTTTCCGGATTTTGCGCTTACGCTCCCGGCGATCCTCCTCTAAAGCTCCCGGCGAGTATCCGCATGGCGAATTTCAAACCCATTCTTCCGATCCGCGGCCGGGCCGCCCTGTTGGCAGCAGCACTGCTGGCAGGACCGCTTCACGGCGGCGAGACGGCTCGCCCGGCGGCACTCGCCGATTCCGAACTCGCCAAGCGCAGCACCGCCGTCGAGGAAGCGCAGGAACTGCTCCGCAAGGGCGATGAAGCCTATCAAGGCGGCCGCTACGCGGAAGCCGTCGAGGCTTACGCGGGAGCCCGTGACCTGCTGCCGGACGCACCGGTCTCCGCAGAGCTCCGCCGGGCGACCACCGAGCGCTATGCCCAGGCATCCGTGGAACGTGCGAGGGAACTCTCACGCAAAGGCGACGTTAAGGCGGCGAAGGAAACCGTGGACAAGGTCCTTGCGGAGGGAGTGGCCCCGAACGATCCGGGCGCTCTCAACTTTCGGGCACAGCTCGATGACCCCATCCGCACCAATCCCGCGCTCGACGCCGAGCACACGAAGAATGTCGATCAGGTACGCCGCCTTCTTTACACCGCGGATGGAGCCTACAATCTCGGGAAATTCGATGAAGCGGTGAAGGTCTATCAGGATGTGCTTCGCATCGATCCGACCAATTCCGCCGCCCGCCGCGGCATGGAACGGGTGGCCGCCGCAAAGAGCGGCTACCAGAAAGCCGCTTACGACCACGCCCGCTCCGAGATGCTCGGACAGGTGGAGGCCGCATGGTCGAACCAGGTGCCCGCCCCCGATCTCGGCGATGGCCCGGGGGATCCGGGAGCATCCGGCCTCGATGCGCCGGAAATGACCGTCGATGCGAAGCTCGACAGCATCATCATCCCCAAAATCCTGATGGATCAGGCGACGATCGACGAAGCGGTCGACTTCCTTCGCAACGCCTCGCGGCGTCCGGACATCGCCGGCGGTGCGGACTCGGGAGTGAATATCACCGTCAACCTCGGACCACCTGACTCCGAAGCCGCCAAGCGCATCCGCTCGCTCAAGTTCGATCTCCAGCTTTCCAACGTGCCGCTGCGCCACGTGCTGAAGATTCTCACCGACATGACGCAAACGTCGTTCAAGACCGACGAGTTCGCCGTGGTGATTTCCCCCGCCGGCTCCACGGATGGCGAGCTGGTGGCGCGCACTTACCGGGTTCCTCCGGATTTCCTCACCTCGCTGAGTGCCGGTGCCGGAGGCAGCGGATCCTCGGACGATCCCTTTGGCGAGCCTTCCGCCGACAAAGGTCTGCTGACCAAGCGCCTGTCCGCCCAGGAGGCCCTCACCCGCCAGGGCGTCTCCTTCCCGGAGGGCTCCAGCGCCAGCTACATCAACAACACGCTCCGCATCGTCAACACCGCGACCAATCAGGACCTGATCTCCCAGATCGTGGCGGCGATGACTCAAACCGAGCCCGTTCTGGTCTCCGTGCGCGTCACCATGATCCGCACCGAGCAGACCCACCTTGAGGAGCTCGGTTTCGACTGGCTCGTCAGCCCCTTCGCTCTCAGCGCCAACAATGTTTTCGGCGGAGGAGGAACCGTCGGCAACGGCATGGCCCGCACCAGCGGGGATTTCGTCAGCCCGGTGAACGGCACCACGCTGCCCGGACTCTCCAACGACCCCACCGCGATCGCCAACCCGGGCGTCATGACCAACGGTCTGCGCTCCGGAGATGGAGCCATCAGCAACAACTCGATCGACAACCTGATCAACAACCCGGGACGCGCCCAACAGAACACCGTGGCCCCCGGAGTCCTCTCGGTGACCGGTTTGTTCTCGGACGGCCAGGCCCAGATGATCATGAGGGGGCTCGATCAGAAGAAGGGCGTGGACATCATGGCCAAACCCTCAACGGTCACCCGCAGCGGCCAGCAGGCCACCGTGGAAGTGCTTCGCGAGTTCATCTATCCCACCGAGTACGAGCCCCCCGAGCTGCCGAATTCCGTGGGCGTCGGCGGGGGAGCTCCCGTCACCCCGGCCACTCCGACCGCCTTTGAAACCAAGCCGGTCGGCATCCAACTGGAGGTGCTTCCCGTTGCAGACGCCAACAAGCGCTACGTCGATCTCACCATCAATCCCTCGTTCTCCGACTTCGACGGATTCGTCAATTACGGCAACCCCATCCAGACCGCCACCCAGGGGCTTCTCGGCCAGATCGAGACCGTGACCATCTCGGAGAACGCCATCCTGATGCCGGTCTTCAGCGCCCAGCGCACGAACACCCAGATCACCGTGGCGGACGGGGCCACCATCGCCATCGGCGGACTCATGGCCTCCAGCATCCAGAATGTGGAGGACAAGGTGCCCGTGCTCGGCAATGTGCCCGTGCTCGGCAGGCTTTTCTCATCGACCGCGAAAAAGCCGGTCAACACCGCGATCATTTTCCTGGTGCACGTCGAGTTGGTGGATCCCACCGGCCGGCCGTATCGGGACCGTTGATGCCCGCGGGTGAGTCCTTATTCCCTCCCGTCCACTCCGAACATGTCCGCCCACAGCGAGCCGGAAAAATACTCCATCGATGAGATGATGGAGCGTCTCAAGAACCGCCCGGCCGAGGATCCCATCGAAAACGGGGAGCTCGTCACCCGCTCGGACGGCACCCAGGCGATCCGCGTGCGGAAACGCAAGCGCCGCAGCCACCAACCCCACAAGGACGAACTCCGGGAGACCCGCCGCGCGCGGATGATCCAGGTATCCGGTGCTCTGATTCTCATGCTGCTGGCCCTGTTCGCAGCGGGCGCGGCCATCGTTTACGCCAACAGCGCAACGTTCCGCGATACGCTGGTCAATAGGATCGCCGCAAGCACCGGAGCCAAGGTGGATCTCCAGCAGTTCCGCATGAATCCGACCAGCGCCAACGCCAACGTCATGCAGCTGGACTGGCCGGAGGGCAACACGCTCTCCAAGCTCTTCACGCGGGGAATCAGCGCGGAAATCTTCCCCGCCAGCTTCCTCGGGAAATCCATGGTCGGCGAGGAAGTGAAAGCCAATCAGGGCCAGCTTTTCATCCGCATTCCAGACCTCTCCAAGCCGGCCACCGAAACGGCCGATCCCTCGCTGCTCGGCAAAATCCGCTTCAAGCGCTACGCCATCGGAAAAATGGAAGTGCGAATCGGCGACGCCGACGCACCGCTGATCTGGATGAACAACTCGGAAGCCTCCTTCGAGGCCGTCAACTCCAGCGGACTGCCCCAGCTCCTCCTCAACCGTGGCGAAGTCGGCCTGCCCGGCTGGCAACCGCTGCGCATGGACCGCTCCCACATCGAGTTCCGCGGCCAGGACGTCGACGTCATCGGCATGCGCCTCCACCACGAGACCGACAACCGCGGAGAATTCGAGTTGTCCGGAACAATCTCGCCCTACCGCACCGATCGAGCCGCAAGCCTGAACGTGCATCTGGATTCGTTCCTCCTTTCCGGCATCGCCGGAAGCGACCTAGGGCGACTTTTCAACGGACGCGTGGACTCGGTGTCCTCCGCCAAATCGAATTACCTCACCTTCACGCCGGGATCCGCCGCCGATGGCTCGCTGGCCGTCGATTTCCGCAGCACTCTCGCCACCGACTTCGAAGTAACGGGGTTCCCTTTCCTCACCCACATCGCACAGCTTCTCGAAGACGAGTGGTTCGAACGGCCGGTCTTCGACGCCGACGTCACCGGCACCCTGCGCAGGAAGGGTGGATCGATCGTCCTCGGCGACCTCAGCATGCAGAGCAAGGGCCGGCTTTCGCTCGTTGCCAACCTCACCCAGAACCCCGCCCGCGGCCTTTCCGGCAAGCTTGAGCTGGGCGTGGCCGAGGCCATGATCAAGTCTTCCCGCAACCAGAAGCTCGACGCCCTCTTCGGCCCTGCCAAGGAAGGCTACCGCTGGCTCGACCTGACCGTCAGCGGATCCACCAACTCCCCGGTGGACAACTTCCGCGAGCTCTACGACGCCGCCAGGAAGTCGTCCGAAAACCCGGCACCCGGCAAGGTCCCTAGCTTCGAGGACCTCACCCGTCCGGAGTGATCCCGGCCTTGCGCAAGACGCCGCCTTGTCAACCCCCGCGATGACTGGATCCGCGGAATTTTTCCGAAGAAGAACGTGGCGTTTTGCACGATTCTCGTTCAGGGTGATCAACGGATAGGGGAGATGAAACTTCCATCCATACACCCAAACCTAACATAACCATCATGCAAACCGCCAACGTCAATCTGCCGATCACCGTCACGGTCCGGCACGAACAAGTGACCGATGCACTCCGCGCCCATGCCCACAAGAAGATCGAGGGTCTGCACCTCGACTACCCGCGGATCATCGAAGCGAAAGCCATTCTCGACGTTCAGAAAAACCGTCATGTCGCTGAGATCATCCTCTTCTGCGCCAACCACATCACCATCGAGGCGCACACCGAGGGCAAGGACATGTACGCCGCGCTCGACGAGACGATCGAGAAAATCGCCCGCCGCATGCGCAAGCACAAGACGCGGCTGCTCAAGAAGAACCGCCCGCACCGCAACGAGTCGATCCGCCACCTCGAGGAACGCTACTTCAACGAGGAAGTGCTGGACCACCCAGAGGACGCCGAGGCCGATCCCGTCCCCTACATCGTGCATCCGGACAAGTATGGGATCCGCACGATGTACAAGGAGGACGCCATCATGCAGTTGGAACTCTCCGACCGGCCCTTCGTTCTCTACAAGAGCGCCCGCCGCGGTTGCCTGACCATCGTGTACCGCCGCAAGGACGGGGAATACGCCGCCATCGACATCAAGGAAGGCGATCTCTGAGCCCTTGCCCGGCCCACCCGGCTTCGAGGCCGGCCGGAATCCATCCGGCCGGCCTTTTCCATGCCCCGGCGGACGGAAAAACCCGGCAACTCCCCGCTTTACAAGGCGGAGACGCCCCCCCATAGTCCCGCGCCCATGACTCTTGCCGCGATCGACTGGCTTTCCATCAGCATCAACCTCTTGTTGGTGATCTTCGTCATTGTCTGCCTGTTGATGACCCTTGTCATCCTCATGCAGCGCCCGAAACAGGAAGGGCTTGGAGCCGCCTTCGGAGCCGGCGTGACGGATCAGGTCTTCGGTGCCCGCACCACCAACGTGCTCCAACGCGGCACCGTTTATCTCGGTTCGCTGTTCTTCATCCTGAGCCTCACGCTGGCCGTTCTGATCGGCCACAAGAACAAGAAGATTTCCATGCTCGCTCCGAAGACCCCAGCCGCCAAGGTGGAGGAGAAAAAACCCGAGGAAGCCACCCAGCCGAAATCGCTCGCCGAAGAGCTTCCCGCCGATTCCAAGCCCGCCGACGCCACCACGCCACCGGCTCCCGCTCCGGCCCCAACTCCGGCTCCCGCTCCGGCTCCCGCTCCGGCCGAGTCCGCACCTGCGGCCCCTGCTCCCGCAGCGGAGGCTCCCAAGCCGGCGGATGCCCCGGCACCCCCCGCCGCTCCGGAAGAAAAATCCGGCCAACCCTGACGCTTTCCATGCGTGAGGACTGAACAAGCCGAGGACGCGGACCTGCCAATCTGGGCTCGCCCGGATGCATTCCCCGAGGCTCCGCCCCATGGCTTTGGCTGGATCGATTTCAAATCCCGGCCCCACCCCTGCGATTCGGCGCAGGCGCTGATTCAAACCATTCAGGACGACCGCCAGGCCGCGGTGGCGCTGGTTTGGACCCCGGAATCCGGGCACCTCATCCTGCCGGAAGAACTCCCGGAGGCCTCCACCGCCATCCTCTCCGCCCGCCGCCGCCGCGCTGCGGACGATCTGCTCGATTCCTACGACAAGCTCCGCTGGTTCGGCAGCCTGATGATCGGCCTCGCGCTCTACCTTTCCTACCGCGCCTGGTCGTCGGCACCCGCGGGCCTGCCACTGCCGGAGCAGCTCGGCTTCGCGGCGGGCATCGTCTTCAAGTCGATGTCCATGGGCATCGCCCTCCTGATGTTCCTGATCTTCGCGTTCATCCCATGGTATCAGGCCAGGAAACGCGTCTCCGAACTTCGCCGCTGGAATGCAGGGGACCTGGCGGAGGTGGCTCCTGTGATCCGCTTCGAGACCTGGCTGGAGTGGCAGAAGTCCCCGATCACGCGATTCCTGTTGGGCCTGATGCTTCTCACCGGTGCCGCCCAGCTGCTGCCGGGAGATTCCCTGAGCGCGGCGGGCCTGCTCAAGGACCACTACCATGCGGGCGAGTGGTGGAGGCTTTTCACGGCGCCCTTCCTGCACGGTCATCCGCTTCATTTCATGATGAACGCGGCCGCGCTGCTCTACCTGGGCAAGCGCATCGAGGTCTTCGCAGGCTGGCCGCACGTGCCGCTGGTGTTCCTGTTCTCCGCATGCATCGGCGGCGAGGCGTCCGCACGCTTTCTCGCGGCACCCACGGTAGGGGCATCCGGCGGCTTGATGGGCTGGCTCGGATTCCTGCTGGTGTTCGAGTCGCTGCACGGCCGCCTGGTGCCACGCAAGGCCAGACGACGGCTTGCCGCCGGCGTCCTGCTCACCGGGCTCATCGGCCTGGTCGGCTACCGGTTCATCGACAACGCAGCCCACCTCGGCGGGCTGCTGGCCGGCATGGTCTACGCGCTGATCGTGTTTCCCCGGTCCACCTCCCCCATGCGTCCGAAGTCCACGGTGACCGACCGCATCGCCGGCAGCGGAGCACTGGCGGTGCTGGCATTCGCCGCCCTTTATGCGGCTGTGAAAATCGTGGCGGCAGGCTGAGGAAACCTCCTCGCTCCCGCACCCTCACAAGTCGCGGGCACGGAAGGTGTCGCCCTTGCGGATGTCTCCGGTTTCCAGTCCACGGCGGAACCATTTGACCCGCTGTGCCGAGCTGCCGTGCGTGAACGAGTCCGGCACCACCCGGCCCTGGGCCTGGCGTTGGAGCGTGTCATCGCCAATCGCATTGGCGGCGTTGAGCGCCTCCTCAAGATCCCCTTCCTCCAGAAACGAGAACTTTTCCTGTGCCTTCCGCGCCCACAGCCCGGCAAGGAAATCCGCCTGCAATTCAAGGCGCACCGAGAGCGCGTTTGCCTCCGCCTCGGAAAGCCCCTGCTGGGCGCGGCGCACCTGATCGGATGTCCCTAACAGTTTCTGGACGTGGTGCCCCACCTCATGCGCGATCACATAGGCCTGGGCGAAGTCCCCGCCGGCGCCGAATCGATCGCTCAGTTCCCGGAAAAACGACAGGTCCAGATAGATCGTGCGGTCCGCCGGGCAGTAGAATGGCCCCGCCTGCGAATCCGCGAATCCGCAACCGGAGCGCACGCCGTCCGAGAAGATGACGAGCTTGGGCTTCTCATAGACCTTGCCCATCGCTCGAAACTCCTCCTCCCAGACCTCTTCGGTATCCGCAAGCACCACGCCCACCATGCGCTTGAGCTTCTCGTCCTCCGCCGTGGGCAAAACCCGTCCGGCAGGCGCCGGAGCCCCCGACTGCTCCGCCATGTCCAGCAGCGCACGCGGATCCCCGCCCAGCAGCATCACGATGACGACAAGAAGCAGCGTGCCCAGCCCGCCGCCAAGCACCACACCACCCCCGCGCCCGGAGCGGCCGCGGCGGTCCTCGACATTCTCACTCTCTCTTCGACCTTCCCAGCGCATGATCGGGCGAGTCTGCCGGATGGCGCCCCGGCCCGCAAGTTTCCATTGCCGCCGCATCCAGCAGGATATGCGCAATCCATGTCAAAGGATGAGTAGCTCCGGATTTGCCCGCCCAACATACTGCGCCCGCAATCCGAACACGCACACAAACCCTCAACCTATCATCATGAAACAATCCATCACCGCCTTCGGAACCTTTGGTTTCCTCAGCTCCATCGTCCTCGCCGGCAGCGTCGTTTCCGACATCGCCACCCCAGCCCCCGCCGCCTCCAGCGACGGCTTCGCCCAGGCCCGCCGGCCGATCAGCAATCCCACACTCTTCGACCTCGCGCTGCCCACCACCAACGTCCACCCCATTTTCATCTATCACAGCCTGCCGGATCAAATCAGCACCACTCTCGGCGATGTGGCGCTCGGCGGCGATGTGGAGGTGTATGCGCTCCAGTTTGAAATCGCCCTCAACGACCGCCTCTCGATCGTCGCCACCAAGGACGGATTCGTGGATATGAATCCGGACAACACCCTGGGCGGCACGGACGGATTCGCCAACCTCGGCGCCGGCCTCAAATACGCCTTCATCCTCGACCCCGCATCCGGCACCTGCGTGAGCGGCACCGCCACTTTCGAAGTGCCCATCGGCGATGACGAGGTGTTCCAAGGCGAGGGCGACGGCTCGGTGAACCTGCTGCTCAACGGCCTCAAGCTCGTGGATCAATGGCAGTTCGCCGGTGTCGCCGGCGTGCAGATCCCCTTCTCGCACGAACAATCCGCCAGCTCGATCGTCAGCGCCCACGCCAGCTACGAGGTCTGCAAATGGTTCATTCCGCTCGTCGAGCTGAACTGGTTCCATGTCCTGGATTCCGGCGACGGCGGCACGCTCTATCCCCCGGTTTCCGGCATCGCCGAGTTCGAAGGAAACGACTTCTTCAACCTCGGTGCCGCCAACGCACACCAAAACCGCGACCTGGTCACCGCAGCCATCGGTTTCCGTTCCCGCATCACCGACAACATCGACGTGGGTGCCGCCTATGAAGTGCCGCTTACCAACGACGAAGCCAGCCTCTGGGAAGACCGTGTGACGGTGGACCTGGTCTGGAAATTCTGAGCCCTTTCTCTGGAGTATTGGGTTGTTTCAAAGCCCGGAGCGGTCCGCCGTTCCGGGCTTTCCTCGTTCGGGGGAGAAGCCGCTTTCGGGTTGGCAGGCGGGAAATGCGCTTCAATAGTCGTGGCCGGGCGGTCATTCCCGCCCTCCATGCCCGCCCCTCATTCCCGCCACGCCATGATCCGTCGCCTGCCGCTGTTGCTGCCCTTCCTCCCGCTGCTCCACGCGGCGGAACCCAAGGACGAGTCCCTCGTTGCCTCCCAAGCCCTGCCGGGAGCCGCCACGCCTCCGGGCACCCGCCTTCGCATCGAGGCGGATGGCGCACGACTCGGTGTCCGCAGCCCCACCGCCCTCGCCCTCGATGCCAAGGGCCGCATCCTCGTCACCGAAACCCATCGCTTCGGCACCGGAATTCTCGATGATCGCGATCATCCGGAGTCCTATCTCGACGACCTCGCCGCACGTTCCACCGCAGACCGCCTTGCGCTCCATGAAAAATGGAAACACAAGGTGCCGATCTCCCGCCTCACCGCGGAAAGCGAAATCGTCCGCCTGCTCTCCTGCGCCGACAACGACGGCTCGCTCGATACCACCTCGGTCTTCGCAGACGGATTCAACGGCGTCCTCGACGGCACCATGGCCGGTGTCTTCGAATATGAGGGCGCCGTTTACCTCGCCTGCATTCCAAAACTCCTGCTCCTCCGCGATGCCGACCACGACGGCAAGGCCGACACACGCGAGACCATCGCCGAGGGCTTCGGCGCACGCATCTCGCTCTCCGGGCACGACCTCAACGGCTTCGCCCTGGGTCCGGACGGCCGCATCTACGGCACCATTGGCGACCGCGGATTCAACGTCACCACTCGCGAGGGCGTGAAACTCGAACATCCGAACGAAGGTGCCGTCTTCCGCTTCGAACCGGATGGTTCCGGCTTCGAACTCATGCATACCGGCCTGCGGAATCCCAAGGAAATCGCCTTCAACGCACTCGGCGACGCCTTCACCGTGGACAACAATTCCGACCAGGGCGACAAGGCGCGCATCGTCTACCTGATCGAGGGCGGCAACTCAGGCTGGGAAATGGAACACCAGACCATGCACTCGTTCCATCGCCAGATCGGCCTGGCCAAGCGCCCGCCGAACCGCTGGATGGACGAACGCATCTGGGAAACCGCAAATCCGGAGCAACCCGCCCACATCGTCCCACCCTGCGTTCACCTGACTTCCGGCCCCTCCGGGCTGACCTATCACCCGGGCACCGGTTTCCTTGAGGGTGAGGACGGCCGCTTCCTGATCTGCGACTACCGCGGCAGCCCGGCAGTCTCCGGAATCTGGTCCTTCGCGATGAAACCCGAGGGTGCCGGCATGGCCCTCGCGGATGCACGGCGCATCGTCCGCGGTGTCGCCGCCACCGATGCCGAATACTCCTGGGATGGTCGCCTCTGGATCACCGACTTCGGCGGCGGATGGAAATCCCACGAGGGCGGCCGCCTTCTTTCCCTCGATACCTCCGAAAAACCCTGGCGCGCCGATCAAGCCGCAGGCGTCGCCCGCATCCTCAGTGAAGGATTCGAACAACGGAGCGCCTCCGAACTCGGCATGCTCCTCGCCCATCCCGACACCCGGGTCCGCCTCCGCGCCCAACTCGCCCTCACCCGCAAACCGGAAGCACTCGATACCTTCCGCAAGGCCCTCGCCTCCACCCAGTCCCACGAGCGTGTTCACGGAATCTGGGGACTCGGCATCCTCGCCCGCCGCGGCGCCGCCCTCCTGCCCGCTGGAAACAAGGACATCGCCGATGTTTCCGCACGCCGCTCGGAGGCACTCAAGTCCCTCGTCGCCCTCCTCCAGGAACCCGATGCCGAGATCCGCGCTCAAGCCCTGCGCTCGATCTCGTGGGCTCCCTCGATCGACGACGCCTCGCCACTCATCCGCCTGATCTCCGATCCATCCCCGCGCGTGCGCGCCTTCGCTGCCATCGCCGTTGGCAAGCTCAAGGCCACCCAAGCCACCCAAGCCGTCATTGCGATGATCGCCGAGAACGACAATCGCGACCCCTATCTCCGCCATGCCGGTTCGTTCGCCCTTCAGGGCACCACGCCGGACCCGGCCGCACTCGGCAAGCTCTCGTCGCACCCCTCCGCGGCCGTTCGACTCGCCGCCGTGGTGGCCCTCCGCCGCTCGAAACATCCGGAACTCGCCACCTTCCTCCACGACGCCGATCCCCGCGTGGCCGGCGAGGCGATCCGCGCCATCTGCGATCTGGACCTGAAAGACCTCAGACCCGCCGTCACCGCAGTGCTCGACACCTCCCACCGGGCATGGACCCCCTTCATGCTGCGCCGCCTCATTCACAACGCATGGCGCGTCGGCGGTGCCGAGAACGCCCGCAGGCTGCTCGACTTCGCCACCTCGCCAAACCAAGCCCTGGATACCCGCCAGGAAGCCTTCCGCCTGTTGGAGGAATGGGCCAAGCCCTTTCCCGCAGATCAATTCACCGGCCACTGGAATCCCCTGCCCGAGCGCGATCCCGCCCCCTTGGTCGCACTGCTGCACGAGAGACTCCCGTCCCTGCTGAAATCCACGGATTTCCAACTCACCGCGGCCCTGGACCTCGTTCGCCACTATGGCATCCAACCGGACGGCCTGGACGAGGAAACCCTGCGCGTCTTCGTTTCCAACGCCTCTCTCCCCGAAGAGTCCAGAAACGCCGCCTTGCGCATGCTCATCGATCGCAAACCGGCGGACATCGCCCCCTTCCTCACCCGCATCGCCGCAGAGGCCCCTCCTCAGGTCGCCATCACCGCGCTGCGCCGGCTCGCCCAGGAACCACCGGCCACCTCTCTGCCCGCCCTGCGCGCCGCCATCGAATCCAGCCGCACCCTGCTGATGCGTGAAGCCTGGAAACTCCTCTCGCCCGTTCCCGGAGACGAAGCGGATGGGTTGTTCGTCGCGGGTCTCCAGCGCCTGCTCGGCACCCAGGCCGTGGCAGCCGATGCCATCGAACTCATCGAGGCCGCCAGGCTGCGCGACTCCACACCCGTCCGCAATGCTCTCGCCGCCCTCGATCAATCGCTCGCAAAAGCTGGCTCCCCCCTCGCCCTCTGGAACCCCTCTCTCGAAGGAGGCGATCCGGAAATCGGCAAGGAACTCTTCGTTTCCCACCCCGCTGGCGAGTGCATGCGCTGCCACCAGGTTGGCTACGACCACGACAACGGCGGCAGCACCGCGCCGAATCTCGCAGGCGTCGCCAAACGCTCAAAGGACCGCAGGCAACTGCTAGAGTCCGTCGTCAGCCCGGGATCCGTGGTCGCTCCGGGCTTCGGCACCGTGGCCCTCACCTTCCACAACGGCGCCTCCATCAGCGGCGTGCTCTCATCCTCGGATGCCGACCACATCGACCTCGACTACGAGGGCCGCGCCGTGCGCGTGAAACGGTCCGACGTCGCATCCAGCACCGATCCCGTCTCCGCCATGCCGCCGATGGCGGATCTGCTCAAGCCGGCCGAAGTTCGCGACCTGGTGGCCTGGCTGGCCACGCTCGATCAGGAAACCACGCTCGTCTCCACCAAAGCCGCACCGCAGGTCCTCGACCCGGAATCGCTGCCCAAACCCAGCACACCCGCCTCTGCCAATGTGGATCCGGCAATGATGAAAACAGGCCGCGCCCAATTCATCGTCTGCGGTGCCTGCCACGGCCAAAGTGGCGAAGGCACCGCCGCAGGACCGCCGCTCGCCGGGTCCGAGTGGGTCACCGGACCCGTGGAAAACCTGATCCGCATCCAGCTTCGCGGCCTCGAGGGCCCCATCACCGTGAAGGGACGCGAATACAACTTCCCCGCAGGCATGGCCCCACTCGCCTATCAGACCGATGAGCAGATCGCCGCGGTGCTCACCTACATCCGCAACGACTTCGGAAACTCCGCCTCCGCCGTCACCCCGGAGCAGGTGGCCGCACTCCGCAGCGAGGTCGGCAAACCCCGCCTCAAGGCAGCTGACCTCGCTCCACCCGTCGCCACCACGGAATCCACCACGGCAACCGCCGGATCCACAAACACCGCCGCCTCACCCGCAGCCTCGAAGTACGCCAACCTTCGTACTTCATCCGGTGCACCCAAGGGCTGGATCGCCGCGGGGATTCTCGCCGCCGCCGTCGTCGCCTTCCTCGTCATCAAGAAACGCGGCGGCCGTTAGAAAGGCCGCGGCCTCATTTGGGCAGCCCCGCCGCCAGCGCATTCCAACGCTGGCGGAAGGCATTGCTTTCCCGGGCCAGCACTTCAGCGGCACCCGCGGCGCGTTCCCGGTTGCCCACGAGCCAGTCAAACGCGATCGCACACTCATGCCGGCGGAAACGCTCCAGATCGGTCTTCGGATTCCTGACCAACACCCGGTGCAGCGAAATCAAGGCATCCGGGGCAAAGTCCCGCCATGTCGCCGAACGTGAGCTCCCGTCCGCCAGGGTGACCTGCAGCGCTCGCGAACCATCCACCGCGAGACGGACCGCCGTCCCACCGGACTTGAGCGGCAACTCGGCGGCCACCCCGCCGCGCGCAAGATCGTCTTCAATATCCGCCACGAAGGCACACGTCGCTTCCACCAAGGCAAGCAGCGAGTTTCTTGCCGCATCGCCGGCTCCCGAAGGCAGCGATTTCAAATGAACCGCCGCCTCGGTGAAGCGGAACTCACCACACAACGCCTCAAACCGCGCGATGCCCTCCGCAGGCGATGGCCTCGGCGCCACCGGATCCACAAGCGGCGTTGAAGGCTCCGCACTCCCACCCTCCATCAACTTCACATGGCGCGTCAGGTCCAGCTGCCACGCGCGGATGTTGAACCGGGCCCGGCCGAAGGTCTTCACCCGTGGCAGCAACGCTTCCAACTCCTCGATCGCGGCCTCGCAGGCAGCCTTGTCGTCAGGCAGCCCGTGAAACACCGGCGAATTCAGCAAATCCTTGTCCGCAAGATAATCCGCGGCCCGTTTCTGATAGATCGCGGCCCAGCCGTCCTCCTGTGGCAGCTTCACGGCGGCCACCGCCCGGAAACACGCCGCCGCTGCCTCGGGCAACCCCTGCTCCCAGTCCTTCAAACCAGCCAGCATCGCGGAAATCACCAGGGATGCCCCGCCATCGGACGAATCCGCTGCCGGCGGTGGCAAGGGCACCAATCCGCCCAGCTTGTCCAAGGTCGTGGTCAGCGCGGGACCAATCCGGATCGATCCCTTGGGCAGTCCGCGCACGTGCTCGACCAGCGCCTTGGCCTGCGTCCTCCCCTCCGTGGGCCTCCCGTCCAGAAAAGCCGCCAGCACCGCTTCCACACCCGCCCAGGTCCGGGTGGGTTCCTGCACCTCCGGGTTTGCAAACAACACGGAAAACTCCGCAGCCGCACGCCGGTAATCACGCGCATCCACCGCCGCACGCGCCTCGCGGTAATTCGTCGCAATCGCCACCGCCGTATCCGCCACCACCGGCGGCGGAACGTTCTCCACCACCGCCTCACCCGCCGCCGGCACCTTGGCCGGTTTCGGGCGCTGGATCGCAAAATACGCGCCCACGGCCAGCAGGAAAACCCCGCCCACCCCGGCCACCAGGAGCGTGGTCTCCTTCCGCTTCTTGAGCGCCCGCCGCCTCGCAGCCGAAGCACTCGGCTCGGAACGGCCGGACTTGAGGTGGGCCAGCGCCACCGCCAGCGCGGAAATCATTTCATCATACGAGGAAAACCGATCGTTCGGATGATAACCCATCGCCTTTTCCACAATCCGGCAGGTCTCCGCAGAAACCGAGGGATCCGCCACGCTCAAGGGCACCACCCGCTTCTTCGCCTCACGCAGGATGTCGGTGGACATCGATTCCTCACCACACGAGGGCTTGCCCGACAGCGCGTGATACAAGGTGGCCCCGAACGCATAAATGTCCGAACGGAAATCCTCCGCCTGCCCCTCCACCGTCTCCGGCGGCACGTA
This sequence comes from Verrucomicrobiaceae bacterium, assembly GCA_027486655.1. Lineage (GTDB taxonomy): Bacteria > Verrucomicrobiota > Verrucomicrobiia > Verrucomicrobiales > Akkermansiaceae > Luteolibacter. The sequence goes on along the minus strand of JAIXOR010000013.1, from coordinate 9,267 downwards.
ATACGGCGTCGCCCACAATTCCTTGGCCTGCGCCTTGCCCCCCTGCGTCACCAACGCCAGACCAAAGTCCACCAGCTTCGCACGACCCTCGGCATCCAGCAGGATGTTGCCCGGTTTCACATCCCGGTGAATCAAACCCGCCGCATGCGCCGCCTTGAGCCCCTGCGCCACCTCGATGGCCAAGGGCAACATCTCCAGCTCCGGGATCTTCCCGCGCTCGCGGATCTGATGCTCGAAGTGCCCGCCCGGCACCAACTCCATCGCAATGTAAAACCGGCCGAACGCCCGGCCCGTCGTCAATACCCGCACCACATGCGGATGACTGAACGACGCGGTCAACCGCGCCTCCTCCTCGAAGGCCGCAATCCGCCGCTCATCCGCCGAGTAATCCTCACTCAGAATCTTGAGCGCCACCTCACGGTCCAGCGTGTTGTCGTGCGCCACAAACACCATGCTCATCCCGCCAATCGCATGACGCCGCATCAGGGTATACGGACCAAACTCCCGCTTCACCCGCGTGTGCTTCGCACACTTCGGACACTCGACGTTCGAAAACGGCGCCACCGAGGAAACATCCATCGCCGCCCCGCAGGCGTGGCAGTAGGCGATCGTTTCCTCAGGTCCGGTCATAGGCACAGGCTACCGATACGCCACCCATCCGTGCAAACTTGAATCTTGCCGCCTCTTTTTTCCCGATCGATCCTCCGAACGTGGAAATTCTCGTGGATGCGAATGCCGAACGCCTGGACGCCTTTCTCGCAGGACGCCTGCCAGACCTCTCGCGATCGCGCATCCAAACCCTCATCCGAGAGCAGTTCATCCTCGTGAACGGAAACCCCGCGAAACCCCGCGATCCCGTCAAAACCGGCGCCCGCATCCAAATCGCCCTGCCCGAAGCCGTCCCGCTCGATGCAGCCCCACAGGACATCCCGCTCGACATCCTCTTCGAGGACAATGACCTCGTCGTCCTCAACAAAGCCCCGGGCATGGTCGTCCACCCCGCCCCGGGAAATCCCGACGGCACCCTCGTCAACGCCCTCCTCCACCACTGCAAGGGCAAACTCTCCGGCATCGGCGGCGTCGAACGCCCCGGCATCGTCCACCGCCTCGACAAAGACACCTCCGGCTGCCTCGTCGTCGCCAAATCCGACGCCGCCCACCAATCCCTCGTCACCCAGTTCTCCGAACGCTCCACCATGGAGAAACTCTACCTCGCCGTCACCACCGGCATCCCCAAACCCGAAAAGGACACGGTCTTCACCCACATCGGCCGCCACCCCGTCAACCGCCAGAAAATGGCCGTCGTCAATCCACCCGGCGGCAAGGCCGCCATCACCGACTACGAAATCCTCGCCACCGACGCCGCCACCGTCACCGCCCTCGTCCTCTGCCACCTCCACACCGGACGCACCCACCAGATCCGCGTCCACATGCACCACAAAGGCGCCCCACTGTTGGGCGATCCCATCTACGGCAAACCCGTCAAAAACCCCACCCTCCCCGACCGGCTCATGCTCCACGCCTGGAGACTCCGCTTCGACCACCCCATCACCGGAAAACGCCACGCCTTCGAATCCCCCATCCCCCCGGAGTTCCTCCCCTGGACCTCCACCGCCAATCTCCCCCCCGCCTCCTGACCACCCCCACCCCGCGCCACCACACCAAGCCCGCGAACCAAAATCTGTTAGCAAATCCCTGATGCGGCCGCACAAACGATCTGCTAACAGAAAATCAGGGGAATCGCGGAAAAACTATCGGCGCCCCCCTGACTCCGGCAGGTCCCGCCAGGCTTTGCTCATCCGGCCGCACCCGGCATTCAACTTCCCCGGGCGGCGACGCGTCCCCCGCAAGCCGGCACACCGGTATCTTCGAATCCCTCATCCACAGCCCGGCACCATGGACCTTGCCAACCATTCCACCCAGCCCTGGGAGCCAGGAATCTGTTAGCAGATTCTTGATGCGGCCGCATCAGCGATTTGCTAACAGATATTGGGGTGTTGGCGGGGTTTTTGGGGAATGCCTCACAACTTTGGGAAGTGGGGTGGGTTTCATGGAGGTCATGTCGATTCGAAATGTGAAATCCATCCTGGTGCCGCTGGCGTGGGTGCTCGCCGGGTCGGCGTGCATCGTCGCGGAGTCGGCGGAGCCGCTTGGTTTGAGGCAGCGCCTGCGCGAACGGGTGGCCGCCCATGCTGCCGAGAGACCGGAGATGAAGGGTGCGGTGGAGATGGCTTATGGAGGGGATCCTTTGCAGCGACTCGACTTCTGGCGGCCGCGTGAGGCCGGCTCGCCACTGGTGGTGTTTGTGCACGGTGGTGGCTGGAAAGAGGGCGACAAGCGTGGTTCCGTGGGGGTAAAGGCGCTTCATTATCTGGACCGCGGTTATGGATTTGCCTCGGTGAACTATCGCTTGGTGCCCGCGGCCACGGTGGAGCAGCAGGCGGCGGATGTGGCGGCATCCCTGGCGTTTTTGGTGAAGCGGGCGGACGAGCTTGGGATCGATCGATCCCGGATCGTCCTGATGGGACACAGCGCGGGAGCCCATCTTGCGGCCTTGGTCGGGACCGATATGAGTTATCTTCAGAAAGCCGGTTTGGGCACCGGTGCGCTCCGGGGAGTGATCCCGGTGGATGGCGCGTGTTATGATGTGCCGAACCAGATCACAACGGCGGGTGCGATGATGAATGGGATCTACGATGAGGCCTTCGGCACTGACAAAGCACGTCAACTCAGCCTGTCACCGATCCATCATGCGGCGGCGGCAAACGTTTCGGATTTCCTCATCCTGCATGTGCGGAGGATGGATGGCCGCACCCAGTCACAGGCACTGGGAAAGGCTTTGAACGAGGCGGGAAGCCGCGCCGAGGTGCGGGGCTTCGAGGGTTCCGGAATGGAGGGGCATCTGGAGATCAACCGCCGGATGGGAGATCCGTCGTATCCGGCCACGGGAGTGGTGGACGCCTGTCTGGAGCGCTGGTTTGCGAAGTGAATCCAAGCGGATCATTTCACTTTGAGAACCATGCGCACGGGGTGGCCTTTGGCAGGCAGCTTCGCGGCGTTCGGGGTGTGGATCTCGTCATTGTCGCGTGAGGCTCCCGGGTTGTTCACGAGAGCGTCATCGTCGCGGATGATCGAGATGATCGAGGCATGGCGGGTGGCGGCAAAGACACCGTCCGCTTCGATTCGCGAACCGTTGTAGAGCCAGGCACCGGAAGGCAGGGTTCCAGCGATTTTTCCTGTGGATGGATCGCTGAGATTGACGGTTTCGTTGAGGAAGACGCTCTCGGTAGGGCCGTTGCGGTCCCATTCCGCACGGATCACCACCGCGCCCTGACCACGGACGACAGTCGCGGCATTCGGCGGGCCGAGGTCGGAGTGGGGTTTCACGCCGAGCAGGAGGGCCGCCACATGGATGTCGCGCGCCTCCGCATCGGTGGTGAAGACCGCTTCGTGAACCTTGCCCTGATGGCCGACGAGCATGTATTCGACGGGGCCCTCAGTCATGTTGACGGTGGCAGGGATGCGAATTTCCCTGGTGTTGCGGTCGATGTTCACCCTGCCGACGGAGAAACGACCGCCGCCGAGATCGACGACCATGGGTTCCGGCACGGGAGCGTTGGCGGATGGAGCAGGGGCGGGTGCCGGGGACACTTGCGGGGGCCTTGCCGCGTTCACGGGAGGCATTGGTGCGGGCGCTTCGGCGCCGGGAGCGGGAGGTTTGGACCAGCGGAACCAAGCTCCGGCAGCCAACGCCAAGACAAGCGCCACGGCCAGACTCATCCGGAACACACGCGCTTCCCTGCTGAAACAAACCATGACCCGGGCACCTTGGAGCGGGCGCGTCATCGACTCAAGCGACGAATTCCCGATGACTCCCAGCGGGAAGCTAGGCGCTTTTCACCTTGTGGTCCCGGCACGGAAACGCCATTTTCTTCATGTTGCTTTTTTGTCCTGATGAAAACCCACCGTCGATCACGCCCGGTAGTATTCGCTTTGTTGGCGACTTTCCTCCCCCTTCTGGCCGCCAAGGCGCTCGATGTTCCGCTGGGCGGCATCGGCGGGATTGGTGACCCGGTGCCGGGGACCGGGCTGATTTCCGTGAAATCGGTGACCGCCGGTGGTCCGGGCGCACTGGCGGGCCTTCAGGCGGGCGACCTCATCCAGAGCGCTGGCGGAGTGCCGCTTTCCACCACATCGACCGATGCCGGAAGCGGGTTTGTCGGCGCGATCCAGGACCTCGCGATGGCGGTGGACCGGGCCGAGGGCAGCGGAGGATCGCTCAGCCTGCGAGTGATCCGCAGCGGCGTCGGTGGCGTCACCTTGAATCTCAGCCTCAGCCCGGTCGGCAGCCTCGGTCCGGCCTGGCCCGCCAACGCCGGCAAGACCGCAGCCATGTTTGAATGGAGTTGCGACCAGATCCACGCGAAGGTCCAGGCGAGTTCCAGCGGGGACTTCGGTTACAACAGCGGATGGTTTGGCATCATCCTGCTTTCCCACCCGGATTGGAACCAGACCACCGGAGCCAATCCGTTCCGCAACTCGATCAACAAGCTCCGCACCCGTTGCGAAAACTACATCAACGGGCGCGTCCTCGAACCCGTTGAGGCCTACTACTGGAATGGCACCGATGTGGTGGCCAATGCATCCTACGTCAGCCCGGGGCTGGAAAACTGGGATGTGTGCACGAGCGCCATGTTTCTCGCCTTGTACAAGTCGAAAACCGGGGATGCCACGACAAACACGGTCGTCCAGCGTGCGGCTGAAGCCATCGCCCACCGCATCCAGCATTGGGTGCAATATGACGATCCCGGCGTTCCCCACGTCATTGGTGGAGGAATCGGACGCATGGGCCACGGTGGTGTCCACGGGGACTACTCGCACTACAACGGCACGGGAGCCCTCAACATCATCAACGCCCACGCCCTGCCGGCTCTCGCACTGCTCAAGAATGCCGGAGCCAACATGAACACCAACCTCGGGCTCTCGGTGAATGCCTTCACCTACAACCCGGGTCTGGTCCAACCCTCCATCGAGCAAAAATTCCGGATCTGCTGGGACTATGTGAAAGCCGCCACCACCGTCGGCGGCAGTGATGATGGAAACGTGGGATATGTCGGAACCCAGAGCGGATGGGACAGCGCGGGACGCACGCCCGGATGCTTCGCCGGTTGGAATCTCTATGGCATGACCGCGAATGCCGACGATACCACCAAGGCCGCCAAGCAGGCCGATTATTTCACCCGTCGGTGGTTCCGCCAGCAACACGCCCACGCCTACACCCTCGGCGGGGTCGTGCTCTCCCAGCTCGCGATGCCCTTCCTCGACGACCGCAGGCAGCGTTTCTTCCAGGAGAACACCAGCCTCTATCCCGCGCTCTCCCGAAAACCGGATGGCTCCATCTCCTACTTCCCCGGCCGCCAGAACAATGGCGGGGACAGTTATCTCGATACCAACAACGTCGCTCTCATCAACGCCGCAATGCCGGTGGCCATCCGCACGGGAAACCTGCCAGGTTTCCCTGCTCCAAACGCCGCGCGCATTCACGCCTGGATGCGCGCGCCGGTGAACTCGTGGCCCGCTCTGGAAGCACGCCGGGTCGTGCTGTCCGGCGGTCTTTCGCACTCGCTGGATTTGGATGTCACCGATGTGAATGGCACCATCCTCGCCCCCGCCACCTACAGCGCCGCGTGGACTCATGTGAGCGGACCGTCCACCGTGTCCTTCGGCTCCCCGGCAGCGGCCGACACCACCGTGAGCGTCAGCCAGGCCGGCACCTACCGCGTCAATTTGCAGGTTACCCGCGGGGCTTACGTGCTCAATGAACCTTACGACCTCGTCGTCAGCAACACCACCCCCCCTGCGGATGTGGCTCCCTACATCATTGCCCAACCCTCGAACGAGACCGCCGAGCAAGGAGCTTCCGTCACCTTCACTGTCAGTGCACAGGGCACCGCGCCCCTCGCCTATCAATGGCGCAGGAACGGAGTGGCGCTTGGCCAGCCCACCACGACCTCCTCCTACACCATCGACTCCGTGGCCGCCGGCTCGGCGGGGACTTACGATTGCGTCGTGACCAATGCCGCGGGCACCGTGACCAGCGCCACGGCCACGCTCGTCGTCAACGGCGTGGGTGCCTATCGATGGGGCGGGCTCTGGCGCGATGTGTTTACCGGCATCTCCGGCAGCACGGTCGCCAGTCTGACTTCCTCGGCAAACTATCCATCCTTTCCCAACACCAGCGGCGTCATCACCAACGCCGAGTCCGCATCGAGTTTTGCCGACAACTACGGCCAGCGCTGGAGCGGCTGGATCACGCCGCCTCAGACGGGGAACTACCGGTTTTACATCGCCTGCGACGACGGTGCCGAGCTCTGGGTCTCCACCACCGATCGGCGCGCAAATCGCGTGTTGGTCGCCCGGGAAACCTCGTTCCGCACCTCGCGCAACTGGCCGACCAGCACCACCGACGAAAGCGTCTCCCCGCAGCTCGCCCTGGTCGGCGGCCAGCGGTACTACATCGAGCTTCTTCACAAGGAAGGCGGTGGTGGAGACAACGCGGCGGTCACCTGGAACTGGCAATCCACCGGTGTGTGGTCCGCTCCCGCGGCGGGCTCCCAACCGCTGCCCGGCGCCATCCTTGAGTATCAGGAAGGCGGCACTTCCGATGATCAAGCGCACCCGCCGGCCAACTACGCTCCAATCGCGGATGACAAGTCGGTTGTGGTCTTCGGCGGTGCCTTCACGGATGTCCAGCTCACCGCCTCGGACTTTGAAAACGCAGCACTCACCTACACCGTTCTCACCAATCCCACCAAGGGAACCCTCAGTGGAACCGCACCCAATCTCGTTTACACCCCGCTCTCCGGCGCTTCGGGTTTCGATAGCTTCACTTACAGCGTGAACGATGGCTCACTCAGCTCGGAACCGGCCACCGTGTCGATTTCCCTGATCCCGGAAAGCGGTGGAGATCTCAAGGTATGGAACGGCTCCACGGATGCTCTGTGGACCACTGCGGGGAACTGGAACGGAGCGATCGTGCCGGATACCAACGACGCCATTCTGTTCAACGGCGACTCGCTCTCAAATCTCGCCACCTCACTCAACGGTAACCGCACGGCCGCACGGATCGTGGTCCTCGATCCCGCCGGTCCGGTGACGATCGCCAACAACATCCTCACCCTTTCGTCCGGCATCGAAATGCTGCCCGCAGCAGCCAATCTAACCATCTCGTCGGGGGTCGCCCTTTCCGCCGCTCAAGAATGGTCGGTCGGAAACGGCCGCGTCCTGCTGGTCAGCGGTGCGCTCAGTGGAGCATCGGCGCTCACCAAGACCGGTCCGGGCACTCTGGAAATCTCCGCCGTCGGCAGCCTCAGCGGCGGCATCGTCGTCAACGACGGCATCCTGCGCCTCAGCGGCGGCGGTTGGTACGCCGGCAATGTCGGTGGATCGGGATTGCTCACGGTGAACCCGGGGGCCACCGCGGTGAATGTGGGCTCCCACAGTTTCGGAAGCGGCAACGACCCCACCCGGGACATCACTCTGAATGGAGGGACCTTCCTCCTCACAGGGGAAACCTACGTGGATGATGTGACGAGCACTGGAGGAAGCATCGGCAACACGGTAGGCGCTTCAGGAGATCTCAGGGCGAGGACCGCCAACAACAGCGTGTTCACGGTCAACGCTTCCAGCGTTCCGACCGTCGTCGATGCCATCCTCAGCGCAACCGGCACCTGGTCGTTCAACGTGGCCAATGGAGCAGCCGATCATGACCTCATCGTCAGCGGCGCGCTTGCTGGCGGCTCCGCGATCACCAAGAGCGGCGCGGGGCGTCTTCTGGTCAGCTCCACCTCCACCCACAGTGGAAGCTTCACCGTCAGCGCCGGTGAACTGGCGGTTTCCGGCAGCCTCGCAAGCGGACTCACGCTCCAATCCAGCGCCACTCTTTCCGGAACCGGCACCGTTCAGGGAACCGTGACTCAAAACGGCACGCTCGCGCCGGGCATTGATGGCATCGCGGTATTCAATCTCGGCGCACTGACGCAATCCGCCACCGCCACCACCCGGATCACCCTTGGAGGCACCACCGCAGGAAGCGGTTACGACCAAGTGGCCGTCACGGGTGCCGCCACACTCGCAGGATCCCTCCAGGTCACTCTCGCATCCGGATTCGTCCCCCCGGTGGGAGCTGTCTTCGACGTGGTAACCTCAGCCTCGCGCACGGGCACCTTCACCTCCATCAACCTGCCGTCTCTGCCATCAGACCGCATGTGGTCGACCGCCTACAATGGAGGTTCCACCGCAGGTCTGCGCCTGACCGTGGAAGCCGTCCCCCCCCCTCAATACACGCTTACCTACACCGCCGGGGCCAACGGCTCCATCTCCGGAACCAGTCCGCAGACGATCGTGCAGGGGGCAAATGCCACCACAGTCACCGCGGTGCCCAACGCAGGCTATCAGTTTGTCTCCTGGAGCGATGGTGTGCTCACTGCCTCTCGCACAGACACCAACATCCAAGCCAACCTCAGCGTCACGGCCACCTTCAGCATCAAGCAATACAGCGTCGCCTACGCTGCGGGTGCGAACGGGACGATCTCCGGTTCGACTTCACAAACGGTGAATCATGGCTCGAATGCCACCACAGTCACCGCGGTGCCCAACGCTGGCTATCAGTTCGTTTCCTGGAGCGATGGCGTGCTCACTGCCTCTCGCACGGACACCAACATCCAGGCCAACCTCAGCGTCACGGCCACCTTCAGCATCAAACAATACAGCGCGGCCTACACCGCGGGTGCGAACGGGACGATCTCCGGTTCGACTCCACAAACGGTGAATCATGGATCCGATGCCACCACAGTCACCGCGGTGCCCAACGCAGGCTATCAGTTTGTCTCCTGGAGCGATGGCGTGCTCACCGCCTCGCGCACGGACACCAACATCCAGGCCAACCTCAGCGTCACGGCCACCTTCAGCATCAAGCAATACAGCGTCGCCTACACCGCGGGTGCGAACGGGACGATCACCGGCTCGACTCCACAAACGGTGAATCATGGCTCGAATGCCACCACCGTCACCGCCGTGCCCAACGTCGGCTATCAGTTCGTTTCCTGGAGCGATGGCGTGCTTACCGCCTCGCGCACGGACACCAATATCCAAGCCAACCTCAGCGTCACGGCCACTTTCAGCATCAAGCAATACAGCGTGGCCTACACTGCGGGCGCGAATGGAACGATCTCCGGTTCGACTTCACAAACGGTGAATCACGGTTCT
>JAIXOR010000010.1 GCA_027486655.1 Verrucomicrobiaceae bacterium | reverse complement strand
GGCACGCTGACCATCAGCACGAGCATCAGCATGTTCGGAACCGGCGCGCTCAATCTCAACGGCGGGGCCATCGGCTCTGGCACCACAACCGGAAGGAATATCTCAAACAGCGTCAACATCGGTGGCTCCGTGCGTTTTGGCGGCTCGGGCTTGAGTTCCGGCACCATGACATTCAGCGGTCCGATTGACTTCGGAGGGGCGGCTCGCTCACTCGATTCGAGCATTACCGGCGGGCAGGGGACCATTTTCAGTGGCAAGGTATCCAATGGTGGACTCACCCTCAACGGCGCCAGCGCCGGCATTCTGACACTGAGCAACGACACCAACGACTTCACCGGTGCCACCACCATCACCTCCGGCTACCTCGCCATCAGCAACAGCGCGCTGGCGACGAGCGCATCCGTCAGCATGGCCGCCAGCACGCGCCTTTTCATCGGTGTGAATGGAACCACGAAGATCAACAACCTCAGCGGCACAAGTACTTCGGCAATCCGCTCGGACTTCACCATCACCGGCACCACCGGCTCCCGCGCTCTCGAAATCACCCAGACGAGCGACGGAACCTTTGCGGGCACCTTCACGGAGGGCGGCTCCCGCCCGATCAGCCTGACGAAGAAAGGAAGCGCCACGCTGACGCTTTCCAACACGGCCGCATTCACCGGTGGAACGACCATCCATGAGGGCACGCTGCAAGTGAGTGATGGTGGCACCCTCGGCACTGGGCCTGTCACCAATAACAGTTCCTTGATGTTCAGCTGCGGTGTCTCTGCGAGTCTGGTAAGCGTCAATGCCATTTCGGGAAATGGCAGCATCAGCAAAATCGGTGAGGGGAGCCTCGCCTTCACCGGGACGAGCTCCACGTTCACCGGGAACATCGATCTGAATGGCGGCCTCCTTCGCATGGGGCCTCACCTCGGCTCCGGTATCCTCACGGTGAAAAGCGGCACCTTCATCTCCTGTGGACTGCCTGCCACCAACGCCATCTCTCAGGCAGGCTCCATGGTGTTGGAGGGCGACACCGAGTCTGACTTCAGGCTCGGAGCAATCAATGACAGCATCAATCTTTCCGGAACGCTGACCGCTCCCGTTACAGGAATCCACACCATCAACATCTTCGGGACGCCCACATCAGGCGGTTCCCACAAGCTCATCGACTATGCCGGAGCCGCGCTGAGTGGCACTGACTTCGCAAGGTTCACGCTTGGCAGTCTCCCGTCGGGAACTGCCACATTTCAGTTGGTGAACAATACCGATGATTCATCGATTGATCTTCTGGTGACCTTGGAGAATCAGGTATGGAAAGGTTCCACCGATGGCAACTGGGACCTGACCACAACGAACTGGGCCTTGGCGAGCACACCCGGCACGCCTGCTGTTTTCAGCGTGGATAATCCGGCTCTTTTCGACGACAGCGCCGCGCTTTTCAACGTGATCGTCGATGCGGCAGGAGTTTCCCCGCTGGCCGTGAGCTTCAACAACACGGCCAACGCATACACCTTTACCGGCGGCGCGATCGGCGGAGCGGGTTCATTGACCAAGGCCGGATCCAACTCGGTCACGCTCTCCCAGTCTAACAGCTATAACGGTGGCACCACCATCAACGGAGGCAAACTCCAGATCGGTTCCGGCGGCGGAACTGGAGATATCGGTGGCGGAGCCGTCGCGGTCGCATCCGGCGCGACTCTGGAATTCAATCGTGCCAATGCCGTCCCGGGAACTCCGGATCTGGATTATAAGACCAATGCCAAACTCCGCAATGTCTCGGGCGGGGGCGACATCGTGCTGACGGGCGGCGCAATGCTCTTCAACTATCCGGGCAGTGGCACGGGTTTTGCCGAAGCCAATAGTTGGGCGGGATTTTCCGGCAACCTCACCGTCAAGGGCGGATCGGAGTTCCAGACCCTTCGTAATGGCTCGAGCGCGATGGGCACCGGCAATGTAACCCTCGGCGATGGCGTCACCAGCGGCGCCCTCTCCCAGATCGAGGGCACTTGGACCTGGACGAATAACATCGTCCTCGTCGGCTCTGCCAATGCGATCCGCAACCGCTCCAACAGCAACTTCGCCCGCGCTCTCAAATTGCAGGGCGTCATCTCCGGTTCCGGTGGCCTCAGCTTCGAGGATCCCAGCGGCTCCATGACGGACGTCAACCGTGGTTTCATCCTGACCAATACCAATACCCTGAACGGCACACTTACCATTGCCGCGGCCACTCCGGTGCGCGTGGGCGGTGTTCCGGGAAATGTGGATGCCTCCACTCCGGGACTTCTCGCCGACAACTCAGGTACCCTTGGTGCTGCCACGGTGATCAACCATGGCACGCTGACCTTCTCTCGCAAGGACTCACACACCGTTTCCAACCCCATCTCCGGCACCGGATCCCTGCGCTTCGGTATTCCTGCAGCGGCGGCTCTTGGCGACACGACCACGCAAGTGCTGACCTACACCGGTGCCGCGATCCACACCGGCGCGACCACTGTGAACAACGGCACCTTGATCATCGGCACCGGCGCTTTAATGGGCGGTTCATCTTTCACGGTTGCCCCCACAGCCATCCTCGGGGGAACCGGAACGGTCACTGCTCCTGTCACTGCGTCCGGAACCATCGCCCCGGGAACCGGCGGGGTCGGCGATCTTACCATCGGAGATACGATCCTCTCCGGCACCTACGCATGCGATGTCAGTGGAGTTGACTCCGACAAGTTGATCTTCGGCACTTTGAACATCACCGGAGCCACATTGACACTTTCAGGAGCACCCAGCGCCCCAAGCTATCTGATCGCCACTTACACTGGCACGCTTGCCGGCACGTTCATGTTCACTCCACCAAGTGGCTATGACCTGGATTACACCACTCCGGGTGAGATCAAACTCGTCAGCACCGGTGGTTATGACTCATGGAAAGCCACTTTTGGCGCCGGCTTCAATGCCACCAACAACGGTTTCGCCCAGGATCCGGACAACGACGGCATCCCCAATCTACTGGAATATGTGCTCAACGGAAATCCGCTGACTTCATCGCAAGGCAACCTGCCCACGCTTGATGCATCGGGTGCGAGTTTCGTATTTGCCTTCACCCGGCGTTTGGATTCCGGCAGTGATACGACTCAGGTATTTCAATACGGGTCGGATCTCAGCGGGTGGACGGATGTGAACATCACCGGCACACCGGGATCGGAAGTCACCATCGGAGCAAGCACCGGCATCGCGCCCAATGAGGTTCAACTGATCACCGTCAGCGTGCCGAAGAGTGGCACGAAGATGTTCGGTCGCATCAAGGCGTCCAAGCAACGCGTTTTGGTCCAGTAAAAAACCAAAAGCCGGCACTTCCCGCGAGTCCGCAATCCGTCCATCTCATTGAACTCGGTATGTTCCTGAACTTGAGTATCATGAAGACCTCCCCGATCCTTTTGGCCGCCCTCGGCACCGTTTGGCTCGGTCCTTCCGCCATGGCCGCGACCTGGACGGGTGCCTCCAGTGGTTCCTGGGCGGCCTCCGGCAACTGGACCGGGACGGCTCCCAACAACATCACCCCTCAGTCCATCGTCTTCGATGCGACTTCGACAGCGAATCTGACCCAGACGCTCAATGCGTCCTACACAGTCACCGGCATCGCGGTTGGTTCACCGACCGGCGCAGTGACGCTGAACAACGGCACGGGAACCAACGTGCTCACCATCGGGTCTTCAGGGATCGACCTCTCTGCCGCCACGCAGAACCTGACCATCGTGGGTTCCAACGTCACGATCGGCGCCGACCAGAATTGGAACGTGCAAACCGGTCGCACTTTGAACGTCGGGTCTTCCGGCGGCACCATCACCCTCACCAACAAGTGGACGAAAACCGGAGACGGCACGTTTACCCTGGGTGGAACCGGCGCTACCACCTTGACCGGCGCGGGTGTGTTGGAAATCAACGGAGGAACCTTCACCAACAACATGCAAGCTGGCAGCGGTTCCACCGGACGCAGCGGTGCAACCACGCTCACCTCC
>JAIXOR010000038.1 GCA_027486655.1 Verrucomicrobiaceae bacterium | reverse complement strand
GCCAGGTCGGCACCACCGGCACCGGCAACTACGTGATGAGCGGCGGCACCGTGAACGCCTCGTCGGTGGACGTCGGATTCGGTGTCAACAACACCGGAGCCCAACAGGGAACCCTCACCGTAGGCTCCGGTGCCACGCTCAACTGCACGAATGACTTCCGCACGGGATTCGCCGGCGCCGTCAGCTGCCAGGCCACCGTCAATCTCAACGGCGGCACCATCAACGTGGGAAGCACCGCGGAAAAATGGATGATCATCGGCCAGTGGGACATCACCAACTCCACCGTCAACGTCAACAGCGGCAACCTGAAGCTGAATGCGAATACAGACATTCGCATGAAGATCCAGAACAACGGCGGCGGCACCAACGTCATCAACCTCAACGGCGGAGCCATTACCTCGTTCACGGACAACGGAGTCACTCCCACCGGAGACGGGTTCCTCGACCTGATGCTCTCCGGCACCAGCACCACCAACAACACCTTCAACCTCAACGGTGGCGCACTCACCGTCCGCGGAGTCGTTTCCACCACCAACAACGGCAGCCGGACCTTCAACTTCAACGGCGGCACCCTCAAACCCACCGCGAATTCCGCAAACTTCGTCAACCTGGGCTTCGGGACCGTGGTTGCCAACGTCCGCAACGGCGGTGCCGTCATTGATAGCAACGGCTTCAATGTCACCATCGGCCAGGCCCTCCTCCACAGCAACATCGGCGGTGACAACGCCATCGACGGCGGCCTCACCAAAAACGGCGCGGGCACCCTCACCCTCACCGGTGCCAACACCTACACCGGTTCCACCACCATCAACTCCGGCACCCTCGTCCTCGGCGGCACCCCGGCCACCTCCGGCGTCTCCGTGGCGGCCGGAGCCTCGCTTTCCATCGAGCAACCCGCCACCACCCTCGGCTCGCTTGCCGTGCCCACCGCGTCCTTCGCATCCGGGGCCGTGCTCGACATCGAAACCTCTAACGGAAATACCGGTGAGAAACTGGTCGTCTCCTCCGCCGCCGGCCTCTCATTCTCCAACCTCGGCATCAACCTCTACCTCGACGGCTCCACCAACGGCGCTTTCGGCGGCACCTACACGCTGCTCCAATACACCGGCTCCTTCACCGGAAGCCTCTCCGGCCTCTCCATCCTCAACCCGCGCCCAGGCTACTCCTACGTCTTCGCAGACACCGGCTCCGCCATCACCGTCCAGGTCATCGCCGGGGATACCGACGGCGACGGTATGGATGACTTTTACGAGCAAAACACCCCCGGCCTCAACTATCTGGTCAATGACGCATCCGGAAATCTCGATGGCGACTTCGCCACCAACATTCAGGAATTCGTCGCCGGCACCGATCCCAACAACGCTTCCCAGGATCCGCTCAATACCGACAACGACGGCCTGCTCGACAGCTGGGAAATCGCCAACTTCACCAACATCACTGCTCAAAACGGCACCGGGGACCCGGATGGCGACCTCGCCAACAACCTCAGCGAGTTCACCAACTCCACCAATCCCACCAGCGGCGCGATCTGGCCGGATACCGACTTCGACCTCATGAACGACGCTTGGGAGACCGCCTACTTCGGCAGCCTCACCAAGGACGGCACCGCCGATACCGACGGAGACTCGTTCACCGATCTCGACGAACACGACGCGCACACCGATCCCTCCGCAGCCACCGGCTCCTCCGTGTCCCCCATCTGGGCGGGATTGAGGAACCGTTGGAGCTTCAACGGAAACCTCAACGACAGCGTCGGTTCCAGCAACGCCAGCATTGTCGAGGTCGGCCCTAACAATATCATCTACAATGATATCACGACTCCAACAGCGATCGTGATGTCCGGCGGCGCTAAGAACGCCTCCGATTACATCAAGCTGGGTGAAAACCTCATCCCGAACACCACCTCGCCGGTCACCATCGAGCTCTGGGCCCGCCAGAACAGCGTGAAAAACTGGAGCCGCATCTTTGACTTCCACACCAACACCGCGGAATACCTGATGATGGCGTGGAACATGGGAACCAATCCAGCTACGGACCGTTTCGAATTCAACGATTCTGGCACCCCGCTCTACATCGACAATGCAATCCAGCCCTACGGCACCACCGACATGCACCACATCGTGGTGACTCTCGAGCCGCTCGCCGGTTCCGCCGGAAGAACCCGCGTCTCGCTCTACGCCGCCCCCACGTCGGCCGCGGACCTCGGCGCGCCTCAAGCCGTGGCGGAAACCACCGTGAACCTCGTCAACTTCAACGACGCCCTCAACGCCCTCGGCTACTCGCCATGGCCGGATGAGACCGCCAATGCGACCTATGACGAGTTCCGTATCTGGAATGGCGCGCTCTACGGTTGGATGCGTGAGAAACTCCACGATCAGGGACCGGACAACGCCGCCATCCCGGATGCCGATGCCGACCGCCTGCCGGACGATTGGGAAACTCAATACTTCGCCAACACCACCTCGGCATCCTCCCTCTCCGCCGACAACGACACCGACGGGTTTTCCAACCTTGAAGAATACCGCGCTGGCAGCGATCCCAACAACGCCCTCACCACTCCGGACGATACCGATGGCGACGGGCTTGCCGATGCATGGGAAGTCCTCTGGTTCGGCAACATCGCCGCCCAAAACGGTTCCGGAGACCCCGATGGCGACGGCCTGACCAACGAACAGGAGGAAACCGCAGGCTCCAACCCCGCCGATGACGAGGACGGCCTCCCTGCCGCCTGGGAAATCTTCTTCTTCGGCAGCACCACCACCCAGGATGGTGATGACGACTCGGACGGCGACGGCGTTTCCAACCTCGATGAATACCTCGTCTCTCAACCGAATGCCTTGGCTTCAACGCCCACCGACGTCAATGGCGACGGTATCGCGGATACCCTCCAGCACAAACTCGCCACCCAGGACGCGCTCGGCACCACGTCGTTTGACACGGGGCTGAACTGGAACGACTCGCTCGCTCCCGCCGCAGGTGAAACCTACTTGGTCACCGTGGGCAACTTCCGCACGCCTCCCGTCGATGGAAACTACACATTCGCAGGTGCTCGCCTGGACTTGTTGGACGTCTACACCGGCTTCCCCCGCTTCCTCTTCAAGGGCGTGGGCACTGTCACCGTGCCTCAACTTGTCCTGAGCGGCGCGGAGGTGCAGAACGCCGCCACTCAGAACGCCACCACGCGCCTCGCAGGCTCGCTGGTGATCCGGCCTGCGCTTCCATCCAACCTCGCCGCCGTCAACGGCCCGCTGGCCATTGACTCGGTGATGAGCGGATCCGGCGTGGTCCGCCTCACCGGGGCCTCCACGGTCACCTTCACGGCGACGAATAGCTACACCGGCTCCATCAACAACATCGGCGGTGGCATGGTGCTCGCCTCCACCGGCAGCCTGAAGTTCGTTCCCACCACCGATAGCGTGAACAACGCCATCACCGGAACCGCCCCGATCACCCTGGATGGTGCATTCGAGATCGACCTCACCTCGGCAAGCTCGACCCTCGGCCACTCATGGGACCTGATCACCAGCACCGGAGCCCTCACCATCGGCAGCGGGTTCACCGTCACCGGATTCACACCGGATGGCGGCACCGTGGGAACCCGGAGTTGGTATTCCGGCACCTATCGATACGAAGAAGCCACCGGCCTGCTCTCCGTGCAGAACAACCCGGACGCCGACTCCGATGGAATGACCGATGCCTGGGAGCTCACCTACTTCGGCAACTTCTCCCAAGGTGCGGCCGATGACTTCGATGGCGACGGCACGGAAAACCTCACCGAGTTCCGCCTCGGCCTCATCCCGAACGATGGTACCTCCACCTTCGCCGTTTCCCGCGATGGCACCACCGGCTTGCTGACCTGGCCGAGCGCACCCGGACTCAGCTTCCGCATTGAGCGCAGCACCACCCTCGGCACTTGGACGACTCTCGATGTCGCCTATCCTGCTGCCGCGGGCCCAGCCACCAGCACCAGCTACACGGACCCCGCCCCGCCATCCGGAGCCGCCTTCTATCGCATCGGCCTCAACCCCTGATCGATCCGTCCCACCCACCTACCGTCATCCCCGCACAGGTCCGTCGGGGATGGCCTTCTTTTCCAATCAAACGTCTGTCTCCCTTCTTCCATGAAGCCAAGTTTCAATCCGTTCGTCCGCTCGATTCGCTCCGCCCGTGAAATCAAATCCGGTGCCGCCATCGCACTCAGCGCGGCCTTCGTAATCTCCACTGCCACCGCCGCCACCTGGGTCGGAGACACCAGTCAGGATTGGAACAACGCTCTCAACTGGAACGGCGACGTCGCCCCCACCGGGAACTACACGATCAACTCCGCCACCGCCGGCGTGTTCCCCGTCCTCAGCGCGAATTCCTCCTACACCCCGGTCGATGTGCTCATCGGCGACGGAGCCAGCCAGACCGGTCGCTTCGACCACACCGCGGGTTCTCTCTCGCTTGCCAACACCGGCACGTCCGGGAACTGGTTCATCGTCGGCCGCAGCGGTGGCAATGGCACCTACAACCTCGCCAACACCTCAGCCACCGGCGGCTCGCTGACCGGCTTCGGCACCGGCACCGGCAGCCTCACGGTCGGCAAACTCTGGGTCGGCGGAGCCAAGTTCGCCGGCGTCGGCACCGGCACGGTGAACATCAACACCTCCGGCACCCTCACCGCGAACTCCACTCAGGATTTCACCGACACCGCAGCCCCCGTCATCATCGGAAACGCGTCCGGTGCCACCGGCACTCTCAATCTCGACAACGGCACGCTCCAGTCCAACGGCAACATCTTCGTCGGCAACGGCGGCACCGGCACCATCAACCAGTCCGGCGGCACCGTGAACACCACCGG
>JAIXOR010000070.1 GCA_027486655.1 Verrucomicrobiaceae bacterium | reverse complement strand
TAAAGAGCCGTCCGGCATCCGATTCTGGTGCGCGCAAGACAACTTCAACCAGACCTAACAAACCGAAACCACACCACCAACTCTCATAAGAAGTGGATCAACTTTTGGGGGCACTCCAAATAAGTCCAAAATTTTTACAGGAAAATCTTTGCAACCATGTCAAATTACATCGATCGCGCAGTAGCTTTCATGGATATTCTTGGAATGCGCACGCTTGTATCTCGGATTGGCGATAACGAGACGCTCAGGGTCAATTTGCATAACGCTATAAGGCTAATTAAGGAACAGGAGCGGTATTCGTCAATGCCATCCAAGATTCTTTCGGAAATGCAGGTTTCAGTTTTCTCGGATTGCATTGCCGTCTCGATCAGGCCCGAAAAGATAGCGTTCTTGGTTCATGTGTGTTCGGATTTACAGAATAGACTTTTGCATCTTGGAATTGCAATCCGTGGGGGAATAGCGGTTGGGAAGACCATCCACGAAAATGGACTTCTCTATGGCGAAGGAATTGTTCGTGCACATGAACTTGAATCTATTTATGCCAAGAATCCACGAATCCTGCTTGATGAGAATTTAGAGGATCGATACCCAATTTTGATCTCTTCTGAGTATTTGGATACGGACGACGATTTTCGGAGATTCGTGAAACCAATGGTTGATACTCCATTTTTGGGTGATGCTGCGGATCTTGCCGCCGAGGGATACGACCCGAGAGGCTTGTTTATGACGGATGTCCGCCATCACTTGATCAGAAATCTGAGGGAATCGAAAGGTGAAGTTCACTTTGAAAAATGGCTCTGGCTCGCACAGAGGTTTAATGGTGCAATAAGGGCTAGATGCTGTTATCCGCCTCTTGCTGAAATAGAAATTCCTGTATGAAACGAGAACTAAGCGATTCAGAACAAGACCGAGTGATTGTGAATTCCATCGATCTCATGCTCCACAACTTTAGTCTAGCATGGCATGTTTCCGATTTACTCATTGAGTATGCGTGCACTGCTCTACCACCACCTCAGGCAACCGTTTGCCTTCTGGGAGAAGGGCGTAGC
This sequence comes from Verrucomicrobiaceae bacterium, assembly GCA_027486655.1. Taxonomy (GTDB): domain Bacteria; phylum Verrucomicrobiota; class Verrucomicrobiia; order Verrucomicrobiales; family Akkermansiaceae; genus Luteolibacter. The sequence continues at coordinate 115,262 of JAIXOR010000070.1, read as the reverse complement.
GTAGAGATTCCCGGAAAAAACTGCGGATTTGTCACCACACCTGTGATCCAAATGGCGATTCTCGACTGCCGGAAATCTCTGGAGTTCTTTGGCCTGACATGTGAAGCCAAGACTGGCTCTGTCATCCCTATCGATAAGCGTCGCAAGGACGATTTGGGAATCGAGCATTTTGGGTTGCCTTGGGCTACAAAGACACAACTTATTGGGCAGTCTAGCGCCATGATGCCGGTCCCATTGGAAATGCAATTGGTGAAAGTTTATCACTGGAGCAATAAGCAACTGGCCCATTTTACGCTATCGGAGCCAGAGATCAAGCTGGATGCCATCCGTGATGTTTGCAAAGCGATGATTGATGCTTTCCAGCGATTGCTGTTCGATGCACTCAGACGACCCCGGCCACGCATTCAACCTGGAAATAGTCAAATCCCATGACATCCCCCTCCATCGACATCACCTGGAGCCTCGCCGAAGCGGAAGCCGCGAACGCAGGCTTTTCCGAAATCGGCTCCGCTCACTTCTGGGTGGGGATTTGCAAAGCAGTGGATATCCCGGTTCCCGAGTTACTCAAAGCGGGGACTCCGGAGTTGCGGGCGGTGGAGACACAGGTGGAGGCGGATTTTCTGGAACTGCGCGAGAGCTTTGCGACGGCTGGATTGTCACCCGTGAAGCTGCGGCGGGCGATCCGGGCGGAGCTTGGCAAGGAGTGTCACATCCCGGAGCGTCCGCTGCACCGGAGTCCGGCCCTGCGGAGGAGTTTCAAGGAGGGAATGGCGATTGCCAGCAGCGAGGACGGGCGCTTGCGTCCGGCCCATGTGCTGGTTTCCATGGCGGATCATGGGGACGACCCGGCGGTGAACCGGGCCTTGGAACGGCTCGGCTTTCAGCCACCGGAGGTGCTGAGATGCCTGGTGGCCGGGTTGATCGCGGGTTTTCGTCCCGCGGAACAGGCAGAAGGTGCGCCAGCCGCGCCGAAGGCAGCCGGCAAGGGTGCCTTGGAGCGCTTCGGCCGGGACCTGACTGATCTGGCAAGTCGCGGAGCGCTGCCGCCATTGATCGGTCGGCGGGCCGAGTTGGTGCGGATGACTCAAGTCCTGTTGCAGAGCCGGAAGAACCACGTGATTCTCGTCGGCGAGCCGGGCGTGGGTAAAACCGGGCTGGTCGAGGGATTTGCCCAGTTGGTTGCTGCGGGGAATATGCCGAAAGAGCTGGCGGGCGTGCGGGTGATCGAGGTTTCCCTGACCTCGTTGGTGGCGGGAACCAAGTATCGCGGCGAGTTCGAGGAGCGGATGCAAGCGGTGGTGCAGGAGGCATCGCAGGAGCCGAAGCCGATCCTGTTCATCGACGAGATTCACCTGCTACTGGGTGCAGGATCTGCCAGCGGCAGCATGGACGCGGCGAACATCCTCAAGCCTGCGTTAGCGAGGGGGGCGATCCGGGTGATCGGCGCGACGACGACCCGCGAATACCGGCAGACGATTGAGAAGGACGGAGCGCTGGAGCGGCGGTTTCAGGTCCTGCGGGTGGAGGAACCGACTCCCGACGAAGCGCTGGTCATTCTCTCTGCATTGAAGGAGCGGATGGAGAAGCACCACGGGGTGAAATTGGAGGAGGACGCGCTGCGGGCGGCGGTGGAGTGGTCGGTGCGGTATTTGCCGGACCAGCGGCTGCCGGATAAGGCGCTCGATCTGGTGGATCAGGCGTGTGCGGCGGTAAGGTTCCGGACGCTGACACCGCCGGGAGAGGGAAGGGACAAATTGTCCCTTCAACAGTCTGAGACAGGTTGTCCCAGCCACTTTGTGGGGAGAGAGGAGATTGCAGCAGTGGTGGCGGCGCGGTGTGGGATCCCGGTGGGGACATTGACGGCGGATGAAGGGCGGCGATTGAAGGAAATGGAATTGCTTTTGACGCAACGGGTCAAAGGCCAGCCGGAGGCGATCGCTGCCGTAGCGGAGGCAGTGCGGCTGGCACGGGCGGGATTGAAGAAACCGGAGCGCCCGGCGGGTGTGTTTCTGTTCGCAGGCCCCACCGGCACCGGCAAGACCGAACTGGCAAAGGCCTTGGCCGAGTTTTTGTTTAACGACGAGAAGCGGCTGATCCGCTTCGACATGTCCGAGTTCATGGAAGAGCACGCGGTTTCCAAGCTCATCGGCTCGCCGCCGGGATATGTCGGACATGATGAGGGCGGCCAGCTAACAGACGCGATCCGCACGCATCCCTACAGCGTGGTGTTGTTCGATGAGATCGAGAAGGCCCATCCCAAGGTGCTGGATTTGTTTTTGCAGATTTTTGACGACGGCATCCTAACTGATTCACAGGGCAGAAAATGCAATTTCCGGGAGGCGGTGATCATTCTGACGAGCAATCTCGGCAGCGGGGAGGCGAAGAAGAGAAGGATGGGGTTTGGTGCGGAAGAGGAAAAATGCGGGCGGGACGCCCACGCTCCCGTAGAAGAGGCCATCCGGCGGCATTTGCGCCCGGAGCTGGTGAACCGGCTGACGAAGATCGTGCATTTCAAGCCGCTCGGCATGCAGGAGGCGCGGGAAATTGTCGGGAAACTGATAGCGCAACTCAATCAACGTCTGGCTGATCGGGGTGTGACGGTGGAGCTGGAAGATAGCGTAATGGAACTGATCCTGCGCGAAGGATTCAGCGCAGAGTATGGGGCGAGGAATCTGGAGCGGGCGATGGATCGGATGCTCGGGACCTTGGTGGCCGATGCGCTGCTGAATGTGAAAATGTCAGCGGGAGAAGTGCTGCAACTCAGAGCGGCGAACGGCAGGATCCTAATCAGCGAAACGCCGAGCCAGTGATCAGGTCCGTCTAACCCTCAACTCACCCTCGGCAGGGCGGGAGTTTGCTCATAGAGGGTGGGATCGGGCAAGCCAGCCAAAAGAAAGGCCTCGCGGCGTTCGACGCAGGTGCCGCAGGTGCCGCAGTGGATTTCGCCGCCCTTGTAGCAGGACCAGGTTTCCGAGAAATCGATGCCGAGTTCCGCGCCGCGCCCGGCGATGGCGGCCTTGTCCATGGCGATGAACGGGCGCAGCAGGCGGATGCGGGCGTAGGAGCCCTCCTTGATGGCGTCGCCCATGGCCTGCATGAAGGGCTCGCGGCAGTCCGGATAGATCGCGTGGTCTCCGGAATGGGCGGCGATGACGACGGCTTCCGCGCCGATGCTTTCCGCATGACCGGCGGCGATGGCGAGCATGATGCCGTTGCGGAAGGGCACCACGGTTTTCTTCATGGATTCCTCGGCATAGTGGCCATCCGGGATCGCTCCGCCGGAGCGGAGGAGGTCGGATTGGAAAAGGCGGTCCATGAAATCCAGATTCACCAGGTGATGCGGGATGCCGTTGCGCCCGGCATGGAGTTCCGCAAAGGGGATCTCGCGGGCGTTGTGCTTCGAGCCGTAGTCGAAGGACAGGCAGGAGGCGACCTCATGGGTGCGGAGCGCTTCGTAGAGCACGGTCACCGAGTCCATCCCGCCGCTGAGGAGCACGCAGACTTTCATGCAGGCTCCGGATAGGTGGCCTCGGTGGTGAGCTGGATGCCGCCGCGCGGGGCGAACTCACCGCGCACGATGAGTTCCTGCGGCTGGAGGGCGGAGACGAGGTCGTCGAGGATGCGGTTGACGATTTCCTCGTTGAATGCGGGTTGGTTGCGGAACGAGGCAAGGTAGAACTTGAGGCTCTTGGTCTCCACGATGGTGTCGCCGGGCACGTAGCGGATGACGACGCGGGCGGCATCGGGCTGGCCGGTGACCGGGCAGAGAGAGGAGAACTCAGGGCAGTTCAACGTGATCCAGTAACGGCGGCCGGGGCGCTGGTTGGGGAAAATCTCCAGCTTGGCCTCCTCTGGGCAGGATGGAAGTCGGGTTTCCGGTTTCCCGAGCAGGGATAGGTTCTTGAGGTCCTCGCGTGCGGCCATGCCGGGATTTTCGAAATCCGGAACCGGAGGTCGATCCGAATTTTCCCTCCCGGCGGATGCGCGTCCGACCCATCCCGCATTCGCGGTCGAAGATCCACACGCCGGCGACCGTATTCCGGGCATGCTGGAAAACCCGAACGTCCCCGCAATCTCGCGCCGCAAGGTGCTTTTCGGCCTCGCCGCCGCCTCCGCCCCGCTGGTGCTGCCCTCCCGGCTCTTCGGCGCAAACGCCCCGTCCAAGAAAGTGCACGTCCTCATGATCGGCACCGGTCGCCAAGCGGTTTGCACCAACCTTCCCACTCTGCTCGGCATGCCGGAGGTGCGCGTCGTGGGCGTTTGCGATGTGGACCGGAAACGCGCTGAGTTGGCCAAATCAAAGATCGACACCCAATACGGCGATACCGCGTGCAAGCTCTTCACCGATTTCCGTGAGGCCCTCGGCATGCCGGGCGTGGATGCGGTGATGAACTCCACGCCGGACCACTGGCACGTCATCATTTCGCTGGCCGCCATCGCCCGGGGCCTGCACGTCAGTTGCGAGAAGCCCCTCACCCGCCACCTGCGCGAGGGGCGCATCCTTGCCGATGCCGTGAAGGCAAAGGGCGTGGTCTTCCGCACCGATACCGAGTGCCGTTCGAACTCCTACATGACCCGCACCGCGAACCTGGTCCACAACGGCTACATCGGAAACATCCGCCGCTTCGAGGTCGGCGTGCCCAAGGAAATGGGGGCCCGCTCCGGCCCCGCCACGCCCATGCCCGTGCCGGCTCACCTCGATTACGAGCTTTGGCTCGGCCCCGCTCCATTCAAGGACTACACCACGGACCGTGTCCATCCCGAGTCCATCACCGGAAGGCCGGGATGGATGAGGGTGAGCGATTACTCGGAGGGCATCATCACCAACTGGGGCACGCACCTGCTGGATGTGGCGCAGCTCATCCACCGCAGCGAGCGCAGCGGCCCGGTAGCCGTGGAAGGCACCGGAAAACGCCCGGACGGTGGCATTTGGGACACTCTCACCGAGTTCAACGCCCGTTTCCGCTATGCCGATGGCGTCACGCTCGACTACCGCATGGACGTCCCCTTCATCCGCGTGGAGGGCGATGAGGGATGGATCCAGGCCCACTGGAACAGCGCGGGCGGACTCAAGGCAAGCGACCCGAAAATCCTTCGCACCAAGTTCCGTGAAAGCGACACGCGCGTGCCCACCCGCGGCGACAAGCAGGACTTCATCAGCGCCATCCGCGAGGGCACCACCGTCATGGCGGATGCCGAGATCGGCCACCGCACCTGCTCGATGGGCCAGATCGCCCACATCGCCATCCAGCGTGGCAAGGCCCTTGACTGGGATCCCGCCAGGGAATCGTTCACCAACGATCCGGAAGCGAATTCGCTTCTTGCAGGCACCTACCGGGAGCCTTGGAATCTCCAGCCATGATGCACCTTGCGCGGATCCTCGCCGCGGCGCTCTGCCTCGCAGCGAGCGCTTCCGCAGAAAAGCCGAACTTCCTCTTCATCCTCACCGATGACCAGGCCGTGGACACCATTTCCGCGGCCAAGGTCTGGGACGCGGCGGACTCGGCCCTGCAGACTCCGGCGATGGACCGGCTCTATCAGAATGGCACCAGCTTCGCCAACGCCTACAACGCCGGTGCCTGGCACGGCGCGGTCTGCGTGGCCAGTCGCTCGATGCTCCACAGCGGCCGCTTCCTCTGGCATGCACGCCAAGCGGAAAACAACCGCTTCCGCGAGTCGATCGATGCAGGGCGCTTCTGGTCCCAACGCCTGAAGGCCGCCGGTTACCTCACCTGGATGACCGGCAAATGGCATGTGGAGGCCCCCGCCGACGAGCTCTTCGACCGCGTCACCCACCTCCGCCCGGGGATGCCCGGGACCGTGAAAAGCGCCTATCAACGCCCGATCGATGGCAAGCCGGATCCCTGGTCGCCCTCGGACCGCTCACTCGGCGGCTACTGGGCCGGAGGAAAACACTGGTCCGAAGTCGCCGCGGACGATGCCGTGGCCTTCCTACGGGAAGCCGCGGCCGATCCACACCCGTTTTTCCTCTATCTCGCGTTCAACGCCCCGCACGACCCGAGGCAGGCTCCTGCGGAGGATCTCGAACGCTTTCCTCTCGACTCGATCCGTGTGCCCGAAAACTTCCTGCCGCTCCAGCCGCACCACAAGGCCATGGGGCTAGGCCCCGCCAGCCTCAAGGGCATGCGAGACGAAGCCCTCGCTCCATTTCCACGCACCGAGTTTGCCATCAAGACGCATCGCCGCGAATACCGCGCCCTCGTTTCCCATCTCGACGCGCAAATCGCACGCGTTCTTGCCGCGCTTGAAACCGGCGGCCTGTCTAACAACACCTACGTCATCCTCACCTCCGACCACGGCCTGGCCCTCGGACGCCACGGCCTGATGGGCAAGCAGAACCTCTACGAGCACTCGATGCGCGTCCCGCTCATCATCGCCGGACCCGGCCTCCCGAAAGGCGGATCCATCCCACGCCGCGTTTACATGCAGGACGCCATGGCCACCGTGCTCGAACTCGCCGGGGCCAACCGCGAAGGCGTCGATTTCCAAAGCCTCCTGCCCGCCATCCACGACCCGTCGGCTGCCGGTCACGGAGCGATCTACGGTGCCTTCGGCGAGCGCCTGCAGCGGGCGGTGATCGATGGACCGCACAAGCTCATCCTCTATCCGGCGGACCGCACGGTGATGCTCTTCGACCTCACGGCGGATCCACTCGAAATGAACGATCTCTCCAAGGCCCCGGCCATGCAGGACACCCTCCGCCGCTTGTTCCGGAAACTCATGGAACTGCGCGCCATCCACGGCGACCCCTACGACCCATCCGGCGACTTCCCGCAGCTTGGCAAGTGACCTCGCGGCCGGACCCGGGATCCAGCGAAATCCGGCCTCGCGGAAAACATCTCGTGGATCCGACGTATTGGCACGCGTCATGTGTTTTGTCCGTTGGTTTCTCCTGTCGCTATCGATCCCGCTCTCCGCTGTTTGGGCGCACGCGGCCGATTTTTCGAACCTCCAACCCGTCCTTGCCACCGACACCCCGGAGCAAGTCGTCGCCAAGGCCGCCCAGGTCATCCCCACGCCGCGGCAGATGGACTACCACCGGCGCGAGTTCATCGGGTTCATCCACTTCGGCCCCAACACGTTCTCCGGCCGCGAATGGGGCAGCGGCATGGAGGACCCCGCGTCCTTCGCACCCGCTCAGGTCGATACCGACGACTGGTGCCGCCACATGAAGGCCGCAGGCATGACGCTCGTGGTCATGACCTTCAAACACCACGACGGATACGTGCTCTGGCAGTCGCGCTACGAAAACCATCAGACAATCCGCAATTCACCCTATCAGAATGGCAAAGGTGACATCGCCCGCGAGCTTTCCCGGTCCTGTGCCAAATTTGGGCTCAAGTTCGGCATCTACATCTCGCCCGCCGATCTCTATCAGATTGAATCGCCGCGGGGCCTTTACGGAAACGCCAGCCCCTACCGGGAATCCGCCATCCCGACCGATCCCGCGGCCTTCCATGCGGATCCCGGCAAGGTCCGTGCAGACCGCCCCGCTGGAGCGCCGGTCTTCCGCATGACCTGCGACGACTACAACCGCTACATGCTCAACCAGCTTTACGAACTGCTCACCGATTACGGCCCGGTACACGAGGTGTGGTTCGACGGCGCGCACCCGAAGCAGAAGGGCGGGCAGAAATACACCTATCAGGACTGGTATGCACTCATCCGCAAGCTGGCTCCGGAGGCCCTCATCTTCGGCAAGGGACCCGACATCCGGTGGTGCGGCAACGAGGCGGGAGCCACCCGCGACACCGAGTGGAACGTGCTGCCGATGGCCGTGCATCCCGATCAATGCGACTGGCCGGACCTCACCGACAAGGACCTCGGCTCGCGCGCCAGACTCGCCGGCGCGAAGTTTCTCTACTACCTGCCCGCCGAGACCAACACCTCCATCCGCCACGGGTGGTTCTTCCGCAACGACACCGAACAGACGGTCCGCAGCGCGGATGATGTGTTCGACATCTACGAGCGGTCCGTCGGTGGAAACTCCGTGTTCATGCTGAACGTGCCGCCCAACCGCGAGGGACGGTTTTCAAAGCGCGACGCGGACTGCCTCATCGAGACCGGCCGCCGCATCCGCGCGACCTACGGCGTGAACCTCGCCGAGGGAGCCAAGGCCTCCGCAACGGGCTTGTTGGATCAACGCGATGACACCTTCTGGCAACCTGCCGGGGAGAGCGGCGAGATCACCGTCCAACTCGCCAAAGCCGCCGAGGCCAACCGCTTCGTCATCCAGGAGGCCATCGCCCTGCGAGGCCAGCGCGTCGAGAAACACGCGCTCGACGCCTGGGTGGAGGGTTCCTGGAAGGAGGTCGCCACCGGCACCACCATCGGCTACAAGAAGATCCTCCGCTTTGCGCCCGTGGTCACGGACCGATTCCGGCTGCGCATCCAGGAAAGCCGCCTGAGCCCCGCCATCGCCGGAGTTTCCGTGCATTTCCACGCCCAGCCTCCCCTGCCCGTGCGGGCCAGCTCGGATGCGGCCGGTCTGGTCACGCTGTCCCTGGACCAACCGAAATTCACCGGCAAGGGAGCCGGCTTCGAATCCGCCGGGCTGCGCATCCACTACACCACCGATGGCAGCGATCCCACCATGGCTTCCCCGGTCTATCAGAATCCGGTGCCGATGCCGGACGGCGGCACGCTCAAGGCCCGCTCCTTCGCCGGTGGCCAGGCGGGAAGCCTTTGCACCCGCCGAATCGGCATCCCGCGGAGCGGATGGAAGGTCAGCGCCAGCAGCGAACATGATGCGACCTATGGAGCCGCAAAAGCCGTCGATGGCGACCCGGCCACCTTCTGGCACACCCGCTGGGACGATCCGCCCTCCCACCCGCACCGGCTTGCCATCGATCTGGGCAAAACCCGCGGGATCGCCGGCATCACCTACCTGCCGCGGCAGGACAAACGCGTGCCGGACAGCATGATCGAGGCTGGCATCGTGGAAGTGAGCGACGATGGGACGAACTGGACGGAGGCCGGCAGCTTCGTCTTCGGAAACCTCCTCAACGATCCGGCCGAGCGGACCTTTCTTTTCCCGAAACCCGTCCGAGGCAGCCACCTGAGGCTGGTCTCCACACGCGGCGTGGCCGGCAAGCCCTACGCCGGGGCCGCGGAGATCGGCGTGCTCGCCCCCTGAGCCCCGCCCCGCGGGCGGCGCGGATTCTGCTTCCCGCGGCGGCGCGTGCGGGATCAGATCACGGGCGCACCGTTTTTCTTCCGACCTTTTGCCATGCCCGCCCTTCCCAATCTGTTAGCCACCCGCCGGGGCCGCCTTGCCGGTTTCTTCTCGCTCTATGTCGCCGAGGGCCTGCCGCAGGGATTCACCGCCACCGCGGTGGCACTCGAGTTCAAGCGCATGGGCATGAACGGAGCCGCCATCGGCACCTTCCTCGCCACCATCATGCTTCCGTGGACGTGGAAATGGTTGATCGGTCCGCTGGTGGACAACTTCCATCTCAAACAATTCGGCCGCCGCAAGCAGTGGATCGTCGTCGCCCAGATCGGCATGCTGGCCACCCTGGTCGCCGCCATTCTCCTGCTGCCCGCATCGGCCACCGGCCCGGATGGAGGCAAGGTCTTCACCGGCATGGCGCTATTCTCCACCATCCTGCTGATCCACAACATCTTCGCCGCCAGCCAGGATGTGGCGATCGACGCGCTGGCATGCTCCGCGCTGCAGGAGGAGGAACGCGGCACCGCCAACGGGCTGATGTTCGCAGGTGCCCAGGTGGGTGCGGCCATCGGTGGATCCGGCGTGATCTTTCTGAAGGAACAATTCGGCTTCGCCACCGCCTCCTTCATCTCGCCCCTGCTCCTGTCCGGCGTGATGCTGATGGTGATTTTCCTCATCTTCGAACACCACCTTCCCAAGCCTGAGGAAAGCGAGTCGCAGGCCCACCACCATCACCGCGGCTTCGGCCACGGCCTGCGCAGGATCGTGGCTTACTCGCTGGTCGTCCTGCGTGTCTTTTTCCTAACAAAGCGTGGCATCCTCGGGTTGCTGCTTGCCCTGGTCCCCTTCGGCGGCATGGCGCTCAGCCTCACGGTTTCCACCATCCTCACGCCCACGCTGGGCATGACGGACAACGAGATCGCCAAACTCGGGCTCACCTGCTCGATCGTTTTCACCGTCTGCTGCATGACCGGCGGATTTCTATCAGACCGCTTCGGCCGCAGGCTCACTCTGGCCGTCTTCTCGCTCGGCACGCTGCTGCCCACGCTCTGGATGGGCTGGAGGTTGCACTCGGAAGGATGGACCCACGCCGCAGCCGCATCCCCCACAGGCACCTGGCCGAGGCACGAGGCACTCATCGCCGCATGGTGGACCGCATCCCTCGTTTACTCTCTTTTCCAAGGGCTCATGTACGGAATCCGCACCGCCCTTTACATGGACATCATCGAGCCCCGCATCGCCGCCACACACTTCACGGCCTGCATGGCGCTGCTCAACGTGGTGACCATTTACTCCTACTGGTGGCAGGGCAAGGCCATCACCCCCATCGCGGAAAAAGGCTGGGGGCTCACCTACCTGCAGATCTTCACGATCGACGCGGCCCTGGGTGCCCTCTTCCTGCTCATCCTCCCCTTCGTCAAACCTGCGGAGAAGGTGCAGGAGAACTGAAAAACAAAGATCGGGGCCTGACTATCCGACCGGAAACGATGGCTTGAAAAGAAAAGCCCTGAATGGCTCCGGCGGTTGGGATCGAACCAACGACCTAGTGGTTAACAGCCACCCGCTCTGCCGCTGAGCTACACCGGATTTTCGTCTTTGCGGACGCGGGCGGAGGGTGGATTCATGGCCCGGGTTGTGGCAAGGGAAAAATTTCACATTTCCGCACTTTGGTGAGGCGGGTGGAAATCCACGCTCCGGCAAGGAGGGATCATCCGCCGGCGGCAAGGGTGACGATTTCCACACGCGCGCCGGGCCCGACGATCCGGGTGGGATAGTCCCTGGGAAAAATGGCTTCTTCATCGAGTTCGATCACGACGGGTTTGCCGGCGAGGCCGAGGCTGTCGAGCAGGTCGGAGAGCGGGATGGGAGCGCCCGCGGGATGGGAGGCTCCGTTGAGGAGGATGGTGCCTTCGTGGTTGCTCATTTCCATTGGAGGAGTTGTTCGGGAAAGGGGCAGTCCGCGCAATCGGAGTCGTCCTCGAGACAGAAGTCCTGATAGATCTGGATCAGGGCCTGGTGGTGGCAGACGCGGCGGGTCCAAGGGGCGGCGGCCTTGGCGGATCCGAAGAGGCGCAGCGAGCAGCGCTTCACCTTGTCGTTGGGCGCGGAGTTGCTGAGTTTCTGATAGGAGCGCCAGGTCATGCCATCCTCGTGCATGGCGAGGGGAGCGAGGTGATTGGCGATGAGTTCAAGGGCGTGGTTGCGGCCGAAGAGCGAGATGCGGCCGGGCGTCGCGGCGGAGGTCAGCGTGTGGCGGTGCGACCAGAACGGATGCTCGAGGGCGTGGAGGAAATCGATCAAGGGTTTCGGCTCGAAGGGGCGGGCGAAGGCCAGCTTGCGGAATTGGGGCCAGGACTGGACGAGGGTGGCCAGCGCGCCGACACGGCGGTGCGGGTGGTTGGCGGGCCGCTGGCCGTGGGTCCGCCACGGGATCGAGCGGCTGCCGGTGGCTTCGAAGCGAAAGCGGCTTTTCCACCATGAGTCCCACAAGCCACGGAGGTAGTCGCGGGTGTCGTGCGGCGCCATCTGGTGGAGGTGCGGCGAGAGGAATCCGGCGGTGCCGAAAAGCACGGCCTCGGCGGCCTCGCCCTCGGACTTGAGCATGGCGAGGGGAGCGCGTTGGGAGAGCAGGCGCATGGCCAGTGAGTTCCCGCGGTAGCCGAGGGTCTCGGCGGTGGATTGGAACAAGGCGGCATCCCGGCCATGGGCATCCGCGGTGCGCAGCCAGCGGGCGGCCTTGATTCCGGCACGGTGGAGCGCGGCCTCGGTGAGCAGGCTCTCGACCGATGAAGCAGGCAGATGTTTCAACGGGAACACACAACGTCCCGGATGGGCGATGGCGACTTCACGCTGCGGGCGGTTGAGGGCATCCGCGAGCTGCATGCCGGTGATGGAAATCTGCGGGATCTCGCGGTTCTCGCAGTTCCGGATGTAGTGGCTGCGCGAGTCCTGCTGGAAGACGATGTGAAGAATGACGTCGCGGAAGGCCGGATTGGAGGCGTGGCCGTGGTATTCCCAGCAGGACGAGTCCGGATCCAGCTCGACAGGGCCGGTGTGGAGCGTTCCATCGATTTCCACCGCGGCCTGAATGAAGTCCGGGCCGGCGCCGCGGTTCCACTCGCCGAACTGGACGATTCTAACCGACTTGCCCGAGGTGGTGCGGAAATCCCTGCCGAAAGCCCCGGAAAACCAGAGTGCTTGCAGTTCGAGTTCCGGAGGAAGGCCCAACGGCGGCGTCTCCGCAAACAGCAGCGGCGGATGCCAGACCGATTCCAATAAAAATCCGTATGTCATGGACGATGTCAGCGGGAAATCAGGGCTTCTTCAGGGAGGGCTCTCCCGCAGGCTGCGGAGCGGCCGGGGCCTTGCCGGGGTCCGCCGGTGGTGGTGGCGGCGGATCGAGGATGTCGAGCCAGGAATCCAGGGCGGCGGTCTCTGGAATGATGCCATACTTTGCACGCGCATCCCTCAAGCCGCGGACCGCGAGGTCCTTGCGGCCGGCCGCGCGATCGATGGCGATGATGTGAAAGTCCTGGCGCAGCTTGTCTTCGGTGGCGGCATACAGCGACTTGGCGGTCTGGAAGCGTGCGACGGCTTCGGCATCGCGCCGGTTTTCCAACAAATCGAGCCCGGCGGCCTCGGCAAGCGGACCGGCCCGCATGCGACCTGCGGCGGTCTCCAACTGGCGGAGGCGCTCGTCCGGATCGCGGGACCAACGGAGCATGGCCGCCCGCATGGCGCGGAAGGCGGCGTCATCATCCCTCACCTCCCCGGTCCCATCCAGATGGCGGAACGGCTGATAGAGAGGATCGCCGAGCACCACGCCCTGCCAGGAGGTCACCGGCATGGACATCCAGCAGGCCTCCACCCAGGTGTGGCCCGCGAGCAGTCGCTGGTGAAGGATGCCGAAGTCGTGTGTGAGGTGCAGATAGGGTTCGAAGACATTGCCGATCGTCACGGCGGCACCGCGTTCAAGGAGCGCGGCACTCCAGTTTTTCGAAGGATTGGCGAGTTGCTCCGCGCTGAACGAATGAAGGTGCATGGCGACCGCGCCTTTGCGGAAATGGAATCGCGGATTGAGGAAAGGACCGCTGACATTCCAGTCATACCATCCATGATAGAGGGCAGCCTCGTTCATCGGATAGTTTTTCGGAAGCGTGTCGTTGAAGCGGTCCACCACGGTGGGGATGCCGACGCGGAGATTCTCGCGGGCCACGGCTTCGAGCCACTGATCGCCCTGCGGAAACTTGTTGGCGATGTCCACGTAGGACATGCCCCATAGCCCGGATTTCTCGGTTTCCACGGCATCGCGGATCATCCTTTCGCAGGTGGAGGCGGAAGCGGCATCGATCCGCGCGGTCAGCACGAGAAAAGGAAACTCGGCTCCGGCGATCGAGCGGTCCGCCTTGTAATACTTGTTCTGCAAGCCGCCCTCCATCGGCACGCCCTCGACACCGAACATCGCGAGTTCCGAATCCACCGAGGCCTCATCGTGACCGGAAAAGGGGTCCTTGGAGGCTGCGGGAGCGGCAGGTTTCCCATCCGGGCCGGGAGGCGGGGCGGGCTTGGGAGTCTGGCGGATGCGCAAGGGCACGCCCCGGATGGTCACCAGCACGCGGATGCGGTTGGATACAGGCAGGGTGACCCCTTCGCGGTCCTTGCTGCGCTTCCACCACCCGCGGGTCTCGAACTCTTCGCGCAGTGGCGTGGCGATCGATTTTTCATACTCCTCGCGGGAGATGTCCTGGGAGAGCGGCATGTCGAGCGCGATGAGATTGGCCGCCGGGATGCCTCTCGCCTCCCGATAGAACTGGGCCAACCTGCGCGACTCCGGAGATTTGAGATTGTAGAGGATCGCCACGGATTCCGGCTCGGGCGCGGCGCGGACCCATGGAGGAAGAACCGCCATGAGCAGGAAAATCAGTGCCGCCGAACGCATGGGCGGAAGATGCCCGGAGCTTTCCGGACATGCAAGACCCACGAACATCAAAGGTCGATCGTCAGCCCGTCCCACGCCACACGGACGCCCGTGGGCAGGCTTCCATCGAGGGACTCGTGCTCGTTCTCATGACCGAGGTGGGTGAGCCAACCCTCGCGTGCGCCGCTGGCTTCAATCGCATCGAGTGCTTCCTGAAGCGAAAAGTGCGTGGGATGGGTGGCGGGCCGCAGCGCATCGATGACCAACACGTCCACGCCCCGGATCCGCTGGAGGGACTCTGAGGGGATCCGCTTCACATCCGGGATGTAGGCGAGCGAACGGCAGCCCGGGTATTCAAACAGAAAACCGATGGTTTCCACCGCCGCATGCTCGACCGGAAGCGGGGTGATCCGGAGATCGCCATAGGCGAACGGTCCATCGATGAGCCGTGGATCCGGTTTCACGTAGCCCTTGTAGATATTGAGATCCGAGAAGGCCCAGCCGAACATGGTTTTGAGCGTCTCCATGCATCCGCTCGTCGCATGCAGCGGCAGCGGCTCCGGTTTGTGCCAGCAAAACGCCCGCAACTCGTCAAATCCGGCCACGTGATCGACATGGGCGTGGGTGTAAATCACGGCATCGATCTCCCGGATCCCCTCGCGCAACGCCTGGAGCCGCAGATCCGGCCCCGAATCCACCAACACGGAGATCTCCCCCGCCCTGACGAGGATGGACGAACGGAGGCGCTGGTTCCGCGGGTTTTCCGAAACACAGACGTCGCATGAACATCCGATCACGGGGACCCCGACGGAGGTTCCCGTTCCAAGAAAAGTGATGGAGAATTCCGGCACGGCGCGATTCTAGACAGCAGTGGCCATGCCGTGCAACCGGACACATCCCCTCAGGCCGGGGATTTTCCGCAACCGAGATTTTTCTGGCACAAATTCCGGCCCGGGCGGCACTCTCTCCCTGTGAAGAATTCGTCCGTCCTGTTGATTCCGTCCGCGATCGCCCTGGGGCTCGCCAGTTGCAAACCCAAGGAAAACCCGGCACCCGCCGCCGCAGAGCCTGCCAAAGAAGCCCCGGCAGCCGCAGCGAAACCCGCGTCGGTGCCCGCCAAGAAGATCACCCCCGAGCTGCCGAAGGATCAAGCGGACGAGGACGGTGAAGCCGCCGATCCCAACACGCCCAGCCTCAAGGCTGGTTCCGAGGTCCGAGTGGAATCACTGGCCTCCGCCACCTGGGTGCAGGGCGGCCCGCTGACCGCCTTCGAGCCAGGGAAAGTCTACATTTTCGAATGCTGGGCCACCTGGTGCGGCCCCTGCGTGGCGGCCATCCCCCACGTGAACGACCTCCACAAACGCTACGCCGAAAAGGGCCTGCGCGTTTACGGCATCAACGTCTGGGAGGATGGCCTCGAGAAGGTCACCGAGTTCGTGAAGCGCAAGGGCGAGGGAATGTCCTATCCGGTCGCCTACACCGGCAAGGATTCCGCGTTCGAAAAGGAGTGGCTCAAGCCCGCCGGGGTCAAAGGCATCCCGCATGCTTTCGTCGTCCGCGATGGCAAACTGATCATGACCACCCACCCGATGCAGCTCACCGACCAGGTGGTCGAGGCCCTGCTCTCCGGTGAGGAAGGTGCGCGCAAGGCCGCCGCCGATATCCAATCCGCCCAGGAAAGCCGTGAGCGCCTCAACTCGATCATCCGCACCTTCCGCACCGCGGCCGCATCCGGCAACACCGCACTGATGAACGAAAAGCTCGGCGAACTCGAAAAGAGCGCCCCGGACAGCCCATACATCGCCTCGATGAAGCTCGACGTGCTCATCGCGGACAAAAACTGGAGCGCCGCCTCCAAGGCTCTCGAAGAGATGCCCGATGGCCCGTCCCGCCAGATGAGCATCCAAATGACCGCCAACAAGGTCTGCCTTCAGGGCAATCAGGAGTTTCCGGCCGAGTTCGTCAAGACCCTCGCCAGCGGGTTTGAAAAGCAACTCGCGGCCACGGAATCGACCAGGAACCCGATGTCCTTCGTGATGCTCTCCGCCCTTCAAGGCAAAGCCGGCGACAAGGACGCCTCGCTCGCAAACGCGAAAAAGGCCGTCGAAACCGCCAAGCAGGTGAAATCCGCCAACCCGCTGCCCATCGAGCCCTTCGAACGCTACGCCAAAGGCCTTGATGCCGGCGAAAACCCGACCGTCCTCGACGTCTCCAAGTGGATCCGCGAGGCCATGGCGAAGTCGGCGGCACCCGCTCCAGACGCCCCCGCCGCAGCCCCCGCGCCGGCCAAGCCCTAAGACTGCATCCCGGGTGAATCCGGTTTTACCAGCGCGGAGCCCGGCCCGGGACTCCGCGCTTTTTGTCGGGGCCCGATGCCACCTGCGGGCTTCTAGCGGATTTTTCGCATCGGGAGCTTGCCAGACCCCCGCCAAACCGATAATCCCCGCCGACGAATCAAAATCCATCATGAACCCCGACGCCATCGCACCTAACGCCAAGCGGCTCCTATGGGCCGGTTTCACCGCCATCCTCGCAGCCGGAACCGGATTCGGCATTCGCGGAGGCATCTTCGCCAACTGGGCATCCGATTTCGGATTCACCGGTGCCCAGCTCGGAGCCATCGGAGGTGCCGGATTCACCAGCTTCTGCTTCGGCATCATGATTGGAGGCCTGGTCGTGGACAAGATCGGCTATGGCAAGCTCGTGATGGCCGCCTTTGCCCTGCACGTCCTCTCCGCCTTCATCACCTTCGGCGCGACCAAGGGTATGGACAGTCACCTCGCCTATCAGTTCCTGTTCTGGGGCATGTTCGCCTTCGGCGCTGCGAATGGCACGTTGGAAGCCGTGGCCAATCCGCTCGTTGCCACACTTTTCCCGAACAACCGCAACCACTACCTCAACATCCTCCACGCCAGCTGGCCGCTCGGCATGGTCTTCGGTGGCATCGTTGGCTGGGTCCTCGGTGAAACATTCAAGTGGGGCTGGAAGGAGCAACTCGCAGTCTATCTGCTTCCCACGATCGTTTACGGCGTGATGTTCTTCGGGCAGAAGTTCCCGAAATCTGAAGCCTCCGCCAAGGGCCTCAAGCTTGGCGAGATGCTCAAGGACGTGGGCATTCTGGGCGGTGCCGTCGTCTGCTTCATGCTGTATCTCTTCTTTGAAGGCACTCTTGCACCCCTCGTGGGCAATGCCATGGCGGCCAAGGGCATCGCCGCCGGCATCTCGCTCGTTCTCCTCGGCTCCATCGCCGCGGTCACCGGATTCTCGATGGGCCACTGGCTTCTGTGCTTCCTCTTCATCATCCACGCCTTGGTCGGCGCGGTCGAACTCGGAACCGATGGCTGGATCCAGAACATCACCGGCGCGATTCTCGATCCCACCCAAGGCAAAATCCTGTTCGTCTTCACCTCGCTGATGATGTTCCTCCTTCGCTTCTGCGCCCACTTCATTGAAACCCGCCTGGGTCTCAAGCCCGTCGGCCTCCTTGCCGTCTGCGCGATGCTCGCCTGCCTCGGACTCAACCTCGTAAGTGGCATCTCCGCCTTCGGCCCGGCCCTTGGCGCACTTCTCGTTTACGCCATCGGCAAGACCTTCTTCTGGCCGACCATGCTCGCCGTCACTTCCGACCGCTTTCCGCGCACCGGTGCCGTGGCCATCAGCTTGATGGGCGGAGTCGGCATGATGTCCGCCGGCCTCATCGGAGGCCCCGGCCTCGGCTATGCCAAGGACCGCTTCGCCGCCGAAGAACTCGCCAAGGTGGATCCCAAGCTCGCTCAGGAATGGAAGGGCAGCGGAGACCCGAGCAAGTTCCTCGGATTCGAGCCCGTGCAGGCCATCGACCCCGCCCGCCTCGAAGCGGCGAAAAAGGTCGAGGTTGCCAAGCGCAGCGAGGCGGAGAAACAAGTCGTCGAGGCGGACATCCGCGGCAACCGACGCACGCTGAAGGTGGACTCGTTCATTCCGGCCACCATGGCAATCTGCTATCTGCTGCTGCTCGTTTACTTCAAGTCCATCGGCGGCTATCGCCCGTTGACGGTGGATGAGGCGAAGTAAGGCCCCCGCCGCCACGGCACGCCGCGTTTTCCAAGACCCCGCCCTCCTTCCCGGAGAGCGGGGTTTTTTGTGTGCCCGGGCCGCAATTCCGGGCCCATCCGTCCTTGCACCCGCGCGGACCTTGATCTAGGGGTTTCCGCGATGAAACGAAACCTTGCCCTTCTTGCCCTCGCCCTCTTTCCGATGATTGCCGTTTGCGAGCCGGAGAAAGCCGCCGACAAACCGGCCGCCGCCCCCAAGGTCCGCCTCAAGACGAGCGAGGGAGACATCGTCATCGAGCTCAACAAGGAAAAGGCCCCGATCACGGTGGAGAACTTCCTCGGCTACGTGAAGAAGAAGCACTACGACGGCACCGTCTTCCACCGCGTGATCGGCAGTTTCATGATCCAGGGTGGCGGCTTTGCCGACGAGGGCGGCAAGCTGGTTGAAAAAGCCACCGGCAAGGGCATCAAGAACGAAGGGCAGAACGGACTTCAGAACGTGCGCGGCTCGATCGCCATGGCCCGCACCTCCGATCCGAACAGCGCCACCGCCCAGTTTTTCATCAACGTGGTGGACAACGCCATGCTCGATTACCCGAGCAACGGCGGATACGCGGTCTTCGGCAAGGTGGTCGAAGGCATGAGCGTGGTGGACAAGATCAAGGCCGTCCCCACCGGAACCGCCAACCTGACCATGATGCACCCGGTTTCTGGACAAAAGATGGAGCTGCCGTCCCAGGACGTGCCTTCCAAAAAGGTCGTCATCGAATCCGCCACTGTCGTCGAGTAACTCCGTCCCGCCCGACCCGCCCGTCCCGCCGCTCCATCGCTCATTCCGGATGCAACTCTGGCTCTGCCCGCTCATCGCTTTCCTGCTGGGATCCATTCCCTTCGGACTGGTCATCGCGCGCCGCCAGGGCATCGACATCCGCCAGCATGGATCGGGCAACATCGGCGCAACCAATGTGCTGCGGGTGCTCGGCAAAAAATACGGGATTCCCTGCCTGATTCTCGATGCGCTCAAGGGTTTCATTCCGGTGGTTCTCTCGGTGAACCTGGTGCAGATCGTCGGGCGTCCGGTGCAGATCCCGCTGGGGCTGCCGGAGGCCTGGGCGCTGCATTTTTCAGCGGCGGACGCGATGAATGCGCAGCTCGCCCACATCGTGACCGCCCTCTTTGCCGTGCTGGGCCACAATTACTCACCCTGGGTGGGTTTCAAAGGAGGCAAGGGCATCGCCACTTCGGCGGGTGTGCTGCTCGCGCTGATGCCCTTCGCCATCGTCATCCTGCTTGCCGTCTGGGCCCTGCTTTTCTTCACCACACGCTACGTCTCGGTGGCCAGCATCGGCGCCTCGCTCTCACTGCCGCTGCTCACGGTGGCGGGTTCCTGGTTTCACGGAAGAATTCAGGATGGCACGTGGAACAAGCCGCTTTTCGCCTTCAGCCTGGTGATCGCAGCCCTCGCGGTGTGGAAGCACAGGGAAAACATCCGCAGGCTCCTGAACGGTACGGAAAACCGCTTCGTGCCGAAATCCAAGCGAACGGAAAGCCCGTCCTGACGCGCCACGCCCTTTCATGAAAACCCTCAACTCCGCCGCGATCCTGGGCGGTGGTTCCCTCGGAACCGCCATGGCCAGGCTGTTGTCCGCCAAGCTGGAGTCGATCACCGTGGTATCGATCGAGCCAGCATGCGTCGATGACATCAACCGGAACCACCGCAATTCGAAGTATCTGCCCGAGGTGGAACTGCCCGCCCATGTGCGCGCCACCACCGACCATCGCGAGGTTCTTTCCGCGCCGCTGGTGATCTTCGCCGTGCCGACCAGCGCGGTGCGCTCCGAGGCCGGGAAACTCAAGGCCATCGGTCTGCCGGATGACACTCCCCTGCTCTCCTGCTCCAAAGGCATCGAACGCGAAAGCGGGGAACGCATGAGCCGGATCCTCGCCGAGGTGTTCCCCCGGAATCCCGTGGGCATCCTCAGCGGTCCCAACCACGCCGAGGAAATCGCCCGTGACCGGGTGACCTGTGCGGTCGTGGCCTCGCGGGATCCCCAACTGGCCATCGCCCTCCAGGACCTCTTCACCCTGCCCCACTTCCGCGTTTACACCAGCGACGACGTGGCCGGCATCGAGCTTGGCGGTGCCGTCAAGAACGTCTATGCCATCGCCGCCGGCATGGCCCACGGTCTCGGCCTGGGCGACAATGCCGTGGCCGCTCTGGTCACCCGCGCCCTCGCCGAAATGACCCGGCTCGGCGTGGCTCTCGGCGGCCGCAAGGAAACCTTCTCCGGATTGTCCGGGGTGGGAGATCTGATCGTCACCTGTTTTTCCGAGCACTCGCGCAACCACCGCGTGGGCCTCGCCCTCGGCCAGGGGAAATCCCTCGATGAGGCTGTGAATTCCCTGGGCATGGTCGCGGAGGGAGTCCCCAACACCCTCTCGATCCACGACGCCGCACGCAAGGCCGACGTCCGCACGCCGATCCTGGATGCGGTTTACTCGGTGCTCTATCAGAACCAGCCGGCCGCCGCCGCGATGAGGGAATTGCTCGACCGCGACCCGCGTCCGGAAAACAGTTAGAACCGTTAGAACCATGAAGGAAATCCTCGACCTCTTCCTGCACCTGCAGGACCACCTGACCGACTTCACCCGCCAATACGGGGCGATGGTCTACGCGCTGCTGTTCGCGATCATCTTTTGCGAGACCGGACTGGTGGTGACGCCCTTCCTCCCTGGAGACTCGCTTTTGTTCGCCATCGGCGCGGTTTCGGCGGATCCGGCATCCGGGCTGAGCGTGTGGATGGCCGGAGCCGTCATCCTCGTTGCGGCCATCCTCGGCGATACGGTGAACTACTGGATCGGCCGCAGGTGCGGGGATTGGGTCACGCGCAAGTTCCCGCGGGTGGTGAAACCCGAACACATCCGCAAAACCAACGAGTTCTTCGAGCGCTACGGCGGCAAGACCATCATCCTCGCGCGCTTCGTGCCGATCGTCCGCACCTTCGCCCCCTTTGTCGCGGGATCGGGCAAGATGGATTACCGGCGTTTCATGTTCTTCAACGTGGCGGGAGCCATCCTCTGGGTGGTCACCCTGGTGCCCGCGGGTTGGTTCTTCGGCGGCATCCCGATCGTGAAGAAACACTTCGAACTGGTGGTCATCGGCATCATCTTCATTTCCATCCTGCCGATGGTTATCGAGATCGCCAAAGCCAAGCTCGCCGCCCGGAAGAATCCGAGCGGCGATTGAGGTCTTCCCGTCAAGCGAAGAGCGACATCACCGGCTTGCCCTTGTCCGCGATCTTGAAGGGGCGGCGAGTGGGTGACATGAGCACCTCGTCGATGTTGAGCCCGAGCGCATGGGCGATGGTTGCGTTGAAGTCCTGCACGCTGACCAGACCGTCCTTGACCTTGCCGCCTTCGGGATCGGTGAGTCCGTGCTTGTAGCCCGCCTTGATGCCACCACCGGCCAGCAGGCAGGAGAAGGCAGATGGGTGGTGGTCACGACCTCCTTTGTGCTCCTCCTTGATCTCCGGAGTGCGGCCGAACTCGGTGGCCACCACCACGAGCGTGTCCTTGAGTTTCCCGGTTTTCTCCAGATCGGTGATGAGCGCGGCGTAGGCCTGGTCGAACTCCCGGCAGCGACCCTCGACTCCGGTGAAGTTGTCATAGTGGGTGTCCCAACCGCCGAGCTGGACTTCCACGAAGCGCACGCCGTGCTGGACGAGGCGTCTTGCGAGCATGCAGCCCTGGGCGAAGCGTCCGGTGCCATAGAGTTGCCGGGTGGCGGCGGATTCCTGGCGGATGTCAAAGGCGGCGAGATCCTTCGAGTTCATGAGGGAAACCGCCTCCCGATAGAGTTCCTCGTAGGCCTTGACGTCGGCATTCGGGTAACGTCCGTGGAACTGGCGGTTGAGCTTGTCGGCCAGCGAGAGCCGGCGGTCGAAGTCCTCGGAGGTCACCGCACTCACGCGCTTTGAGTCCTTGAGCCCCTCGTCCGCGCTGCCGATCGGTGCCGCGGCATATTTGGCGCCGAAGAATCCTCCGCCGGTGAGATCCGGGGAGGAATCGATGGCCACGTATCCGGGAAGCTCCGGATGGATGCGCCCGCCGAGTTTGAGGACCCAGGAACCGAGTGAAGGATGCTGGATGGTCCCGCGGAGTCCGTAGCTGGTGTGCATGATGTAGGAGCCCTGCTCGTGGGCTCCCTGGGTGGAGTTCATCGAGTTGATGACGCACACCTTGTCCATCACCTCCGCCGTTTTCGGCAGGTAATGGCCCACCTGGATGCCGTCCGCCTTAGTGGCGATGGCCTCGGTCTTGCCCATCACCGCTTTTTTCTTCGGTTTGGGGTCGAAGGTGTCCACGTGGCTCATGCCACCGGACATGAAGAGATAGATGACATGCTTGGCCCTGGCCTCCGCACCGGAGGCGGAAGCGGCGGAAGCCACCGAAGGGCCGAACATCGGAAACAGATGGACGCCAAGCAGGGTGCGCGCCGCATTGGACAGGAAGGTCCGGCGGGTGAGCTCGTCGGCTTTGAGAAAGGAATCGTGTGACATGGGTTTACTGGAGGAAAAGGAATTCGGAGGACATCACCAGCGCGGATACGATGTTGCGCGTACCCTCGTTGCCGCGGGATTTCAGTTCGTCGAGCATCCAGCTCATTTCCTCGTCGCTGGGTGGGCGGTTGAGGATCGAGATGTAAAGTCGGCGGACTTTTTCGGAATCCGAGCCCGCGCCTTCGAGGCAATTGTAGAGGTGAGCCTTGGAATCATTGACGAGCCTGGCCTGCACGAAGCCGTTCATGAGGGAAAGCACCTGACCCACGTTGGGCTCGCGGCTGGCGGCATCCACCACCTCACGGTCGGAGGATCCGAACAGGTAGAGGAAATGATCCCGGGGTGCCGGTGATGGCAGCTCCGAGGCCCGCGTCAGCGAGTCTTTGCCATACGAAACGGGCTTCGACATCATCGACATCGATGCATCTCCCGCAGAGGAGCCGCCGCCGTTCCGGATATCTGCCACGAGTTTGGTGAAGTAGCGGCGCATCTCGGCTTCACTGGAGATCGCAAGCACCTCCTTGGAGAGCTGGGACATGGT
Source organism: Verrucomicrobiaceae bacterium (assembly GCA_027486655.1). Taxonomy (GTDB): domain Bacteria; phylum Verrucomicrobiota; class Verrucomicrobiia; order Verrucomicrobiales; family Akkermansiaceae; genus Luteolibacter. Next base: position 92,017 of record JAIXOR010000070.1, on the reverse strand, counting down.
TTTTTTCCCGACGAGAACCGGGCGCCCGTCCAGAAGAACCCGGTCATCGAGCGAGCGGTTCGGTTTCTTGTCCGGATCTCCGGCGGCAAGGGTGATAAGCGAGTCCCAGATCTGTTCGGAGGAAAGACGCTCGATCTTGCGGCCGTGGAAATCGTCCGCGCCCTCGACGGAGGAGGCGTTCGGGTTGGTGGCGAATTGGAAAGTCTTGGTCAGCAGCAGCACGTGCTGGAAGGCCTTGAGATCGTATTTCAGATCCACCATCGTGCGCTCCAGCAGGGAGGCAAGCGCCGGATGGTGGGTCTTTCCGGGCTCGATGTATTCGTCCACCGGTTCATAAAACCCCTTGCCCATGACCCGCTTCCACATGCGGTTGGCAATGACGAAGGGAAACTGCGAATCGGTCCGGCCGACGATCCACTCGGCGAGCTTGGCGCGACCATCGTTTTCATCCTTCTTCTCCGAGAGGCGGACCGTTTTGCCGAAAGGCGTGCGACCGGCCACCATGTCGCCCGGTGCGGCATCGCGGTATTGGTAGTCGGAAGGCAGGGTGATGCGTCCGGCCCCGCCGCCACCGAGGGAGAGATTGTAGACGTTGTCCCAAAGCATGCGGGCCACGCGATACTCCTGGGTCTCGCGGCGTGAGTCGTCACCGAGCTCACGGTAAATCGGCTCGATCACCTCCCGGCGGATAGGCTCCTGGCCGTGGGTGAAGGCCGCGAGTTCATAGAAATCATGGCGCTCGGTTTTGCCGAAGGGGTCGTCATGGCATTGGGCGCACTCCATGCGGGCACCGAGGAAAATGCGCATCGTGTTGGAGAGATTGTCCAAGGGCATGCCGCGGTCCCGAGTGTAATAGCCGACCGCCGCGGTTTCCGGATCCCAGCCATCGCCCGAAGACGCGATGAGCTTGCGGGTGAATTCGTCCCACGGCATGTTCCGTTCCATGGCCGTGCGGATCCAGTGCCGATACGGGGTGTTGGTGGACGCGGAATCGGTGCGCCGGTCGGTCACCCGAAGGAGATCGAAGGCCCAGTTCGACATGTGGCTGGAGAATCCGGGGGACTTGAGCAGGTAATCCACCAGGTTCTCGCGCTTCGAGGGGTCGTCGATCTCGATGAATGCCAGCGCCTCCTCGGAGGTCGGGATGCGGCCGATCGAGACCAGGAAGGCCCGGCGGAGAAAGGTGGCGTCGTCGGTGACCTTGGGCACAGGCAACTTGCGGTTCCGATAGAAAGCCGCCACCTGTTGGTCGATCTGCAAAGCGATCTTCCGAAGCTGCGCGGGATCCGTCGAGGCGGACTCGGCTCCGTTCAGAGCAGGAACGAGCAAGGCTCCGGCGAGGAGCGGGAGTAAAAAAGATTTCATGGGTTTTCAGCGATTCCGGAAACCTAGCCGGAATCCCGGCGGAGTCAATTTGAGGTTTGGGGAACTCATCCCGCGATTTCGCGGAGGATCGGCACGTCGGCGGGAGCCCAATCGAGCAGGCCCCAATCGCCCGGAGTACACCAGAGCAGGTCATCGTGCTCAAGGGCTTGCGGGACCCCCGCGAGGATCCCACAGCGGAAAGGAATGAGCCGGATCAACCTGCCATCGTAATCCCAGACCACGGGCGAGAAAGACGAGAGCACCTCCACCTCGATCGCCAGTTCCTCCCGGATTTCGCGGACGATCGCGGCCTCCGGGCTTTCTCCGGAATCCACCTTGCCTCCGGGAAACTCCCATTTTCCTCCCAGATGTTTGTCGGAGGGACGGCGGCAGGCGAGAAATCGGCCGTCGTTGTCAAAAATCACCGCGCAAACCACATCCAGCATCGCAGGCGGACCTGATCCGGGTGGAATGGCTCTGTCAATGCTTCATGCGCATCGCCGTCCCGGATCCAAACCACCCGGCGACAAAAAAAGACCGCCGGGGAAAACCGGCGGTCTTGTGAATGTGGGTCGGAAGTCCGAACCGGAAATCAGGCGAGGGTTCCCTCTTCCTTCTTCTCCTTGTCGCAGTCGCCGTCCTTCTCGCACTTGCCGGCGAGGAGGGTGCCTTCTTCCTTCTTCTCCTTCTCGCCGTCCTTCTTGCACTTGCTGCAATCGGCGAGGGTGCCTTCTTCTTTCTTCTCCTTGTCGCAGTCACCGTCCTTCTCGCACTTGCCAGCGAGGAGGGTGCCTTCTTCCTTCTTCTCCTTGTCGCAGTCGCCATCCTTCTCGCACTTGCCGGCGATCAGGGTGACTTCCTTCTTCTCCTTTTCCTTGTCCTTGTCGTGGTCCTTCTCGCACTTGCCGCAGTGAGCGAGGGTGCCCTCTTCCTTCTTCTCCTTGTCGCACTCACCGTCCTTTTCGCACTTGCCGGCGATCAGGGTGACTTCCTTCTTCTCCTTCTCCTTGTCTTTGTCGTGGTCCTTCTCGCACTTGCCGCAGTGAGCGAGGGTTTCTTTCTTATCCTTGTCGCACTTGCCTTTCTCGCACTCCTCGGAGAACGAAAGCGGGGCGATGACAAACGAAGCGAACAAGGCGCTGAGGAACAGTTTCATAGTTGGTTGGTTTGGTTTGGGTTCGATTTTCGAAGCAAGGCAATGTGCCCGATCATCAGAGTCGCGCCAGAGGAAAATATTCGAAGTTTCCGAAAAGATTCCGGGGGCGACCGCAAACGATTCCAGACAAAACCCCGCCGGACGCCAGATGTTTCTGTGAAAAAACAGGAATTTTACGGGTTGTCCGTTTCCGAGATTCGGCTTGGCCAACCCTTGATTCCCGGGTATGGCCGCCAGCCGCCAGTGTCTTTCGAGCTTCTCCAGACCGATCCCAACAGTTCCGCCCGCCGGGGTCGTCTGACCCTGCCTCACGGTGTGGTCGAGACCCCGATATTCATGCCGGTGGGAACACAGGGCTCTGTGAAAACACTGCATCCCGCGGAACTGGACGAACTCGGAGCCCAAATCATCCTCGGCAACACCTACCACCTGTGGCTCCGGCCGGGGCACGAGTTGATCCGCGAGATGGGCGGCCTTCACGGATTCACCACCTGGAACAAACCCTTCCTGACCGACTCCGGGGGCTTCCAGGTCTGGTCGCTGGCAAAGCTGCGCAAGATCACCGAAGAAGGCGTGCGTTTTCAGAACCATCTGGATGGCTCTAGAATGCTGCTGACGCCCGAGCTCAGCATGGAGATCCAGGCTTGTCTGGGATCGGACATCGCCATGCTTTTCGATGAATGCCCGCCCTACCCCTGCGACGAGGCCTACGCCGCCAAATCGCTCGCCCTCACCACCCGCTGGGCGCGGCGCTGCAAGGACTGGATCGTCAGCAACGAACCCCGCTCCGGATCAGGCAGACAGTCCCACTTCGGCATCGTCCAGGGCTCCATTTACGCGGATCTCCGCGAGCAGTCGGCCCGGGAACTGGTCGACCTCGACTTCGACGGCTACGCCATCGGCGGAGTGTCCGTGGGTGAGCCGGAGCATGAGATGTTCCGCGCCATCGAAAACGCGGTCCCCTTCCTGCCCGCCGGGAAACCCCGCTATGCGATGGGCCTCGGCACCCCGCCGCAGATCCTCGAGATGATCGCCCGGGGAGTGGACATGTTTGATTGCGTCATGCCCACCCGGGTGGCCCGCCATGGAGTGGCGTTCACCCTGGACGGGCCCCTCCACATCAAGAACCTGGTCCACGCCAAAGACCCCAGGCCGCTTTGTGAAAGCGCCCACCCCCACCTGGCCGGCTTCTCCAGAGCCTACCTCCGCCACCTTTTCCGGGCCGGGGAAATCCTCGCTTTGCGGTTGCTTTCCTTCCACAATCTGCATTTCTACCTGCGCCTCGTCGCCGGGGCGAGGGAGGCCATCGACGCCGGGAACTTCACGGAATACAAGGACTCCTTCATCCGGCGCTACACCCGATCCGACCATCCATGACATCGCTCCAAGCCCTGATTTCATTCTCCACCCTCGCAGAAGCCGCTCCACCGCCGCCCGGGGGCATCCTCGGATCGCCATTCGTGATGATGGGTCTGATGGTGGTGATGTTCTATTTTCTGCTCATCCGCCCCCAGCAGCGCCAGCGCAAGGAACAGCAGGCCCGGATCGCCGCGCTCCAGAACGGGGACAAGGTGGTCACCAGTGCCGGCATCCACGGACTGGTCCACAACGTGAAGGAACACACCGTCGTCGTCAAAGTTTGTGAGGGCACCATGATCGAGTTCGACAAGCTCGCCATTACCGTGGTCCACAAAAAGGACGCGGCCAAGTAAGCCCTCCCTTCCCCACCCCCGCCACCCACGGCATCGTTCCAACGCTTCCCGTCATGATTTCCGCCATCACCATCTTCAATGATCCGCTGGTCGTTTTCGGCACCGGCCTGACCCTCCTGATCCTGTTTTTCTGGTATTTCGCCACGGACGTCGAGCGCCGGAAGCGCAACATCGGCACGGTGCTGACCATTGGAGTTTGCGCGCTTTGCGTGCTGGCCGCCACCCCGCCCAAGGAGCGTCTCAAGGGCGGCATCGACATCCTCGGTGGGTCCTCCTTCACCCTGAAGATCCAGGAAAAGGAAGCCGATGACGGCACCAAGATGCCGATCACCAAGGAACAGGTGGAACAGGCGATCATCGTCATCGAGAAACGCCTCGACAGCATGGGCGGCAAGGAACCCCTCATCGCCCGCCAGGGAAATGACGGCATCCTCGTCCAAATGCCCGGTGTGGAGCCTGAAGAGTCGGAAAACATCCGCAAAACCCTCGAAAAGGTCGCCAAGCTGGAGCTTCACAAGGTGATGCCTCGCAGCGAGGAACCGGACGCCACCGGCAAGACCCTCGCCCAGCGCGTCATGGACCGCGACGTGATCGAGCCCGGCACCCGCGCCTACATGATGAAGGGCAAGGACGCCGACGGGAAGGACTACACTCGCCCCATCCTGCTGGAACGCCGCGCCGCTCTCGGCGGATCGGACATCGCCAACGCCGTGCCCTCGCCCCAGCAGTCCGATGCGGTGGCCATCACGCTCAATGCGGAAGGCACCGACAAGATGATCGCCTTCACCAAGAACATGCAGGCCGGTCAGGACCGCATCGCCATCGTGCTCGACGGTGAAGTCATCAGCGCCCCGGTCGTCAATCAAGTGCCCCTGGGCAAGCAGTTCATCATCGAAGGTCTCCGCGAGCCCGGTGAGGTCCAGAACCTGGCCAACTCGCTGATGAACCCGCTGGAAAACCCGCTGATCGTCGCCGAGATGCGCAACGTTTCCCCCACCCTCGGCTCGGCAGTTGTCCGCCAGGGCATCATTGCCGGCGGTCTCTCGCTGTTGATGACCTTCCTCTTCGTCTTCACCTACTACCGGATGTCCGGCGTCATTGCGAACATCGGCCTGATCGTGAACACGGTCATGCTCTTCGGCATCATGGCGATGTTCGGTTTCACCTTCACCCTTCCCGGCATCGCGGGCATGGTGCTCACCATCGGCATGGCGGTGGACGCCAACGTGCTGATTTACGAGCGCCTTCGTGAGGAGATCGCCGCGGGCAAACCTCTGAAGAGTGCGATCGAGGCCTCCTACGACCGCGCCTTCTCCGCGATCTTTGACTCGCACGTCACCTCACTCATCACCGCGGTGATCCTCTTCACCCTGGGCAGCGGCACCATCAAAGGCTTCGCCGTCACCCTCACCATCGGTGTCACCGCATCGCTGTTCTCCGCCATCCTGGTCACCCGCGTGATCTTCCGCTGGGGCACGGATCTCGGGTTGTTCAAGAAGCTCACCTTCCTCAACCTGATCAAGGCCAAGAATTACGATTTCCTTGGCAAGCGCCGCGCCTGCATCGGCTTCGCGTTGGCCACCATCGTCGCCTCGCTCATCGCCTTCGGCGTCCGCGGCGAGCGCGCCCTCGGCATCGACTTCACCGGTGGCACCCGCATCACCTTCCAACTCGGCAAAGACAACAAAATCACCGCCGCCGAGGTGGATCAGGTGAAAAAAGAGATCCAGCCGCAGCTTTCCAAGGAGGCCTATCCGCAGTTCGAGTCGAATCCGACGACCGGAACCCTGCTCACGATCCGCTGCGCAACCAAGGACGCCAAGCTCATCATCGATAAACTGCGCGCCTCCATCCCGGCGCTGGGCGAGAAAAAACCGGGGTCTGAGGACCACGTGATCGACGCCAGCCAGGAAGAAGTCTCCGCCGTTATTGGCGGCACCTTCCTCAGCCAGTCCCTGATCGCGATCGCCCTCGGCTTCGCAGGCATCATGATCTACATGACCGCCCGCTTCGAGTTCTCCTTCGCGCTCGGCGGATTTGTCGCCATTTTCCACGACGTGCTCATCTGCGTGGGCATCGTGGTGATGATGGGTGGAGAGCTTTCCCTCATCCACGTGGGTGCGGTACTGACCATCGCCGGTTACTCGATCAGCGACACCATCGTGGTGTTCGACCGCGTCCGGGAGATGCTGTTGATCCGCACGGATTCGGTGGAGAAGATCATGAATGAGGCGATCAACGCCACGCTCTCCCGGACCTTGCTGACGTCCGGAGCCACCTTGATCAGCACGGCGATCCTGACCTTCCTGGGCGGCACGGCGCTGAGGGACTTCGGTTTCATCATCTTCATCGGCATCATCATCGGCACCTTCTCCTCGATCTTCATCGCCTCCCCGGTGGTGCTCTGGTGGAGCAATCGCAAGGGTGGCAACATCCGCGACGCCGTGCTTGCCACAGCGGCCAAGGAAGAAGCCCTTTCCGCCGCACCGTAAGCGGGATCGAGGCCTGCGGCGTTTGACCGCCTGCGCCGGACTTCAGAATCCAGCCTGCTCACCGTGGCAGGCTGGATTTTTCATGCCGACAGCCTGGACGTTAATGCCACTCGGTCGGCCGGAAGCCGGTCCCCTCGCCCACTCGCCCATCCGAAGGCACTTGCCGATGGTTGGCTCACTGGCCCTCCGCTGGCGGCATTTCTCCCGGTGGACGGCCGCCACCTTCGTGGACAGCCGGTGGAGGAAAATCCTCGGCGCTCAACTTCAGGTCCTGGTTGCGATCCATTTTCTCGAACCGGTCTTCCTGTTCGTCTTCGCTGAGGTCACGCACCATTGGATCGGTGCGGAACTCTTCGAAGGACAAGGATCCATCGGCATTCGCGTCCAACTGGCGGATCAGTTGCTTGGGTTCCATCCGCGAGGGATCGGGCCTGCCGCCGTCCGGGCGGTCCGGGCGGTCCGGGCGCCCCGGGCGATTCGGTCTGCCCTTGCCACCTTCCGGCCGTTTGGGGGGCTCGGGGCGGTCGTTGGGTGAAATGATTCCATCCTTGTTGGTGTCCAGCCTGCGGAACACGCCGTCCTGTTTTTCCGGCGGCAGCTTGCTGAACACGCGGCCGACCTTGAACTCATCGAAAGTGACGCCACCGCTTTTGTCGGTGTCCAGCTCCCAGAGGCGCTGCATGGGAGGCCCGGGATTGTCGTGGGGTCTGCCGAGTTTTCCGATTTCCTCCCGGCTGAGCAGGCCGTCGCCACTTTTATCGAGGCGCTTGAAAAGGTTGGCGCGCTTCTCCTCCGGCAGATTCTGGATCCGGGACATGGCGGCGAATTCCTCCGGCGACAGCGACCCGTCCTGATTCTTGTCGGCGGCTTTCCAAGCTTCCATGAAGGCCCTCTGGAAGTTCTTCCTGCCCTCGCCGTCACGGGGAGGCCCCTTCGGTCCCGGATCTCCCGGCGATTGCGCAAGGATGGCGGAGGGGGAAAGGATGCCCGCGAGAATTAAGGAAACGGGGATTGTTTTCATCGGGAATTGAAGCTTGTTTAGCCCCGGTTTCCGGGAACTACGAAGCAAGAAACCCCGGATTCCGGGAAAAGTTTCGATCTCGCGGAGCCGGCCGCCTGATTCACCCCCAGATTTTCACCCATGCACATCCGAGACATTCTCGCCACCTCGAAACCCTCGCTTTCCTTCGAGTTCTTCCCGCCCCGGACCGCCCCAGCCTGGGAGGACCTCTATCAGGCGATCCGCGAGCTGGAGCCCCTGCGCCCGTCCTTTGTCTCGGTGACCTACGGCGCCGGAGGCACCACCCGCGAGCTGACCCACGATCTGGTGGTGCGCATCAAACAGAGCACCAGCATCCCGCCGGTGCCCCACCTCACCTGCGTCGGCCACACCGAGGCGGAAGTCGAAGCGATCCTCGACCGCTACGCCGCAGCCGGCGTGGCAAACATCCTGGCCCTGCGCGGTGACCCGCCGAAGGACCAGCCGGACTACGATTGGAGTCAGGGGGATTTCCGCCACGCAGCGGATCTGGTCCGTTTCATCCGCAAGTTCAACGCATCCGGCAGGCATCCGGACCCCCGCGGTTTCGGCATTGGCGTGGCCGGGTTTCCCGAAGGCCACCCCTCCACTCCCAACCGGGTGGCTGAGCTCGATTTCCTCAAAGCAAAGGTCGATGAAGGAGCAGACTACATCTGCACCCAGCTGTTTTTTGACAACCATGACCTGCTCGATTTCCGCGACCGCTGCGAGCTGGCCGGCATCCATGTGCCGATCATCGCAGGGGTGATGCCAGTCACCTCTCTCCAAGGCATGAAGCGCATGGCCGAGCTGGCGGCAGGAGCCCGTTATCCGGCCAAGTTGATCCGTGCTCTCAATCGTGCCAACGGAAGCCCTGAGGCCGTGGAGCGGGTCGGCATTCACTACGCCGCCGAACAATGCGCGGGCCTGCTGGACGAAGGCATCGAAGGCATCCATTTCTACACGCTCAACAAGAGCCGTGCGACGCTGGAAATCTTCCACAGCCTGGGCCTCGAGCGCTGACCTTACAGGGCCCGTGCCTCAGCGCTGGCCTTGCTGATAAATGTCCTCCGCCTGCTTGAGCGTGAGATCGTAGAGGTTGCCCTCGATCGGCACCCGCATCGGCACACGGCCGGTGGAGCGATCGGCGGGATAGAGTGCCTGCAGACGGGGCGCACGTTCAAAGGCATCTCCCGGCACGGTGATGATCACCCCGCCCTCGTAGCGCAGCATGCGGGAAATGCGTTCCGACGCCTGGGACTGGAGACGCCTCATTTCCAAGGTGAGTCCCAACCGGTCGAAGAGCGTCATGGATTCCAGACTCTGCTGGCCTTCCTGAACGCGCTTTGCTTCGAGGGCGGCGCGCTTGAGCGAGAAGTCGCTTTCCGTCTTGCGGGCACTCGCACGTTCGGCCTCCTCGTCCTCCGCTGCGAAGATCGGGGAGTTGTCGAAGGCCGTGCCTTGCGCCACCGCATCCTGCACCTCCTTGTCGGTGGGGAGACGCACCCCAATGTTTCCCTCCATGGTGAAAAGATCCTCGGCCTTGAGCTTGATCTCGGAAAGCTGGAGACCACCGCGGTGGGTTTTGAGCATGAACGAACCCTCACGGAAATCCACACGGTGGTAGTTGCGTGAGAAGTCCACGACCGAGAGCGCCTTGAGAATGTGAATCCGCTCACGCAGCGAAATCACATCCTTGCCATCCATGAGCACCTGACCCTCGAATCCGACGCCGTCCGAGGTATTCGTGGAGCCAAAGACCTTGAAGTCTCCGGAGAAGGTGCCTTCCACAAAAGTCCTCAGCGCGGGAGGAAGGATCTCCTCGATGTTCAGATTGCGGATCCGCGCGACTCCGTTGAGTTCCGGACGCTCACCCGCCTTCAGACGAAGTCCGGAGAAATCCACCGTGCCCGCGCCCTGGTGGAGTTCCGCTTTCTCGAAATAAAGTCCGTCCGGCTCGCAGACAACCACCAGGTTGACGATCTTGAGCCCCTTGAGCCAATTCTGTGAAAAAGTTCCTCCCTTGAAGCTGAGACGCCAGCCGCTTTCATTGCGCTGGGCCTTGAGGTCGCTGGACTCGATCGCGCCCTGGGTGCGCTCGGAAAATCCCCAGCGGAAGCTCGCATCAGCCACTTCGAACGAATTCACATCCACCTTCGACGAACGGCGGAAAACCGCATCCGAGAGCTTTTGCGCGGACTCGGCATCGTCCGTTCCAGCTCTGAGTTCCAAATCCAGTCGTGAGATCGAGATGATCCCGGGTTTCCAGACTCCGACGATGCCATCCACCAGATTCATCTTGCAGCGGATGTTGCGGGCCTCCATCGAGGTAAAAAACGTGTCACTTCCCCCTTCGGCTGCGAGGCGGTTGATCTCCATCTGCCCCTGAAGGTGGTTGAAGTCCCGCATCTCAAGCTCGGAGGCCGAAAACGCTTCCTTCAACCTGCTTTGGAATGCCGCCTGGAACCTCGGCGATTCCGTACGTTTCATCAGGTAGATGGTCACGCCAATGCCGATCAGAAACAGGAAAATCAACAGGCGGAAACCCATCTTCAGCAAGTGGAACATCGCCCTGCCGCGCAACCCGCTGCCGGCCATCGAGTAGCGCAGCTGGAACCAGAAACCCTGGTTGGCCACCCATTGGCTCATGCGTTCGTTGAAATTCTGAAGTTGCTCGGTTTCCATGTTTCAATCGGCCAAGGCCGCGTCACGAGTAAAACCTTCCGCCAACCCGCATGGCGAGGGAAAATTGCCTCGCCCAGTCGGTCTGGATCCCCTACCACCCGCCCTGTGGAAGCTACCGACTACAAAGTCCGCCTGGAAATCTTCGAGGGACCGCTCGACCTCCTCCTCTACCTCATCAAAAAAGACGAGGTGGACATCCACTCGATCTCCATCGAGCGAATCACACGGCAGTATCTCGACTACATCAACACCTTCAAACTGCTGAACATCGACCTCGCCTCGGAGTTCATCGTGATGGCCGCCAACCTGATGTATCTGAAAAGCCGGACCCTGCTTCCACGGGTCGATCAACCCCCGGAAGAAGATGCCGAAGAGGACGATCCACGCTGGGAACTCATCCGGCAGCTCATCGAATACAAGAAGTTCAAGGATGCCGCGGGGTTCCTGTCCCTGCGGGAACTCGAACAGGAGGGCCGCTTCGCCCACCAGCCCGATGCGGCCGACGCCCCGGCCGAGGAAGCGCCGGCGCTCGCGGAAGTCTCGATCTTCGACCTCATCCGCGCGTTTCAAAACGTCCTCAAACGCTTCGAGGAATCCCACGACTTTGGGGACATCGTCGATGACCGCTACACGGTCTCCGACAAGATCGAGCTTCTGATGAAGCGGTTCCAGCCAGGTGAATCGAGGCGTTTCGAAGACTTGTTTGAAACAGCCACCACCAAAGCGGAAGTGATCGTGACTTTCCTCGCCTTGCTGGAACTGATGAAGCTCAACCAGTTCCTGGTGAAACAGAACGAACTCTTGGGCGACATCGTGATCGAGCGCCGCAGCATCAGTGCGGTGAACGCCCTGGAAGCAGCGGAGACGGGAGCAGAAGACGAATGAAGCCGGAGCCCCCCGGGAATCGGTCTGCCAAAGCCAGAAACGAACGGCTCAGCTCAGGCGGAACACGATGCGCGCCTTGGTCAGGTCGTAGGGAGACATTTCCATCTTCACCCGGTCGCCAACAACGAGACGGATGAAACGCTTGCGCATTTTCCCGGAGATGTGGGCGAGCACCTCGTGGCCGCTCTCCAGTTTCACGCGGAACATGGTCCCTGCGAGCACCGAGGAGATCTCCCCTTCCACCTCCACCGCCTTCTCTTCGTCATCCTTGATCGGGCGTTTGGGCGGACCATAACGGCCTCGGCTGTTGTTTCCGGGACGACGACCTTGATTGGGGCGCTGGGGCATAAGAAGTGTGGGACAAAAGGAGCGCGCAACCGGCGCGCGGCGTCTGGGTAGCGCATCGCATCCGGCCCATCAATCCCAAAAAGCGACATCCTTTGCGACAACCGTGTTTTTCCCGATCAAGCACGCTTGCCAAGCCGCCGCGCAGCATCCAATTTCCACCCCGCCCCCTGCCGGACACGGAGGGCCTTTCAAAAAATCCGCACCCAGTTTTACCGCCATGCCCGAAATCACCGAAAAAGAACTCCCGCCAAACCACAAGCCTCTTTGGCTCAAGGCTTTGACCGCCGTGCAGGCATCCAACCACGAGTATGCGATCACGTTGTTGCAGGGAGTCTTGAAGGACAATCCGGGCTTTCTCGAAGGTCGCAAGCTGCTGCGGAAAAGCGAGCTCACCCTGGCCGGAGGTGCCAAGAAAAAGGGCGGACTTTTCGGCATCCAGACCGGCGGCATGGGCGTCATGAAGCTTCAGGGACAAGCCAAGAAGGACCCTGTGGGCACCCTGCCCCTGATTGAGAAAGAGCTCGAAAAAGACCCTTTCAATGATCAGGCCAACGACCTGCTTTTCGACGTCTGCGTCAAACTGGAGCTCTTCGAAACCGCCGCCTTCGCCCTCGAGACCGTCCGCAAGGGCAGCCCCGAGAACGCCAAGCTGATGCACAAACTCGCCGCCTTCTACATTGGCCGCGAGCAACCGGAACTCGCCGTCGAGGTCTTCAATGACATCATCAAACACCACCCCACCGATGGAGCCGCCATCAAGGGCTCGAAGGACGCCTCCGCGCGCGCCTCGATGCTCAAACAGCGGTGGGATGAAAACGCGGACATGCGTTCACTGATGCGCAACGCCGCTGAGTTCGAGGAACTTGAAAAAGCCTCGCGCACCGGCCTCACCGCCGAGCAGTTGATGGAACGCCGGGACAAGGTGATCGAAAAATACAACAGCGATCCCAACCACCTCGCCACCGTCAAGGAACTCGCCGGCCTCTACGAACAACTCGAAGACTGGCACAACGCCGAGACCTTCTACGCCTGGGCCCACACCCTGAGCAATGGAGACGTCGCCCTCGCCACCAAGGCCTCCGTGATGAAGGACCGCGCCATCGAGACCGACCTCAAGAACCTCGAAGCCGCCGTCGCCGCGGACCCGGACAATGCAGAGCTCAAAGCGGCACTGGACGCCCGCCGCTCGGACCGTCTTGCCGAACAGGTCGTCGAGGCCCAACGACGGGTCGATCAAAACCCGACCGATCCCCACCTTCGTTTCGAACTCGGAAGCGCGCTCTACAATCTCGGCGACTTCAGCGCCGCCATCCCCCACCTCCAACAGGCGACGCGCAATCCGCACATCCGCACCAAGGTCCTGCTACTGTTAGGCCGCACCTTCAAGGCCAAGGGCATGTTCGACCTTTCCATCAAACAGCTCTCCGATGCACTGGCGGACCTCCATGCCATGGACAACACCAAGAAGGAAGTGCTCTACGAAAAAGGCATGATCCACAGCGAGATGGGCGACAAAACCTCGGCGCTGGATTGCTTCAAGCAGATCTACGAGGTGGACTACGGCTATCGCGACGTCGCCCAGCGCGTGGAATCCTCCTACGCCTGATCGGCGGGCCTCTCCCGGCTCTCAGAGATGTTTTTCATCAAGAGGGCGGTCTCCGACGACCCATTCGCCGGAGATCACCCTGGCGATTTGAAACTGGGACTCATGCGCACCGTCGACTTTGCGGATCTCCAGCGTCACTCGGCACATCCGGCCGTCTTCTGCAAACAGCTTCTCAAGAGCTCGCGCCTGGGGAGAATCCTTCAGGCAGTAGCCGCGAAGCACCTTGCGGTCGCCGCTCGCCGGATCGACGAACTCCGGCGTCGCCATGCCGAAGCAAAGCCACTTCGTGTCATCGCGGAAGGGACCGTTGAAATACGAATCCCTTGCGATGAACAAACGGACGACAGCCGACTGGGCCTCGGTTTTTGTGAGATCCGCCAGCGGAGGACGGCACACCCGGGCGAAGGCTTCATAATCGATCCTCCAAGCCCCCTTCTCGTCGGGAACCAGAAAGGCAATCCGCTCCGATCCGGTGTTGTCTTCTGAGTGCGCCACAAGCACGCCTTCGAGCAGCATCCCGTCGGTGTCCATGCTGCTCAGCCACTCGATCCGGTCCGGCTTGCCTTCCTTGCGCTCGATTTCTTCGAGAAACGCGATGACCTCCGTGGCCTTCGATTCTCCCAATCGGAAACAATGCTCGACGGTTTCCGCATCGCGGGCGGCGAGGCCCCTTCGGACCAAGGCCAGGGCCTCGTCCTCGGTGGGCGAAGCAAAGCGCGAAACCACCCTCTCCGTCCCCGGCCGGATCTCCGGCTTGGGGGCATCCGCCACACCGCCCCTGGACCGCAGCCAATACCAAACGAAGCCCCCGATCACCATCGTGGTGGCCACCGTCAGCAAGACCGACCACAGAAGCATCGCCTTGCGCTGGTCCTCCGGGATCAGCAGCCCGATGCCCGACCGCCGCCTGCCCGAGCCGCGGCGTGAGGACCGGGACCGCGTGGGGTCCATCTCCCTGACACGAGCCACACGGCCGATGCCAGGGCCGTCGTTTCCGGTCCTTGCATGGGGAGATTGAATGTCGCGCTGGATCCGGGTCGGCTTCATGGGTTTTCTGGCTCGGATCCCGCTCCGGGATCATCGAGGCACCATGGTGATGCGGAATCGATCGTAACGGTCGTCAGGGCGGAACAGCCAGCCGGGCTGGCGATCCACCACCTCATACCCCGTCAACATGAACTCGGGCAGGATTTGATTGCTGTTGGGGTCGTAGGCTTCCTTCCCCGTGTAAAAACCGCGGATGCGGTATTCGTAATTGTTATCAAAGGCGTATCGCCGGCCATCGGGGCCGTTTTCCGGCAGGCGGTCGGGCGTGTGCTTGCGGTCTTCCCGCATCATCACGAGCTTGCCACGGCTCCATGGCTCGCGCGGCTTGCGCAGATAGCCCCAGAAGCGGGTTTTTTCGACAAAGTAGCGTCGGCCGTAAAAGAAATCCCCCGTCGGCTCCGAGGCGATTCTCGCCTGGCGCTCCTCCACGGTGGGGCCGCCGAGATTGCCGGAACCGCCGGTGGCACCACACTGGCAAAGCAGCAGGCAAAGCCCGAAAACCAGCGGCAATCCTAAAATCTTCATCCACATGCGCTGGAAACTAGGAGGCTGTTTTCACGGCTGCAAGCCCGGAGAATGGGGAGGCTCCGGTCATTTCCCGGCCTCATCAAACGGGCTCCCGGAGAGCACCCAGTCTTCGGCGAGCACGCGGCTGATCTCGAATTGCCGCGGGCCAGCACCCTCGACCTTGCGGATCTCTAGCGTTGCCCGCCGGGTGGAAACCTCTTTGCCGAACATCCGCTGGAGAGAGTCGAACTGCGGGCTGCCCTTGCGCGCGTAGCCGACGAGGATCTCATCGATGTCGGGTGAGGCCAACCCGAAGGCCAACCAGCCTTCTTCTTCACGAAAAGGTCCGTTGTAGTAATTGTCCGAAGCCATCAACACGCGCACCATCCCTTGCTCGGTGCCCTTCTGAAGCAGATCCTTCCAACCCGGAGTCACCACGCGGGCAAAGGCTTCGTAGTCCACCAGCCAGCGTCCTTTTTCGTTCGGAGTTAGAAACGCAAGGCGCTTGGACTCGTCTTCCTGCGACGGGTAGGTAACCATCACCCCATCCAGCAGCATGCCGTTGGCGTCCATGCTGCTCAACCAATCGAAGAATTGGGGTTCCCCCTCGGTTTCATGAAGGCGGCGGAGAAATCCCACCACCTCGGCAGGCGATGAGCGCCCCAGGCGGAAGTAATTCGGGACTTCCTTTTCGTCCCGGATGGCCAAGGCCTTCTTCACAAGATCGAGGGCTTCTTCTTCGCCCGGCGACTCAAACTGGGAAACCACGCGCTCCGCACCCGGAGGCTTGGCGGCTTCGGCAGCGAGCGCCTCCGCAGCACCACGGCCCTTGTTTTTGTTCGCCCAGGTCCAGACGGAGATCACGACCAAACCCAGCGTCAAAACCGCAAAGACCGAGGACCAGACCAGCACCACACGGCGCCTGCGCGAAGATTGCCGCTGGCCGCGGGGACCTTCCGAGCGCCTGCGCCTCCGCCGCTGGCCCTTCGAGGCCCCACGCGTCACCCGGGTGACCTTCCCAAGGACCGGGGCATCACCCACGGAACGGTCGTAGCGCTGGGCCTTCACCGACCTCTGAACATCGCGGAATTTCATCTTCTCTAGGCATTCAACCTTCCCGGGAGGCAACCGGCAAGCACGGACACATCGCCGCTTGGCACCATGGGCACCCGGCTCCATGGTGGCGGCGTGCCACGCATCCTCATCACCCAGGGAGACCCCGCCGGCATCGGCCCGGAAGTGATCCACCACGCCCTGCAATCCGGCAAACTCCCCGCCGGTTTCGATTTTGAAATCATCGGCGATGCATCTGCCGGCAAGCCCGGGCATCCGGACCGCGCCTCCGCCGCCGCCGCACTTGCCGCACTCGATGAGGCGGTCCGGCGCTTGAAAGCCGGCGATGGCGATGCGGTGGTCACCGGTCCGGTTTCCAAAGAAGCCCTCCAATCTCTCGGTTTTGCCTACCCGGGACAGACCGAATACTTCGCAGCCGCCTTCGGCGTGGAAGACTTCGGCATGCTTCTCACCGGCTCCACCCTCACCGTCGGCCTGGCCACTATTCACGAACCGCTCAAGCGGGTGCCTGCGCTCCTCAGCGAGGAACGCATCGAGCGGATCGGCCTGCTCACCGCGGATTTCCTCAGGAAACGCGGCATCCCCCGCCCCCGCATCGCCGTGGCCGGGCTCAATCCCCACGCCGGAGAAAACGGCGCCTTCGGCGATGAGGAAACCCGGATCATCCAGCCCGCCATCGAACGGCTGAACCGCACAAACACCGCGGACTTCTCCGGCCCCGGGGTGCCGGATGCGATCTTCCGCGACGCCGCCAGGGGCGGATTCGATGCCGTGATTGCCATGTATCACGACCAAGGGCTCATCCCGCTGAAGCTGCTCGATTTCGACAACGCGGTGAACGTCACCCTCGGCCTGCCCAAACCGCGGACAAGCCCGGACCACGGGACCGCCTACGCGATCGCAGGAAAAGGGCTCGCCGATCCCTCATCGATGATTTCCGCCATCCGCCTCGCCTGCGAACTCGCCTGAGCTGTCGTCACCCACGGTTCATCCACCAGAGCGTCGCATTCAGCACGGTGGCGAAGGAAACCCACAGCCCATACGGCACCATCAAAGCCCCGGCCGCAGCACTCACCCGGCGGAACAGGCACGCAGTCCAGATCACCGCCACCAGCAGACAAACGATCTCGACCAGCGCCAATCCGGGGCGTCGAAGGCCGAAGAACAAGGGCGTCCACGCCGCATTGAGGGCCAGCTGCATCAGATAGGCACCCAGTTCCCGGGACCGGTTCCGCCAACCGCCCTTCCTCCACACCAGCCAGGCCGCCACGGCCATCATCAGATAAAGAAGCGTCCACACCGGACCAAACACCCACGACGGCGGATTCCACTCCGGTTTTCTCAACGATTGATACCAGTCCCCAGGCATCGACCCGGCACCGGCGAGCGGCGCACAGAACGTCAGCAAAACCCAGCCTGCCAGAACGATGAAACTCCATCCGATCGATGGGCCCGGCTGCGAGGGTGACCGCGAATTCCGCATGATAGGATGGGATGCTAGAAAAATCCCCGGCTGCATAGCCACCGCGAAAACCGCGGCCATAAAAGTAGCCTCACTAGGATTCGAACCTAGAATAACGGAATCAAAATCCGGGGTGTTACCATTACACTATGAGGCTTTTGGGGCCTTTCGCCCTGCGGCGGGCGGAACGTAAACCGACGCTTCGCGGTTTGGCAATAGGGAAAATCGGTCAATGTGTGGAGATTTCCACCGCTCTGGAAAACAAGGCCTCCGCCATGTCGAAATCCACTGCGGTCCTCGCGTGAATGCGGCACAAAGGCTGCCCGGCATGGACCGATTCCCCGGATTTCACAAGGCGGTCGAAACCCACCGCAAAGTCGACCCCGTCGCTCGCCTTGGCACGACCCGCTCCCAGTTGCAGGGCCGCCTGACCGATCATCCCCGCATCCACACGGGCCACCACGCCCGTCGTCGGTGCAGGAACTTCACGGACCACCTCCGCCCGGTGAATCTGCGCAAGTCGCGGCAAATCCGCCGGATTTCCACCCTGCGCGGCCACGATCTCGTCCAACTTCCTCCGCGCGCTGCCGTCGTCTAGCAGTCGCTCCAACTCGGCCATCGACACCCCGGCGATCTTTTCCGCCAGCACCAGGGTGATCCTGCGCAAGTCCTCAGGCCCTCCCCCGTCGAGGCATTCGATCGCCTCGATCACCTCCAGCGCATTGCCCACGGCGCGGCCGGTCGGCTCGCTCATCGGATGGAGCACCGCATGCACCTCCACCCCCATCTCGGTGCCCACCGCCACCATTTCCGATGCCAAGCGCTCCGCCTCCGCCCGCGTCCTCATGAAGGCACCCGTCCCATACTTCACATCCAACACCAGCCGATCCAGCGTCTCCGCCATCTTCTTCGACATGATCGACGCCGTGATCAACGGAATCGATGGCACCGTGCCCGTCACATCGCGCAGGGCATACAACTTCTTGTCCGCCGGGCAAAACCGCTCGGTCTGCCCCATCATCACCACCCCGATCTCCTCCAACTGCGCCGAGGCTTCTTTCATCGACATGCGGACGTTGAAACCCGGGATCGATTCCAGCTTGTCCAAGGTCCCGCCCGTGATGCCGAGACCGCGCCCGGAAACCATCGGCACCCGGCATCCGGCACAGGCCACCAAGGGTGCGAGCACCAGTGAGATCTTGTCGCCAATCCCCCCCGTCGAGTGCTTGTCCACCACCGGCCGCGGCCCGGGGCGATGGGTGAAACAATCGCCGCTATCCATCATCGCCCGCGTGAGCGCCGCGGTCTCCACCGCCGTCATCCCCTTGAAATACACCGCCATCGCAAAGGCCGCCATCTGGTAGTCCGGCACCTCGCCACTCGTGTATCCCCGGATCAAAGCCCGGATCTCCGCCGGGGAAAGTTCCTCACCATCCCGCTTCCTCGCAATCCATGTGGGCACGTGCATCCCGATAACCTAGCCGGTCCCCCCACCCACCGCGAGCCCGGATTTGCCCCGGCCCACGGGTTTTTCTTGATACGCCCCCCTCCCACAGGCATAGCCTTCCCCGCCGCGAAGGCCTCGGGAGGGGTGGTAGAGTGGTCGATTGCGCCGGTCTTGAAAACCGGAGGGCCGCAAGGTCCCGTGGGTTCGAATCCCACCCCCTCCGCCACTCGGATCATGGCCAGCAGAGGGCGCGGTTTTTCGTATTCATCCTTGCTCAGATGATCGTCTATCTCGCCACCAAAGCCGACTTCCGGGCCGACGTCCTCTCCAACCGGATCGAGGAAAAATCAGGAATCCTGACAAAATCCGTTCACCTCTTGTCGGCGTAGCGACCATCGTTCCACTCTCCTCTCCTTCATTCTCCGAAACCCCACGCATGTTCGAACAAGTCTTCAAAAACATCGACGACATCCTCCACAAGGATGCCGGATGCACCAGCGAGCTGGATTACACCGAGCAGTCCTCATGGCTGCTCTTCCTGAAATACCTCGATAGCCTGGAGCGCGACAAGGCCTCCATCGCAGCGCTGGAGGGGAGGAAATACACCCACATCCTCGATCCCGCCTACCGCTGGTCTAAATGGGCCGCTCCAAAGGAGAAGTCCGGCAAGATCGACCACAACGCCGCCCTCACCGGCGACGACCTCCGGGACTTCGTCAACGGCAAGCTCTTCCCCTACCTCCACGGCTTCAAGCAGCGCGCCACCGGCCCTGACACCATCGAATACAAGATCGGGGAAATCTTCGGAGAAATCAAAAACCGCATCCAGAGCGGCTACAACTTGCGGGAAATCATCGACCGCGTGGACGAGTTGAAATTCGGCTCGCAGGTGGAGAAGCACGAGCTTTCCCACCTCTATGAGGCGAAGATCAAGAACATGGGCAATGCCGGGCGCAACGGCGGCGAGTATTACACGCCACGCCCGCTCATCCGCGCCATGATCCGGGTGCTGAATCCGAAGATCGGCGAAACGATCTACGACGGGGCCTGCGGGTCCAGCGGCTTCCTTTGCGAGTCCTTCGACTTTCTCAAATCCTCCGCCAAGCTCACCACCAGGGATCTCGTCACGCTCCAAACCAAGACGTTCTACGGCAAGGAAAAGAAGTCCCTCGCCTACGTCATCGGCGTGATGAACATGATCCTGCACGGGATCGAGGCGCCGAACATCATCCACACCAACACGCTCACGGAAAACCTGGCCGACATTCAGGAAAAGGACCGCTTCCACATCGTGCTGGCGAATCCTCCCTTCGGCGGTAAGGAACGGCCCGAGGTGCAGCAGAACTTCCCGATCCGCACCGGCGAGACGGCGTTTCTCTTCCTCCAGCACTTCATCAAGATCCTGAAAGCTGGTGGGCGCGCGGGCATCGTCATCAAGAACACGTTTCTCAGCAATACCGACAACGCCTCCGTGAGCTTGAGAAAATTGCTGCTGGAAAGCTGCAACCTCCACACCGTGCTCGACTGCCCCGGCGGCACCTTCCAGGGCGCGGGCGTGAAGACCGTGGTGCTGTTTTTCGAGAAAGGCGCGCCGACGCGGAAGGTCTGGTTCTATCAGCTCGATCCCGGAAGAAACCTGGGGAAGACCAACCCGCTGAATGATGCCGACCTCAGTGACTTCATTGACCGGCAGAAGCGCTTTGAGGATTCGCCGAAAAGCTGGAGCGTGGACGTGAAGGAGATTGATCAGAAGACGTATGATCTGTCCGTGAAAAACCCGGACGGCGGCGAGGAAATCACCCACCGGAGTCCGAAACAGATCATGGAGGAAATCGCCGCGCTGGATGCCGAGAGCGCGAAGGTGCTGAAAACCATCAAGGGGCTGCTGGCATGAAGAAGGGGTGGGAGAAGAAGCGCATCAGCGAAATAGCCCGGCACTCACTGGGCAAGATGCTGGATAAGTCGAAGAACAAAGGTGAGCCCAAACCATATCTGCGAAATCTGAATGTGCGTTGGGGTGAGTTCGATCTCTCCGACGTTCTCGAAATGCGATTTCTGCCAGAGGAAGCTGAGAAATACACCGCTGTAAAAGGAGACGTGCTGATCTGCGAAGGTGGTTACCCGGGCCGTGCGGCCATCTGGGACGAAGACGAACCCATCTACTTTCAAAAGGCGCTTCATCGCGTTCGCTTCCACGAGCCCGAGCGAAACAAGTGGTTTGTGTATTACCTTCAGTTCCGAGACCTCGAAGGCACGCTCAAGAAGCATTTCAATGGAGCTGGTATCCAGCATTTCACGGGAGAAGCTTTGGCGCAGTTTGAAATCCCCGTCCCCCCGCTAGCCGAGCAGCAGCGGATCGTCGGCGTGCTGGACGAAGCGTTTGCCGGCCTCGCCACCGCTCAAGCCACCGCCGAAAAGAACCTCCAAAACGCCCGTGCCCTGTTTGAAAGCCACCTCCAATCCGTCTTCTCCCAGCGGGGGAAAGGGTGGGTGGAGAAGCCGGTGAAGGAGATTGCGAAACACTCGCTCGGCAAGATGCTAGACAAGGCCAAAACCAAAGGTGAACCACAGCCCTATCTGAGAAACCTCAACGTCCGTTGGTTCACGTTTGATTTGTCCGACGTGCTCCAGATGCCGTTCCTTCCGGCCGAGGTGGAAAAATACACGGCAATCAAAGGTGACGTTTTGATTTGCGAGGGCGGCTATCCGGGACGCGCTGCCATTTGGAATGACGACGAACCAATCTATTTCCAAAAAGCACTGCATCGCGTTCGCTTCCACGAGCCGGAGCACAGCAAGTGGTTCGTCTATTTCCTCTACGCTCAAGACAAGAGCGGAGAGTTAAAGAAGCACTTCAACGGCACAGGCATTCAGCATTTCACTGGCGAGGTCTTGGCCCGCTACGAAATTCCTTTGCCGCCACTGCTGGAATTGCGCCGAGCCGTCGCGAGGTTCGATGCCCTCGCCGCCGAAACCCAACGCCTCGCCAGCCTCTACCAGCAAAAGCTCGCGGCGCTGGCGGCGTTGAAGAAGTCGCTGCTGCACCAGGCGTTCAGCGGGGAGTTGTGAAAGGAACCTGCCGGAAAACGCCATGATGACCCTGTTGACAGAGATGACAAAGATGACCTTGCTGACGCGGACAACAGGGTCAACACCGTCAACGAAGTCCCCCAATCCCGACACCGCCCGCCATGCCCGAGCTTTTTGACAAACACGGCGGCTTCCGCAAACTCCACTCGTTCACGCTGGCCACCATCGTGCAGTTGGAAACCCTGCGCTTCTGCCGCCGCTTCCTCACCCACGACCACCGCCAGGCCCCGGAAAAACTCTACGACCCGAAAGGCCGCCACTACGACCAGATGACCCAGGCCGCACGCAGCGGACGCCAGAACATCATCGAGGGCTCGGAACGCTCGTCCACCTCCAAGGACACCGAGATGAAACTCACCGACGTCGCCCGCGCCAGCCTTAGCGAACTGCGCGGCGACTACGAAATCTTCATCATCGACCGCGGCGAGCTCCCATGGTCCGCCCACTCGCCCGAGGCCAAGGCGGTGAACGCCATTTCCATCGACAACGCGCCGTTCGCCGACGACATGGTCCACGAGTCCGCCAGGCACGCGCTGACCCAACGCCGCAAATACGCCCGCTGGCTGGATTCCGAAGACCCCGTGATCGTGGCCAACGCCATGCACCTCATCATCGGGCGGGCGCTCAACATGCTCAAATCCCAGATCGCCGCCCAAGGGAAAGCCTTCGAGGAAACCGGCGGTTTCAGCGAGCGCCTGATGACCAAACGCCTCGAAGCCCGCGAGGGCCAACGCGCCACCGAACCCGCCCCCGACTGCCCGAAGTGCCAACAACCCATGCGCCTGAGAAAATCCGCCAAAGGAGAGTTCTGGGGCTGCACCGCGTATCCGGACTGCAAGGGAACAAAACCGATATGAGGGAAGAGATGACTTTATTGACCATTCTGAGGGCTTTGATGGATTCTTCTGATTTCCACCTGTAAAGAAAATCGTCTTTTCTTTACAGGTGGGTCGGGGCGTGATAAGAAAACTACGCTTTTGTTGCGATGTCCACGCTCCCTCCATTGCCCCTGACCCACCTCGCCGCCCTGGAGACGCGGGAGTTGTGGCTGGCATTGACCGAGGCACACCGGCATCTCGCGGAGCTGAAGGGCCTTTGCGAGTCGCTGCCGAACCGGGGGATTTTGCTCGATACCCTCGGCATACAGGAGGCGAAAGACAGCTCGGAGATCGAGAACATCATCACCACGCATGACGAACTTTATGCCTACCAGGAGGATTCCGCCGCCTCGGCGGCAACCAAGGAGGTGCGGCACTATGTCTCCGCCTTGCGCCTCGGGTATGAAGCAGTGAGGAACAGCGGCCTGATCCGTCTGGAAACCGTCCTGGCCGTGCAGGCGGAGTTGGAGAACAACCGCGCTGGATTGAGGAAACTTCCGGGCACTGTCCTGAAGAACGAGGCTACCGGACAGACGATCTACGAACCCCCGCAGGATGCCGCGGAGGTCGAGTCGCTGATGGCCAACCTGATCGACTTCATCCATGCCGACGATGGCCTTGATCCATTGCTGCGCATGGCGATCGCGCATCACCAGTTCGAGAGCATCCACCCGTTTTACGATGGCAATGGCCGTACGGGGCGCATCCTCAATCTCCTGATCCTTCAGCGCGAAGGGCTGCTGGATCTTCCGGTGCTTTACCTGAGCCGCTACATCACGTCGACAAAGCCAGACTACTACCGCTTGCTGCAAACCGTGCGCGAGCAAGACCGCTGGGCTGAGTGGTGCCTTTACATGCTGCGCGGCGTGGCCCTCACCTCCCGTAGCGCGATTGCGCTGGTCAAGGCATTCCGCGACCTGATGCAGAAAACAAAACGCGAACTCCGCGAGCGCCTGCCGAAGCTCTACAGCCAGGATTTACTCAACAATCTTTTCCGCTATCCCTACACGAAGATTGAATTCATCGAGCGGGAGTTGGGGGTGTCACGCCCCACAGCCAGCAAGTATCTGGAGCAACTGACCCGTGCAGGAATCCTACGCAAGCAGAAGATGGGGCGGACGAACTTTTACATCAACGATCCACTTTATGCGCTGTTGAGCGCCGTCACCTTGGACCAATCATGAACGAAGCCGAGACCCGTGCCGAGCACATCGACCCCGCCCTCAAGGCGGCAGGCTGGGGCGTCGTCGAAGGCAGTCGCATCCTGCGGGAATATCACATCAGCCCCGGCCGTATCGAGGGGCGCGGGCGGCGTGGCACGCCGGAGATCGCGGACTACGTGCTGGTTTACCGTAATCTCAAACTGGCGGTCACCGAGGCGAAGGCCTGGGACAAGGCGCTGACGGAAGGCGTGGCCCAGGCGAAAGCCTACGCGAAGAAGCTGGAGATCCGCTTCACCTTCGCCACCAACGGCCAAGGCATCTACGGGATCGACATGGAGACCGGCAAGGAAGGCGAGGTTTCCCAATACCCGACGCCGGACGAGCTTTGGAACATGACCTTCGCCAAGCAGAACGCGTGGCGGGATTATTTTTCCGCGATCCCCTTCGAGGACCGGGGCGGTTATTTCCAAGGCCGCTACTATCAGGACATCGCCGTGGAGCGGGTGCTGGAAGCCATCGCGGCCGGAAACCTTCGCATCCTGCTCACGCTCGCCACCGGCACGGGCAAGACCTTCATCGCCTTCCAGATCGCTTGGAAGCTGTTCCACAGCCGCTGGAACCTCAGCGGTGAGCCGACGCGCCGCCCGCGCATCCTGTTTCTAGCGGATCGCAACATTCTGGCGAACCAAGCCTACAATGCCTTCTCCGCATTCCCGGAAGACGCGCTGGTGCGCATCGAACCGGGTGAGATTTCCAAGAAAGGCCGCGTGCCGAAAAACGGCAGCCTGTTTTTCACGATCTTCCAGACCTTCATGAGCGGGCCGGGCGGCGCGCCCTATTTCGGTGAGTATCCGCCGGACTTCTTCGACTTCATTGTCATCGACGAGTGCCACCGTGGCGGCGCAAACGATGAAGGCAACTGGCGCGGGATTCTGGATTACTTCGCACCCGCCGTGCAGCTCGGCCTCACCGCCACGCCGAAGCGCAAGGACAACGTGGACACCTATGCCTATTTCGGCGAGCCGGTGTTCATCTACTCGCTCAAGGACGGGATCAACGATGGTTTCCTCACGCCCTTCCGCGTGAAGCAGATCCAGACGACGATGGATTACTACACCTTCACCTCCGACGACACGGTGGTGGAGGGCGAGATCCAGGTGGGCAAGGTTTATGAGGAGTCGGATTTCAACCGGAACATCGAGATCCAGGAGCGTGAGCGGAAACGCGTGGAGATCTTCATGGGCATGATCTACCAGAGCGAGAAGACGCTCGTTTTCTGCGCCACCCAGCAGCACGCGTTGTTCGTCCGAGACTGCATCAACCAGATTTCCACCAGCAAAAATCCCGACTACTGCCACCGCGTCACGGCGGACGATGGAGCGCTGGGCGAGCTACACCTGCGGGATTTCCAGGACAACGAGAAGTCCATCCCAACCATTCTAACGACTTCCCAGAAACTCTCGACCGGCGTGGATGCCCGCAATGTGCGCAACATCGTGCTGATGCGCCCGGTGAAATCGATGATCGAATTCAAGCAGATCATCGGCCGCGGCACTCGTCTTCACGACGGGAAGGATTACTTCACGATTTATGATTTCGTGATGGCTCACAAACATTTCAGCGATCCCGAGTGGGACGGTGAACCGGTGGAGCCGGAAACCTGCGCCAAGTGCGGGGTTTATCCGTGCGCTTGCGAAACTCCGCCGCCAATGCCCTGCCCGGTGTGTGGCAAGAGTCCCTGCGACTGCCCGAAGGAAAAATGCCCGGTCTGCGGCAAGCAGCCATGCGTTTGCCAGAAGAAGACCAAGGTGAAGGTGAAGCTCGCCGATGGCAAAGCCCGCACGATCCAGCATATGAGCGTCACGAGCTTCTGGCATCCGGATGGCACGCCCATGTCCGCACAGCAGTTCATGGAATCACTTTTCGGCAAGCTGCCCGAGTTTTTCAAGAACGAGGAAGAACTCCGGGACATCTGGAGCCAGCCCGACACCCGGCGGCAACTCCTCGAACAACTCGCCGAACATGGTTTCGGCAGCGAGCAGCTCGCGGAAATGCAGAAGATCATCGATGCGGAGAAATCCGATATTTTCGACGTGCTATCCTACGTGGCCTACGCCTCGCCACCGGTCACGCGTGAGGAAAGAGCGGGACATGCAAAAAAATCCATTCACGGACTTTTCAGTCCGAAGCAGCAAGCTTTCCTCGATTTCGTGCTTTCCCACTACATCAGCGTGGGTGTGGAGGAACTGGACATGGCCAAGCTTGCTCCCTTGCTCCGCTTGAAATACCACGACTCCATTCCTGACGCCGTCGCGGATCTGGGTGAGCCGGAAACCATTTCCGAGGCATTCAGCGGGTTCCAGAAATTTCTATATGAGCCTGCTGCGTAGGTGCCTGAAGACCATCTGATTCCTTGGCTGCTTTGTCGGTTGCCCCTTCTTTGCGCTGTTATTCCTGATCCGGCGTTTTTCCCCTGCCACCGATCCGTTTCCACACCGGCCTGGCTCCGGTGAAGAGGAGGATGGCGATGAAGAGGGCGTCGCCGGGGCGATGGAGGGCGGCGTTGTGGCGATGGATGGGACTGGTGTCCGGGCTTGGCGCGAAATAGAGATCGCCGGCGGCGCGGGCGTAGGGCCAGTGGTCCTGGAATTCGGTGAGCCACCAGCGGTCGGGGCCGGTATTGGCGGGGAGCTTGAGGGCGGCGAGGAGGTCCTTGCGATGTTGCGTGATCTCACCGGACCAGACGGCATCGCCCGACCAGCGCGTTCCACCGGCGATGCTGCCTTGGTAACTGGTTTCGGCGATGAAGAAGATGCGGAGCAAGCGGTCCGGCACGTCGAGGGCTCCGGCGGCGATTCTGGACTCCGGTTCGCGATAGGGAAACAAGGGGCGATCGGTTAGAAAGCTGATGCGCAGGGCCGCGGCCTTGAGCGGATCGCCGGTGGGTGAGGAGTCGGGTTTCGCGAGCTTGAGGGCGGTGAAATGCCAGGTGCCGCCGAGATAGGGTCTCGCCCAGTCGGCAACTTGCGGCGAGTAGGGGTAACCATGGGACTTGAGCCAGGCAGCGAGAGCCTCGCCCGAGCGGGCGGTGAGCACGGTGGCGTCATAGCCGGCCACCCGTTTCACCTCGATCACGCGGACATTCCGCAGCGATTGGGGTGGAGGATCGGCCACCGAGCAGCCGATGGGAAATCCGCCGCCTCTGGCCTTTGGAGCTGTGATGGCGTGGAGCTGGGTGAAGGCCTCGTTGCCGGATTCCGCAAGGGTCGGGCGCGAGGGTGACGGCACGAGAAACCCGACATCGGCCGCATCCGTTCGGAAGTCCGCCTGGCGGATGAAATGCTGGGTGCGGCGCACCTGGTCCCAGAGCAGGATGACCGTTTGATCCGCATTCACGACGTGGGCCCCGCTGGCCGCCACGGCACAGCATGCGGCCACAGGCTCCGCGCCGCCCATGCCCATGGCGGCGGCGATGGCGGCCGTGATCCCCCATCTGCAAAGTCGATCCATCCCATGCATCCGCAAGGATCTATCCGCAACACCCGCACACCGCAAGCACCGAGCCCGGGATCACGGCGGCGGCAGCGCGGCACCGGCGGCCTTGGGTTCGTCCCGGTGGAAGATGCGGTCCATCCGGTCGAGGTAGGACGAGAGCTCGTCCTTGCGGCGGTGGGGGTTGGATTTCAATCGCTCCTTGAGCCGGAGGTAGTCGTCGAAGGCCCCGCTGGTTTCACGGGCGCGGCTGATTTCGAACCAATCGAGGTAGTCCCTGGCGCGGCCGGCCCGGGTGCTCATGGTGGTGCGGGTTTCCTGCAGGGAGGCGAGTTTGGCCGGCACCGCGTCGGTCTTGTTCCTGGCGATCGCGGCGAGGACCATTTGGTATTCGGCAAGGAGCGGACGATAGGAAGGAAAGCAGCGGAAGCTGAGCCGCACCAGCGCATCCTCGGCGGGTCGCACGGCGGCGGCCCGCTCCGGCTCCTTGAGGGTGGCGAGCTCGGGCCAGGCGGCGAGGTCCTTTTGCTGGATGATGCCCTCGGGCGTCCGGAAGTTGAGGCGCAGCGCCTCGTTGAGCGCGGCTTCCGTGCGGGCGATGTTGAGGATGTCGGTGGCTTGGTTCACCCCACCCTTGTTGGCGAGTTGCAGCGCCCACCACTTGGCGAGGCTGGTTTCTGATAGATTCAACTCCGGGAAGTGCTTGGCCAGCAGACCGGGCATCTCGCCCTCGTAGGACGGCGCTGCTGTTAGAAACGCGCGAAAGCCCTCCCTCCCCTGCGGCTGCTCCAGCAAGGCCATCACCATCGCTCCGGAGGAAACCCGGAAGGCAGCCCGGGTGGCGCCATCCATGTCCTCGAAGGCGGCCTCACTGGTTGCGAAAAGGTCCTCCACCTTGAACAGCCCGCCCTGACGGAACAGGGCCTGATAGAGACGACGGTCGGTCTGGTTCAAACGCCACGCGGTGGCCTCGCGGAGCCCGTCAGACAACCAGGGCGGCACATCGAGCATCGCATCCGGATCCGGCAGTCCCTGGCGCAGAGCCCTTTCATAAAGCAGGGTGGCGGTGACGGCGCGTTTGAACCGCTCATGCTCGACACCGCGGCTGAGGTGGACATCGAGTCGCAGTTCCTTGACGCCTTCCACCACCACCAAGCGCATGGCGACGGTGCGCGGCGGGAGCGGATCGCCTTGTTTTCCAAAAAGGCGCACGGCAACCGGGACCTTCCATTCGTCCTTCTCCTCGGTGAGCCGGAGAAGCTCGGATTTCGCCTCCTCGGCGAGGATGGCCAGCGTCCCGCGGACGAGGGACTCTCCGCCGGATACACGGAATTGTCCGCTGCGACTCACCACCTGATCCGGACCAGCGGCTTGGGCGGCGGCGGGAGGTTCCGCCACCTGGATCGCCCGTGGTGCCTCCTCCACCGCACCCAGGCGGCAGACGGTCAGAAGAACCAAAGTGGAGCGGAGCGGGTGCATCGGTTAGAAGGTCTTGGGCAGCCCGAGCATGCCGCTTTCCGGCTCGGTCGGATCGAGCACCAGCCGGTTCTTCTCAATGCGGATGCGGGCCATTTCCTCAAAGGCAAGATGGAGCTCGTCCTTGAAGACAGGCGCGAGTTTGTCAAAGGCCGGTTTGATCAGGAGTAGGAAACCCTGGGGCACCACCAGCTGCCCGAAACGCCCTCCGCGCGGAGGTTGCGGCAGGTTCGGGTGGTAGGGGCCGCCATGAAGCTGGATCTCCGTGATCACTCCCTTGGCACTTTGGATCTGCTCGATCGTGACAAACATGGACACGGTGAACGGGCGGCCCATGATGTGACGCTCGAGGATCACCTCCGCGTGCCCGTCCAGCAGACGCACCCAGACCCGGTCGAGGGAAACCTGACCGGCGAGCGCCCCACCCTGGCGGGTGCTCAGCGTGCGCCCGAGCCACTGGTTGATTTCGGCTTCGGTGAGCGTGACCTGGAAATTCCGGTCCAGCGCGTTGCGGAGCACCACCTTCAGGTCGCGCGCCGCCGGAGCCCGCGAGGACGGGCTGTTTCCGCCCAAATCGTCGAGATCCTGGGGCTGCGCGATGAAAAACGCGGCCGCCGCAAGCCCCCCTGCGCAGACGAGCAGGAAAAGCACGATCAATTTCGCAAAACATCCGCCACCGGACTTCGACTGGGACTGGGCATTTTCGGCCATGAGCCGCCTGCTTAGCACGCCTCCGGCCGCTTGCAAAGCCCGCCTTCGCGCTTCTCCCACCTCGCCCCTTGCCGAACGCCCGGAACCTGCTTTCATCGCGCCCCCAACCGCATGCAGTCCCACCTCGAAACCATCGCCCGCGAGACGGGCATCTCACTTTCCTCCGTCACCGCCACCTCCAAGCTCATCGCCGAGGGCGGCACCGTCCCCTTCATTTCCCGCTACCGCAAGGAGCAGACCGGGTCGCTCGACGAAGTGCAGATCACCACGATCCGCGACCGCATGCTCCAGCTCGCCGAGTTGGATACCCGCCGATCCGCCATTCTCAAATCCCTCGAAGAACGCAGCCTGCTCACCCCCGAGCTGAAGAAAAAGGTCGAGGCCGCCGCCACCCTCGCCACGCTGGAGGACGTTTTCGCCCCCTTCCGGCCGAAGCGCCAGACCCGCGCCACCAAGGCGATCGAGCGTGGACTCACACCGCTGGCCGATTGGCTTCTGGAAAACCAGAGCGCCGACCCTGCCGAGGAAGCCGCCAAGTTCATCGACGCGGAGAAGGAGGTGCCGACCGCCGCCGACGCACTGGCCGGAGCCCGCGACATCATCGCCGAGCGCGTGGCCGACGACGCCGCGCTGCGGGGACGCGTGCGCAAAATCTACGAGGAGGAAGCGACCGTTTCCTCCAAGATCATGTATGGCAAGGAAGAGGAAGCGGACGCGCAGAAGTTCCGCGATTACTTCGAGTGGAGCGAGCCCTTCAAGTCCATCCCGTCCCACCGCATGCTCGCCATCCGCCGTGGCGAAAAGGAAGGCTTCCTGCTGATGCGCGTGGAAGTGCCGCTGGACCGCGTGGTGCAGCAGGCCTTGCCGGACTGGGTGAAATCCACCGGCGAGGCGGGCAAGCAGGTATCGCTCGCCGTGGAAGACGGCTGCAAGCGCCTGCTCATGCCATCGATGGAAACCGAGGCCCGGCTTTCCGCCAAGAAGCGCGCCGACGAGACCGCCATCGGTGTCTTTGCCGAAAACCTGCGCGAACTTCTGTTAGCCTCGCCGCTCGGTGAGAAGCGCCTGCTCGCCATCGACCCGGGTTTCCGCACCGGGTGCAAGACCGTCGTGCTCGACCGCTCCGGCAAACTGCTGCACCACACCGTGCTCCACTGCACCGCCGGCTCCCAGCAACAAGCCTATGAAGCGGCCGTGGAAGTCACCACGCTGATGAAGAAATACGACATCGAGGCCATCGCCATCGGCAACGGCACGGCCTCGCGCGAGACGGAGGCCTTCATCCGCAAGATCAAGATCACGGTTCCCATCGTGATGGTGAACGAGAGCGGAGCCTCGATTTACTCCGCCTCGGACGTCGCCCGCGAGGAGTTCCCGAACGAGGATGTCACGGTCCGGGGCGCGGTTTCCATCGGCCGCAGGCTCATGGATCCGCTTGCGGAGTTGGTGAAGATCGATCCCAAGTCCATCGGCGTCGGCCAATACCAGCACGATGTCGAGCAACGGGCGCTCAAGACCTCTCTCGATGACACCGTCATTTCCTGCGTGAATGCCGTGGGCGTGGAACTCAACACCGCCTCCAAGCAACTCCTCTCCTACGTCTCCGGACTCAACAGTTCACTGGCCGAAAACATCGTCGCCTTCCGCAATGAAAACGGGGCTTTCGGTTCCCGCGAGCAGTTGAAAAAAGTCCCGCGTCTTGGAGAGAAGGCCTTCGAACAAGCAGCCGGATTCCTCCGCGTGCGCGGCGGTGCCCACCCGCTCGACTCCTCGGCCGTCCACCCGGAACGCTACGCGCTCGTCGAACAAATGGCTGCCGACGTCGGTTGCAAGGTCGAGGATCTGCTCACCAACGACGCCGCCCGCAAGAAGATCGACCTGAAAAAGTACGTCAGCGCCGATGTCGGCCTGCCCACGCTTCAGGACATCCTCGCGGAGCTCGCCAAGCCCGGCCGCGATCCGCGCAAACAATTCGAACTCTTCTCATTCCAGGAAGGTGTGGAAAAGCCCTCCGACCTCCAGGTCGGCATGAAGCTTCCCGGCATCGTCACCAACGTCACGGCCTTCGGCGCCTTCGTGGACGTCGGGGTTCACCAGGACGGCCTGGTCCACGTTTCCCAACTCTCCGATCAGTTTGTGAGAGACGCTTCCGAGGTCGTAAAAGTCGGGCAGAAGGTCCACGTCACGGTCATGGAAGTCGATCTGAAGCGCAACCGCATCGCCCTGTCCATGAAGTCCAAGCCGGACCTCGACGGCCAGCGCCGCTCGGCCCCGGGCGATCGGGACTCGCGCCAGGGCGGGCGCCCTCAGCCTCGCTCCGGAAACTTCCAGCCCAACTCCGCACCGAACAACGACTGGTTCTCCCAGGCGATGAACAACGCGAAGAAAAAGTGAAGACTGCAAGCCCGGGTTGAAATCCGATTGCGCCCGCCGCGATGTGCGGCATGCTCGCCCTCATGCATTTCATGGCGGAAATCTCGGCGGCGGACGCATTCGCGATCATGATGCTGATGGTGATTTTCCTCGCCTTTGGCACCATCGGTCTTCTGTTCCACTGCATGAAGCGCGCCGCCGCAAAACGTGATCCGCATGTGGATGCGCTGCTGGAGGAATTGGAAAACGACGAACGCGAAGCCACCAAGCTGGCACGGCAGGGTCCGCCACAACCTTCCGCCCAACCCTGGGAGCGCGAAGCGGATTGGTGGAAGAAGGACTGAAACGCCCCGTCGGGCAGGCGCAGCTATCGTTTGACAAGCCGCCGCACCGCGCGGACCCTTGAGGAACACGCATGACGGAGGAAGAGAAACGCACGCCGCGCAACGCATGGATCCCTTGGGTCCTCGCGCTGGTGGCGCTCCTCGGCCTCAACGCCATCTGCGGAGACTACTCCAGAACACGCCGCGATGAATCTCCGGACGGCGTGGGGCTTTCACTCGCAGCCAAGGACAGCGCCACAGCCGGCAGGGTCTCCGATCCGCTCATGCTGGCCCCTCCAGGCCCTCGCCTGGAAGCTTCCGCCAACCTGATCGTGGTGACGCGGTTCGGCATCATGGCGCTGGAGGAAAGAATCCCTGCCACGATGCGGCGGGGTGCCATGCAGGGCCGCGCGCCCCCGGCCCGGGCTTGATTTGTCACGGACCGGACCACGGTCCGCGAAATCCGAATGCACCCCATCACGGGTCCCACCGCAACGGCCTCTCGTGTGGCCGCCATCCCTGAAATCAGGCTTTCGATCGCGAAAAACCGACGAGCCAAACGGACCCGGAGTCGATGTCCGGATTTGTCCTCCATCCATTCCCAACCCGGGCTCCCGCCCACCCCACCCCATTTCCATGCTTCACAAACTTCTTCCAGGTTTCCTCGGAAACAAAAACGACCGCGAGATCAACCGCATCCGGCCCACCGTGGCCCGCATCAACGAGATCGAAGGCGCCCTTCAGCGCGAGCCCGAGGAGAAACTCCGCGACCTCACCCGACAGTGGAAATCCCACCTCTCGCGCTATCACGCGCTCGACGCACCACCGAAGACAAGCATCGAGGCTATGAGCCCGGACGGGCTGGAAGAGGTCGCCCGCCGCATTGACGAGCGGTTTCAGGTGCTTCGCGACGAATTCCGTTCGCTACCCCGCACCGTGGCCGCTACTCCGGAGGGCATCGAGCAGGCCAAGTCCGTCTTTCATGCGATCGAGCCCGGATTCGCCGCCGCGCGAGCGAAGTATCTGGACCGCATTCTGCCGGAAGCCTACGCCGTGGTGAAAAACGCCGCCCGGCGCCTCTGCGGAACCGAGGCCGAAGTGAATGGCCGGATCCAGCGCTGGGACATGATCCACTTCGACGTCCAGCTCATCGGCGGAGTCGCCCTGCACCGCGGGATGATCGCTGAAATGCAAACCGGCGAGGGCAAAACCCTGGTCGCCACCCTGCCCGTCTACCTCAACGCGCTTGCCGGACTCGGCGTCCACGTCGTCACCGTCAACGACTACCTCGCGCGGCGGGACTCGGAGTGGATGGGCGTCCTGTTCCGCTTCGTCGGACTCAGCGTCGGCTGCGTCACCCACGAAATGGCACCCGACGAACGCCGGGAGGCCTATGCCCTCGACATCACTTACGGAACCAACTCGGAATTCGGCTTCGACTATCTGCGGGACAATGGCATCGCCACCACCGCAGCCGGCCAGGTCCAGCGCGGGCATTACTTCGCGATCATCGACGAGGTCGACTCCATCCTTATCGACGAGGCCCGCACGCCATTGATCATCACCGGCGCATCCTCGGGAAACAGCCACCCCTTCGAAGCGCTCCGTCCCGTCGTTTCACGCCTCTTCAAGGAGCAAACCCGCTTGTGCAACTCAATCGCGGACGAGGCTTCCCGTCATCTTGCGGATGGCGACCGGACCTCCGCCGGCGAGTGCCTGTACAAGCTGAAACTCGGCCAACCGCGCAACCGGAGGTTCCTCAGGTTCATGGAGGACCCCGAACTCCGCCGGCTTCTGGAGAAAACCGAGCTTTCCTACCAGCAGGGAGCCCTCCGCAAGGACGTGCTCAAACTCAAAGAGCACCTGTTCTTCACCGTGGACGAGAAAACGAACGATGCCGACCTCATGGAAAAAGGCAGGCTTTTCCTCGCTCCAGACGATCCGGAATCCTTCACTCTTCCCGATACCGAGGCCCTCGTTGCACGGATCGACCGGGATCCCGACCTCACCGAAGAGGCGCGCGCCGCGGCACGCCAGACCCTCCTCGCCCGCACCGCGGAGCGAGCCTCATGCATCCACGGCATCGCCCAACTCCTCAAGGCCTACTGCCTTTATGAGAAGGACGTCCACTACGTGATCCGCGAGGGCAAGGTGGTCATCATCGACGAGAGCACCGGCCGCGAGATGCCCGGGCGCCGCTGGTCGGACGGTCTGCACCAGGCGGTGGAGTCCAAGGAGGAGGTCACGGTCGAGAAGGAGACCAGGACCTTCGCCACGATCACCCTCCAGAACTACTTCCGTCTCTATCAGAAACTCTCCGGCATGACCGGCACCGCCGAGACCGAGGCCGCCGAGTTTCATGATATCTATCAGCTCGACGTGCTTCCCGTGCCCACCCACCGGCCGAACATCCGCGTCGATGAAAACGACCAGATCTTCCGCACCCGCAGGGAGAAATACAACGCCGTGGTCGCAAAGATCCGCGAGGCCCACCTGGCCGGCCAGCCGGTGCTCGTTGGCACCGGGTCCGTGGAGGACTCAGAGACTCTCTCCCGCCTGCTGAAACGCGCGGACATCCCGCATTCGGTGCTCAACGCGAAGTTTCACGAGCAGGAAGCCGCCATCATCGAACTCGCCGGACGGCGCGGCGCGGTCACCGTCTCCACCAACATGGCCGGCCGCGGCACCGACATCAAACTCGGAGCCGGAGTCGCCGAACTGGGCGGCCTCTTCGTCATCGGCACCGAGCGCCACCCCTCGCGGCGGGTGGACCGCCAGTTGCGCGGACGATGCTCGCGCCAGGGCGACCCCGGTCGTTCGCAGTTCTTCATCTCGCTGGAGGATGATCTCATGAGGAACCACGCCTCGCCCGACCAGATGGCCGCCCTCATCGAGCAGGCCGGCCGCTCGCGGGGAAATCCTCTGGGCTCACTCGTGGAATCCGCGCAACGCCAGGTCGAGCAAAGGGACTACAAGAGCCGCAAGCGCGTGCTCGACTTCGACGATGTGATGAATCTCCAGCGCGAGATCGTCTATGGCTACCGCAACGAAGTGCTCGCCACCGAGGACACCCGGCGCATGATCCACGATCTCATCGAGGAGACGGTGCCCCAGGTGGTCGCCCGGCATCTCGATGAATGCGGCAACCCATCCGACGAGGCAGGCCCGCTGCTGCGCCACCTGCGCGCCTCGCTGCCGGTTTCGCTGCGCGAGGACGAGGTGGCCCCCGCCGATCCCCGCGCGCTGACCGAGCTTTTGGTTTCCAAAACCCGAGACGCCTATCAGGAGCGGACCCGCGACCTGCCTGCGGAGTGGCTGGAGCAGGAGGAACGCCGGATGGTTCTCATGGCGGTGGATGGCCAGTGGCAGGAACACCTTGCGGCCATGGATGAACTTCGCGAAGGCGTCTATCTTCGCGCACAAGGGCAGAAGGATCCACTCGTGGAGTTCAAGAACGAGGCCTACTCGCTGTTTGTCTCGCTGATGGATTCGATCAAGGAGGAGGCCCTCCGCAACGCGTTTCAGGCGGCCGCCGGCATGGGGGCCTTCCTGCGGCAGGTGACGGAAGCCCCCTCTTCTCCGGCGAATCCCAAATCCCCGATGCTTCGCCGGGTGCCCGCCGCACGCGGCGAAGCCCGCAACGCCCCCTGCCCCTGCGGATCCGGCCGCAAATCCAAACACTGCTGCACCCGCGCCGCCTGAGCCATGGCTACCCACCCCTGACCGATGCATGACCTGCCGCTGATACCCCCGATCGCCGCCGCCTGGCTGTTAGACCCACCTTGCCGGTGGCTGCCGATGTATTCCACTCGCGCAAAAGCGAAGCGATCCGGGTCGTCTTCGAAGAACCCGGGGCCACCCGCAAAATCCCACAGGCCCTCGCCTGGAACACGAGCGAGTCTGCACCAACGGACTCGGAACCATTCAGCAAGCACTTCAAGGATGCCATGAACCCGGAAACAACCGCGCTTCCGGAAGAAATGGTGGGCAGAGCTGGATTCGAACCAGCGTAGGCGTTAGCCAGCAGATTTACAGTCTGCCCCCTTTAGCCACTCGGGCATCTACCCTTACCATCCCGCTTGCGCGGGCGGCGATGTATCGGAAGTGGAGCGGAGCTTGGCAAGAGAAAACATCTTCGAAGGTGAGGGAAAATGAGATTCGGACGAAAAGCCGGGGCGCCCCCCACTCCGGACTGGCCACGAAACGCGCTCCCCGCTTGGATGCGCCGCGCCCATGGCCTCCTCGTTTTCCTTCGAATCCCTGAACAACGCCCAGCGCCAGGCCGTCGCCTCTCTGGACGGGCCGGTCATGATCCTGGCAGGGGCCGGCACGGGCAAGACCCGGACCGTGACCTGCCGCATCGCCCACATGCTGGAGAAGCGGATTCCGCCCGATCAGATCCTCGCGGTGACCTTCACCAACAAGGCCGCCAACGAAATGCGCGAACGCATCGGCGGAATGGTTTCCAAGAAGGCGGCCTCCGAAATGACCGTGTGCACCTTCCACTCGCTGTGCGTGCGGCTGCTCCGCGGCGGCATCGACAAACTGGGCTACAAGAAGAACTTCTCGATCTGCTCACACTCGGACCAGGTGGGCATCATGAAACAACTCCTCGTCCGCAAGGGCGGCACCGACGAGAAGGTGAAACCGGAAACCGTGCTCGGCGCGATCTCGAATTGCAAAAACAAAGGTCAGGATCCGGCCAATCTGGAAGATGACTATTTCGCCAGTCTCGCCGTGGCCTATCAGAACGAACTACGCGCCCAGAATGCGGTGGACTTCGACGACCTCCTGCTTTTCGCGGAGCAGATCCTGCGCGAACACGCGGACGTCCGGGAGGTCTTCCGCCAGCGTTTCACCCGCGTCACGGTGGATGAGTTCCAGGACACCAACGCGCTGCAGATGCAGTTGCTCCAGCAGCTCGTGGGACCACCCTATCATGTCTGCGTGGTGGGAGATGACGACCAGTCGATCTACGGCTGGCGCGGCGCCGAGGTGGCGAACATTCTGGAATTCGAGCGCTTTTTCGACAACCCGACGATCATCCGCCTTGAGGAAAACTACCGCTCCACCC
Organism: Verrucomicrobiaceae bacterium; assembly: GCA_027486655.1. Lineage (GTDB taxonomy): Bacteria > Verrucomicrobiota > Verrucomicrobiia > Verrucomicrobiales > Akkermansiaceae > Luteolibacter. The sequence goes on along the minus strand of JAIXOR010000070.1, from coordinate 54,633 downwards.
ACGCCGTGCTGCACACGGCCAACAGCCTGATCAAGCACAACGCAGGCAGGCGCGAGAAGGTCCTGCGCTCCACCCGCCGCGGCGGGGACAACGTCCGCCTGGTGGCCATGCCCGGCGATGACGAGGAAGCCGAGTTCATCGCCGAGGAGATTCTCGCCGGGCGCAGTGCGGTGGGACGGACCTGGGAGGACTTCGCCGTGCTCTTCCGCACCAACGGCCAGAGCCGGAAGCTCGAACTCGCCCTGCGCGAACGCAAGATCCCCTACCGGATGGTGGGGGCCCAGAGTTTCTATGACCGCCGGGAAGTGCGCGACGTGCTGGCCTACGCCCAGCTACTCGCCGCGCCGGATGCTGACGTGCCGCTGCTGCGGATCCTCAACGCACCGAACCGCGGGATCGGCCAGTCCACGGCCGTGCTGGCCACCGACTGGAGCCGCGAGCATCACGAATCGGTCTGGCAGGCTTTGTGCGACCCGAATTTCACGGCAACCCTGGGGGCCAAGACCCGGGGAGCGATCGAGTCCTTCGTCGCCCTGATCGCCGGAGCAAAAAACCGGATCGACCTCGCCGGCGAAAACCCGGCGGACGTCCTCCATGGGCTGGTGACCGAGATCGAATACCGCGAGTGGATCGAACGGGGGTGCAAGACCGAGAACGAAAAACAGCAGCGCGGCGAGGGCATCCAGATGGTCATCGATTCACTTCGCGCCCATGTCGCCAAGGGGAAGAAACTCCAGACTTTCCTCGATGATTCGGCGCTCGCGTCCGATCGGGAAGACGATGACCTGGAGAAAAAACAGGGGGCCACCTTGATCACGCTGCACGCATCGAAGGGGCTTGAGTTTCCGTTTGTTTTCCTGGTGGGCCTCGAAGAAGGCTTCCTGCCCCACTCGCGGAGCATCGTGGAGGGCACCAAAGACGAGGAACGACGGCTGCTCTATGTGGGGATCACCCGCGCGCAGGACCAACTGACGATGACCTACTGCACCAAGCGCGTGAAGTGGGGCCAGGAAACCGGCTGCCAGCCGAGCTCGTTCATCGGCGAGCTCGACGACGAGTATCTGGACCACACGACCTACGACGACATCCTCGGAGCCGAGGCCTCGCCCGACGACCTGGACAGCTTCTTCGGCAACCTCAAGGGCATGCTCGACGGCATCTAACCGATCCGCCGCAGCGGCAGCATCTAAAGAAGCACCCTGCCCGCGCCGCCTGCGCTCTGATAGATCGCCTCGATCAAGGCAATGGCCGGACGCGCGCTGCGCGCAGAGGTTGACGGTTCGCGTCCTTCGCGGACGGCGGCGGCGAAGTCCTCGAAATTGCGCTGGTGCTGGAGAAATCCGATCGCGGTGGGATTGTTCGCACCCAGCCCGGCGGAAGAGCCGCTCATCAGGCTTGCGGCGATGGTTTCATCCTCCGGGCGGTCATCCCTGAAATCCCAGACCTCGAATGCCTCGTCGGCAAGAAAGACGGAGCCCTCGGTGCCACAGATCTGGATTCTCACCGGATGACCGGTGGAGGACCAGCAACAGGTGGAACCTTCGATCACACCGCGGGCACCGCTTTCGAACTCGATCACGGCAGCGCCGATGTCCTCAATTTCAATGCGTTCGTGTGCCAGGCAGGCAGTGGTGGCCTGGACGGCCCGCACCGGCCCGGCGAGTTGGAGAAGGGCGTCGATGGCATGGATGGCCTGATTCATCAGCGCTCCACCGCCGTCGAGCGCCCAGGTCCCGCGCCAGTCGGCGGAATCGTAGTAAGCCTGGTCGCGAAACCACTTCACGTAACAGGAGGCGGATGTGATCCGCCCGAAGCGCCCCTGGCCGACCGCCCGGCGAAACGCATCCATGGCCGGAGTGAAGCGCCGGTTGAGCACGGAGGCGAGCACCAGCCCACGCTCCCGGGCCACCTCCATCAGGTGATCCACACGGGCGGTGGTCACCTCGAGGGGTTTCTCTATCAGAACATGTTTCCCCGCCAACAAGGCGGCAAGCGCGGGCTCGTAGTGGGCGCCGGATGGCGTGCAAACCGTGACAACCTCCAAGGCGGGATCCGATAGAAACGCCTGAAGGTCATCGAAGGCAGGCACTCCGAATTCCTCGCCGACGGCCCGGGCTTTTTCCCCGCTGTGGTTGAAGACCGAGTGGAGGACCCCGCCGTCCATGGCGCCGATGGCGCGTGCGTGAAGCCGGCCGATCATGCCGGTGCCGATGATGCCGAAATTCATGCGGCGGATCTTGAAACCCCGGAGTCTCCGGAGCAAGTCCGTCTATTCCTTGGCAGGCACGAACTTGAGACCCACGCCGTTGATGCAATAGCGCTTGTCAGTCGGAGTCTTGAACCCTTCGCCTTCGAACACGTGGCCAAGGTGGCCTCCGCACTTCGCGCAGTTCACCTCCACGCGGACCATGCCCATGCTGAGGTCCTTTTTGGTGGTGACGTTCTCGGCCTTGGCGGGATCGTAGAATGATGGCCATCCGCAGCCGGAATCAAACTTCTCATTGGACGAGAACAGCAGCGCACCGCAACCGGCGCAGTGATAAGTTCCCTTCCCCTGATGCTTGAACTCCTTGTAAACCGCTCCGTTCGGGGCCTCGGTGCCGGCCTGCCGGAGGATGCGGTATTGCTCGGGAGTGAGGAGCTTCTTCCACTCCTCATCGGTTTTGACGACTTTGCCGGCGGGTTCCGCGGGTTTCTCGGCGCTGGTTTCCATGACAGGTTTCTTGTCGTCCCCGGCGTGGCAGGACGCAAGGGACAATCCGATGAGGGCGAGGAAAAAGCAGGGGCGGGACATGAGCATCTGAGGTGGGAAAGCACCCGGCTATTCCGGAATTCTCAGGGTGCCACGAGCTGCTCGCGAACGACGGCCATGGCGTAGTCCCGGTTGAGACGCGCGATGTGATCGACACTGATCTCCTTCGGGCAGGCGGCTTCGCATTCGTATTGGTTGGTGCAGTTGCCGAAACCTTCGGAGTCCATCTGACGGACCATCGCCAGCACGCGCTTGTCGCGCTCCGGCTGGCCCTGCGGCAAGTGGCCGAGGTGGGAAACCTTGGCGGCGACGAAGAGCATGGCGGAGGCGTTCTTGCAGGATGCCACACATGCTCCGCAACCGATGCAGGCGGCGGCGTCAAAAGCAGCATCCGCCTTGTCCTTGGCGATCGGCACGGCATTGGCGTCCACCGCGGAGCCGGTGCGCACATCCACGTAGCCACCAGCCGTGATGATGCGATCGAAGGCCGAGCGATCGACGATAAGGTCGCGGATGACCGGGAACGAATTCGCGCGGAAGGGCTCGATCCAGATGGTGTCGCCGTCCTTGAACTTGCGCATGTGCACCTGGCAGGTGGTCACACCACGATCCTTGCCGTGGGGAATTCCGTTGATCGTAAGGGAGCAGGTGCCGCAGATGCCTTCACGGCAATCGTGGTCAAAGTGGATCGGCTCATCGCCCTTTTGCACGAGGCGCTCGTTGACGATATCGAGCATTTCGAGGAAGGACGCCTCGGCCGGAATGTCCTTCGCGTCGTAGGTTTCCATCCTGCCCTGGGCCTTGGGCCCGGACTGCCGCCATACTTTGAGTGTCAGATTCATGGGAATTTCGCTGCGGAAAACTGGACTGGAAGCGGATCTTTTCAATCCCCCTCCGGCACGAGCCGAGAGTAATCCGCATCCCGCTCCGGGCTAGGAGAAAAATCGGGATTTGTGGTCCATTTCTCCAATTTGCACCGCATGGATTGAGGGGCTTGTCGGCCGGTCGATTCCAGGGACCTTGAACGATTGCCAGCTAAGCCCGCGTTTGATGGTGGTCGTTTTGGTCCCCATGCACCCGTATCCTCGTTTTCTTCCCCCAGCCCTCTTCAGCGCATTCATGCTCCTCGCCGCCCCAGGACTGCCGGGCGGGTCAGCCGATGCGGACTGGCTCGTCGATCCATCGGCCTACAAGGCCAAGGTCTCGGAAGACCGGAAAGCCGGCGAACTCACCATGGAGAACGGTCTGGTGCGCCGCGTGATCCGGCTGAATCCCAACGCAGCGACCGTCACGCTCGAGAACCTCGTGACCGGAGAACACTTGCTTCGCGCCGTTTCGCCGGAGGCCAGGGTCACGCTCGATGGAACGGAGTACCCGGTGGGTGGTTTGACCGGACAGCCGGTCCAGAACTACCTCAAGGAGGAATGGATCGGCGGGCTCAAGCCTTTACCCGGTTCTTACCGGTTCGTCCGCTGGGAAGAAGCACCGATCACCAAACGCCTCGAGTGGAAAAAGCGTCCCGAATGGTTGGCCAAAGACCACCCGTGGCCACCGCCGGGCCGGCAGGTGGTCATGCACTACGATCCGCCGCCAGCAGCCCCGACCCGGCTCGACGGGATCGTTGCCTTTGAAGAAACCTTCGGCGCTTTCAAACCGCCGCATGAGGGGTGGGCGATCACGACCAGCAAGACCCATCCTCGCTCTTCATTCTCGAACGAAGGAAAATCCGGGGAAATCATGGCATTTCCAGACACCTCGGTTTTTGCCGAGCGCGATTGGCCGGAGGATGCCGCCTCGGTCGAACTGGAACTCGACGCCGGTGACGACACCCACTCCAACGCCTGGGGACCCGGATTGGCCCTGATCCCGGCTGTGGGCCCGCCTGTGCATTTCATCATCCGGCCGAACCAGCAGGTCTTCGAAACCCCGGCAGGACTAGGCGGCCGCTTTCAACGGGAAAACCCAGTGCGGCTGAGGGCACGCCTCGAAGATGGCAAGGTCATCTGCGAGGCTAGTCAGGACGGCAGGACCTTCCAGAACGTGGCCAGCCTGCCATTCGAGGGCAGGCCCGTGAAAATCCGCATCGGCAAGGTGGGCCGCGGTGGCAATGGAGGCGACTACACAGGCCACGACCTGCGCCAGGAACTGGTTCGCTGCCACATGCGGTCGATCGCCATCCGAAAAGCGGCCGAGCCCCGCGCCTCCGCTCCTCGCGAAGACCTGCCCCGGATCTCCGTGCATTACGAACTCTATGACGGCATCCCCTTGTTCTCGAAATGGCTCACCCTCACCCATGGCGGCGGCAAGCCGGTGAGGATCACCTCATTCACTTCCCATGAACTCAAGCTCGCGGAAGTGGAATCCTCGGTCAACACGACACCGCGTGAGGAGAAGTTCAACCTCTGGGTGGAAACGGACATGGCCTTCGGCGACATGGCTCCCGAGTATGCCAACCCATGTGTCGCCTTTCTGGCAGATCCGGAATACGGCACCCAGGTGCACTACGACCGGAAAACGCCCTGCCTGTTGCGCTGCGCCCCGCCACGAGGACCCGATGTGGATCTAACAAACGAGTCTCCGTTTGAATCCTTCCGCACCTTCGAACTGTTGCTCGACTCGACCGAAAGGGAGCGCCGTTCACTCGCGCGGCGGAAGATGTACCGCATCATCGCACCTTGGACCCACGAAAACCCGCTCATGTTCCACAAGGTCCACTCGGATCCGGCAACCATTCGCGAGGCCATCGACCAAGCAGCGGATGTCGGTTTTGAAATGGTCATCATGTCCTTTGGTTCGGGCTTCAACTTTGAAAGCCGCGACATCGCTTACTGGGACCGCTACAAGGAACTGGCGGACTACGGGCGCAGCAAGGGCGTGGCTCTGGGCGGATACTCGCTGCTCGCCTCCCGCGGTGCCGCGGATCCCAAGGACAACACCCGGGGCAGCCCGCCCCGATACGGGGTGATGCCATGCCTCGGCACGGCCTGGGGACGAGACTATTTGTCCAACATCACGGCCTTCGCCCGTCATGCCGGGTTCTCCGTGTTCGAGAACGACGGTTCCTATCCGGGCGACCTGTGCGCGGCGGCCGACCATCCTTTTCACCGGGGCATCGAGGACTCGCAGTGGGTCATGTGGAAAGCCATCACCGATCAATACAAGGCGCTCCGCGCCGATGGCGTCTACCTCAACATCCCGGATTGGTACTTTCTCACCGGAGCCAACAAGTGCGGCATGGGATATCGGGAGACAAACTGGAGCCTGCCGCGGGCCGAACAGGAGATCATCGAGCGCCAGAACATGTATGACGGCACCTGGTCCCGCACCCAGAGCATGGGCTGGATGTTCGTTCCGCTTTCCCAGTATCACGGCGGTGGAGCGGCGGCCACCATCGAACCCCTCAAGGACCATCTGCCCCACTACGAGGCGCGATTCGCCAACCTGCTTGGCTACGGCGTGCAGGCCTGCTTCCGCGGGCCAAGATTGTTCGATTCCCCGGAAACGAAGGCTCTAGTCAGGAAGTGGGTCTCCTTCTACAAACAACACCGCGATGTCCTGGACAACGGCGAGATCATCCACCTCCGCCGCCCCACTGGCAGGGACTGGGACGGGATTCTCCATGCCAATCCCTCCGGACGGGAAAAGGGCCTCGCGTGCATCTACAATCCCCTGCCCTCGTCCATCCGAAGGGAAATCCGCATTCCCCTCCACTACACCGGATTGCGCAACAAGGCCCGCCTGTCGATCGACGGCACCGCAGTCGCCGAGATCCCGTTGGACGCATCTTCGACAGCCCGGGTGAGCGTGGAAATCCCGGCACGAGGCCGGGCCTTCCTCGTCTTCACCGAATGAGGCGGCTGCGGCGAAGTTCGGTCACTTCCTGATCAACAGGCTGGCCCCTGTCATTTCGGCGGGTTTGGCCAGGCCCATCATGTCGAGCAAGGTGGGGGCCACATCGGCAAGGATGCCATCCTTGACTTCAAACGCCTTTGCATCCTCCGCCACATAAACGATGTGGACAAGATTCGTGGTGTGGGCGGTGTTGGGTGATCCGTCGGGATTCCGCATGTATTCGCAGTTTCCGTGATCCGCAGTGATCAGCAACTTTCCACCGAGGCGAAGCGTTTCCTCAACCACGGCCTTCACGCCCGCATCGATGGTTTCGCATGCCTTGATGGCAGCCTCCACCACACCGGTGTGACCGACCATGTCGGGATTCGCAAAATTGAGAATCACCAGATCATAGTCCTTCAACTTCTCGACCACCGTGTCCGTCACCTGGGGAGCACTCATCTCCGGCTTGAAGTCATAGGTGGGCACGTCCTTGGGTGAGGGAATGATGACCCGGTCTTCACCCGGATTCGGCGCTTCGACGCCTCCATTGAAGAAATACGTGACGTGCGGATACTTCTCCGTCTCGGCAATGCGCATCTGCGTTTTCCCGGCCGCGGCAACCACCTCGCCTAGGACCTGTTTCAGATCCTCGGACGCAAACACCGCCGGGCAGGTGTAAGTCGCGTCATACTCGGTGAGCGTGTGATAGGCGGTCTTCGGCACCACCGTGCGATCAAATCCGTCAAAGTCGTCCTTCAGGAAAGCGTCGGAAATCTCACGGGCCCGGTCGGCGCGGAAATTGAAAAACAGGATCACGTCCCCATCCCTCACCCGCTGGGTGTCCGCCTCGGTGAAGACCATGGCGGGCATGAACTCGTCCGTCTTGTCCAGACGGTAGTAATCGGCAACCGCCTCACTGGCGAGCACGTCGCGCTTTTCGCCCTTGCCAAGCACGATGGCATCCCAGGCGAGCTTGACGCGATCCCAACGCTTGTCGCGGTCCATGGCGAAATAGCGGCCCACCACGGTGGCAATCTGCGCGCCGCATTTCGCAGCCTCGTCCTCCACCTTCGCAAGGTAGGCCTCACCTCCCGTCGGCGAAGTGTCACGTCCATCGGTGATGGCGTGGATCATGATGTCCTCCACTCCGGCTTCCTTGGCCAGCCTGACCATGGCAATCAACTGGTCCTGATGGCTGTGAACGCCACCATCGGAGACCAAGCCGATGAAATGAAGCCGCGAGGACTTCGCTTTCGCAAGCATGCCGGCGAACACGGGATTGGAGGCAAGCGCTCCCTCCTCGATCGCCTTGTTGATGCGGGTGAGGTCCTGATAGACAATTCGTCCGGCACCGAGGTTGAGGTGGCCCACCTCGGAGTTGCCCATCTGCCCGGCAGGCAGACCCACATCCAGACCTGAGGCGCTCAGGAAGCCTTTCGGGTAAGCCTCCAGCATCTCGTCGTGAAACGGTGTGTGGGCCAGCAAGGTGGCATTTCCGTCTTTTTCGGCGGTTTCCTGTCCTCCGGGATTCACACCCCAGCCGTCGCGAATGATGAGCACTACTGGTTTCTTGGCCATGACGAGGGGCGTTTATCCCCCTCCCCGGGCCGGGGCAAGCCTTGAAAAACGAACCCTCGGACGCCCTTGGACCCGATTCAGGCCTCCGCAGCAGGCTTTTCCGCCGCAACGGGCTTCACATGGCGGTGGATCCAAACACTCTGCACCAAGCCGAGCAGCATCATGCAGATCACCACGAAGGTGCCTGAGTAGCTGACCAGAGGCAGCGGAATGCCGGTGATCGGCATCAGCAGGACGCACATGCCGATGCTCTCGAACACATGCGCGAAAAACAGGGCAACCACCAGGCTCACCAGCAAGCGGCCGCAAACGTCCCTGCTGTAAAACGCGATGAACAAGCCCTGGATCAGCAGGAGGGTGAAGGCGGAAAGCAGAAGAAGACTGCCGCGGAAGCCCAGTTCTTCGGCAATCACGGCGAAAATGTAGTCGTTGTGCGCGGTATCCTTCGGAATGAAAGCCTTTGCGTGGAGGGAACCCTCTTCCGCAGTCGCCTTCCAACCTACCCCCTTCCAACCGGCCTTGCCGACCGCCATCGAGATATTGTGAGGAGCGTAGCCCTCGTCGGCGATATTGACCTCCTGCCCCCTCATCATCCTCAGCCAGGTATCAATGCGTTGAGGCCCCCGCTCCGAAACCAGGGGCAGCGCGATGAAATACAACAGAGGGATCATCCCAGCTCCGATCAGCCCCATGAACGACAGGTATCGGAATGGGGCCCCGCCAATCAGCAAGGCCACGATCGAAACCGGTATCCATACCAGCGCCGACCCCATGTCCCCCATTTTCATCACCATCAGAAATGGGACCGCCGCAATCACCCCGATGAGGGCGATGCGCATGAACGGCGCGCCAAACCAGCGGTGCAGCTTCGGCAGATCCTGGACCAACCAGGAAATCAGGAGAATTCCCGAAGAAATCCCGAGCTGAGCCGGCTGAAAGGTCAGCCCGAACAGGCTGAGACGGTGAACCGAGTCATCCTGCTGCATCGCAAGCACCATCATCGCCATGCTCACCAGATAAAACGGTATGCCCAGCCAGCGGATCCAGCGGTAGTCGATGAACGCCGCCCCGAAGTAAGCCACACTGCCGATCAGAATCCACCGCTTCTGCATCCACGCATAATAAGCCCCCGCGCTGCCAAACTGCCCGAGAACCTCCTTGGAAACCGGAAGATGGCGGGCTGCGCTCTCGATCATGAAAACGCCGAAAATCAGGAGCCCGTACATCACCAGCACGAGCACCCAGTTCATCCCGAGGATTTTTCTCAGAAACGGCGTCATGGGAGCAAGCCGCGACGATACGCACCCGGAGCACCATGGCAAGGCGGGCGTGACACCCACCCATCAAATGGGGCGGCTCAGATCGAAGCGGTCGCCCCCGCGGACCAGGCGGGATCGAGAATCAAGGGCCGGCAATCTGCATGGCGGCCGGACAGGTCGGGGTCCTCATCCAGAATCCGATCCGCCAGAGATCGAGCCTCCTTGAGCAGCGCAACATCCGACAAAAAATCAACGAACCGGAACTCAGCCATCCCGCTCTGCGCGGTTCCCAGAACATCCCCAGGCCCGCGGAGCCGCAGGTCCTCTTCGGCGATGACAAAACCGTCCGCACTTTTTTCAAGGACCGAAAGCTTCTCGACCGATTCCGGGTTGGCCCCCTCCGTCAGCAGGATGCAGTAGCCCTTGTGACCACCGCGGCCGATTCTTCCCCGGAGCTGGTGGATCTGCGCGAGCCCGAAGCGCTCCGCATGATGCAGGATCATCACCGTGGCATTCGGAACATCCACACCCACCTCGATGACCGTGGTGGCAACCAGCACATGGATGCGTCCCGACCGGAATCCCTCCATGACCGCCTCCTTCTCCTCTGGTTTCAGTTTGCCGTGAAGCAAACCCACCTCGAACTTGGAAAGCCGCTTGGTCCATTTCGCGTGGGCCGCCACTGCGGATTCCGCCTTCAGGGACTCGCTCTCCTCGACCAGCGGATACACCAGATACACCTGACGTCCCTCATCGAGCTTCGTTTTCACGAAATCCGTGATGTCCTTCTGCTTCGCACCCGCGCGCACCGCGGTGACCACCTTGCCGCGCCCCGGGGGCTTTTCGTCGAGCACCGAGACATCCATGTCGCCATAGACCGTCATCGCCAGGGTCCGAGGGATCGGCGTTGCGGTCATGACCAGAACATCCGGCAAGGTCCCTCTGCGAATGAGCCCCGCCCGCTGGTCCACTCCGAACTTGTGCTGCTCATCGATAACGATGAATCCCAGATCACGGAACGCTCCTTCCTGATGAAGCAAGGCATGGGTGCCGATGATCATGGCGGCTTCCGAATCGGCTTCGGTGCCGCACGACTCGTCCCGGTTGGCGGTCTTGAGCGCGATCCGCAGGCCGAGCGGTTCCAACCATCGCCGGAAGGTGAGGTAATGCTGTTCCGCAAGAATTTGTGTTGGAGCCATCAAAGCGGCCTGACAGCCGGAATCCACCGCGAGAAGCATCGCCGCCATCGCTACGAAGGTTTTACCCGCACCCACATCTCCCTGCAGGAGCCGGTTCATCGGCGCCGGCGTCCTCATGTCGCCAATAATCTCCCGGATGGCGCGCTTCTGCGCCTCAGTCAGGTCAAACGGAAGACTTTGGTAAAACTCGGTGAGCAAGGTGGTCTTGCGACCGAGAACACGGCCGTCCAGCCTCCGATGCCGCGCCTTCCGCCATGCCGCATTGAGCTGGATCGCAAAAAACTCCTCAAGAGCGAGGCAGCGCCGGGCCCGGGCCGCCGCTTCCAACGTATCCGGGAAGTGGGCGCTTTTCAGGATATCGCGACGGCTCGTGGCATGACTCAGGACTCCATCGGGAATGTGGGTCCCATCGCCGCAGACCAATTGATAGAGAATTTCGCGAAGCTGCCTTTGGGAAATTCCGGAAACATTGCGATAGATTGGAACGATTCGGTCGACATGGATGGCTCCCTCCCCAGACGCGTCCTCTCGCAGCACCTCGAATTCCGGATGATCGATCACCAGCCGCCCTGCAAGATCCTTCACCTTGCCATACACCACCAACTCCTGGCCAGCGGCCAGATAGCGATGCAGGAACGGCATGTTGAACCATCGGCAGGTGATCTTGCCGGAACCAAACAATCCGCCACTGCCATCCATCAAGACCGCTTCAAAGAAACCCCTCCCCTTGCCGAAGCCCTTGCGTGAGCAATCAACCACCATGCCCTTCAGAGACACCGGTGCCGAGGTCGGCTGGTTGGGAAACGAGTCGAAGCGCCTGCGATCCTCGTGCCTTTTGGGCAAATGCTCCAACAGGCTGCCCACGGTCGGAAACCCCGCTTCAGCGAGCGATGCGGCTTCCTTCTGGGAAAGAAACCCGACCGTCTGGAGCTCGGAATCGCTGGAAATCACGGATTGGCTTGAAGCTGGAAATCATCACCCCGGGGTCATCTCCGATAGGCGGCGCAGATAGTCGAAGGTGTGAATGCCCGAGGAATGCCCGTCCGCCCAGAAAAACTGGATTGCATAGCCCCCGACCTGCTGGAAACGGAGGAGACCGAACGACTTCGGTCCATACTCGACTTTCGGCCGGACAACCCTCCCGAGGGCATCCGGTTCCCCCTGACAGACTGCGCAAGGGCAGGCGCGCCTGAGCATCGGCAGAGGGAGATAGACTTCCGCTCCGTCGGAAAACACCAGCGCGAACTCTTCACCGATCACGGCCGCGTTCTCAATCCCGTTTGGCATGTCGGGATCGTGCACTCAACCCAGCTCGCCGTCGACCCGATACGCACGTTTTCCGAAAATGGAAGATCCCACCCGGACGTGAGTGGCCCCCTCCTCGATCGCCACTTCGAAGTCACCGCTCATGCCCATGCTCAAGGCTGGTATCGCCACCCCCGCCCGGGATTCCAACTCGTCCCGCAGTTCACGGAGCTGGACAAACCACGGTCTCGATAGTTCGGGATCCTCCACCGCGGGCGGGATGGACATAAGGCCGATGACTTCAACCCTTTGGAGAGCCATCAGTTCATCCACCTGCTCCCGCAACAATGCCGGATCAAAGCCGCCCTTGGAGTCCTCACCCGCGAGGTTGACCTGGAGAAAAACCTTGGGAAAAAGCCCCAATTCCCCCGCAACCCCATCCATGTAATCGGCGAGGCGAAGGGAATCCACCGCATGAATCACCGGAAAGAGCGGAAGAATCCGGCGCACCTTGTTGCGCTGAAGCCTGCCGATGAAATGCCAGATCAACCCGGAAGGCAGATCCGGAATCTTTAGCTCGGCCTCCTGCAAGCGGCTTTCGCCAAAAACCCGATGTCCGCCAGCCGCCACCTCGCGGATGGATTCAACCGGAAACGTCTTCGATACGGCGATCAGTTCGACCGAGGACCGGTCCCGATGCGACCGGTCGCAGGCGGCATGAATGCGAGCCTCGATTTCCGCAAGGTTGGCGGATAGTTCCGACATGAAGCCTGGCCCGTCCCCCGTCACTTGATGACTCCGGCCATCCTAGCACTTTCCGTTAGACCCACCAGGTCTTTGAGAACAAAGAGCGACTCACGCTTGACCGGATCCAGGCCGGTAGGCCACTTCGGAGTCTCATCCAGATCCTCGGTTTCATCCTTGGCCCTGCGCATGAACTCCCCGCTCTCATCGGCCGGATCGTAGGACTTGAGGTCCGCACCCTTCTCCAGATCTTCGAGAGTGATCTTGAAAAACTTGAGAGTCTCCTTGTCCTGTTGCGCCATCTTCTGGAAACGCTCCCGCCGCTCCTCATTGCGCTTCTTCTGCTGGGTGTCCGAGTCGGCAAGATCCGCTTTACGCTTGTCCTTGTTCAACGAAACCACATTGGCCTTGATGCGCTCCTTGGCCTTCAGCACATCCTCGATCACGTAGGTGAAATCCTTGCTTCCGTTAATCCGTTGCTGGCTCAACTCCTTCAAGCGGGGAATGAACAGATTCTGCGCCTCCAACGGCTTGAAATCCGGAGCCCTGCGGATCCGGTCATGCGGAAGCGAATTGTCCAGATACGCTTCCCCCATCTCAAGCGCGTCACTCACGCTGGGTAGCTTCAAATCGGACTCCACGCCATCCATCTGGGTGGAAGAACCGGAGGGACGGTAGAACTTCTGAATCGTCACCTTGAGAAATCCCGCACGGTTGCGAACGGCGAACAAGGGAAGCATGCGGCCGATATCCATCGGCTGCTGAACCGTGCCTTTTCCAAAGGTGGAGGACTCACCGACCACCACAGCCCGACCGTAATCCTGAAGGGCTCCCGCAAGGATCTCACTGGCAGATGCGCTGCTCTTGTCCGTCACCACCACCATCGGGCCACCGTAGATCGGTTTGCCATTTTCCGAATCCTTCACCTGGACCTGACCCAGCGTGTTCTTGACCTGAACCACCGGACCGCGGTCGATGAAGAAGCCGGTCATCCGCCGAACCTCCTCGAGAGACCCACCGCCATTGTTGCGGAGGTCGAGGATCAATCCGTCGATTTTCTCCTCCACCAAACGCTTGAGGATCCGCTCGACATCGACCGAGCAACGAACCTTGCCTTCCTCGAAGTCCGCATAGAAGGACGGCAGGGTGATCACCCCGAGACGCTTCGAGCCGTTCTTTCCATCCTTCATCTCGATGAGTTCGCCACTCGCCTGCTCATCCTTCATCTCGACCTTGCCCCGCTCGATCACCACGATCCGGGTCTCGCCTGCGGGGCCGCCCGCCGGCTCCACCTTGAGTGCCACGGAGGTGCCTTCCTTGCCGCGAATCAGGTCCACGACCTTGTCGATTTTCATGAACATGATGTCGGTCATGTCCTCCGGTTTCCCGGTGTTGAGAGTATCCACCGCCACGACGCGGTCGTTGAGCCGCAGCGTGCCTTCGCGGTCCGCAGGTCCACCGACGACGATGCCCATGATCTTGGTGGCACCATCCTCCTCGCCTTGAAGCAAGGCACCGATGCCAACGAGCTCGTTCTTCATGCCGTCTTTGAAACGGTTCATTTCACGGAAACTCATGTAGTCCGTATGAGGATCATACGAGCGGGCCACCGAACTCAGGAAGTAATTCGCAATTTCCTCCTCATCCACATCCTTCACACTCGCAAGGAAACGCTTGTAGCGTAGAGAAACCTTGTCCTTGGGATTGCGATCATCACTGCCCGGGTCTGGCTTGCCCTGCTCCTTGGCAAGCTTTGAAAGCATCTCGCGGCGCAGGACCTCGCCAAGCACCGCTTCCTTGATCTGCATCCGCCAAAGCTCCGTGGCGTCTTTATCGTCCTTTGGCCAGGGCGCATTCTTGCGGCTCATCATCACCGTTTCCTCAGCGGCGAAGTCAAACTCCTCGCCGTGAAGAAGCTTCTCGGTTTGCGCCACTCTTTGCTCCACGCGCTTTTCAAACACCCTGTAGATATCCGTGGCAGCAGCCATGCACTTGCCTTGAAGAAGCAGATTGTGGAGGTTCGATCCGTAATCCGCGGAAAATCGATCCACATCCTGCTGGGTGAAGTAAAGGCGCTGGAAGTCGAGGTCCTTCAGGTAGTCATCCAGAAACCTGCGGCTCAATTCCTCGTTGAAAGGAAGGCGGGCGAAATGGCTGTTCTGAAGCATGATCGCCATCTGGCGACCCACCTCGTTGAAGTCGGCCTGCTGGGCGACCGCAGAACAGGTCAGGGCACAAAACGCGAACAGCGAGGCGGCTCGATTGAGCAAGGAACGGGACATGGAGATCAAACGCGGGTGAAATTCGGATTTTTCAAACGATTGCAGACTCGCTCGCCAATGTCGACCACCAAAAGCGCCTGTCAAATCTCACTTGGAGGCCTTTTTGCGGTCCAGCCAGCGGCGGAAATACCCCTCCTTGGCGGCTTCCTCGGCAGCCTTCATGTCCTCCTCGGACTCCGTGAAGAACATCCGGTCGGCAAAAGCGGGACGACGACCCAGTTTCACCTTAATGTCAATCAACCGGCCTTCCCGAAGCACCTTGAGAAGAACTTCATCGCCGGGCTTGAATTGGCGGATTTTTTCGCCGAACGGAATGGAAACCTGCCCCTCGTGCCAGATCGTTCCATTCAGGCCGGCAATCAGATCGTTGAGGCGGAGCCCGGCAAGATCGGCCGCCGAGTCCTCGACCACCTGAATGACCCGGATCACTCCCCGGGGCCGGGGATCGTCGGGGACGTTGGCAAATTCATCCTGCATGCGGATGCCTATGTAGCCCTCCCCCTCCTTGAGGTAGAGATCACCGACCAACACCCTCAGCGCGGAGAGACAACGCTCACGCGCCTCAGGGTCGGTGGCCGAGCGGGAAAGCTCGAACAACTCATCCATCGCCACTTCACTCCGAGCCCGCGACCAAGCCACTAAATCGGCGGAGGCAGCCTCACGAACGCGGAAATCATCCGAAACCAGGCGCTCAAGTATCGCGGCAGGCACCTCCTCGGCAAACACCACCTGACCCAAGCCCGCGATCAAGAGCGTGGAACCAAGGAGTGAACGCAAGGTATTCATCCTGCCTGACTGGCGTTGGCGGGAAAGAAATCCGATCCGCTCCTCACTGACCGGTGATGGTCTTCTGGGGAACCTCGATGGTATCATCCGGCTCCAGAGGGATCTGCATGAACTGGGGCTTGGTGACATCATATTGCTTCACGTTTCCGCGCCTCATCAGCTTCACCCGCTTCATGCTGCCGAACTCGGTGGGACCACCAGCGGCTTGGATTGCCTGCCAGAGAGTAAGCGTCCGATTGTAGGGCTTCGGCCCCGGACCACGAACTTGCCCACCGACCACAACCACCTGTTCTTCGAGACGTTTCGCACTCGAATCGATGACTTGGAAGGTGGGGTTGGTGTAGATGCCCGCGGCCTTGTATCGGGCTTCAAGGCTCGAAGCAAGCTGCTCCGCGCGCAGACCAGCGGCACGCACCGGACCGATAAAGGGCATGTTGATCGTCCCGGACTCCGAAACCGGATAAATGGGATCAAATCGGCCTTTCTCCTCTGGAGGAACGCCGTTGATCGAAACCTGAATGGCCCTGCCAGGCTGAATCTGCCCGAAGGCCGAAACGCTGATGCAAATCAAGGCCAAGATGCACGATAGGATTCTTGAAGGTGTCATGACTGCGAACGGGTTGGAATTCAATAAAGCTCTGAATCGTTTCCACCACGCGGCGCCGCGGTAGCCTGCGTCTTGGACTGGGGCGCTCCGGCTTGTGCGGCGGCCATTGGTGGGCCCACCTGAGCCTCGGCAGGTGCGTAGTAGGTGTAATAGCTGGTGTAGTATTGATACTGGCTGTCGCTGCGGACATCCACATTGTTCAGAACCACGCCAATCACGTGTCCACCCACGTTCTCCACCGCCTGTTTGACGCGAAGGAGCATGTTGCGTGGCAACTTGCGGTGCTGCACGACGAGCATCGTCAAGTCCACTTCACTCGCAAGAACCGACGCGTCACTCACCCCGAGAATGGGCGGGCTGTCGACAAGCACCAGGTCGAAGCGCTGCTTCACATCCTGAATCAGCTCGGACATCCGGCGCGAGTTGAGGATGCCGGCCGCATCTGCGGGGAGAATGCCGGAAGGCATGAAATAGAGGTTGTCCACCGGGGTCTGGAGAATCACATCCTCAAGCATCAATTCCGTGGTCAGATAGTTGGTGAGTCCAACGGAATTGTTGATGTCAAAGAACGTGTGAAGCCTCGGCCTGCGAAGGTCCGCGTCAATCATCAGAGTGGTATAGCCCCCTTGCGCACAAATATACGCCAGGTTGACCAAGGTGGTGGACTTGCCCTCGCCAGCACCACCGGACACCACGGTAATGGCATTGTCTTCGGGGTTCTTGCGATTGAACTCGATGTTGGTCCGAAGAATACGATAGGCTTCGGCATCGGGACTCATTCCACTTTGTTTGTGCAGGATGCCCACATCCTTGGGAATGACGGCGAGGACCGGCACTTGGAGATAGCGCTCCACATCTTCAAGGCTCTTCACAGAAGTGTCGAGATACTCGAGGAAGAAGGCGATGCCGACGCCGAAGATCAAGCCGACCACGGCACCCAGGACCAGGTTCAAGGTCACATTCGGGCTCACCGGGCTGTTGGAGATCACCGGAGCGTCGTGCATTTCCACACTTTCGCCCGGGATTTTGCGTGAGATGGTTTCACCCATCTGCTTGAGCTTCATGGTCTGCAGGAGTTCCTGGTCAGTCTCGAACTCGCGCTTGGCATCCACATAGTCCTGGGCATCGAGGCCACGGCGGATGGCTTCCTCACGGGTCTCGTCCTTACGAACCTCAACCGTCTTCAAGCGATCCGTCGCGAGGTCAAGCTGCGCCTTGAGAGTGTCCCGGAGGTTGACAACCCCCTCATCGAGCTGCCGCTTCATCTTCTCGATCTGGTCGGTGGCGGCAAGCACGGTCGGGTGCTTGTCACCCAAGCCGTTGATACGATAGCCATCCAACTGCCGCTTGGCATCCAGATACTGCGGATAAAGATTGCGGATGATGTTGTCCGGCAGATTCAGACCCGCGGCGTAAACCATCAACTGGTCGCTGTCATACTTGAGGAGACTTGTGATCTGGCTCTCGAGCTGCATCTTCTCCTGCTCCAGATCGTGGTAGGTCTGGAGAGCGCTCTTTGCGCCCTGGTCCTCGTCGACGCCGGATTGACCGTAGAAGGAGTCGGTTCCCTTGTAAATGATGCCCTTGGTGCGAACAATGGTGGCGAGAACCTTGCGCCGCTCCTCCACCTTGTCTTCCTGATCACGGACCGCCTTGTTCAACTCGTGCAACTGGCGCTCGGCCTCACGACTCTCGATCTCGGCGCGATAGGCTTTGTAGGCTTTGGCAACTTCCTCGGCGATATCGCGGGCATCCACCTTGTTGGTGTGGCGAACACGGATCGAAATCAGGTCGGTTCCACGGATGTTGTTGGTATTGACAATCCCCTTGAGGATCCCAAGAGCACCTTCCTTGTCGACATTCCAACGGTTCACCAATTCCAGATTCTCAACCACCTTCTCGAGGGAATTGCGGCTCTTGATCTTTTCGAATTCCGTGCCGAAGAACTGTGGAGTCATCCGGTTGGCTCCAGAGGTCTCTGTCATGGTGCTGCCCAGTGGAGACATTCCCGCCACACGCGGCTTCACCTCAATGGTCGCCTCGCTCTCATACTTCTTCGGCATCACGTAGGTGATGACCGCTGCTGTCATGAACACCAATAGAAGAGTCAGGAGAATGATCCCGTATCGATTCTTAATGACCTGCCAGTAATCCACCGCATGCAGGGCGGCCTCGTTTTGTTGGGGAGTCGAGAGGTTCATGGGGCTTAGCTTTTCACATTTTTCAGGGAGTTCCAGTCGAAACAAAAGCTCCCGCAATGAAATTCATTGCGGGAGCCGAAATTCAATCAATGGTTGATATCAAAAACAATCCGGTTGCAGATCCCTTGAAATCAGAATTCAGCACTGATTCCAACGCTCAAACGGTTGCGATCATAATCGCGTCCGGCAAAGTCCGAATCGGAGTTGGTATAGGTGTAGGAAGCGGTTCCAGTGAGGTAGTCGTTGAACTTGACCGACACACCGACGTATGCGCTGAGAATGTTCTCATCACCATCGGGAATCGTTGCCGGCGCAACACCGGTCCCGACAAACCGACCCGAACCATATGAGGTCGGGATATAGTCAACGCCAGCGAAGGTGGAGAGCATCGAGGAGATCGTATACTCACCCGTGAGTCCAAATCGGAGGGTCTGACGGTCGTCATACTCGACGAGGGTATCCGAAATACCATTGAACGGTGCCACGAGATCGAGGCTTTGAACCGTATCGTAATTCTCGATGCCATACCTTGCGAAGGAACGGACCGAGAACTGCTGATTGATCTGGGAATTCAGAGCAAACTCGACGTAAGGCGAGGAAGTGCTCGATCCTTGATCGACGTCGTGGAATTGGGCACCCGCCCTTACGATACCGATGGTGTTGGGGCTGAAGCGATGCTCGACACCGGCAAGGACATATTGATCGGTCGAGTCGGAGGAGACACCGTCCCCCGATGTTTGAGCATAGCGGTAGTCCGCGGTAAGAACGGTCTGAGCGCTAAGCTGATAGCGAAACTGGTTGTAAAGCTCCCAGGTCAGGCGGTCATTGTTCGCCACCTCGGAATAAGCGGTCCCACTGAGACGAAGCCCGGTGTAGGTCGCGAGACGCTCGGTCCAGCGGTATCCGACGGAGTTGTCGCTTTGCCAAAAGAAATACTCTCCAGTTGCCCGCGAAGAGGCATATCCATAAGAATAATCAGGCTCCAGTTCGTAAGAAACGAAATTGCGGCTGGAGAAACGCAAGCGCTCACTGAAGCGGTGAACGAGATTCACACCCAGACGGGACTGGCTGTTGATCTCATCCATGTAGTCGGGCGCATCAAAATAATAAATCAGACCGAGCCTCGCATAAACATCCCACGTCGTCTGCGGGGTGACACTGACGAAGGAAAGTCCTACAAAGGGGTTCAAACCGAAAGAGTCCTCCTTGGCAGGACTGCCAGAAGCGTCGAGCGACCCTGGGGCCACGTTGTCGTCATAAATCGCACTCGCACCGACCACCCACTTGAGAGGCAGGGACTCCTGAGTTTCAGAACCTACGTGATAAAGTCCTTGAGCAGATGCGGATCCTAAAGCGCAAACGCCCAATAGACCGTACGGAAATTTTCTCTTCATAGAATGGGTGAGTGTGGGGGTGAATGAGACAATGAGAAACGCAGACCCGATCGATCAAGGATCGACGGTAGTGACCTGAGGAGGATTGATGATCACCGGAGGGAACACCATTCCACCGCCAGGAGTACCAGAACCACCGAAGAGACCTCCACCGGAGATGCCGTTACCTTGACCGGAACCGCTGGTGCCCGTTCCGGAACCTTCGCTGGCTTGAGGCCCGTAGAGGTTGTCACCCGGGAAGTCCAAAGGATTGAATGCGGCGGCCTTCTCGCCGACCGGAGCTTTGGAGTCCTTGGAGCTAACTGCAGCGGACTCACCTGCATTGGGATCAAGTTTCGAGACCACCATTTGAACTTCCTTGAGAGCATCCGGCGCGACAGCGATGGCGCACTGGGCGATCAAACGAAGCTGGTCCGGAGCGGCAGTGGTGGCAGCCTCCACAATTGCAGCGACGGTCTTGGCGTCTGCTTCGGAAGCTTCGATGGAGGCCTTGACCACTTCGCAAGAGCATGAGGGCGAGGCCGCGACTTCCTTCGCGACGATCTCGAGAACTTGCGACTGCTCGGCCTTGACCGAAGCCTTCACATGGAGAGAAAGAGAGAGACAATCAGCCTCTGCACCCACGCCGATAACGGGCAAAGATGCACCGACCAAACCTAGAAGGAGAGTGTGTTTCATTTGAAATTGGCAATCTGGGGTGGGTGAAAATGGAGCGGGCAGCGGGAATCGAACCCGCATGTCTAACTTGGAAGGATAGCGCTTTACCACTAAGCTATGCCCGCGCTCTCGGGGAAGATAAAACCGTCTCGCCCCGGGTCTAGCAAGAAATTTCTTCAGGGCTACGCGAAAATATTTCGGATTCGTTGAAGGACCTTCCGACGGCTGGAACCTTGGCCCGAATCCTCGAATACGAATCGATCCCACCGAAGGTCCTCGTCGTTGGAATCCTTCCCCCCTCTCCGTGAAATCCGACTCAAATGATTGATTTACAGTCCCGTGGGATGATCCACGAATGACCAATCGAGCTTGAATCGGCTCGAAAGAACAGCCGCGACAGCCTTCACCCCGAAGGTCTCCGTGGCGTAATGCCCGGCGTAGATCAGGTTGACACCGAGTTCCTCGGCCAGCGTGTAGCTCCAGTGGGGGCCCTCGCCTGTGATGAAGGTATCGATCCCCTCTGCTGCGGCCGCCGCGATCTCGCTGCCGGCGCCGCCAGTGACGATCCCCAGACGGTGGATTCGCCCGGGGCCTGCAGGACAGAGGTGGATGCGAGTAGCGAGGCATTCTTCCAGAGAGGCAACCAAGCCTTCTCTGGATCCCTCCCAGTCCCCCGCCAATCCGAGATGGAGGCCTTTTCTCTCCAGAAAAGGTGTGATGCCGGAAAGCCCGACAGCCCTTGCGAGCTGGATGTTGTTCCCCCATTCCGGGTGGAAATCGAGCGGAAGGTGGCTGGAGTACACCGCCAATCCTCGCTGCATGGCGGCCTTGATTTTCCTGTAAAACGGCCCAGTCAGGGGCTGCACTCCCTGCCAAAACATCCCATGGTGGACAATGAGCAGTGCCGGCGGGCCTTCGGCGGCCTCTTCGATCACCGGAAGCGAGGCGTCGACCGCGGCTACGATCCGGTGGATTTGCCCGTCGTTGGCGAGTTGCAAGCCATTGACGGCTCCCGGGTAGTCCGGAATCGTCTTGGTCCGGAGTTCCTGGTCCAGAAACGCCACCATCTCCTGAAGATCAGCCATGGCGGAGGCTAGTCGTGGCGACTCCAGATGACAACCCCCGGGGTGGGATGGCTGGGTTTTCCGCTCACAAAGTCCGCCAGATCCGTGGAAAGCGGGGCCTCCCAACGGATGCTCCCTCCGTGCCAAGGGATTTCCAGAGTCGCCGCGTGAAGTGCATGACGGGGCATTAGAAGTTGTTTTTGGAGATCGTCCGTCCAGCCCTGCGCCATCCAGGCGAGGTAGCCCGAGCCATCGCCCGTGTAGAGCTTGTCTCCCACGATTGGAAACCCGCAGTGAGCGAGGTGCACCCGGATCTGGTGCATGCGGCCGGTCTCCGGAAAGCACCGCAACAGGGCGAAGCGTCCTTCCTCCCTTTGAAAACGTTCGACCACATCGAAGCTCGTGAAGCAGGCACGTCCTTGCGCATGAACGATCTGCCTGACCCAGATCGGAGATGGCGACAGCTCTCCGGCGCGAAGGATCGGCTGCTCGCAATCCCAGCGGTCGACATCCGGCCAGCCAGAAACCACCGCAAGGTAGCTTTTCCGCGCCTGCCTTTGCTCGAAAATCATCCCGAGCTCACGAGCCGAAGAGGGATGCTTGGCCACCAACACGAGTCCACTCGTGTCCCGGTCGAGGCGGTTCACGATGGCGGGCCGGGCTCCGTTTTCCATCTCGTAGGCGAGCAACTGCTCGACTCCCCCGAGCAGGGTTGGCTCTGGTTTGCGGTTCGCCGGGTGGACGATCAGCGGCGCAGGCTTGTCGACCACGAGCCAGTCATCCGACTCGTCGATCACCGAGAAATCGACCACCACCTGAAGGCTCATGGCTCTGATCAGCAAAAAACCAGAGACCCGAATCCACGGATCTCTGGCGTTTGAAAACAACAATCAATCCCGAAGATCAGGACTTGTAGCGGAGACGCTTCTTGTGGCGGTTCTGCTTCATGCGCTTCTTGCGCTTGTGCTTGTTGATTTTGGTCTTACGGCGTTTCTTGATGGAGCCCATGGCTTTTGCGTTCGGGGTTAGGTTGCGATGAAAGGATCAGGGGACGATTTTGTTGAGAGGATACTCGATGATCCCCTCTGCCCCGAGGCGCTTCAGTTCGGGGATGATGTCCCTGACGACGATTTCGTCAATCACTGTCTCCACGGCGACCCATCCCTCTTCCGAGAGATTGGAAACGGTGGGACGGCGGAGCGAGGGAAGCTTTTCGAGGAGTTCCGGGAGCTTGTCGGAGGGGAAATTCATCTTCAACCCCACCTTGCCGCGGGCACCGAGAGCCGCCTTGAGCAGGAGGGCGATGCGCTCCATTTTCTCCTTTTTCCAAGGATCGGCGGCGGCCGCGGGATTGGCGTAAATGTGGGGAAAAGAGGTCAGCAAGGTATCCACGATGCGCAAGCGGTTCGCCTTGATGGAAGAACCGGTCTCGGTGACATCCACGATGGCGTCGACGAGATCCGGCACCTTGACCTCGGTAGCGCCCCAGGAAAACTCGACCTCGGCGTTGATGCCGCGCTCCTTGAGCCAGCGTTTGGTGATTCCGACGCCCTCAGTGGCGATTCGCTTGCCTTCGAGATCCTCGGGCTTGCGGATCGGAGAATCCTCGGGAACCACAAGAACCCAGCGGGTCGGCCGGGTGGTGGCCCGGGAATAGGGAAGCTCGCCAAGATCGATGAGATCCACCTCGTTTTCGTAGGCCCAGTCAAAGCCGGTGATCCCGCAATCGATGAATCCCTGGCCGAGATAGCGGCCGATTTCCTGGGCGCGGATCAGATAGAGATCCAGCTCGGAATCGTTCGATGACGGCCTCAGCCCGCGCGAGGACACATAAACCTCATAGCCGGCCTTGGCCAGGAGCTCCACAGTGGGTTGCTCAAGGCTGCCTTTGGGGATCGCAAATTTCAGGGTGCGTGAGGAATCCGGCATCGGGGCGGGCGTTTTAGGCAGGAAATCCGGGGAATCAAGCCAAGTTTCGCATTTTTTGCCCGGATCCGGGGTTTGATCGCTCTGGAATTCCCCGGCAATGGATCGAGCTACTCCGGATCGTAGGTTGCCATGCCTCGGGCAATCTGATCAAATGCACCCAAGAAGAAAGTTTTGAGTCCCATGAAACCGCCATCCCGGATCCGCCTCCTGTCTTGCCTGGTCTTCGCCGCTTTTCCCACCCTGCTGCTTGCGGACGTGAAGGTCTCGAATGTGAGGGCCGCCCAGCGCGAAGGGACCAAGCTGGTGGACATCCTCTACGATCTCGACGGCAACTCCCAGTCGTTCACGGTCTCGCTGCGGATTTCCAACGACGACGGAGTCACGTTCACCGTCCCGGCCGAGAACCTGTCCGGAGCCTTCGGAGCGGGGATCGAGCAAGGGAACGACCATAAGATCACCTGGAACGCGGGCCTGGATTGGAACGGCCGCAACAGCCCGAAGATGCGTTTCGAGGTGACGGCTTCGGACACACCCACCTCTTCCGGCAAGTGGATCGCGGTTCCGGCCGGCTCATTCACCATGGGGGATGCCTTCGCAGAGGGGCAGTCCAACGAAGTTCCCACCCACTCCGTAATCACTCCCGGGATCCTGATGATGAAACAGGAGGTCTCCTTCGGCGAATGGAAGTCCGTCCGCAACTGGGCCCTGGAGAACGGATACACCTTCAGCAACCCGGGTGAGGGAAAAGCCGCCAATCACCCGGTCCAGACCGTCAGTTGGCATGACGCCGTGAAATGGTGCAACGCAAAGAGCGAGATGGACTCCCGCACTCCCTGCTATCGGGCGGGCGGCAATGTTTATCGCAACGGCGAGTCCACCCCCACCTGCAACTGGTCAGCCAATGGCTACCGGCTGCCCACTGAAGCCGAATGGGAAAAAGCCGCCCGCGGCGGAACGATCGGCAAGCGCTTCCCCTGGGGAAACACCATCAACCACAAGGCCGCCAACTATGTGAACGGCAAACTCTCCTACGAATCCCCCCAAGGCGGCGGCTATCATCCGATCTATGCCACCGGCGGCTTCCCCTACACCAGTCCGGCCGGAAGCTTCGCCGCGAACGCCTACGGTTTCGACGACATGGCCGGAAACGTCTGGGAATGGTGTTGGGACTGGTACGGGCAAACCTACTACGCCGACCCCGCCTCCGGAAATCATCCGAAAGGTCCCCCTTCCGGTACCCTCAGGGTCATTCGCGGCGGTGGATGGTCGAATCCCGCCAATCAACAGCGGGTTTCGTCACGCTACGCGAACAACCCGACCAACCGCTTCGGATACATCGGCTTCCGCATCGTGCGCGGGGATTGACCGGTCACGATGCTCCGCCACCAACAACCTTCCATTTCATGAAAAACGCGTTCTTTACAGGGACCTTGCGGATCTCCGCGCTCATTCTGGCCCTTGGGTCCCCTGCCCCGGCCGAAAGTTCCTCCGCGATCTCGAACCGCACCCCGGTCAATACCCTGGATCTGCATCCACTGACGACCGTGGCGGTGAGCACGACGGCGAGCACCACTCCCGAAGGTACCACCCTAGTCCGCAGGACCTCGCCGCGGTTGGCGGTCGACCGCACGACCGGGAAACCGGCGTTCTTCAAGATGGTCGTCCCCGAGTTCCAGGAACCCGGAGCCGGCTGGCCCGGATCACGCAAGGGACTCGGCACATTCTACGGACTGGAGCTGTCCTACTCAGGCCCCGGCACCGACAGGATTCACTATAAAATCGGCGGAGCTCCTCCATCCAGTTCCACCCCGGAATCCGAATGGAAACCCCTCGTGCCTAACAGCATCCTCAACCGGACGATCCCCTCCGGAGTGTGGTATTTCCGACTTGCCTTCGGCTCCGGCACGCGAGCCTCCGCAAACTTGCTTGTCCGGTATCACAACGCCCGGTTGATCGGTGCCGACGGAGGTCCGGTCGCATCCGTCGATCCCTCCAAGCCACTTTGGCTTCTATTCCATGGCCGGGACTCCGATGAAGCCTCCTTGCGTTCCCTGCGCTCCGCCTTCCAAGCCGGACTCGGTCAGGGCCGAGCCCTCGTCCTCGACTGGGCCTCAGGAGCCGAGTCCACTCCGGGATGGTACCAGGCGGCACGCTGCGGACATTACTTCGAGCCCCTTGGCAAAAGCATCGACGCCCTGCTGGATGACTTGGGAGTCCCCCGCAGCAAGGTCGGTCTGTTAGGCCATGCCTGGGGTGCCGCCGTCTCTTACGAAAGTGCGAAACGCATCGGTAACGTCGCCAACCTGATCAGCCTGGATCCAACCACGGCGGAAGCCGGAGGCTACGATCCCGAAGGCATCAACTTCGCCGCCGTCAGCCGCGTGTCCACAGGCATCAAAGGCGGCAACAAGATCGAAGGTCCGCTGGGCGATGAAGCCCTTTGCAGCACCCATGATTTTTCCATACGCCTCTTTGCAGACAGCCACTCGGGTGCCCCGGCCGATTCCGCCTTCCACCATCTGCTGCCCTTGGATTGGTGCGCGAGGTCGATGACCCTCAGCGAGGATTCCTACTGGCCGTTCTTCAAGAAAGCCATCCTCCTGAGGTCGGGTGCGCAACCCTCACTGCCCTGGGGCGAATCCATCGAGCTTCCCGGTGGCTTCGGCATCGAGTGTTACGGCAAAACTTCATCCACCCCGCCGGTCTTCGAATCCACTAAGTTTCTCGTCTTTGCCAAACCCAACGGAAAACTGACCGAAGCGAGAGCTTCCGGGGACACCACGGGCAGCCCGACCTGGAGCTACAAGCCCTATTGAGCAAAGGCAGGACGATGCCGATTCCACACGCTCGCACATGGGCCATTCTCGTGGCGGTCGTCGCGGCCGGATTGGCATTGCGGATCCACGATGCCGAATCCGGTCAATCATCGGGGAAATCCGATGCCAACCCACTCCCCCACCCAGCATCTGAGGCGATCCCCCGAAGAGCGTCGCCGCCGCCTCCGGCGCTCACTGACAAGCCCCCATCATCCGAGGAATGGAGCCAATGGCTTCAAAGCCTGATCACGGCTCCGCAAGGCCCGCTCTTGGACTCCGTCATGCAGGTCTTCTCCCGCCATGCCGGGGCCGGGCAGGTTGACGCGCTCATCGCTCTCTATCAGAACGAGGCCGATCGCGCCGCACGTGAACGGATTGCCAGGGTCCTGGCCACTCTCGCCTCCCCGGCGGCGCTTGAGGCGGTGCGGATGGTTTTCATCCATCGAGGGTCCGGAATCGACGCACCACTGCGCTCCGCCTGTGCCCGGGCCATGGCACAGGGTGGTACCCAGAACGACGTGGAAGCGATCCTGGAATCACTCGGTCAGGAGGCTTCACCGGAGTTCGTTGCTGGAATGGTTTCCGCCATGGAATGCGTCGACCACCCGGCTCTGGAGGCGATGCTGTGCGATGCCGCGGCGGGAAGATCGGCTTCCACCACTCCGGCCGCACGCGTGGCCGCCATTGCTGCGCTTGCAAACTACCCTTCCGTTCCGGTGACCGAAGTGCTGCATGCGATTGCCAGTGGCGACCCGGACAAATCCGTTAGAGAACGTGCCGGACGATCGCTGGCCATCCTCCGAACCCCTGAGTGATTCCGATGGACTCAGGCTTCCTCTCGGCCGGCTTTCCACAACCAGGCGATCGCGACGAAGTAGCCGAGAAACTCCGCCACTTTCGCCCAATAGCGGATTTTCTCATCACCACCGTGACAGCCGCACGAGATGTCCAATTGATGGAACCAGGCCCAGGCAATGCAGAAGGAAAACACGCCGACCAACCCGGCCAGCGTCAACAATGCGCCCTTCCGAAAGATGCCCAGCATCAGGCAAAGGCCGGCGACAATCTCGAACCATGGCACCGTGTAAGCGGCCACCGCATCCAAAGGAGGGGCCACCAGGCGGTAGTTCGCAATGTCCCTGGTGAAGCGGTCCAAACCGGACGCAAACACCTTGAATCCTCCGCTGTAAACAAACCAGCAGCCGAGACAAACCCTCACCACAAGGGCAAGCACAGCCGCCCTGCCTGCGGGAGGCACGGATGCGGTTGCGGGTGGGACGGGCTCGCTCATGTCGGGGAAAGCCTTAGCCGTCCCGGTGCCAGACCGCAAGCGTCACTCCATGGCACCGAGCACCTTGGGCAGCCACAATGACAACCCGGGCCAGGCGGTGATCACCGCCAACGCCACGATCATCGCCAGATAGAACGGAATCATCGCCCTCGAAACGCTGGCAATGTTCGAGTTCCCGACACTGCACCCGAGAAACAGGCAGGTGCCTACCGGAGGCGTGCAAAGACCGATGCAAAGGTTGGCAATCATCACGATGCCGAAGTGGATTGGATCCATGCCCAATCCCGTGGCCACTGGCAGAAAAATCGGTGTGAAAACCAATACAGCCGGCGTCATGTCCATGAAGACACCGACCAGCAGCAGGATCAGGTTGATCGTGATGAGAATCGTGATCGGGTCTGCCGAGAATCCGAGCAATGTATCGCTGACCAGTTGGGGAACCTGTTCACGCGTGAGCAAACGGCTCATCGCCTGGGAGGCGGCAACCAGAAGCAAAACGACGCCCGTCGTGCGCGCCGAGTTGCTGATGAGTCCGGGCAATGCCTTCCACGGAATCTCCCGGTAACAGAGCACCGCCAGCACGAAGGCCCAGATCACCGCCACCGCGGAAGCCTCCGTGGCGGTGAATACGCCGCAAAGAATGCCCCAAAGGACAAACACGATGAGCAACAGGCTGGGAACCGCACGCCACAACGCGGATCCGAATTTCGGCACCTCGGCGGCCGCCGCCGCTCCGCCGCCGTATCCGCGCTTGATGCAAATGATCAACCCGGCAGCCATGATCAACAAGCCCACCAGAATCCCGGGGAACACCCCTGCGAGGAACAGCGCGCCGATCGAGACGTTCGATGCGACGACCGCATACACAATCATCACATTGCTTGGCGGGATGAGCAGCCCGGTGGTGGCAGCCGTGGCGGTCAACGCGATGTTGAAGTCCCTGCCATAGCCCTTGCGGTTCATTTCAGGAATCAGCGTGCCGCCCACCGATGAGATCGCCGCCAGCGAGGACCCCGAGATGGCGCCGAACAGCATGCATGTGAGCGTGTTGACCAAGGCCAGACCACCGCGGAAACGGCCGACGAGGGACGCGGCGAGGTCGATCAACCGCTTCGCCAGACCACCGGAGCCCATCAGGTCTCCCGCCAGCACGAAAAACGGAATGGCCAGCAAGGGATAGCTGTCCAATCCATTGGCCATCTCCCGGGCCATCGTGATGATCACCGCATCGTGACCCAGCGCCCAGGCCGACATGACGGTGGCCACGCCGATGACGATGGCCACCGGCGCGTTCAGCAGCAGCAAAACCGCGAACACGACCAGCAGGATTACAAGCCCGATGCTCATGGCGCAACCTCCTCTACCCCGGCTTCCGCATTCGTTCCACGGGCGGTGTCCACCAGATGAATCAGTGCCAGCGCACCGATGATCAAGCCACTGAGAGGCACCACCAGATACTGCCACGCCTTGTCCACGCCCAGGGACGCGAGTTTCTGGCCGGAATCAAAGCGTTCCATCACCAACTCGTAACCACCGTAGCCCATGACTCCGAATGCAAAGAGAGAGACCATCGCGTGCACAATCCCGTCGGCAAGCCGCCGGGTCCTCGGATCGAATCGTTCAACCAGAAGATCGATCCCCAGATGCTGCTGGCGAGCATAGGCGAGGGCGGCGCCAAGGAAGGAAACCCAGACCAGGAGGAAGCGGGCCAGCTCCTCGGTCCAGCGGGCCTGATCTCCTAACAGATAGCGGGTCACCACGCCCCACATCACGGTGAGGAGCAGCACCACGAAGAGCGAGCCGCACGCAAAGGATGCGGGCAGCGTGATTTTGCGGATGAGGTCGGATTTCATTCGGCGGATTGGATGCGGTTGACGAACTCTGCGATGCTGCCGGTGGCGTGTTTCTTCCTGACGGATTCCGTGGCGGCGGCAAAGGCGGCGGTATCCGTCTCGGTGACCTTCACGCCTGCTTGGCGGAGGGCATCCAGGGCTTTTGTGGTCTCCTCCTTCCACGCCTTCCGCTGGAAAGCCCCGGCCTCGGTGGCGGCCTCGGTGATCCAGCGCTGTTCCTCGGCACTCAAGGTGTCCCAAACACCTCGGCTCATCACCAGAATATCCGGAATGCGCGAATGATGGTTGAGCAGATAGTATTTGCAGACCTCATGGTGGCGGTTGGTGAGAACGCTCGGCGGATTGTTCTCGGCCCCGTCGACCGTGCCGGACTTGAGTGAGGAATAGAGTTCCCCGAAGGCGATCGGCGTCGGCGAGGCTCCCAGGGCGGAAACCATGTCCATCGCCACGGGATCGCTCATGGTGCGGAGCTTGAGGCCCTTGAGATCCTCCGGACTGCGGATCTCCCGCTGGGTGTAAAAGCTGCGGCTGCCGGAATCGAAGTAAGCCAAACCGTGGAGCCCGCTGGAGGATCCGTCGCCGCGGGTTTCAACGCGCTTCAACAGATCGCGGCCGATCTCGCCATCGAGCACACGCCAGAAGTGACCCTCATCCCGGAAAAGGTAGGGAAGGCTGAATACCTGATAGACCGGGACAAAGGTGCCAAGCGGACCGGTGCTGACCTTGGTGATGGCAAGAGTCCCGACCTGTGCCTGCTCAAGGCACTGCACCTGCGATCCAAGCTGTTCATTGGGAAACAGGCTGAGCTTCATCCGGCCGGCGGACTTGGCCTCGACGATGCGGGCCATCTCTTCCAGCGCCTGATGGACCGGATGGTGCTCCGGGAGGCCGTGGGCGACATTGAGAACGCGGACTCCGGATACCCCACCCGCCCGGTTCTGGCCGATCCACGAAAGAGCCCCCGCTGCTGCCAGAATGCTGCAAAGCAGGCCAAGAATGAACAAGGAAAGTCCCCGGTGCATCCCGGCGACTTTACCGAGCTCTCGGAATCGTCAAGCGATCGTTGAGAAAAATCTTGCGGCCCCCGCGGCAGGTCTCAAACGCCTGCGAGATAACGGCGCTGGGCCTCCGCCTCGGCGTGATGGGGCTTAGCGGCATTCTCCTCGCGGGTTTCAGCAAGGAGTTCGTCGCGGAACTTCGCAATGATCGCCTCGACCGGCCATGAGGACGCCTCTCCGAAAGCGCAGATCGTCCGCCCGTCGATCTGATAGGCCACGCTTTCCAGAGTGGCCACATCCTCGGGGCTCGCATCACCGGCGACGATGCGGTCGGAAATCTTCTTCATCCAGGTGGATCCCTCGCGGCAGGGTGTGCACTGACCGCAGGATTCGTGGGCGTAGAAGGAATTCAGATTGTTGAGCACCCAGGACATCTTGCGTGAGTCGTCGATGACGATGACGCCGCCGGAGCCGGCCATCGAGCCGCAGGCGGCCAGAGTGTCGAAGTCCAGGGGAATGTCCCAGAAATTGAGCTGACGTTCGCTGCCATCCGGGTTCTTGAGCTTGAAGACTTCGTCGGCGCGCAGGATTTTCGATGAAGAACCACCGGGGATCACGGCCTTGATCTCACGGCCGTCCTTGGGTCCGCCGCAAAGATCGTAGATGAGTTCACGCATGGTGAGTTTGCCCACCTCGATCTCGAAATATCCCGGTTTTTTCACATCGCCGGACACGCCGACAATACGGGTGCCGGTATTGCGGGCCACACCCAGCTTCGCATATTCGTCGCCGCCCATGCGGACGATGTGCTTCACATGGCAGAGCGACTCCACGTTGTTGACGATCGTCGGGCACATGTAGAGGCCGAGCGCTGCGGGGAAATAAGGCGGCTTGATGCGCGGATACGGGCGCTTGCCTTCGAGCGACTCGATCAGGCCGGTTTCCTCGCCGCAGATGTAGGCGCCGGCGCCGCGGTGCACGTAGATTTCCACGTCAAATCCGGAGCCGAGCACGTTTTTGCCGACGAGGTTTCTGGCACGGGCCTCCTCGATGGCCTGCTCCACGATCAGAGCCGCCTGCGGAAACTCCTCACGAAGATAAATGTAGGCGGTGTGGGCGCCGACCGCATAACAGGCGATGACCATGCCCTCGATGAGCTGGTGGGGATCCTGATGCAGGACATAGCGGTCCTTGAAGGTTCCCGGCTCGGATTCGTCGCCGTTGCAGATCAGATAGACGGGCTTGGTGTTGTTGGGCGGGATGAAGGTCCATTTCATCCCGGTCGGGAAA
This sequence comes from Verrucomicrobiaceae bacterium, assembly GCA_027486655.1. Taxonomy (GTDB): domain Bacteria; phylum Verrucomicrobiota; class Verrucomicrobiia; order Verrucomicrobiales; family Akkermansiaceae; genus Luteolibacter. The sequence goes on along the minus strand of JAIXOR010000070.1, from coordinate 22,854 downwards.
CCCGCGCCGCCGCGTCCGCGCAGGCCGGACTTTTTGACTTCCTCGGTGACGTCCTTGGGCTGCATGGCGAGGGCCTTCTTCAGGTCCTCATAACCGCCATCGGCCAGGTAGCACTCGATCGAAGGATCCCAACCCTCACGATCCACGTTCTTGAAAATGAGCCGGTATTCGCGGGGATGGGGCTGTTTTTTGTAAGTGATCATGGGAGCAAATCAATCGACGGTGGCAATGGCCTCCAGCATGAGGCCGTGGGGAACGAAGCGTTGGAAATCCTTGATATTGCGGGTGGCTACCACCTCGCGTTTGGCCAGGGCGGCGGCCGCGATCATGCAATCCGCATGCGATCCGCGGCGGCGGCCGGTGATATGGAACAAGCGGGAGGCGATCTCCGCCTGGTCTTCATCGAAGGGACGGATGCCGCCGGCCAGCACATTGCGCACGGCCGCCTTCTGGCCGTGGGAGTGGGGGCCGTTGAGGAACTCGGACCAGGCCACGGCGGAGGCGGTAAGCACCCTGCCCTCCGCCAGCCAATTGCGCAGGGTCGCCACCTGGGGCGAATGCGCGGTGACGATGTCGACGAGGATGTTGGTATCAAGATGGATCACGGTTCCCACCAGTATCTTTTGGCATGCCGCTCGGCGATCATGGCGGCCCGGTATTCGGCAGACTCCTCAGCGAGCAGACCACCGCCGGATTGGAGCCACTCCAGAGCCTCCAAGGGCTTCGGGGCGCTGGTTTCGCGGTCCGAACGTTCTTTCATTTCACGAACCGCACGACGGATCACCTCGGCTTTCGAGGTGTGCAGGCGTTCACTCAATTCATCGAGGGCACGGATGGTCCCGCCATCCAAGGCCATGCTGGTGCGGGTCAATTTGTAGGTCTCGTGGCTCATGTGGTAACTCATACCATCACAAATTACCGCAAGCAAGCATCTTTTCAGTCTGCCGAATATCCCGACAGCAGATCCGCCGCCTTTTCAGGGGCGATGGCCTCGTGAAAATCATCATTCACCATGCAGACTGGAGCGGTGCCGCAGGACGCCAGGCACTCGGCAAACTCCACGGAATAGTTTCCACAGGGCGAAACCGCGATCGGGTGGTGATGAGGGTCGCAGGCCGAGCGATCGATCTTGGTCAACTCGCAAAGCCGCTCCATGAGCTCGTAGGAACCACCCATCGCACAAGAGAGAGTGCGGCAGACCCGGATGTGGAAACGTCCTGGAGCGGACTGGCGGAATCCGGGGTAGAAGGTCACCACCTCAAGCACCTTGATCGGTTGGAGGTCGAGCTTGGACGCCACCCATTCGATGGCAGGCGCAGAGATGTATCCGAACTTGTGCTGCACGATGTGGAGCAGCGGCAAGGTCGCCGAGCGCTTGCTGGCCGGGTAGTGGGAAATGCGCTCGTCGGCCTCGGCTTCCAGCTCGGGGGTCACCTGAAACGGCGGAAAGTGGCGGCTGCCGGGAGTCTCGTGGGAAGCGATCGTTTCTTCGAGAGAGGAGTGGGACATGGAATCGGAGGTGGAAGGTTACCTGTCGCACTCGCCCATGACGAAATCGAGCGAGCCGAGGATGGCCGGGATGTCCGAGACCATGTGGCCGGGCAGCAGGCGGGAGATGATCGAGAGGTTGCAGAACGAGGGGCTGCGGATCTTGAGGCGGTGAGGCACTCCCCCGCCCTTCGAGTGGATGTAGAAACCGAGTTCACCCTTCGGGTTTTCCGCGGCGAAATAGACCTCGCCCGCCGGAGCATCGATGCCCTGGGTAGCCACGATGAAGTGGTGGATCAGTTCCTCCATGGACATCATCACGCGGTCCTTGGCGGGCAGCATGCTCTTGGAATCCGCCAGATTGACGGGACCTGATGGCATTTTGTCGAGGATCTGCCGGCAGAGTTGGATCGACTGGCGCATTTCCTCCATGCGGACCTGATAGCGGGCGTAGCAATCGCCCTCTTCGGCGATCGGGACATCGAACTGGTAGTTTTCGTATCCGAGGTAGGGGTTGTCCTTGCGGAGGTCGCGGGCCACGCCGGAAGCGCGGAGGTTCGGACCGGTGAGGCCCCAGGCGATGGCGGATTCCCGGGTGACGACGCCGATATCGACCATGCGGTCGAGGAAGATCTTGTTCTTGTCGAGAAGCTTCGAGATTTCGCCGATGGTCACCTCGCATTCACCGAGGAACTTGCGGACGGCTTCCTCGAATCCGGCGGGCATGTCGCGCAGCTGGCCTCCCACACGGGTGTAGGAAGTGGTGAAACGGGCGCCGGTGAGCTGCTCGCAGAGGTTGTAGATCTTTTCGCGCTCCGTGAAGGTGTAGAGGAACACGGTCATGGCACCCACGTCCATGGCGCAGACGCCGACGCCGAGCATGTGGGAGGAAATCCTGGCCAGCTCGCAGCAGAGGGCCCGGAGAGCCTGGCCGCGCGGCGGCAGCGTCCATCCCATCAGCTTCTCGACGGCGCAGGCGTAGGCCACGTTGTTGGCGAGAGGTGCCAGGTAGTCGAGACGGTCCGTGTAGGGCACGAACTGGTTGTAGTGCATGTTCTCGGCGATCTTCTCATCGCCCCGGTGGAGGAAGCCGACGTCCGGATCGGCCTTGGCGATGATTTCGCCGTCCAGTTCGAGAATAAGGCGGAGCACCCCGTGGGTGGCCGGGTGGGAGGGCCCCATGTTCAAGACCATGCGCTCGCCGACCAGATCGTCGGTTTCGGCATGGTAGCTTTCGGCGGCGCGGGCAGCGCGGGCGATGGTGTCTGGGGCCTCGATTTCGGTGGTTGAATGACTCATTCCGGTGGCGCGGGAATAAGCACCCATCACACCAAGGTTCGCAAGGGGTTTGTGAAAATTTTCACAGGCTTCCGCGTCCGTAGCGCTCGCGGAACTGCCTCAGCAAATCATCCACCCGGTCGGTATCCGGCACCTTGGTCTCCCCGCCCTCCGTGCTTGGCGGCGCGGCAGGCACCACCTCAGGGGCGGCTTGGAACGGCACCGACTCCTGAGCCGCCTGGAAAACAGGCTGGGCGGAAGGTGCCGGAGCAGCCTGAAACAACGGCTCCTGAACTGCAGCACCTTGCGCGGCGAAGGCCGGAGGCGAATCCGGCACCGCCTGGAAAGATGACAGCGCCGCCACTTGGGCGGGCGGCTCGACAGGCTGCGGCGCATCCGAAAACACCGGCACCGAGCGCGGCATGGAGGGATCCACCGCTTGGAAGGCACCCAACCCGGATGCCGGGCGGGCAAATGGATTTCCACCACTCGGCGCAGGCCCGAAGGCCGGGGAAACCGGAGAAGCGGCCGGTTCTTCGGCCGGGGCCGGGGCGAACGAGACCCTGTTTTCCGGTGCCGGAGCGAATGCAGGCACCGGCTGGGATTCCAAAACCGGCACAGTTTCCTCAGGGGCAGAAACTTCGGGCTGCCGGGTTTCCACCGAGGCCGTGCCGGCGACAAACGGAGACTGGAGCACCGGCGGCGGAGTCGGCACCTCCGGAGCAGGCGCGAAGGTCGGCTCGGGCCACGAGCTTTCCTGCGGAACCTTTGTCTCACTGGCCGCGAGAAACGCGATGGCCAAGGTCGGATCCGGAGCCCTCTCGACCACGGGCGCGGGCAGCACCGGCTCGGGCAGCGGAGGAGGAACCGGCTCAGGTGGAGTCTCAGCGACCGGAGCGGGTGCCGGACCGGCTTCGAACACCGGAGCCACAAGCTCCTGCTCGGCCACCGGTTGAACCGCAGGAACCTCCGTGGGCGTCTCAATCGAAGCGGGCAGCGGAACCTCAGGCGCAGTTGCGGGCGCGGGCGAGGCAGGGGCCGGAGTCGCATCCATCGCGGAGGCCCGCAACCACGCGATTCCGGCGGCACGGATCAAGCCGCGCGCATGGGTGCCGGCAGACTCCCGATCCACTTTGGAAAGCACCCGCGATCCGAGGCCGGGGACGCGGCTTTCCAGCAAGGCCACCATTTCGTCGTCGGTGAGCGGGCTGAGCTCGACCACGACTTCCGAAAGCCGGTCCGCCAGCCCCCCGCTCAGGCGGGGAAGGAAGGCGTTCTGCCAGATGTCCTGGTTGAGCGAAAGGATCACATCGAGCCGCTCCACCGACTGGCGGAGACTCCCGAGAAAGGCCGCCAGGCGAAGAGCAGCCGTTTCATCCGTGGAAAAACCCTCAAGATCGTCCGCGACCAGCACGACCCGCATCAGTTGGGCGACCAGACCGAGCAGCGCTTCCAGCCGTTCCATGACCACACCGTCCGCGGCGGATCCGGAATGCACGGCCTCGGCAAGCGCCTTGAGCCTCACCGGATTCTCAACCGGCGTGGCGGCGAAGCGGAACAAAACCTCCACCCAGAAGGAAACCTCGCGAACGGGCAATCCGCATCGCTGGGCAAGCTCCATGCTCAAGCGTTGCCCGAGAACTTCGAAGTTTTCGCGCGCCCAGTGAGCCGTCACGGCATTGGGGTGATGGAAATCAAAGGTTTCCACCGGCCGGGTGCGCAGCGCCGTCAGCGCGCCTTCCCGATCCTGGCAAGGGACTTCTCCCGATCCCACCAAGGGTTGAAGCGCCGAGGCGAAAAGTTTCCGGGCCACGAGATCCAGCACGCACAGCCCGCCCGAGGCCGGCAAGGGCCGCAGCAACCGCCGCAGCGAGTCATCGATGACCGTGGCCGCATCGATCTGGCAGCCGAAGGCCGCGTGCAGCGGGATGAACTCATGGGAGGACCCCAGATGATGCTGGATCCTCGAAAGCAGGTGGGTCTTGCCATGCCCGGCGCGGGGTGCCCGGAGCAGGATGCAGCGGCCGGGTTTCTCAAGAGGAACCGAAAGGACGTCGTGCAGGGTTTCATACGCCTGGCGGTTCACCGACTCCGCATGGGCGGTGGGGACGCGCCCAAGGGTTTCGAAAAGCATTTGGAACGGATGTTCGTAGGCCATGGTAGGGAGGAGGGCAGGACGTGCGGAGACTGCATGTCTTTTGCCGGTTTCACAAGAAAAGAGGCGAGAAAATCAACCAATCGAAAAAATCGCGCCTGCCTGTTCTTTCTGGCAATCCCCGGCCGCCGTGCTTTGGTGGGGGCGATGAACTGCTTCCTGATCATGACCGTCCTCGGATCCGACCGGCCGGGGCTTGTTAGCTCGCTTTCCGAAATCGTCGCCCGCCACGACGGAAACTGGCTCGAAAGCCGCATGTCCCGCCTCGCCGGGCAGTTCGCGGGCATCGTCCGCGTCGAGATCCCCGCGTCGTCCCTCGACGCCCTGCTCTCCGACCTTGAAGGGCCGGGAGCCGCCGGACTGACGATCCAGACGGCTCGGGAGGACTCACAGGATCTACCAAAACGCAGCACCCTGTCGATCGATGTGATGGGCAACGACCGGCCGGGGATCGTCAAGGAACTCACTGCTGCCATCGCCCGGGCGGGAGGAAACGTCGAGGAACTGACCACCGGTCTGGAAAGCGCGCCGATGAGTGGCCACCCGTTGTTCCGGGCCCGGGGCGAGATTTCGATCCGCGAGGGTTCGGAGGTCTCCACGCTCGTCGCCGCGATCGAGAGCCTCGGCGGCGACCTCACGGTGGACGTCACGGTTTGAATGGCCAGATCAGCGGGATCAGCAGGCAGGAAACCACCCAGCAAATCACGTTGAGCGGAATCCCCACCTTGAGGAAGTCCGAGAATCTGAAGCCTCCGGGACCATAGACCATCATGTGGGTCTGGTAGCCCATCGGCAGGGCAAAGGCCGTGGAGGCAGCCACGGTCACCGCCATCACAAAGGGCCAGTGACTCACACCCAGCCCGTGGGCCAGAGTCACCACGATCGGCACCATCATCACTGCCGTGGCGTTGTTAGACAGCACTTCCGTCAACAACACGGTGAGGAGGAAAACCGCCCACAAAAGCACCAGCGGCATCCACTCCGGGGCGACGAAGCCCCGGGTGACGGTGACCATGCTCTCAGCCAGCCATTTCGCCGTGCCGGTGGACTGCATCGCCATGCCCAGGCCGAGCAGACCGTAAAGCATCAGAAGAACCTGCCAGTCGATGCTCGCATAGGCCTCACGCGGCGAGACGATCTTCGACCACAAGAGGATCAAGGCCCCGACCAAGGCGGCGTAGTGGATCGGGATTACCGGCAGATTCGGAAGCACCCCGTTTTTGCCGCCCAGAACGTCAGTGAGTGTGGCCACAAGCACCACACCGATGAGCACGGCCCACGCGACCCAGGCATGATGGACGGGCTTCTTGTTCTCGGTCTTGACCGGTGCGTCTTCCGGAGCGTCGGTCAACACGAAGTCACGAGTCGCCCCGAGCGCCACCAGGTTGTTCTGCGGCGTGATGACCAGAAGGGTGTCGCCGATTTCCAACGGGATCTCAGCGAGTTGATGGGTGATGTTCACTCCATCGCGATGAACCGCGATGACCACGCTGTTGTAGCGTTGGCGGAAATCGGAGGCGGCCAGTGTCTGACCGGCGAGAGAAGACTCATCGCGGATCACCAGTTCGGTGACCACGCCGTCGATGGTGGAAAGCAGGTTCGCTCCGATCTCGGAGAAGAGTTCGTCGGATTTTCCGGAACGGCCGGATCTGCCGTGAAGCGCCACGAGGAAACGGTCGTTCTTCTCCACGGTCAGCGTGTTGAGCGCGTGCATTTCACGAGCCCCCTGCCGCCTCACTTCCATGATGTGGATGTTCCGCGAGCGATCGAACAGCGGGGTCTCCCGAAGGGCTTTGCCGATCAACGGAGAACCCTCCCCGATCAGGACGTGATAAAGAGGCGTCGAGCGGTCCTTGATTTCCAGACTCCCGGTGATGGTGGTACGGGAAGGGATCAACCTGGGCCCGAAGATCGTCAGATACGCGATGCCTGCAATCGAAAGAGGTATGCCGAGGGGGGCCAGCTGGAACATGGTCATCGGCTCCAGCTTCATCTCCTTGAGCGTGCCATTGACGAGGATGTTCGTGGACGTGCCGATGAGCGTGCACACGCCCCCGAGAATCGATGCGTAGGAAAGCGGCATCAACAATCTGGAAGGTGCGATTTCCTTCGACCGAGCGAACCCGAGAGCCACCGGAAGCAGAATGGCGACGATCGCGGTGTTGTTCATCCAGGCGCTGAAAAAGCAGGTCAGCGTGGAAAACCCGAACATCGCCCAGCGCGTGTTGCCGGGCAGCTTGTCGCGGAGCACGCGTCCGATGTGATCGACCGCGCCGGAAGCCTCCAAAGCACCGCCGATCACGAAGAGCGCTGCGATCGCCAGCGGGGCCTCGTTTTTGAAAACGTCGGTCATTTTCGCCATGTCGATCAAACCCAGCGCCACAACGCCGCAGAGAACCGTGAGGGCGATCACATCCGGAGCAGCCCACTCGCGGATGAAGGCGATGAGGGTGATGGCGATGACCAGAAGGGTGAGGCCGATCTCGAGAGTCATGATGTTGGGGTCCCCGCGTGAGGTGAGGTCCCCATGAACGGCATGGAGGCGTTTGGCAAGCCCGGGATGCACCCAGCCGGGCAAGCGGACCTTGCACGAAACCGCCCGGCCGTGCAGACTCCGCCGTGCTCCGACCCTGGATTTCCACCAACCTCGCCATTTCCGCCGATGGAAAAATCACCTCGGTGGAAAAACGAGCGTCCGGCTGGACCTCCAAGGCCGATCACCAACGCCTGCTAGATCTGCGCCGGGGAGCCGGGGCACTGATGGTGGGACACGGCACTCTGAAGGCGGACCGCATGACCCTGACCGTCGATGGCCAGGAAAATCCTCCCCTGCGCTGCATCGTGACCCGCGATGGCGGAGTGGAGTCCGACCATCCGGTGTTTTCGAAAGCAGGCGGCCCGATCCACATCCTGAGCACCCGCTCTAACACCCCCGCACCGGTCCGTGGAGCGGTCATGCATCACGGCAACCTCGAAAGCTTTCTCAGAACCCTCCGCACCGAGCAGAGGGTCGAGCGCCTTCACTGCGAGGGCGGTGGCATGTTGATCCGGGAGCTGGCCAGGCTCGATGCGATCGACGAATTTCACCTGACGCTTGCCGGGCACACGCTCTTCGGTGGACGTCTGGCCAAAAGTCCGACAGGACTGCCGGAAGACTGGCTGCCTGCGTCCAGGGAGTTTGAACTACGCTCTTTCGAGCCGCACATGGAGCTTGGCGAGTGCTTTTTGAGCTACATCAGGCGAAGGAACGCTCAGTGAGCCGAACCCGCACCGTGATCCTTGGATTCCGGATGGGCAGCCGCATCGCCGTGAGCCTCACCATGGCTGGAGCCCGAGTGTTTTTGGTGGAGCTGCTTGGTGCCGTTCGGACCTTCGAATTCATGACGCTCGCACGAAATGCCCGAGAGCGCGACGGCCGCGACCAAGAGTGGGAAAAGTTTCATCGGCGCGCTTCATAGCCCGCCATCCGGAAAACGCAACCCCCAAGACCTCATTGGTGCGTGGGATTCTCCATCAACCAGGCCGCGACCGCGGAGGCGGCCCGCTCGTGGGCACCGAGCCCCCCGAGTTTTCCGGTCGTTTCAGCCAGCGCCGCGACCAGCTCCGCCGACTTTGCGGAGTCCCCGATCAATCCCTTCAGTTCCTCCGCCACCAATCCGGGAATGGCGCGGTGTTGGACGAACTCCCGGACCACTTCCCGCCCCGCCAGGATATTCACGATGCCGATGTGCTTGATTTTCACCAACAGCCTCGCAAGCGCGTAGGTCAGGGGGGCGACCCGGTAAACCAGACAATAGGGCAACCCGTAGTAAGCGGCCTCCAGAGTGGCGGTGCCACTTGCGATCACCGCGCAGCCCGCACGCTGCATCAACGAATGGCTGGTGCCCGTTTCGACCGTCACCAGATCGGCCGCCCCGGCCGAGGAAATCAGACCGCGGATGTGCGTCGCCAGCTTGGAGGAGGCGGCCGGCACCTCGAACTTCAACTCCTTGTTCCAAGCCGCCAGCAATCTTGCGGACTCGATCATCATGGGAAACAAACGCGCGACCTCCCGCTCCCGGCTGCCCGGAAACAAACCGACAAGCCGCGCATCCCGAACCACGCCGGGGATGCGCTTCTCCTCAAGTTCATCCACGATCGGGTGGCCTACAAAAGTGGTCTTGAGTCCGGCTTTCTCGAAAATCGGCTGCTCGAACGGAAACAGGCAGAGCATTTCATCCAACAAGCGCACCATCTTCGGTATCCGCCCCTTGTTCCACGCCCAGACCTGGGGGCTGATGTAATACACAATGCGGGTTTCCGGGCACTCGCGCTTTACCGCATCGGCAAAGCGCAGATTGAACCCCGGGTAGTCGATCAGCAAAAGCACGTCCGGTCTGAACTCCCGCAAGTCCGCCAGCATCCTCGCAAACCGCTCCTTGAACCACCCGTAGCGCTTCAGCACCTCCCAGACCCCCATCACCGCCGCATCCTCGACCCAATCCTCGAGACCCGGACCGGCCACATCCGCCATTTCGGGTCCGCCCACTCCGTGGACCTCCAAGGCCGGCACCCGCCGCTTCAGCGAGCGCAACAACCCTGCGCCATGGGCATCCCCGCTCAGTTCGCCCGCCACCACATATAACCTCTTGGACATCCGCGGCGAGGCTAGCACCCGGCCCGCGCCGATGACCACGAAAAACGCCCGTGCCACCGTCCCCGTGGGAAAATCCTCCGGGGTTCGGACTTCCGCATTGATTTCGCCGCTGTCACCGCTTTGATCGGGCTCCCGCAGCTCTGCAATCCCACGTCATGCCCGCCGATCTCCCAGATTCCAACGCGCCTCTTGCCGAAATTTCCCAAGGCCCCAGCGCCTTTGAGCAGTTCCTCGACCGCAACCAGAAGAACCTCATCATCCTCTCGATCCTGATCGCCCTCGGCACCGGCGCTTACGTGGTCTACAGCGGCATTGAGGAGAGCAAGGAAACCACCGCCGGAAATGCCCTCAACAAGGCCGAGGACCTCGCTTCCCTGCAAGCCGTGGTCACCGACCACGCCGCAACCAAGGCCGCCCAATCCGCCATGATCCTCCTGGCAGACAAGCAATGGACCGAAGGCCAGCAAGAGGCAGCCCTCACCACACTGCGGAATTTCATCAGCGCCAATCCCAAGCACCCCGGTCTCGGATCCGCCAAAGCCAGCCTCGGAGCCAAACTGATGGCCCAGGGCAAATCCGCCGATGCCGCCACCGTCCTCCAGGAAGTCGCTGACGATCCGGCCAACCGGTTTGCCGCTCCGTTCGCCTTGATCGCCCTGGGTGACATGGCTCGTGCCGCCGGAGACGCCACCAAGGCAGAAACCTTCTACAACAAGGTGAAAACCGACTTCGCCACCAGCTCCTACGCCCAGGAGGCCACCAAGCGGGCCGCCTCGCTCAAGGCCAAGGCTCCGGTCGAAATCGCACCGCCACCCGCTCCCAAACCCGAGGAAAAGCCCGCCGCTGCCGCCGCTCCCGGAAGCACTCCCGGCATCACCGTCACCCCTGCAGGCTCTCCTCCAGCGGCTCCCCTTCCCGCCCCCGTCGGCGGGCCCGAGGAGCCATCCGCCACTCCCCCGCAAGAAAACCCAGCGCCCGCCGGTAGCGAATCCAAACCGCAATCCTCCCCGGCTCCCCAGCAGCCCTGATGGGCCATCGTTTTCACCCGAATTCAACTCAAACCACTCCTATTCCCGTGTTCAAAAAAGTCATCGGTCAAGACCACAGCGAGCCCGTCCGCCCCTCCGTTCCGCTTCCGGAGCCCCGCCACAGCGACCCCTATCCGGCTCCACCCGCGCCCGCTTCCTACGCCGCCCAGCCGGCTCCCGCGCCCGTCCGGGCCGCCACTCCATCCGCCACGCGCAACGTGCTTTCCTCCGATGTGGAAATCAAAGGCACCGTCAAGTTCACCAACGACCTCGTCGTCGATGGCAAGATCGAGGGCGAAATCCACTCGGATGGCAACCTGACCATCGGCGAAAACGCACGCATCAAAGCGGAAATCAAAACCGCCACCGTCGTCGTTTACGGCAAGGTTCACGGCAACCTCACCGCCACCGACCGCGTCGAGCTCAAGGCCAGCGCCGAAGTCGTCGGCGACATCAAGGCCAAGACCCTCTCGATCGAAGCCGGTGCCATCTTTGTCGGCAAATCCACCGTCGGCACCCCGGCAAGCGCTCCTGCAAACCCCGCTCCCGCCGCCAAGGCAGCGGCTCCTGCGGCGGCTCCCGCTCCCGCAGCGGACGCCCCCAAACAAGGCACGCTGCTGGGCACCAATTCCTGACATTGAGCCCCACGGGTCCGAACGCCAGCACACTCCGCCATGGCCGATGAGCCCCAGCGCCATCGCATCGAGGTGGCATGCCCGGAATGCGGGCATCTTCAGGTGGAACCCGCCCTCGTGGTTTCCACCCAGTGCCGGTCTTGCCGTGCCAACTACCAGGTCCGCGACGGCAAGGGCGTCGTCCGGACCCGTCCGGTGACTCGCCTCGCCAAGCCGAAGCGCGACCAGGACCCAGAGCCTGCATCCCCGGAACCCGCGCCCAAACCGGTCTTCCGGCCCACCCCGGCCCGTCCGCCCCAACGCCCGCTCCTGCTGCGCCTCCTCCGCCGCGGCAAGCCCCCTCGCGAGGTAATCTGCTTCACATGCAGCCACTCCTTCACCGCCATCGCCGAGGCCCAGTCCAGCCAATGCCCGAAATGCGGAGGATACGTCAGCCTCATCGATTACGACATCACCGAGGCCTGGAACCGCCGCATCCAGACTCGCGGCAACGTCGTTATCCAGAAAACCGGCTCGGTGAGCGGCACCACCATCCGCTGCCACCACCTCACCGTGCTCGGCGAACTCGCGGGCTCGGTCGATTGCTCCGGTGACCTCGTCATCCGCAGCCACGGCCGCATCATCGGCGCGGTGAAATGCCGCAACCTCCGCATCGAAAAAGGCGCACGCGTCGAGTTCCTCAACCCGGTGCAGGCCACCGCCGCCACCATCGACGGCCAGGTCCGCGGACAGATATCCTGCTCCGGCCCGGTCACCCTCGAAAAACGCGCGCAACTCCACGGACTGGTGCGCACCACCTCACTCGTCGTCAAACCCGGAGCCAAACACTCCGGAACCATCGAAATGGTCAATCCCGCGAGCCCCTGAAGCTTGCACGTTGTCAGGACACACATTCCCGAATCCCGATCCCCATGCACGCCGCCCTCGACCTCAAGGAGGAAATCCTCGCCCTCAAGAAGCAACGCAACGCCGTCATCCTCGCGCACAACTATCAGACCGGTGATATCCAGGACGTGGCGGACTATGTCGGAGACTCGCTCGGACTCGCCTATCACGCAAAGGCGACCGATGCCGACGTCATCGTCTTCTGCGGCGTCCACTTCATGGCGGAAACTGCGAAGATCGTAAATCCTAACAAGATCGTCGTCTTGCCAGACAAGGACGCCGGTTGCTCGCTGGAGCAATCCTGCCCGGCGGAACAACTCGAGTCATTCCTTCAACAGAAGAAGGAAAAGAACTACTATGTCATCGCCTACATCAACTGCTCCGGCGCGGTAAAGGCCCTCTGCGATGTCATCTGCACCTCCGGCAATGCCGTGAAAATCGTCAACCAGGCACCCGCGGACCGCCCCATCCTCTTTGTTCCCGACGAAAACCTCGGCGCCTGGGTGATGGAACAAACTGGCCGCAAAATGGACCTCTGGAAGGGCAATTGTTATGTCCACGTCGAGTTCACCCGCGACTCCATCCACAAGATCAAGGAGGAATATCCGGACGCCCTCGTCGTCGCCCACCCGGAATGCACCCAGGCCGTGCGCCTGCTCGCCGATGAGGTCTGCTCGACCGAGAAGATGATCGGATACTGCAAAAACGCTCCGGTCAAAAACATCATCGTCGTCACCGAAAGCGGCATGCTCCACCGCTTGCGGAAGGAGTGCCCGGACAAGAACCTCATCGCCGGTCCCACCGACCGCTGCGCCTGCGCGGACTGCCGCTACATGAAGATGAACACGATGCAGAAACTCCGCGACTGCCTCGCCGACCTCCAACCGCGCGTCGAGATGGAAGAATCCGTCCGCGCCCGTGCCGAGATCCCCTTGCTGCGGATGTTGGAGCAGTCGAAGTGATTCGGAGCATGTTTGGCTAATTTCCACCCGGATCCGGGAAGGCGAATGAGCCACAGGCCCGATTTCCAGGGACCGGCTTCCTCATTTCAAGAGTTGCCATTTTGTCTCTTAAAGGCTAAAATTGCCGCTGATGGACAAGAAATCGGCCTTTACTCAGCGGAATCCGGTGACGCTCGCGCGGAATGTAGGGCACCGTTTGCGCTCGTTCCGTCTGGCCAAGGGTTGGACTCAGGAGGAACTGGCGGAGCGCTCCGGGGTGGCTGTTTCCACCCTCAAACTGATGGAAGCAAAGGGCCAGGGTTCGTTCCAGCGGCTGATCCGCATCAGCATCGTCCTCGGCGTGGATGGGGAAATCCGCAACCTTTTCGCCGATACGACGAGCGCCGAGTCGATCGAAGCCCTCAAACGCGCCGAGCGCCAACGCGCCCCGCGCCGGAAGAAGAAAGGAGCGGGTGATGGAGCTTGAGGTGCATTGGGCCGGAAACGACGCACAACGGATAGGCCAGCTCTATCAGAACGAGCGCGGCGTCGTGTTTTTCGAATACGATCCCGGATGGACCATTGGCCCGCGCGAGCTTTCGCCCATCTACCTGCCGAATTCCACCCGCGGCGCGGTGAGCACGCCCACCCCGGAATTCGGGGGGCTGTATGGATTGTTTCAGGACACCTTGCCCGATTGGTGGGGCGAGCGTCTGATGCAGCGCCATTTCGAGTCGAGGGGCATCCCGTGGAGCAAGGTGACAGCCCTTCGCAAACTCGCCTGCCAGGGCGACCGGAAAATGGGAGCACTCGCGTTCCGGCCATCGATGGACCCGGACGATTTCAACAGCAGCACGACATTTCCACCCCTGCGGAAGTCATCGGACAAGTGAAGTAATCTGTCGCCAATTGGCCCCGTTTTGCGGCGGATCATGGGATTACCGCTGCCAATGCCGGCATTGTCGCCGCGCAGCACCGGTTGGATGCATGACCGCTGCATGGTTCATCCATTTGCGGAATTCATGCGTTTGGCGACATCGGGTTGAATTCGCATTTCCAATCCGGCCCGCGGGCGCTTAGCCTGCTCCCACCATGTCAGCGACCGATTCCCTCCGCGCCGCCATCCGCGATGTTGTTGATTTCCCGAAGCCCGGCATCGTCTTCAAGGACATCACCCCGATCCTTGCCGACGGGAAATTGTTCCGTGAATCCGTCACGCTCCTCTGCGAAACCGCGGGGGGGGCCAGGATCGACAAGGTCGTCGGCATCGATGCCCGGGGTTTCATCTTCGCCTCCGCCGTGGCGGACCGGCTTGGCGTGGGCTTTGTGCCCGTTCGCAAGAAAGGCAAGCTCCCATGGAAGACCCGCCAGACCGCCTACGCACTCGAATACGGCGAGTCCATCGTCGAGCTCCACGAGGACGCCGTCCAACCCGGCGAATCCGTCCTGCTGGTGGACGATCTGTTAGCCACCGGCGGCACCGCGGCCGCCGCCGTCAAACTTCTCGACGAACTCGGTGCCAACCTCGTCGGCATCTCCGTCCTCATCGAACTTTCCTTCCTCGCAGGCCGGAACAAACTCATCCCCCACCCCGTGCATTCCATTCTCACCTACTGATTCCCATGTCCTGGCAAACCTACAATCAATCGCTCGTCCGCTATCCGCAATTCGGCTTTTCGCTCGATCTGTCCCTGATGGATATCGAGCTGGAGTTTTACAGCAAGATGGACGGCAGGATCCAGAAGGCCTTCGCGGATATCCAGGCACTGGAAGGCGGTGCCATCGCCAATCCGGATGAAGGCCGCATGGTCGGTCACTATTGGTTGAGAAATGCCGATCTCGCGCCCACTCCGGAGTTGAAACAAGCCATCACCGGCCCGCTCGCCGACCTCAAGGCCTTTGCGGCGAAGGTGCACTCCGGCGAGGTGAAATCCCCTAACGGAAATTTCCAACAACTCCTGCTCATCGGCATCGGCGGCTCGGCGCTGGGCCCGCAACTCGTCGCCGAAGCCATCGGCCAAGGGGCCAAGCTACCCATCTTCTTCTTCGACAACACCGACCCCGCCGGGATGGATGCCGTGATCGAGAAGCTCAAACCCGCGGGGCTCGACAAGACACTCGTGCTCGTGATTTCCAAATCCGGCGGCACTCCGGAAACCCGCAATGGCATGCTCGAAGCTAAGGCCGCCTGGGAAAAGGCAGGCCTGGATTTCGGCAAACACACGGTCGCCGTCACCGGCACGGGATCGAAGCTGGATCAGTTCGCCTCTGCGCAAGGATTCATCGCGCGCTTCCCGATGGAGGATTGGGTGGGTGGCCGCACCTCGGTGCTTTCCACCGTCGGGCTGGTGCCTGCGGCCCTGCAGGGCATCGACATCGATGAACTGCTGGCCGGAGCCGCGGCGATGGACGTGGAAACCCGAAAGGCCGAATTGAAAACGAATGCCGCGATGCAACTCGCACTCGCCTGGCATCACGGGTCGAACGGCAAGGGCGAGAAGGACATGGTCGTGCTGCCCTACAAGGACTCGCTCGTGCTTTTCTCGAAGTATCTCCAGCAGCTCATCATGGAGTCGCTGGGCAAGGAACTCGACCTCGATGGCAAGGTGGTGAACCAGGGTCTCGCGGTTTACGGAAACAAGGGTTCCACCGACCAGCACGCCTACATCCAGCAGCTCCGCGACGGCGTGAACAACTTCTTCGCCGCTTTCATCGAAGTCCGCAAGGGCCGGGAGGGAGCCAGCATCGAGGTCGATCCCGGCACCACCACCGCGGACTATCTGCAAGGCTTCATGCGCGGCACCCGCAAGGCGCTGCATGCCGCAGGCCGCAAATCGCTCACGATTTCCATCCCCGAGGTCACGCCGTTCCAGCTCGGTCTGCTCATCGCGCTCTTTGAACGTGCGGTTTCGTTCTACGCCTCGTTGGTGAACATCAACGCGTATCACCAGCCGGGAGTCGAGGCCGGCAAGAAGGCCGCCGGAGTGTTCCTCGACCTTCTAACAACCGTGCGCGGTCAACTCACTGCCGAAGCCAGGACCGCCGGACAGATCGCCGGCACCGACGCGGACCCGGAGGATGTCTATCACTGCCTGACGCACCTCGCCGCCAATGGCGGGGCAAAGGTCACCCTCGGCCAGACTCCTGCCGAGGATACCTTCTCACGCTGAAACCAAGCGGGACCGCCACGTGACCGGTGCTCATTCAAGCCCGGCCCCGTGGCGATGACGGTTCGCAGCGGGCCTCAGTGCTCGACGTGAAGGCGTGCGCCCTTCTTCTGACCGATTGCGGCCAGCAGCTTCACAAACCAGTCCACATCGATATCGAAGGGCTTGCCGCCCTTGATGCGTTCAAACTCGATGGCGCGGAGTTCGTTCCCCTGGTCCTCGTCTTCTCCCACCACGCCGATGCCGCCGTTGAAGGCGCAGTCCACCGCGTGGTCGGCGCAACGCTTGATCAATGCGATGTCCTCTGCATTGGCCGCCGCCGCACGGGCGAAGTAGCCGCTCTTCTGAACCAGCACCTTTTCCGCACCAAGCATCTCGGCGAACTGGCTGCCGAACCATTTGCCGGGGTTCACCGCATCCAGTTTCACATGGCCGAAGGCGTCGCGCGGAACTTCCTGCCCTTTGGCCTCCATCTCGGCCACGATGCTTTCCACGCCGGCGCCTTCGCTGATGAAGATGTTCACGCAATCGTGACGGTCCATCACGGCGCGCAGACGGGCGGCCTCTTCCTGAAGGTCGATCTCCATCTCGGGAATGTAGATGCCGTGCACGTCCCGCCGCTCCTTGCTCAGGCCGATGCCGGGCACCCAGTCGTCGCGATCGATGAGCTCGCGGTACTTCGCGGCGGTGGCCGCAGTGAGCCAGCCGCAGTTCCGCCCCATCACCTCATGGACGATGAGCATGCGAGGATTCGCGTTGTGCTCTGAAACCACATTCTGGAAAAACACAGCACCCTGCTCGGCCGCCGTCCAGGCCCCCAGGCTCTGGCGGATCGGAAACACGTCGTTGTCGATGGTTTTCGGAAGACCGATCACCTGGAGT
The DNA here is from genome assembly GCA_027486655.1 of Verrucomicrobiaceae bacterium. Taxonomy (GTDB): domain Bacteria; phylum Verrucomicrobiota; class Verrucomicrobiia; order Verrucomicrobiales; family Akkermansiaceae; genus Luteolibacter. Next base: position 5,759 of record JAIXOR010000070.1, on the reverse strand, counting down.
CCATACTGGTTCTCCCCCAGGAACTTCGCCAGATCCGCCGCAGCGGTGTTGGTGTCATCTCCTCCGATGGTGTGCAGCACGGTGATGCCGTCCTTGACCAGTTGATCGGCGGCGACCTTCTGGGGATCCTCGCCCTCCTTGACCAGCCCGCGCTTCACGCAGTCCTTGACGTTGGTGAGCTTCACCCGGCTGTTGCCGATCGGGCTGCCGCCGAAAAGATGCAGTTTCGATGCGCGTTCGCGGATCTCCGGGGTCACGACGATGCTTTCGCCGAGCAGGAGTCCCTTGTAACCGCCAACGTAGCAGCGGATTTCGATTTCGGGGTCCACCGCCGTGTAGCGCTCGATCAGGGCTCCGACCGCAGAGGAGAGGCAGGGGGCGAGACCGCCTGCCGTGAGGATGCCAATCTTTTTCTTTTGAGACATAAGGATCAACGGGTTAGCTGGAAACAGGACAAGCCGTGGGGGCAGGCCGCCACAGGAGGACGATCCCGCTGGCGTGTCCTGGCCGCACGCGCCGGAGCTTGCTTCTCCGGTCGTCGGGAACCAAGCATTTATTGAGCCATGACGAGGTGCCTTGCAGAATCCTTCGGAAATCCAAATTTTCACAAAACTCAGTATCTTGTGGTTTTGATGCGTTTTCCACACCACATCTAGTTGGGTTTTGGCAGATTCGTTGCAGCGAAGGATTCCCGGATTAGGATCTCCCTTGCCCGTTTCCCTCTCGGGCGGAACCCCTAACCACCTGTCTGCATGTATCTCAAATCCTTGGAAATCCACGGCTTCAAGTCCTTCGCGGACAAGACCGTGCTCGAATTCGCGAAAGGCGTCACCGGCATCGTCGGCCCGAACGGCTGCGGCAAGTCCAACGTCGTGGACGCCATCCGCTGGGTGCTCGGCGAAACCTCCGCCAAGGCCCTTCGCGGCGGGGAGATGGCCGACGTCATTTTCAACGGCACGGAAAAACGCAAGCCGCTCGGCATGGCGGAGGTCACGCTGACCATGGCCGATTGCGAAGAGGCGCTGAAGGTGGACTACAACGAGGTTTCGATCACCCGCCGGGTGTTCCGTGACGGACGTTCGGAGTATCGCATCAACAACACGCTTTGCCGCCTCAAAGACATCCATGACATGCTCATGGACACCGGGATCGGCCGCACCGCTTACTCGATCATGGCCCAGGGCCAGATCGATCAGATTCTTTCCTCGAAACCCGAGGAGCGCCGGGCGGTGTTCGAGGAGGCCGCGGGCATCACCAAGTTCAAGCGCGAGAAGAAGGAAGCGCTGCGAAAGCTCGAATACACCGAGGCCAACCTCCTCCGTGTTTCCGATGTGCTGGCGGAACAGGAACGCCGGATGAACTCGCTCAAACGCCAGGTCGCCAAGGCCCGCCGCTATCAGGCACTTGCCGCGGACACCCGCGTTTTGGACACCCACCTGAGCCATAAAAAGTTCGTCGAGCTCACCGCCGAGCGGGACGAGCTGCTCACCTCGATCCGCGGGCTTGAGGTTCGCGACACCGAGTTGGAAATGATGCTCCCCGCCAAGGAAGAAGCGGTCACCGAGGCACGCGCCGCGGCCCGCGCCTTCGAGGGCGAACTGGCGGAACTCCGCCATCGTTCCAACGAACACAAAAACGCGCTCAACTCCGCGGAAGGCCGCATGGCCTTCAACGAAGAGCGCAAGGCGGAACTCGAATCCCGCATCCGCCAGAACCACGAGGACATCTTCTCCACCCGCGAAAAGCTGGCCCAGCAGGAGTTCGACTTCATCGCCGCGAACGAGGCACTCGACCAACTCAACCGCCTCATCGCCGAAAAGGAACTCCAGCTCGCCGAGCAGGAAGACCGCACCAAAGGCACCCGTGAGGAACGCGAGCGCATCGAGACCGCCCTCCGCGAAACTCGCGGCGAGGCGAACCGCACCCAGACGGTCATTGCCACCATGCAGGCCAAGATCGAGAGCGCCCTCGCCCAGCTCGAAGGCACTCGCGAACGCGCCCGCCAGCTTGCCGATGAGGAACAACGCCTGAACCTCGAGCTCGAGGAGTTCCGCGCCGAGCAGCGCAACATCGCCGAGCAGGTCGAAGCCACCGGCTCCCAACTTGCCGATCTGGAGGAAGCCTTCCAAAGCGCCGAACGCGCCTGGCAACACACCCGCGGCGACCTTGATGCCTCGCGCGCCGCGGCCATCGAGTCCAACAAGATCCTCGCCCAACGCTCCGCACGCTTCGAAGCCGTCCGCCAACTCGTGGAAAGCGGCGAGGGATTTGAAAAAGGCACCCAGAACGTGCTTCAGGGGCTTGGCGATCCGGAGAAGTTCAAACCCTCCATCCACGGTGCTCTCGCCTCGCTCATCGAGGCGGAAAACACCTGCGCGCGGGCCATCGAGGCCGCCCTCGGCACCCACCTGCACGCCGTGCTCGTCGCAGACCAAGCCGCGGCGGAAGCCGTCATCGAGCGCCTCACCGAAAAGGAACTGGGCGTCGCCGCGATCCTGCCCGAAACCTTCGTCCCCCACGCGTCCGGCACCCAGATGGAAGCCCTGCCCGAAGGAGCCACCGCATGGGCGCTCGACCGCATCAAGTCGGACCGCCGCGTCTCCGGCGTGATCGAGCGCCTCCTCGAACGCGTGCTCATCGTTCCCAACCTCTCCACCGCCCTCCGCCTCCGCCCGAACCATCCGGGCGTCACTTTCGTCACCCTCGCCGGTGTGATGCTCAGTGGCGAAGGCATGCTGCGCGGCGGAGCCTCCAAGGAGGGCACCACCTCGGTTCTCGAACTCCGAAACGAGGCCCGCTCCCTCGAAGCCGAAGTCGCCTCCCTCACCGAGGCCGATGAAGCCGCTCGCAACCGCGTGACCGAACTCGAATCCCAACTCGAACGCCTCCGCGAGGAAGTCGAGGTCTCCCGCGAGCGCCTCCAACGGCAGAAAGTCGAGCTCTCCACCCTCCAGGGTCAACTCAGCCTCGCTACCCGCGAGGTCGAGAACTTCGAAACCAAGGTCGAAAACGTTCGCTGGGAACGCGGCGAATTGGAAAATCGCGAGCGCGCCGCCGCCGAAGGCCGCGAGCAGATGGAGTCGGAACTCGCCGCCTCGCGCGATCGCCTTGAGGCCCTCGAAAACGAAAACCGCCGTCTCCAATCCGAAGCGGACTCCGCCGTCCTCCGCGAGCAGGAACTCAGCACCATCCTCAACGAACTCCGCACCGAACTCGCCGTGGAACGCCGCGCCAAGCAAGCCGCCGAGGAACAGCAGAAACCCATGGAATCCCGCCTCTCGGAACTCCGCGAGGTCTCCATCCGCCGCGAAGCCGAAATCGAGTCGTTCAACCAACGCATCGAGGCCGCCATCGCCGAAAACACCCGCCTCGCCGAGGAATGCGAAACCCACCGCCTCGAAGTGGAGGACCTCCAGCGCGAAATCGAATCCAAATCCGCTGGCCGCGCCGAACTGATGGAAGCCATCGAAGTGGCGGAAACCCAGCTCGCCGCAGTCCGCCGCGACCACGCCAAGATCGCCGAACAAAAAGGCCGCGAAGAAGTCGCCGCCACCAAACTCGAACTCCGCCTCGAAAGCCTCACCAACTCGATCCAGGAACGCTATCAGATCGACCTCTCCACTTTCGAGCCGGACGCGCACGCCCTACTCGCCAGCATCGCCTCGCAGAAAGCCCTGCAATCCCGCGGCGGAAAACAGGTCATCGTCGAGTCCGATTCCCCGGATCAGACGGATGACTCCGACGAAGAAATGCCCACCATGGTCGTCGATGGCACCAGCGAGGATGACATCGAAATCCCCGGCGAAATGACCGGTGAACCGGATTGGGAGTTTGTCGAATCCATCGTCACCGACATCAAGCGCCGCCTCGATGCCATGGGCCCCGTCAACCTCGACGCCATCGAGGAGTTCGAGGAACTCGAAGAACGTTACAACTTCCTCAAGGGCCAGCACGACGACCTCGTCTCGTCCAAGGCCGAACTGCTGGAGGTCATCGAACGCATCAACACCGAGACCCAGCGCCTCTTCGCCGAGACCTTTGCCCAGGTCAAAATCAACTTCCAGGAGATGTTCAAGGAGCTCTTCGGCGAAAAAGGCCAGGCCGATCTCACGCTGCTCGACGAGAGCGATCCGCTCGAATCCGGCATCGAGGTCATCGCCAAACCCCCGGGCAAAAAACTCCAGTCCATCACCCTGCTCTCCGGTGGCGAGCGCTCCATGACCGCAGTCGCGCTGCTGTTCTCGATCTACATGATCAAACCCAGCCCCTTCTGCGTGCTCGACGAACTCGATGCCCCCCTCGACGAATCGAACATCGGCCGCTTCGTCCGCGTGCTCGATCGTTTCATCGACAACAGCCAGTTCATCATCGTCACCCACTCCAAGCGCACCATGGCCCGCGCCGACGTGATGTATGGCGTCACCATGGAGGAATTCGGCGTCTCGAAACCCGTCGGCATGCGCCTCACCAACGCGGACGACAACAAGTCCGGCAAGGAACCCAAGACCGCCGCGCAGAAGGCAGCCCTCAGGCTGGATGCGTAACCCGGTAGTCCTCGGCAACACAATCTCCAGACAGGAGAGGGAAACGGGGGTGGAGCGGATTCTCCGAGTGGAGGCCGCCCCACCCCCAATGCCATTCACCCGCCACTCCCGATGATCCTCCTCAAGCACTGGCGCCGGATGCTGTGGGCCTTGGTCATCATCGCCATCATCGCCCCGCTCGCCATCGCCTGGTGGGCGGGTTCGGAAATCGCAAGCCCGCCGCGGCGGGCTCTCATGGACTACCACCGGGAGTTCCTCGATCACCCGGCCACCCACGGGCTCCGGATCGATCGCTTCACCGCGGAAGATGGCACTCCCTGTCTCGTAACCTCGCCCTCCCACCAGGCCGGGGATCGCGGTGCGAAGATCCGCAGCGACCTCTCGGCACGGGGAATCAAGCTCCCGCCTTTCGGACAGATCCGCGCCACTCTGGTGCTGCTGCACGGCCGAAAGGGGCGCAAGGAAGACTACCTCGCCATTGCGGAGCGATTCGGCGCATGCGGATTCCGATGCGTGATCCCTGATCTGCCCGCCCACGGCGAGCACCCGGAAACCCTGGCCACCTATGGAGTGCGCGAAGCATCCCTGCCGGCACGGGTCCTCCATGAAGCCGGGCTCCGCTTCGGGTTTCCTCCCCAACCCGCCGGCTTGATGGGGCTTTCCATGGGCGGCTCGGTCGCCATGCATGCCGCATCCATGCCGGAAGCGCCGTGGCAGGCCTTGGTCGTGGTGGCCAGCTTCGACTCGCTTCCCGAGGTGATCCGCGGGCAGTCCCGGCAACGGTTCGGCAAGCTGTGCGGGCCACCCCTCGCAGAGGCGGCGGCTTCGGTCTATCAGTTCAAAACGAAGCTCCCGCTTTCACAAATCGTCCCTATCCAGCACACAGCCCGTCTGGCCATTCCCACGCTAATCGCCCACGGCACCGACGACAAGGTGGCACCGCAGGAAGCCGGCAAGCGCCTTTACGACTCCATCGCCCATGCCCCCGCGAAACGCTGGGTCTCCATCCCGGATGCGGGCCATGACGACGTGCTCGTCACCCCGTTCCCGATCTATGCGGAAATCGCCGCCTGGATGCTGGAACACATCGCCCCGGCATCCCGCTGAGCCCCGGAAATCAAGCGGGCGCGGACCGTTTCCGATCCGCGCCCGTGATTGCACATTTTCCCCCCAAAGATCCCGCTTCGGTGCCTGCAGGCCTTGGCTCGACTTCCC
>JAIXOR010000017.1 GCA_027486655.1 Verrucomicrobiaceae bacterium | reverse complement strand
CTCGCGTTCGAGGTCCTTGAAGACGAAGCGGCGGTCCACCACGCGTGAAATGCAGTGGTAGATCGCCGGTTTGACCCGCGAATCCTTCCAAGGTGCCAGCCAGCGCGCCCGCCTCATGCCCCCATCCTGCACGCCCCGCGCCCCATGGCAAGAGGAATCCCTACAAAATGTCTGTCACCATGTAGATTCTTCGAAGTTGGGTTCCGGTGGGGGAGCCCGGGGATCAGGTGGGATCAGGTGGGATCAGGATTCGGAGGGCAGGACGGTTGAGGAGGAGCCTGGGGTGGTGAAAACCCGTGTGGCGACTTCCTTTACCTGCGGGGAAGTGAGGGCGCGGTAGGTGGCGGGGAGTCTGCGGTGTTCGTCCGCCGGGTGGCCGAAAAGAAGGTCGAGGGCCATGTGGCGGGCGTTGTGGGCAGGGGATTGCTGTTGCAAGGCGAGGCCGCTGAGGACGGTGGCGCGGACCCGGTCGAAGGCTTGTTCGGGGATGCCGTCGAGGGCGATTTTCGAGATTTCGTTGAGGAGTTCGGCGCGTGCGAGTTCGATTTGCTCGGGGGCAGTGGCCATGTAGAAGGTGAAGAGACCTTCGTCGTAGCCCAGAAACTGGGTGGCGCCGACCTGATAGGCGAGTCCGAGGTCTTCACGGATACGGCTGAAGAGGGGGCCTGCCATGTCGCTGGCGTATTCCTGGATCATGGCCAGGGCATGCCTGTCCGGCCCGTTGATGGAGGCACCCGGGAATCCGATGGCGAGAACCGCCTGTTTTTTCGGGAGCCGGACGAGGATATCCGCGCCGGGACCGCGACTGCCCGGGGGGACGGGCCAAGGTGGGCCTTCGGGCAATTTGGAGAAATGCTGTCGCAGGAGATCGAGCATGGCGTCGGGATCGAAATCCCCGGTAACGGCGAGGGCGATGTTGCCGGTGTTGAAATGGCGCGAGTGATGGGCGAGGAGGGCGTGCCGATCGAGACTGGCGAGGCTTTCGGGGGTGCCGAGTGCATCGAGGCCGTAGCCGCGGCTCTGGAACGCGGTTTGCCTCAGGGCTTTGAATCCCGCATGGAGGGGGTCCTGCATGGATTCTTCAAGCGCGGCGAGTTGGCTGGCTTTCTCGCGGATGATGGAGTCCTCCGGCAGAGAGGGGGAAATGATGACTTCGGCGAACACATCGGTGATGGTGGCGACGTCTGCGGCCAACCCGGCGGACTGGACCAGAAGCGCGTTGTTTCCCGCGCTGGCGCTGATGGAGGCGCCGAGGGACTCGAGGGTCAGGGCAAGTTCGGTTGCAGTCCGGCTGGCGGTTCCTTTGGGCAGGGTGGAGGCCAAAAGCTGGTTGATGCCATTGGTCTCAGGAGTTTCCGATGGGAGCCCGGCGCGGATGGCGGCTTGGAGATGGACAAGCGGAACGCGGTGGTCGGGTGCCAGCGCGACCTGGAGTCCATTGGGCAGGGTGTGGACCTGGATATCCGGGCGCAGCGTGCGTTTGCCTGAGGACCTGGTGGGAGCCGGGGCGTCCAAAGGATCGAGGATTGTGAGAATCAGGCGATCCCTGGTCAGCGTTGCGGCGGCGGCGCGGACTTCCGCGACGGTGACGGCATTGATGGCGGCCACATGGCTGCGGGTGAAGTCGAGATCGCGTGCTTCGTGCCAATTCGAGGCAAGATCCGAGGCCCGGCCTGAGGCGCTGGTGAGGCTGCGGAACTGGCTTGTTAGAATCTGCCGTTTCGCTTTGGCGAGATCGGCCTCGAGAGGCTCGTCCTGAAGTTTCCGGATTTCCCCATGGATGGCCGCGATGAGGGAGTCCCTGTTGGCGGGATGGGCGTCGGCGGAAATGCCGAGCAGTCCCTCGCGGCCGGGGCCGGTCCAGGAGTAGGCGGAGATTTCGAGAGCGAGGGATTGTTCCTCGCGCAGCGAGCGATGGAGGCGGGAAGAGCGCCCGCGGCCGAGGATGGCGGCGAGGACATCGAAGGCGGGTGCGGCCGGATCATCGAGGGCCGGGGATTTCCAAGCCAGCGAAATGCGGCTGGTGGGAACGGCGAAGGTTTCCCGTGCGTCGCGGGGTCCGAGTTGGGGTGGATCCATGGCGACGAGCGGTTCGCGGCCGCAGCCGGGTTTGCACTCGGAGGTGAGTGCTTGGATGAGGTTTTTTGTCTCATCCGGATCGAAATCCCCCGAAATCACGGCGAAGCAGCGGTCCGTGGTGTAACGCTCGCGGTGATAGCGGACGAGGTCATCGTAGGTGACGGCATCGAAAAGATGGCGATGGCCGATGACCGGGTGACGGCGGGGATCGAGGCGGAAGGCGGTGGAAAACAGCAGGCGGGTGGAAGCGTTGTCGGGATCGTCGAGGCCCATGTCGATCTCGCGGCGGATGACGTCCTTTTCCTTCTCGAACTCGGATTCCGGGATGACGGGGAAAAACACGAGGCCAGTGAGGCATTTGAGGAAGACGGAAAGCGAGTCCGACGGGCCGTCGATGTAATAGACCGTGCGATCGAAGGACGTGTAGGCGTTCCAGTGGCCACCTGCGGCTTGGACGGTGTCTGCGAGTTCGTCCGCGTCGAAGTCCCGGGTGCCTTTGAAGACCATGTGTTCGAGGAAATGCGAGACACCGGCACCGAGGCGCTGGTCCTCGTGGATTGAGCCGGTTTCCACCCAGATTTGGGCACTCACCACGGGGGCGGAGGAGTCTGGATCGAGGATCAGGGTGAGGCCGTTGGGGAGGGTCTCAACGGTGGCGGCGGTGGAGGGATATTCCATGGAAATTCCGGCTTGGATCGGGAGGTGGATGACTGATAAAACCCGAACATGCAACGATGGATCGTGGCCGGTGCGGGTGTGTTGATTTTGCTGATGGGGGGATTGTTGTTCGCCTATCAGAGCTACAAGCAGAACCGGCCGAGTCCGATGTGGGTTCCCTTGCCGGTGAATCCGGAGCTGACGGTTTCCAAGCGCGAGGAGGTGGCCAAGGAGCTGAAGACGAAGCTGGCGGAAAAGGAGGTTTTGCTGCGTGTTTGCAAGGACCTGTCCCTGAAGCAGAAGTGGAGCCTTGAAAGCGATGACGCCGCGGCGGGCGAACTGGGTCGGCGCTTGTTCGTGAGGCCGGGCGACGCCGTGACCGAGATGGGGAACATTCCCGCCATCCATGTGGGCATCAACGGCAAGGCGAAGGAGAGCAAGCTCTCCGGAGAGATCGCGATGCGACTGATGGAGGATGTCTGGAAGATTCTGGGGATCAAACCGCCTTCGAAGAAAACGATTTGATGCCCGGATTCACGGCTTGCGGATTCAGAGTCGGGCGATGACCTGATCGCTGGAAAAGCGGGCCTTGGGGGCCGTGGCGTATTTGTCCGCCTCCGAGCGGTAGCCCAATGCGCAGGCGACGACAGTGGCGTAGCCGGAGTTTTCAAGCCCGAGGATGCGATCGTAGGCACTGGCGCTGATGCCTTCCATCGGGCAGGCGTCGATGCCGAGCACGGCGGCGGTGGCCATCAACTGGCCGAGCGCAATGTAGACCTGGCGGATGTTCCATTCGTGGCGTTCGCCATCGCTCATGCGTTCGGCAAATCCGGCGATCATGCCGCGCAGCGGGCCGAGGTCATCCGGCGATTTCTCCTGCACCTCGGCGAGGCGAGTGATCCAGGAGTCGATATCGGCCGTGCCGAGGTCGGTGCGGGCGGTGAGGACCACGAAATGGGAGGCATCGGTCACCTGCGCCTGGTTCCAGGACTCCGGGAGCAAGCGGGCGCGGATGGCGCTGTTTTCCACGATGAGGAACTTCCAGGGTTGGAGGCCGAAGGATGAGGGTGTGAGGACGAGGGATTCCTCAAGGGCCTTCCAGGCATCTGCCGGGATCTTGCGGGACGCGTCGAATTGTTTGGTGGCGTAGCGCCAGCGGAGGGCGGCGAGGGCTTGATCGGGAGTGAGGCTCATGTCGGCCAGCACTATTGCGCATCGATGTCGAAAGGCAAGGAGACCGAGGGGAAATCCTTGAGGGTCAGGCTGAAGACGAGGCCGTATTCGTTTTCCAAACGGTTGTCGCGGATACTGACGCCCATGCCGGCCACCCAGTTCCCGAGATCGCGGTGGAGGGTGTATTGCTGGGATTCGAGCGTGCTGTCGTCGAGTTCGAGCACGTGGCGAGTGCCGACGCCCCAGTTTTCCGTGAGCCTGCCGTAGGTCTGGAGTTCGATGCGGTTGGAATCTAGCAGCACGGGGTGGCCGTCGAGCCAGCGGTATCCGAGGGAGAACTCGAAGGCGTCCGTAGGCATGAAATGGAGGCGTGTATTGAACTCCGAAAACCCCGAACCTCCGTCCGCGATGGGAAACTGGGTGCCGACATTCACCCCGAGCCAAGGCAGGGGCTGCCAGCGGGCGTCGTTGTAGAGGTTGGAGAGGGTGCGATCGCCTTCCGGGTCCTCGATGAAGGCGTCCAGATAGGTATCGAGGAACAACCACTCGAAGCTCTGACCGTCGCGCTTGGTGATCCAGCGGTTGCGGGTGCCCATGCGGACGACGTTCCAGCTGTTCATCTCGTCCACGGCGGTGAAGCGCACCGGATCGAGCGGGCGCGGGCGGGTGGTCGGGGTGAGGCGGTCCACGGCGGGATCACCGGGTTCGAAGTCATTGGTGGAGACAAGCGACCAGGCGGTGTAGGGCTGGACCACGTGCAGCAGCCCGTCCAGGCCCCAGGGGGCGTTGATGAGCGAACCGTAGTCTTTGGAAAACCGCACGGAGGCTTCGGTGCCGACATGGAAGTGGGCGCGGTCGAGATTTCCTTCCGGGCCATCCACCGCGCCGTAGGTGGAGTAGCCGACACCGGCCTGCGGGGCGACGCTGAGGAAACCGCCGAAGGTCATCGGCAGCGAGAGTTCCTGGTAGGTATTGAAGCGGGTGTAGCTGGAGTCCAGCAGCTGGGTGCGGATGGCTTCGCGTTTGGGGTCGCCGAGGGGCAGGGCAAGCATGCTTTCGGCGAGGCGGCGTTCGTAGCCGTCCAGCTCGTTGAGAAGGCGGGTGGCCTTGGGGTCGCCAAGGGTCATGCCGCTGAGGGGTTCGAGGATCGCGCTGGTGGCGGGATCGCCGGCCTTTTCACCGATGATTCCGAGGGAGGTGGTTCCCTCGTGGAGCAGCGGCAGGCCGAAAAGCGGTGCCCGCGCCTGATCGAAGGCCACCTCCGGAAGCCGGGTGTCCGTCCGGTAGAAATCGTTGATCCGCATCCGCGTGTAGAGCGAGAGCAGCGAGCCATCATCGCGGCGGTAGATGCCGATGGTGTTGTCGGGTGCGGGATCCGTGCGGTAGCGGTCGGTATCGAAGTCCTCGAGGTAGTGCGTGTCGCTCAGCAGGGTGAGGTTTGAATCGATGCGCCAGTCCGCCTGATCGGGAGGCTGGATTTTCAGGCGGTGGTGGAGTTCCACGGCATAGCGGTCCTCATTGACGAATCCGCGCGGGACGCCGGAGCGGGATTCCGAGGGGTCGAGGTCGTTGAGATAGTAAAGCGAGAGTCCGCTGAGTTCTTCGGCATCGTCCACGCGGGTATCGACGAAGTCCACGCCGGTGCCGATGCCGCGGGTGGTGCGGATGTCGAAGTGACAGCGGGAAAGCAGCCAGGCGTCCTTGTTTTCGCCGGTCGTCTCATCGCGTTCACCGCCGAGCATGATGCCGTAGGTGTTGAGGAGGAAGGGGCCCCAGTTCGAGCGGGCGCCGGGCATGAAATGGTAGCCGAGTTCCGAATCGAGCGGCTGGCTGAGGTAGGGGAACCAGAACACGGGCGTGTCTCCTGCGTAGATGCGCAGGTCGTCGAAGACCACCTTCTCGCCCGGGTAGATGCGGGTTTCCTTGGCGCGCAGCCAGTAGTTCGGATTCTCGACATCGTGGGTGCTGATGCCAGCGTCCCGGCCGACATAGACTTGTCGGCCGTTGATTTCCTGGACCGAGAATTTTCCGGATTCCAGCAGGATGGGATCCAGTGAGGCGCGGAGTCCGGAGGTGTCCAGGTGCCTGCGTTCGTAGTCGTAAACCGCACGATCTCCGCGCTGGAGGGTGTTTCCCTGATAGACGCTGACGTTGCCTTCCAGCGTCACGTTGGTGGCGCGGAGGTTCCAGAACAGGCTGTCTGCGAAGATTTCGAGGCCGTTGTCTCCGGTGATCTTCACGCCGGGCCCGGCGTAGCGGACGCCCTCCTCGCGGCTGCCGCTGATGGGGCCGCCGCCGAAGTTTTCGATCTTGAGATTCTTTGGCATTTCCGGGACTTCCGTGCCGGAAGATCCGAAGGGGATGGCCGGCGGGGGCACCGGAGTGATGGTGTCCACCGGTGGTGGCACGGGCCCCGGATCCGGGAGCACCTCCTGAGCCAGCAAGACCGCCGCGGGCAGGGAAATCAACGGCGGCAGGAGCCATGCAGCGGGTTTCAGCATCGCGGATATGAGAGAACCGGAGGGCTTGGAAGTAAAGGGCGAAAGGACAGGTTCCGCTTGCCTCGATACTCCGCGTTTCCAATGATCCGGCATGCTCGCCGCCACCGCCGCCCTCAAGAAAATCCTGCTCGAAAAATCCGTCCGCACCGGCACCTTCACGCTCGCCTCCGGGAAACAGAGCGATCTTTACATCGACTGCCGCGTGACCGCGCTCGACCCGTTTGGAGCCGCGCTTATCGGTGAACTTGGCTGGCACGCCGTGCGCTCGAAGATCCATTCGGAACATCTCAAGATCGACGCCATCGGCGGCATGACCTTAGGAGCGGATCCGATTTCGCTGGCGGTCGGCATGACCTCCGCGGCGCGCCATCCGGAAGAGGCGCTTCAGGTTTTCACCGTGCGCAAGGAACCCAAAGGCCACGGGGCGGGCAAGCAGATCGAGGGCAACTTCAAAGCCGGTGACACGGTGATCGTGGTGGACGACGTCATCACCACCGGTGGCTCGACACTCAAGGCGATCGATGCGATCGAGCGTGAGGGCGGAAAGATCGCCTTCTGCCTGGTTCTCGTGGATCGCGAGGAAGGCGGCCGGCAGGCGATCGAGGCACGCGGGGTGCACGTGATCCCGCTGTTCACGCGGACGACGCTGTTAGGTGAGTGAGGCGGAGACTTCCGCTGGATCCAGCTCGCGCCATTCCCCCGGGGCGAGGTCCCGGGGCATTTCCAATCCGCCGATCCGTTCGCGGTGAAGCGCCGTGACACGGTTGCCGGTGCGGTGGAACATGCGCTTGATCTGATGGTAGCGCCCTTCGTGCAGGGTGAGTCGGGCCGAGCGCTCGTCGAGGATTTCAAGGATCGCGGGCCGGGTGATGAGATTCTCGGTGTGGAAATGGAATCCCCGCTCGAAGGCTTCCACGGCGGATGGCGGGATCGGATCGCGGGTTTCCACCCGATAGACCTTGGCCACCTTCGCATCGGGCGTCATCAGGGCCTTTGACCAGCGACCGTCATTGGTGAGGAGGACAAGCCCCGAGGTGCCACGGTCGAGACGCCCTGCGAGGTGAAGCGTGTGCTTGTCCGGGTGGTCGATCAAATCGATGACGGTCGGGTGTTCCGCATCGGCGGTGGCGCTGAGGATCCCCACCGGCTTGTGGAGCATGAGGTGGAGCCTTTTGAGTCCGGCACTGACGGTCTCGCCGGCGACCGACACGTGATCAAAGCGGCTGACCTCCTCGTCCACGCGGGTGGCGGTGCGCCCATCGATGGTGACCCGTCCCTCAAGGATGGCGCGGCGGGCGGCCTTGCGGCCCATCGAGTGGTGGCGGCCGAGCAGGCGGTCCAGTTTCATGGGACAGCCAGCTCCGGGGTGTGGGACTCCGCGGCGGCGGGCGCGGCTGGCGCAGGAGGGCGCACGGCCTCCACGGCCACCAGGCAGACGTCGTCATCGAAGTGACGCACCTTGCGCCATGCGGCGACGTCGCAAACGACCTTTGCAGGCAGGGCGGCCATCGGGCCGTCGAGGGATTCGTCGAAACTGGCGTTGAGGCGTTGCATGCCAAAGGGCTCGCCTGCGGGGTTCTCAGCTTCCGAGGCGCCGTCGGTATGAAGCAGGAACACATCGCCATTGCGAAGCACGATTTCGTGGGACTCGTAGGTGGCATCCGCCAGCAGTCCGAGAGCCATTTGCTTGGGCGGTTCCGACCACAGCGGGGCCGGGTCACGGCCGCTTCCCCTGCGGGCGTGCAAGGGTGCGGGGTGGCCCGCCACCGCCCAGCGCGCGTTGCCGGAGTGCGTGTCGAACACCATCAGAAACGCCGTCACAAAGAGCGTCTGCCCGCTGCGCGTCATGACTTCGTGAAGGTGGCGGTTGATTTCCGTGAGAAAACAACCGGGATCCGCGGCGGCTTCCGCATGGTTGCGGACCAGCGCGCGGAGGATGGCCGTCACCAGGGCCGAACGGGCGCCGTGACCCATGACGTCCGCGATGAGGACTCCGGTGCGGTGGGAGTCGAGCTCGATGATGTCAAAGAAATCCCCGCCCAGACTGGCGGTGGGCTGATAGAAATGCGCGAACTGAAGCCTGAGCCCGCCGGTATCCTCGGTGGAGGATTCTCTTGCGTGCAGCGTGGGGAGCAGTGCGTTTTGAAACTCACGCGCGAGTTCCAGGTCTTCGCGGATGACCGCGGTCTTGGCGGCGACTTCGTTTTCCAGTTCGCGTTGATAGCGCAGGACACGTGAAGTCATCGCCGCGAGGTCGGCAGCCAGGCTTTCGATTTCATCTCCGGTGTGGATGGTTTCGATGCGGTGGAGTTCCGATTCGGCCAGCCTTCGATCCTCTTCTCCGATGGACGCGGCACCGCGGGGGAGGACGCGCAGCTTTGCGGAGTCACTGATGGATCGTGCGGCGGATCCGAGCAGGGCGAGCGGCTTCAGGATGTTCCTGCGAATGAGGAGAAAGCCGATGCTTCCGCAAAGGCTGAGAACCGCGGCGGCGGCGAGGCCGATTTCCATGAAGCTCTGTTGCAAGGGCCCCACGACCTGATCGCGATCCGAGGAAAACAGAACGTAAGCCCCCGGCAGGTTGTTCGCCGAGCCCATCGCGTGGAATCCCGTCATGCGAATTTCACCTGCCGAGTTTTCCAGCAGTGCCCAGCCATCCGACTTGCCATGGATCGCGGTGAGTGCGGCGGAGTAATCCGCGGCTGAGCCGCCGGCTGGAGAGCCTGCGATGACCCGGCCGCCCGGCAGGACGATCTCCCAGCGACCCTGGCTGCGGACTTCCTCGAAGCCCAGACTCGAAAACAGGGATGTGACATCGGTGGACATCTTCACCACGCCGAGTATCGTCCCGCCCTCGCGGAGAGGCAGAACGACGTCGATCGAAAACACGCCGGAGCTGGAGTCAAAACGAAGCAGCTCGGTAATCTGGCGGCCGGAGGACAGCTTCATTCCTTGGTTCCACCAGGATTCGTCGGCCTGGTTGTAGTCGCTGGTTTTTCCCGTGGCGGCGGCGAGCCTGCCCCAGGCATCGGCGGCGAGGATTTCCGCACATTCCCGGTGGGCCGATTGGTAGTTCCGGAGTGAGGCGGCACCGGCGTTGCCAAGCAGATCGGAGAGAAACGGATCGTCGCGCGGCATGGATGCCCACATTTCCTCGATGCGTGCGGTGGCTGCCTCGTGCTCCGGGAGCATGGGTGCGCCCGGGTGGATGGAGGCGAGATGCCGGAGAAGTGCGGTATCGGCGGCAAGGTAGGTGCGCAGTCTGTCTCCCTGGGCCTCTGCGGCTTGTTCCAGCGCGCGGGCGAGCGAGGTGGCCTGGATCTGGTGGAGTTTGCCCCGTTCCTCCAGCAGATGCCGATATCCGGTGCTCTCGAAGACCACCAACCCGACGAGGAAGGGAAGGGCCGCGGCGACCAGCAAGGCCACAATGAACTTGCCTTGAAGGCCAAGACCTCCGGGTTTCATGCCACAGGCTATCACAGGCCGATTGCCATCCGCCAGAACCAAGTGAGGCGGTCCGGCGGGCGCGCCGTGAAAATTGGCGTTGCGTGAGGGGATCGCCTCGGCTTGGCTCTCGGCGCTGTCAGGGGCCGTGGAGGTCCGGCAGGCGAACCCCGCCAGGCCTTGATCGGAGCAACGGTAGTTTGTCCGGACTTGCCGCGGATTCCCTGGCAGCACTTTTTCCTCAAGGCGCTGTGGCCGGCACGGTGCCGAAGATCACCAGGCTGGATGGCGGGATCTTGAGGTCCAGCGGTCCGTCCGCAGGGTTGGATGGCACCTCGGAGTCCGAACCGATGACAAGCTCCGCCTTGAGCAGTCGACCACCGGCTTGCAAGGCGGAAGGAAGGCGCATGGTCATCCCGCCGGCGCCGGTGACGCGCGGTTCGTCGGACGCATTGATGACCACGACCACGAAGTCCGAGCCATCCGCCGTGGCCCGAGCGAAGGCGAAGATGCCGTCGTCCTCCGGGCCTGATCCGCTGTCCACCCACAGCGGCACCAGGTTCCCGGTTCTCAGCACCGGAAATTTCTCACGGGCTTTGGCAAGTTTGGAAAGATCGCGGAAAGCCGGAGATTCCTTCACCTGCGAAAGCGTGGGCCCGCCCTTGCGGGTGAAGAACATCTTGCGGCCGGTCTCCCCGTCCTCACCGATCTTTCCATCGTCATCCGCCAAGGCGAACTCGGTTCCATAATACAGGCAGGGAATGCCGGGCAGAGTCATCACAAGGCCTTGGGCGAGGCGGTTCCTCCGCTCGGTCACACCGGCCACACGGAAGCGGTTCAAACCATCATGATTCTCGATGAAAGTGATCATCTTCTGGCGCGAGTTCAATCCATCCGGCCCCGGGTTGGGGTTGTAGAACGGTCGTTGTTTCGAGGGGTCCTCCGCATCCCGTGTGGCCAGGGATTTCTCCAGGGCCAGGGCGCTGCCGAACTTCCCGCCGGGATGCCGGAGATATTCGCGCGCGGTGAAGCAGAAGTTGAAATCCAGCACCGAATCCAGCGCCGGATCCACCCGTGCCGGCCAGTCCGAGCGCCAGGTGTAACGGCCGAGCACCGCGGGATTCCCGTCATAAATCTCGCCGAAAAGCAGTTTCTCCGCCGCCGCGGGTCCGAGGCGTTTGCGCAGGCGCTCGGTGAAGGCGTCCCAGAACTCGTGATGCACGTGCTTCACCGTGTCGATGCGAAGCCCGTCCACACCCACCGTGGTCAGATAGAAATGATAGATCTCCACGAACTCATCCACCAGCGCGTCGAAATGAGCGCTGTTTCCCGCTGTCCAGAAATCACGCAACGAGAAGAAATCGCACATCACCTCCTCGCCATCCGATTTGCCGAGGCTGTCGGTGGAGAAGCCCTTCCTGCCATACACCGAGATGTCGGAAAGGATTCCACGCGTCGCAATCTTCTCTCCTAACAGCTCGCGCGGACCGTCCGGCATCGTCCGCGCGGCGTTCCACTTGGGAACGTCCGCCCACTTCGCGTTGGAGTGGAATCCATCGCGCTGGAAGGGGCGCACCCATTCGTCCTTGCGGCTCACGTCGAAGACGCCGTCGCCGTTCTCGTCGTAGTAGAACACCGGGCCCGCGTGGTTGAGCACGACATCCTGGATCACCCGGATGCCCTTGGAACGCGCGAGCTTCACGAAGTCCCGGTAGTGCTCCATGCGGCCGTTGGCGTTGTCCGCATACTCCTTTCCTGTTAGAGAAACGCGGCTGGTGAGATGGGGGTCGATGTCCAGCCAGTCCTGCGTCCAGTATCCGTGGTAGCCGGTCTTCCAGCCGCCGAGATCATAGCCGGAGCGCCAGACGTTGCGGACCACCGGAGTGAGCCACAGGGCCGTGACGCCGAGGTCGTTGAAGTAGTCCGCCTCGAGGGCCTTCTCAAGCCCGCGGAGGTCGCCACCGAGGTATCGCGAGATGTCCTTCTGATGCGGATCGTAAAGGGCGGGATCGCATCCCGGCGGGTTGTTGTTTGCCGGATCCGCGTCGTGGAAACGGTCGGTCATGACGAAGTACATGACCTCCTGTGTCCATGGCCGCGCGGAGGCGGGAAGGACGAGGGCGGCCAGCAGGGACAGGAAATGGATCGCACGCACGTCTCCGAATGTTGGGAAAGGGTGCCCGGTTGGTCAATTCGCGGGGTTTTCCCTGCTTTTTCAGGGGTTTTTAGAAAATTTGAGAGGCTGATTCATCATGAGGCCTTGACATTCGCGGCGGGTTTCTTGAACTCCCCGCATGGCTAAGAAACTTGCCCCCGTTAAAGAGAAATCCTCCAAGACCCAGATCCTGGACCTCATCGCAACCAACACCGGTCTGACCCGCAAACAAGTCGGTTCCGTCGTGGAAAGCCTCACCGAAGTGATCGAGGCCCACGTGAAGAAGAACGCTGTCGGCGAGTTCGTGCTCCCCGGTCTGCTCAAGATCAGCACCGTGCGCAAGCCGGCCGTCAAGGCTCGCAAGGGTATCAACCCCTTCACCAAGGAGGAAGTGACCTTCAAGGCGAAGCCTGCGACCACCGTGGTGAAGATCCGCCCGCTGAAGAAGCTCAAGGACATGGTGATCTAACATCTTTTCCGCGGTCCGCCGCGGAACAAGGCGAACTCCAACATACGACGGCCTTTCCGGACCTCCGGAGAGGCCGTTTGTTTTTTTCCGGCGGCGCGTGGTGGATCCGGCACTCCACGTGCTCCTCGCGGTCCGGTGTTTCCCCTCCCAACCGACCATCCGAGACCATGAGCATCTCATTGAATCCGCGGCGCACGATCGAAGAACTCAAGCGGCTCCGCGAGCTCACCGGGGATGCGGACGGAGCGCAGCGCGTGGCCTTCACTCCGCGGTGGGCGGCGGCCCGGGAGTATTACCAGAGCCTGCACGGCGACCTTCCGGTGGAGGTCCACACCGATGAGGCGGGCAACTTGTGGACCACGCTGCGCGGGGAGTCGGAGAAGACGCTGATCATCGGCGGCCACCTGGATTCGGTGCCCAACGGCGGTTGGCTGGACGGCTGCCTCAATGTGTTCGCCGGTTTGGAAATCCTGCGCCGCATCCATCACGAGTATGGCGGGCGCCCGCCGGTGACGGTGCGGGTGGTGGATTGGGCGGATGAAGAGGGTGCGCGCTTTGGCAAAAGCCTCTTCGGATCCTCCGCCTGCTCGGGGAATCTCGATATGGAAGAGGCACGCGGGTTGACGGACCGTGACGGCGTTTCCCTGCCGGATGCACTCGCGGCTCACGGCATCGATTTCCCGAACGTGAAAACCTGCGGCCGCGAGCTGCAGCATGCGGCGGCCTACATCGAGCTCCACATCGAGCAAGGACCGGTGCTGCTCGATCTCGACCTGCCGCTCGGTGCCGTGCTTGGCACCTTCGGTGTCGAGCGTCATGCGATCACCTTCCACGGCCAGGCGGCCCACTCGGGCAGCACGCCGATGAACCGCCGCCGGGACGCTTTCCTGGCTGCCGCGGCCATGGCACCGGAAATCTATCAGATCGCCGCACGCAGCGGACAGGGTGTCTGCACCATCGGCTCCTGCGTGACCAAGCCGGGCATCGTCACCAGCGTGGTCGAGGAATGCCGGATCACCCTCGATCAACGGCATCTGGATGCAGAGGCGCTCGGCGTGATGCTTCACGAGGCTCGCGAGGCATCGGAACGCATCGCCGCGGCGGGCGACGTCGATGTCTCATGGGAGCGTCTCTGGCGGATTGCACCGCGGCCCTTTGATGGGGAACTGATCGCACTTTGCGACGACGCGATTCGCGAGACCTGCGGGGTTTCCCACCGATTGCCGTCCGGGCCCTTGCACGATGCCGCCGAGGTCGCCGCCGCGGGCATTCCCACGGTGATGATGTTCGTGCAGAGCCTTCACGGAATCAGCCACAACAAGATCGAGGACACCCGGGAGGAGCACCTTGAGATGGCGGTCACCGCATTCGACAAGCTCGCCGGGAAAACCATGGCGTGGATTGCCGCGCGCGCTTGACCGCTCAACCTGCGATGACCTTCTGGATCGCACGCAGCACCGCGTCGCGCCCGATGCGGTGGGTGGACGAGCTGGTCAGCGTTTCCGGAAGCTCGCCGATGCGGGGATGCACCGCCTCCTGGAAGAGCGCGATGTTCGCACCGGTCTTGGATGCGGATTGCTTGTCGGTCTTGGTGAAGAGAAACGAGAACGCCGCTCCGGTCCCGGCGAGCCACTCGCAGAAGTCCAGATCGATGCGCTGCGGGGTAAGCCGCGAGTCGATCAGGACAAACACGTGCCGCAGGTTTTCCCGCTGCTCCAGATAATCCCCGACGAGTGCGTTGAAGTCGAATCGCTCGGACTTCGGGCCTTTGGCGAAGCCGTAACCGGGCAGGTCGACGAGACTCCAGGCTTGATTGATCAGGAAGAAGTTGAGCTGCCGCGTCTTGCCGGGGGTGGCGGAGACCTTGGCCAGCCCGTGGCGGTTCACGAGCAGGTTGATCAACGAGGACTTGCCGACGTTCGAGCGGCCGATGAGGGCGACCTCCGGATGAGCCCAAGCCGGGCACTCCTCCAGCCCTCGGGAGCTGCGGATGAATTCTGCGGACCTGATTTGCATGCGCGGAGAATCGGAACCCCGGCGCTGCGGGGCAATGCCGGAGTTGAAGAGTCTTGCGCCGCGAGGTGCGAGCGGCTTACCTCGCGGCCGTCCGCCATGGCAGTCCGTTCCTTTGCCGCGCTTTCCTCCATCGCTTCCGCCATGGTGCTGGTCTCCTGCGCCCCGAAAGCTACCGTGGTCGCGGAGGCCCCTGCTCCGGTGAAAAGCCAGGAAAAGCCGGCCGAGCCCACGGTGCCAGTGCCGACCGTGCCCGGCGAACCGGACGACGGCCTGCGCCTGCCGGAAATGCTGGCCATGCCCAGCGATCACGATTTCCAGGCCACGGTGCCCGTCTCGCCTGCCGGTGTGGCCGGTGCCACGGGTGCGGTGACCGCACGGCCTCCTACCGATCCTCCGCCACGGCCGAAGCCGAAGGAGGAAACTCCGGCGCCCAACCCGTGATCAGCGCTGGTTGAAGCGGGCCATCTCGCGCTGTGCCTCGCGCAGTTCCACCGCCTTCTTGAGGTCCTGCCGCTGGTCCGAGTGGGTCTTGCCCTTGCCCACTCCGAGCTCCACCTTCACCCGGCGGTTTTTCCAATACATGCGCAACAAGGGCAATGTGCAGCCCTTGATCGCCGTGGCCGAGGCGAGCTTGAGAATCTCCCGCTTGTGCAAAAGCAAGCGGCGCGGACGCTTGGCCGTGTGGTTGAACCACTCACCGGCCGTCTGCCACGGCTGGATGTCGCAGCCGTAAAGCATCACCTGGTTGCCTTCCACACGGGCGAAGGCGTCCGAGACGTTCACCTTGCCGGCACGGATCGATTTAACCTCCGTCCCCTTGAGCTCAAGGCCGGCCTCATACTTCTCCAGAATGTGGAAATCGCGTCCGGCTTTCCGGTTGGTGGCGATTTCGGAGCTCATGGGGCGTGCGGCGGGATCAGGCCTCCGCCTTTTCGACGAGCTTGATCTTGCCCTCGATGATCTCGGTCAGCGCAATGTCCGCCACACCCATGCTCGGGCGGGTGGGGACGAGGGGCGAACGGCCGCTGTTGAGCTGTCTCACGCGCTGCGAGACCAGATTGATGAGAACTAGGGGATCGGTGACGATTTCAGAGGCCTTGTCGAGGAGATCGCTTTTCATGGTGGAACCGGGAAATCGCGAAACCGGCCGTGCTTCCTCGAACGGGATGACGTTGTCAGGAAGCTGGGAGGGTAGGTTTTCGCTCAAAACAAATGATGGATGGAAAAAGTCCGGATTGGCTGCCGGGCCGGTGGTCAAAGCAAAGATACGGCTCGCTGACAAGCCCAATCTGGCCTGTGACTCGACGATTTTCAAAAATTCCCGCCGCTCATTTCGGCATCAGGTCGATCCCGAAGCGCCTCAGGACAAAAACCGTGAGCCAGAAAAACCCGACGGTCAGCACGCAGTTGGCGGCCAGGGCCGTCCAGAATCCCCAGCCATGGCGGAGCATCCAGGGCAGGATCAGGAACATCGGCAGCGTCGGCAGCACGAACCAGAAGGTGCCCTCGGCATGGTTGGCCAGGCGCTCGGAGCCCTGACCGGCCTGGTGCATCCAGACCATCGCCACCAGTGAGGTAAGCGGCAGCGCGATGAGCAGAGCGGAAAGGCGGTCATTGACCAACTGCACCTTGTTCACGATCACAATGATCGCCGCGCTCAGGAACAACTTCACGAGGTCGGCCGGAGTGAACGAGAAGATCTGCTGCCAGGGAATGCGTGACATGGGGCAATGGGGCTTGGGGCTCGGCGCTTGCGGGCGAGGCGAGGATACGTCTAGGCTGCGATCATGCAAGCCGTCCGCCTCCTCAGCCTGGGTTTTCTGATCCTCTCGTCCTGTGCCTCGGTGAACCAGGCCCCGGCCGCCGTGGGCGCGGACCTCAGCGCCTCGCAGAAGGCCGCGATCGGCCGCAAGATCTGGCAGAACGAATGCGCGGGCAGTGTGGCCGGCCTCACCACCTGGAACGCAGGCGAGGAGTTTCCCTCGCTCGGGATCGGCCACTTCATCTGGTATCCCGCCGGTTTCAACGGGCGCTTCAACGAGACCTGGCCGCAGTTCATCGCCTTCGCAAAACAACAGGGAGCCACCCCGCCCCCGGTGGCGCTTGAGCGACACAGCCCGTGGCGGACCAAGGCGGAGTTTCAAAAGGACTTCGATGGCCCGCGGCTTAGCTCGCTGCGCAAATGGCTGGCGGCCAATGTGACCCTGCAGACGGACTTCATCATCGCCCGCTCCCGTGCCGCGCTGCCGAAGATCCTCGCCGCCGCCCCCGCCGGGGAACGAGCGAAGATCGAGGCGAACTACCACAAGGTTGCCACCACCCCGCAGGGCACCTACGCCCTGATCGATTACGTGAATTTCAAGGGCGATGGCACCCTCGCCAGCGAGAAATACCAGGGCATGGGCTGGGGCCTCATGCAGGTGCTCGGAAACATGAAGGACGTGCCCGCCGGACCGGCTGCCGCCGCCGAGTTCGCCGCCTCCGCCAAGCGCATGCTCTCCCGCCGTATCGCCAATTCCCCGCCGGAGCGGGGCGAGAAACGCTGGGAACAGGGATGGCACAACCGCTGCGCCACCTACGGCAGGCCGCTTTGATCCGCCCCCTTGCGCCTGCCGCGGCGCACGGCACCTTCGGGCATGGATTTCGCCTCTACCCGCGACGCAGCCCTCGCCCGGCTCGAAGCATTCGTCGAGACCGCCCCGCGCTACGGCCGGGAACGCAATTTCGTAAAACCCGGGCATCCCGCCGTCTCCCGGCTGTCCCCGGCCATCCGCCACCGCCTGATCTCCGAGGACGAGGTGGCCCGGCGGGTCATGGCGGCCCATCCCTTTCCCGTCGTGGAGAAATTCGTTCAGGAAGTCTATTGGCGGACCTACTGGAAATCCTGGCTCTCGCTGCGACCCCAAGTCTGGACCGCCTTCACCCAGGACTCCATCCCCGAACCCGCGCGTGCCCGGGAGGTCGAGGCGGGCCGCTCCGGAAATCCAATCATCGACCGCTTCGCCCGTGAACTCGCCGAAACCGGATACCTCCACAACCACGCCCGCATGTGGGTGGCCGCCTGGTGGATCCACCAGGCAAGACTCCCCTGGCAAGCCGGTGCCCGCTGGTTCTTCCGCCACCTGCTCGATGCCGATCCGGCCTCCAACACGCTCTCATGGCGCTGGGTGGCCGGCTTGCAAACCCCGGGGAAAACCTACCTCGCCCGCAGATCGAATTTGGAAACCTACATCGATGCCGACTGGTTGGAACCATTGAGTGAGGGGCTGGCGGATTTTGAGCATCCCCAGGCGCGCCTGCCGGATTCCGCACCGCGGGAGGAGATCCGACTGCCCGAGCTGCCCCGCTTGGAGCCGGATCCTTGTCTGAGAACCGGTCTTTGGATCCACGAGGAGGATCTCTCGGTGGAAACCCTGGATTGGGATCATCTGGCGATTTCCTCCATCCGTGCGCTCGGGCAGGCCTCCGCCTGGCACATCCATGGCGCGTCTCCATCCCGCCGGGCCTGGCTTCAGGCGGCCTTGCAGGATGCCGCCCAACGCACCTCCGTCAAATGGAACCAACCGGTCGTAATGAACTCGCCGATGTCCTTGGAAAGGGCGGTCCTCGATTGGGCGGAAGAGTGTGGACTGGAGCAGATCGTGCTGATGCGGCCTGCGCCGGGGCCTTTGGCGGATGAATGGGCGGCGCTGCAGCCGCGTTTGGAAACCGCTGGTTTGAGGGTGGGCCTGCGGGATCGCGGCGAGGACCTGGATTGCCGCCCCCTGGCACGGGCGGGTTTCTTCGGATTCTGGGAGAAGGTCCGCGATCGTCTGCAGGCCCCCGGGTCATGAAAAAAGGCGCGGATCCGTCACCGAATCCGCGCCTGATTTATATCCCCCCCTCGTGGCTTGAGCGGCGATTGGATGGTGGATCGGCTTCCCCCCGGAACCCTGTCCACCGGCTCGCTCGCACGAGGTTGGGAGGAAGGTGGCAGTTATTTAATATTTGTAAATAATCAAATTACAAAAATTATCAACCCGGGAAGAAGTGCGCGAGGGCCTCGATGACGCCCTCACCGTGGATCGAGGAAGCGATGAATCCGCCGGCGGACGAAACCCGTTCGCGGATTTCCGGGACCGAGTTGGCCGGGCATGCGATCATGCCGGCGTGGGTGGAGTGAAGCATTTCGGCGTCGTTGTGGCTGTCTCCCATGGCGAAGCAGCGCTCCACGGGGATGCCATGAAGGCGGGCGACTTCGGCAAGGCTGCTGCCCTTCTGATAAGCGCGGTGGCCGAAGCGCAGGTAGATCGAGTTTCTCTGCCAGGAAAGCAGGGGCTGCCCGGCGGTGAGCGGTGTGATGTGGCGGACGATCCACTCCATTTCCTCCTCGGTGCGCGAGATGAGCCCGGCGGGCTCGCCTTCCATGGCGATCCATTGCGCACCGGTGTGCTGGCCGATGTCATGGCGGATCCGGTCGAGCAGCTCGCGGACTTCTTCGAAAAGCCCGTGGATGTCCTGCTCGCAGCGCCGGTTCCAAGGCTCATGGGGCACCCAGCCACCGCGGGCGTCGGGCAGATGGATCTCGCGCTCGCGGGCCACTACCCAGTCCGGAAGAAACGGGAAGAGGCTCTCCTCGAAGCCCTCGATCATGTATTCCAGCGAGCGGCCGGTATTGATGCCCCAAAGCACCTGATGCCGCTCGCGGAGCACGGCCAGCCGATCGAAGAACCCACGCGGCACCGGCGGATCCGAGGCGGGGTCGTGGAGCGTGCCGTCGAAGTCAAAGGACAGCAGGGCGCGGGGAGCGGATGGTGGAGGCAGCGTGTTCATGCGGGAGACGCGGGCATTTCCATCGGCGGGCCCGGAAAGGTGGTGCGCGAGGACGGGATCGAACCGCCGACCGACCGGGTGTAAACCGGTTGCTCTACCGCTGAGCTACTCGCGCCGGGAGCGCGGGAGGCTTGCCGATGGGGCGGGTGGATTCAAGCACGGAGTGATGCGGGCTTGCGGGTGGGGACGTCCGGTGGTTTCCTGCGGGCACGAATGCATTTGCGGCTCTCAGATCAGGAATTGGCGACCTTGGTGGAAATGGTGAGCCTCGCGGCCAATGTGGCGTCCTGGAACCAGAAGGAATCCGCAGGGGACAAGATCGCCGCCTTCGAGGACCTGGAAAGCAAGATCCTGGAAAAAGCCGGGCATTCCGGGCTGGGCGACTGGATCGAGTTTGACGAGGAGACCCAGAGGTTCCGCGTGAAGCAGGAGATCGAGGAGCGGCTGTTCTACCACGAGTGCTACGACGAGTTCCGCAACGAGAGCTTCTGGGACGAGCTGGCGGTACGCCTGTCCGACCGCGATCTGGCCCGCGCCATCGGCTTTGAGGCCTGGGAGAAACTCAGCGAGGAAGAGCGCCGGAAACGCACCGCATCGTGGGAGAAGAGGTATTGGGAGGAGTTCACCAAACACGGCGTCGAGCGTGTGGTGGTGGTGACGCCTCCGGGTGAGGGCTGACGGGTTTGTTAGAAACGGCCAGCCCGTTGACAGTCCGGCCCGGCACCGGTATGTAGAGAGCATGATTCGTTTTCACGCGGCCCTCGCACTCTTCGCGGCGCTGGTGGCGCCCGGATGCATGCCGATGCACGAGGAATCCGCCTGGAAGGCCGCCGTGGACCGTCAGGCCGCGCAGCTCGGCTACCGGAACTGGATCGTCATCGCCGAGGCCTCATTTCCCGCGCACAACCGGCCGGGCATCCGCCAGGTGGCCGCGCCCGCCGAGGTGCCGGAGGCCGTGGACTACGTCCTCAACGCCCTGGAGCAGACCGAGAACGTGCGGCCCCAGGTTTACCTGACGCGCGAGCTGCGCTCGGTGGAGAATGACTTCGCTCCGGGCATTGATGAGATGCGCAAGCGCATCAAGGACTCGCTGCACGGTCACGAGGCCACCGAGCTCGATCAGCAGTCGCTGCTGACCCTGCTGGAGGATGCGAACCGGAGCTTCGACGTTCTGGTGATCCGCACCCAGAGCGCTCTGCCCTACACCTCGGTGTTTCTGGAACTGCAACCGGGATACTGGGACGCCACCTCGGAAGGCCGCCTGCGGGAGCGGATCGAGCAGGAGCGCATGCAAAGGCTTGTGCGGCCCTTTCCCTGAAGTGCATGCTGCGCCGCGTGAGCCGCAGGGACGACGAACTCAAACAGGAGCGGGAGGAGGCATGGGTCGGCGACGCCGTGCTCGCCCTCTACGCGAGGCAATACGTGCTGCGGGAACGCGGATCGATGGACGGCGAGTGGTTCACCCGCCTCACTTCGAACGATTTCCTGAGCGCCTTCGGCAATCCCACGCGCGTGGAAGCCTCGATCGGCAGGATCTATCAGAAGGACGGCCTCCCCGCCGCCTTTGCCTGGATGGACGAGACCCTGCTGCCCTTGTTCCGCAAGCAGATGGCCAACAAACGTTGAGCGCCGGATCGCCGCCGGATTCGCGGATTGTCATCCCGAGGGGAAAGCGGTGGAATCCGCGCCATGCCGAAGGATCCCGGGCCGTGGACGCTTGAGGACGTGGTGGATTTCGAAGCCGGAATCGCCTCGTCTCCGGCTGCGACGCCGGAGCTGCGTGCGGCCGTGACCGCCGCTGCGGAAGGGCTCGATGGAGCGGCCGCCCGCCGCGCGGGATGGATGGCATGGTTGCGCGCCCGGCCATCCGAGGGGCGGGGGATCCGGGTCTCTTCCGCCATGGCGCTGGTTTCATCGCTGCTCGCAGGCGTGATGGTCCTCGCCGGCATCGGTGCGGTGCTCGGCATGGTGGACGCAGCGAAGGCGGGTGTGCATGTCACCTTGTATCTCGTGATCCTGCTCGGTGGCCAATGGGTCATTCTTGCGATGGCCGGTCTGGCCTGGATCTTCCGAAGGCGCGGTGCCGCGGGATTCAGCCTGGTGCAGGCCGGCATCGGCCGCATGGCCCGGAGTCTTGCCGGGGCCTCCCGGGATGCCTGGTGGGACCACTTGATCGCCGAGGGTGGCCCCGCCCGAGAGGCCGTGGGCTGGCGGATCGCCCGCATCGCCCAATCCGCCGGAGTGGCCTTCAACCTCGGCGCGCTTCTCGGGCTGGGCGGGCTGGTGCTGGTGCGCCACGTCGGGTTCTTCTGGGAAACCACCACCGAGCTTGCTATGCACTCGCTGCTGGAACAAACCTGCCGTTTCCTCTCCATCCCCTGGGCCTCGTGGTGGCCGGATGCCGTGCCGGATGCCCGGGTGATCGCCGCCTCACGCTGGCTGCCGGAGCACGACCTGCCCTCCGGGCCTGCCGAGTGGTGGCGTTTTCTGCTGGCCGCCACCTTCGTCTGGGGGCTGCTGCCACGGCTGGTCTTGTGGCAGATGGCCGGCATGGCCGAACGCGCGGCACTCGGCCGCCTCGATTTTCAATCCCGAATCCACCGCTCGATGTGGCGCGATCTCACCGCTGCCGGACGGGTGGATACCGATGAACCGCCGCTCGATGGTGTGCTGGTCCTCGATGTGGGTGGCAGCGGCATCCCCCCGGAAACCTTGCGCCCCTTCCTGCTGCGGAGCCTGCGCGTGCATCCCACCGCCTGGCAGCCGGTGGCCGTGTTGGACCCGGGTGCGGAATCCGAGGTTGCCCGCGCCCTCGCCAAAGCCCCTGCCGGGGTGGTGCTCCTCTCGGAAGGCTGGTCGCTCTCGCCGGCTCGCATGACCGCCTTGCACGCCAAAGTCCGTGCCGCCGCCGGACCGCACACGCCCATCCACTTCCTCATCGCCAATACCGACCCCCAAGGCCTGCCCCAACCACCCACCCCTCAGGAGCAACGCGAGTGGGAACGCTTCATCGACTCCCTCCGCGATCCCTCCGCCGAGATCCACCCCTTCACCCTGCTCCAAACGAACAACTAAGCCGCCACATCCGTACGGATTCCTGATGCGGCCGCATCCATAATCCGTACGGACCGGGCAAGGTCGGGGCTGGGGAGTTTGGGGGGAGGGCGGGATCAGCCCGGGGTGTGGAGCTCGGCGAAGACCATGACTCCGCTGGCGGTTTGCAGGGTGCTGACGACGGCGACCTCGGTGGTGCTGCCGATTTTGGAAATGGCGTGGTTGACGACGATCATGGTGCCATCGGGGAGGTATCCGACGGCTTGGTGGTCTTCTTTTCCCGGGCGGACGAGGGCGATGCGGATGCGTTGGCCGACGGCGACGGTGGGTTTGAGGGCTTCGTCGAGTTCGTGGATGTTGAGAACGTCCACGCCCTGGAGGTTGGCGACCTTGGTGAGGTTTTCGTCCACGGTCATGAGCCGGGCGCCGAGCAGGCGGGTGGTTTCGATGAGGCGTGAGTTCATCGGTTCGTCGCCGCGCGCGGGTTCGTTGTCGTGGATGGAGACCTGGATGTCGGTGGCCTTTTGCATGCGCTCGAGGTGGTCGAGTCCGCGTTGGCCGCGCTGGCGGGCGTGGTTGGATCCGGAATCGACCATGGCCTGGAGTTCGTCGAGGACGAAGCGGGGGACGACGATGCGGCCGTGGAGGAAGCCGGAGCGGAGGATGCCGATGACGCGCCCGTCGATGACGGCCTCGGGGTCGAGCACGACGGGTTGGCCGGTGGAGGCATCCTGGCGGAAACGTACGTAGGGGATGATGAATGCGAAGTCGTCCCGGTTTCCGCGCAGGGCGAGGACGGCACCGAGGAAGCCGAGGCTGGCGAAGAGCGTGACATCGATGGCGAGGCGGAGGGCGTTGACGAGGTCCGCGCTGTTTTCGCGGGATTCCAACTGGCTGCGGAAGGCGAGTTCGAGCAGGTTGGAGATTTCCACGCGGGTGAGCAGCCAGGCGCAGAGCAGGCCGACGCCGAGGCCGAAGGTGGCGGTGGAGAATCCGCGCAGGGTGAAGCCCTTCATGAGGCTCTCGATCCAGATGAAAAGGGCGGCCACGCCGAGGCCGCCGAGGATGCCGGTGGACATGGGCACCTCGATGGGGGTGCCGCGCGTGCTGAGGGCGATGGCCACGCCGGCGGCTTCACAGACCAGAAGGTAGGTGAGGCGGGCGACGTTGACGGAAGGAGGCGAACCCATGGTTTCGGTTACGGCCGATCCTCCGTCATCTTCCAAGTGGGGGGCAAGGCGGAAGTGGATGGGCTGGAAAACGAACACCCCCGCGCCGGAGGACCGGGCGGGGGTGTGGGTTGGGGAGTTGGGATCCGGGGAGTCCGGGCTCAGGGAGCTTCGGGTTTCTCCTCGGTGGCGGCGGGTGCCTCAGCGGCCGGGCTTTCCTCGGCGGGGGCTTCGGCGACCGACTCGACGATGGTTTGGATGACGGGCTCGGCAGCGGCGGCTTCCGGAGCGGACGCGGGTGCCTCGGCGACGGCTTCCGCGACGGCTTCCGCCACGGGAGTGGCGACTGCGGCGGTGGCCACGGCGGCGGCGGGGATCGGGGCGACGACGACCTGGCGGGGCTCGCGATCGCCGCGTTCTTCCTGGTCTTCGCGTTCGTCCTGGCCTTTGGATTTGGCGCCGGAAACGATCATCTTGCGGCCCATGAAGTGTTGGTCGTGGAGGACCTCGACGGCGCGCACGGCTTCGTCCTTGTGGAGCATTTCCACAAAGCCGTAGCCCTTGGAGCGGTGGGTGCTGCGGTTGTAGACGATTTCCACGTTGCGGACGCCGCCGATGCCCTTGAAGAGCTCCTGGAGGTCCTGCTCGGTGACGTCGTAGGAGAGATTGCCGACGTAAACGCGGGCGGACTCGACCGAGGAGCGGTCGCCGCCGCGTGAGCGGGCTTCGCCACGTTCGCCGCGGTTTCCGCGTTCGGATCTTTCGCCGCGTTCGCCGCGTTCGCCACGCTCGCTTCGCTCACCGCGTTCGGCCCGTTTGGGTGAGCCATCGGCGGACTTGGGTTTTTCCTGTCCTTCGCCGGTGCGGGCGTTGCGGGTGTTGGATTTCGGTTCGCGGGCCTCGGTTTTGGGTTTGGGGCCTTCCGGGTTGCGTTCGGGGCGTGCGGGTGGGGTGGGTGCCTTGTAGAGGCCAATGGCCTGGAGGAGTTTCTGCCACCAGCTGAGCTTGACCGGCGGCGCGTGGCGCGGCGGGCGTGGGCCTTGGGGGCGGAATTCTTCGGAACGGTTGGCTCTGGAGCCGCGGTCGCCGCGATCATCCTGCGGGTTGCGGTTTCCTTGGTTGCGGTTGCGGTTCTTACCGCCGCGGGATCTGCGGCGCCGGCTGTCTCCCGATTGGCGGGATGGTTGTGTTGCGTTCGACATGGTGTTGTCTTGGGTCAGGGTTACGGACGGCCCGGCGCGGCGGATCCGGCTGGATCCGCGGGTGCTGGAAGGACCTCGTGCGGGTCGGTTTGAGGCCGACATGCCGGCTTTTCGTTGCCGGGGTGAAGCTCCGCAACGGCTTGCGGAAAGGAACTTCTACCAGTCGGGATCAGACCGGCCTGCGCCGCCGCCCGTGAGGCAGGGTAATCCGGTCTTCCTGGGCCGCCGGTCGATACCAGCGCCCTCAGAATAGCGTGGATCAACGAGCTCTCGACCGGAACTGGGCTTCGGAGGTTGGGAAACCTGCTCGCCGGGAAGCTAGGGGCTTTCCCGCTGATGGCAAGACTGGAACGCGGGAAGGGGGGGATTTGTGGTGGCCGGGCTCAATCGGCCGGGGCGATCCGCAGGCGGACGTAGAACGATCCAGCCGGGTTGATGGTGGGTGAGGTGACGTGGATGCCGACTTGTTCCATGCCGCCGGGCAGGGCCTGGCGGCGGGTGCTCCACTGGACGTGGGAGGGGCCGGAGTGCCAGGTGTCGAGGTCTGTGGACACCTCGACGATGTAGCGGAGGCCGCTGGCCTGGTAGGTGGTGCCGACATTGCCGGTGCCGCCGGCGATCTGGCGGAAGACGAACTCGGGTGGCGAGCTGCCGACGGGCGGGAGGAGTCCGGTGGTGGAGGCCTCTGCCCCGGATTTGGGATTGGTGCCGAGGGCAAACTCGAGGAGGTTGGGTTTGGCGTCGTTGTCGGGGTCTGGCTGGGTGCTGAAGGTGGTGGCGAAGTGCTGCATTTCCCAGGTGTCCGGGAGTTGGTCGCCATCGATGTCCGGCGGGCTGGCCGGGCCCGGGGTGATGAAGGTGGCTCCGGGTTTCTGGTTGTCGAAGGTGGCGCGGACCCAGTTGGCGGACCGGGCGGCGGGGGAGAGTCGCACTTCGTCGATGATGCCGGTGAAATAGGAAGGAGAGCTGTTTTCACTGCGTCCGATGAAGGCGCGGTTGGATTGGTTGCTGCGGAGCGAGCCGGTGAAGGCGACCGAGTTTTTCAGGATGCCGTCCACGTAGATGCGGGCGGTGTTGCCGTCCCAGGTGCCGCAGACGTGGTGGAATTGGTTGTCGTTGATGGCATCCGGGGAGGCGACGGTGGTGTTGGTGGTGGCATTGAACGGGAGAAACTCGGGTTTTCCGGCGCTGAGGCGGAATTGCCAGACGCGGTTGGTGCCGCCGCTGGTCTGGTCTTTGGTGAAGATGGATTGCAGGGCCGAGCTGCTGGTGCGGACCCAGGCCTCGACGGAGATCACCGAGGGGTTGAGGGCGGCGGCCTGGGTGATGGCGAGTGCGGATGACGTGCCATTGAGGGTGGTGGCCCCGGGGATGACGGCACTGGTGGCGGCGCTGAGGCTGGTGGGAGTGGCGGCGAGGCCGAAAGGCGCGGAATCGTTGGCGAAGCCCTTGGTGGAATCGAGGTGCCAGACTCCGTGAAAGGCGGACCAGGTGGGGGCGGATGGCGGCGGGGTGCATCCCGCCCGGCCCCACCAGACGCGCACCTGGGTGCCGGGGGTGAGTTGGGGGAGCTTCACCCAGATCGAGGAAACGCCGGCGGGGTTCCAGCTTTCCACCTCGTGGGAGAGGATCTCTTCGCCGTCCGGAGTGGAAAAGCGGAGATCGCCATGGGGTGCGGAGAGGATTTGTTCGTAGGCGAAGCCTGGCAGCGTGGCCGGCGAAAGCCGGACGAGCACGGGAAAATCCGCCAAGGTCTCGCTGGCGGTGTAGCCACTGAGGCTGAGCAGGGCGGTGTTTGCCCAGAGTGAGAGGTCTTCCGCTGCGGAGAGCATGCTGCTTGCGGAGGCCCAGGTGGAGCCGTGGATGGTGGTGATGAGGAAGCGGTAGTGGAGGGATTCCTGGGGGTTCAGGGAGTCCACGACGAGCGTCTGGTTTCCAGGTCCAAGCGGGCCGAAATCGATGCTCTGCTGCCAGGCGGTCGCGTTGGTTCCTCCGTCGGTGGTGCCGAGAAAGAGTTTCACATTTCCAGTGCTGAGGGCGGGGTCCTTGAGCTGGAGGGTGACGGGGAAATGGGTGCGGCCGCCATAGGAACGGCTGGCGGTGCCCTGGGTGACTCCGGGAAGCAGGGTTTCGGTGGTGAAGGTCCAGACGCGGCCGGGGCTTACCCGGTTGGAGGCATCGATCGAATCGACGCGCCAATACCAGGTGGTGCCGGGGGCCATTGGTCCGATGGAGCGTGTGGTGGTGGATTGCCGGCCGAGAAACTCGGGCGACGTCGGTGTGGCGGAGGCGACGGCGGAGGCTTGGCTGCCGAAGTAAACATCGTGAGCCACCGCTTCCTGGCCAGCGGTCCAAGAAAGGGTGGAAGGGCTGACGGACGGGGTCGAGCCGTCGAGCGGCTGCGGCAGCACGGCGGCTCGGGAAACGTGATAGTCGAGAATGTGGAGCGGGGTGGGGCCTGTGCCGGAGGTGTTGGTTTCCTGGGCATAGACGGAAAGGATGCGGTCCGCCTCCCAGCGGGCGGTGTCGGTGATGATGTTGACCGTGTTGGCGCGGCCGGCGGGCAGGGCACCGGAGAGCGCGAGCGGAGCCCAGGCGGCCCAGCTGTTAGAAGGACTGGCCTCGGGATCGGGCGCTGGATCGGCGGCGGCGATCCGGATGTTGGTCGAGTCTCCATAGACGAGGAACAGGCGGCCGTCCGAATCCGCGGAAAGCTTGGCGCGGGTGCCGGTGAGGTTGGTTTCGTTTTTCCGCCAGATGCCGTTCGTGCCGCGCCAGTAATGAATGAAGCGTGCGTTCGATGTGAGGGAGGTGGTGAACGTCTGATCCGGAGCGGCATCCGGCAGGTGCCAGGCGACGACATGGACGCGGCCCTGGGCGTCCACGGTCATGGCGCTGTTGTTGATGTAGTTGCGCCGCTGGGGGATGCTCCAGCCGATGATGCCCGGCGAGTTGATGGAGATGAAGCTGCTGCCTGCCACGGCGATGGTGGCACCGCTTTGGTTTTTCCAGGTGCGTCCGGTATCGTCGCTGTAGGCGTAGAGGAGGTCGTGGTTGCTGCTGGCGTCGGGAGTCTCGCGCCAGCACCAGGTGGCGTGGAGACGGCCGTTGGCGTCGAAGAGGGTGTTGTCGAAGTAGCCATTGCGATCCGTACCGGAGGCGAAGGTGCCGGTGTAGGATCCGCTGCGGCTGGTGTATTGGCCGACGAGGGACCAGGCGCGAGTGGTTCCATCGTATTCGTAGAGGATCTCATCGCCGCCGCCGGAGCCGCCGGAGCGGTAAGTGAACAGAAGTTTGCCGGAAGGCGTGGGAATGAAGCGTGGATAGGTGACGGCGGTCATCACGGCGCTGCCGGCGAGGCGGTCCGTGACCGGGCCGAAAAGTGCGGGCGTCCATGCGGTGGTGGTCGGATGGTCCGCCACACCGGGGATGGATACGCGGTAGTTGAGATCGTTTACGTGGTGGTCGAACGACAGATGGATGCTGCCATCGCCCGGGCAGATGCCGAGCACGACGTCGTTGTGGGAATCCACCGTGCTGAAGATGTAGTCGTTGAGCACCAGGGTTTCCCAGGTGCCATGGGGCAGAGGCCGGCGGGCGACGGCGACCCTGCCGTTGCTGTTAGAAAGACTGCCCTGGTAGTAGGTGGCGTATTGCCAGCCCTTGTAGGTGGTCACGCCGTCCTGTTGAAAGGTCACGCCATGTACGGTGGCCACGGAGAAGGAGGCGGTCGGGAAATTGTGGGCGAGCGGGTCAATGACCGAGTCGTTGACCAGCGTGGCATCGGCCGCGCGCACAACGCCACCTGCCACGGTGAGGGCGAGCAGGATGAGCCGTGAAATCTGGAGCAGGCGCAGTGTCATGGGATGGAGGATGCGGGCAATCCGAGCGACGCGTGATGGAGATGGGTTTCAGCGGGTCGTTCTGTGTTCAAAGCACGGTTTTGCTCCGGGTTCAAGTCGTGAACGGGAGGGACGGGCTGGCTGGTCGCGGGTGGCGATGCGGAATCGGGGGTGGCGGGGCGTTCAGGAAAGGGTTCGGGAAAGCATGAGGAAATCCGCATTTTCCGGAAACTCCGGCTGAGGAATGTTTCTTCCATGGGTGAATCCAATCCATCACCTCATGAAAACGACGTCCATCACAGCCAGTCTGTTCGCCACCATCATGGCCGGGTTTTGCCTGGCGAGAACCATCCCCAGTCAGACCGGTGCGGACCTGGTGCTGGGCCAATCCATGCTGAATTCCAACCAGCCCGGCACTGCCGCGGTGAATCTGGACTCGCCATCGGGCGTGGCTCTGGATCCGGTGACGGGCAAGGTCTTTGTGGCTGATTCCAACAACCACCGGGTGCTGCGATACGCCAGCGCCTCGGCGCTCGCCAATGGGGCCGCGGCGGAAATCGTGCTCGGCCAGAGCGGTTTTGCCAACCCGCCGGTGGCCGCCGTCACCAGCCAGGGCATGGACCGCCCGGCAGCCGTCTTCGTCGATCGCCGCGGCCGGCTCTGGGTGGCGGATCGCAACAACGCACGCGTGCTCCGGTTTTCCAATGCCAGCCAGCTCGCCAGCCATGCTGCGGCGGATCGCGTGTATGGCCAGCCGGGATTCACCACCAACGACTTCACGGTCACGGCCTCGGGCATGATCAATCCCACGGCGGTGTGGGTGGACTCCGGTGACCGCCTTTGGGTGGCCGATGAGGCGAGCTGCCGGGTAATGCGCTTTGACGCCATCACGCAGAAAGCAAGCGGTGCGGCTGCGGATGGAGTGCTCGGGCAGCCGGATCTGACCAGTGGCGTGCAGGGTGCCGGTGCGACCGGCCTGGAGCGGCCGATGGCGATCGCGATTTCTCCGACGGGTTCCTTGTTCGTGGCCTGCGAGCGGGGAAATCGTGTGGTGCGTTTCGATCAGGCGGCCACGCTGGCCAATGGTGCGGCGGCCAGCGCGGTTTTCGGACAAGCGGACTTCTCCGGCGCCGACGCGGGATTGAGCGCCACGCGGCTTTCCAACCCCTCGGGCCTTGGAATCGCCAAGGACGACACGCTCTGGGTCTGCGATGAATACAACAACCGGGTGCTGCGTTTTGACCGCGCATCCACCCGTTCCAGCGGCGCGGCGGCCAATGCGGTGCTCGGGCAGCCGGACTTCGTCTCCAATGCCACCGGCGATCCGCAAACTTCGTTTTCCTATCCGAAGGGTGGCATGGTGGTAGATGCCGAGGGGGCGCTCTGGCTCACCGACCGCTTCAACAGCCGTGTCCTGCGCTTCCCGGCTGTGGTCAGCATTCCCAAGCTCACCGTGACGAGTTCGGTTCCGAAAACCACGCGCAGCCGTAGCGTGACCATCCAGGGCAAGGCCAGCGATCCGAACCGCCTGGTGCGCGTCCGCTATCGTGTCGGAGACGGCCCGCTCCAGGTGGCCGATGGTCTGCGCGATTGGGAATTCACCCAGCCGCTGGTCAAGGGAGAGAACCGGATCATCATCACCGCCCAGGACACCTGGGGCGACCTGAGCGAGCGCAAGATCCTCAAGATCACGCGCAAATGAGAAGGGCCGGTGCCTGAAGGAGGAATCAAGCCAGGGCGGCTCGCCATTTTGCGAG
Organism: Verrucomicrobiaceae bacterium; assembly: GCA_027486655.1. Lineage (GTDB taxonomy): Bacteria > Verrucomicrobiota > Verrucomicrobiia > Verrucomicrobiales > Akkermansiaceae > Luteolibacter. Next base: position 42,570 of record JAIXOR010000017.1, on the reverse strand, counting down.
TTCCGCCCTGACGTTTGCCGGGGAGGGCGCGCCCGGGTTGGTCCGTGCGGCGAGGGCGGTGTCCAGAGAGAAGACATCCTTCGCGTCCGGGCCGTAGGCAGGATCGATGTTTGTTAGATCGAGCCGGTCGAGCGGCGTTCCGGTGGCGATGGCCTGGGCCACGGCCTTGCCGACGAGTTCGTGGGCATGGCGGAAGGGCACGCCTTTTTTCACAAGGTAATCGGCCAGATCGGTGGCGAGCAGCATGGGATCGGAGGCGGCGGCCTTGCAGTTTTCCTCGCGCAGTTCCATCGCGGCGATCATCTCGGTGTTCACCGCGAGGATGAGCTTCAGCGTGTCCACCGAATCGAAGAGCGGCGGTTTGTCTTCTTGAAGATCCCGGTTGTAGGTGAGCGGCAGGCCCTTAATGGCGACGAGCAGGTTCATCAGGTTTCCCACCAGCCTTCCGGTCTTGCCGCGGGTGAGCTCGCAAACGTCCGGGTTTTTCTTCTGCGGCATGAGCGAGGAACCGGTGGTGTGCGCGTCTGATAGAGAGGCAAAGGCAAACTCGGCCGTGCACCACAGGATGAGGTCCTCGCTGAGGCGCGAGAGGTGCGCGCCGCAGAGTGAAATGACGAACAAGAGCTCGGCGATGTAGTCGCGGTCCGCGATGGCATCCATCGAGTTGTGCGTCACACCGTCGAAGCCGAGTTCCGCGGCGATGGCGCGGCGGTCGAGGTTGATGGTGGAGCCCGCCAGCGCTCCGGAGCCGAGCGGTGAGATGTTGAGGCGCTTCCGGCAGTCCGCGAGGCGGGATTTGTCGCGCTCGAGCATCTCGATGTAAGCGAGGAAGTGATGGCCTGCGGTGACCGGTTGTCCGCGCTGGAGGTGGGTGTAGCCGGGGATGACGGTGGCGGCGTATTTGTCCGCTCGGTCTAACAAAGCGAGCTGAAGGGCCTTGATGTCGGATACCAGGCCATCGATCTCCGTGCGGCAGTAGAGGCGGGTGTCGGTGGCCACCTGGTCGTTGCGTGAGCGTGCGGTGTGGAGTTTCGCGCCCGCGGCCCCGATGCGTCTGGTGAGTTCCGCCTCGATGTTCATGTGGATGTCCTCGAGCGAAGTCTTGAACTCGAAGGATGCGGCTTGGATGTCGGCGAGGATTTCGTTGAGGCCGCGCTCGATTTGGGAAAACTCGTCTTCGTTGAGCAGTCCGGCGTTTTTCTGGGCCCGGGCGTGGGCGATGGACCCGGCGATGTCGTGCGGGAACAAGCGCCAGTCATAGGAGATGGACTCGCCGAATTGTTGGACGAGCGAGGAGGTGTCTTGAGCGAAGCGGCCTTTCCACATGGCGCGCGGATTCAAACCCGCGGAGGGGCTGATGGAAACGAGAAAAACATGGCATTGCCTTTCCGGTTGCATGCTTGCGCGGGCTTCCTATCGTCCGGACATGTCCAAAACCATACCCCTCATCAGTTCCGGCACCGCCGGCCCACTTGGCATCCTGCATCTTCCGCGCCTCTGGCAGAAGGCCTCGCTGGCTGCGGTCGGCAAGGATCATCCGGATTATCCGGCCTGCGCGCCGGGATACGACACGATGGTGCTCTCCGCTCTTGGCATCGAAGTGGAGGCCTTCCGCAGCTTCATCGCCGCGGAAAAGCCGACTTACCCGCAGTGCGAGGCCTGGGTGCTGGCGCAGTGCGGCGGCTCGCTGGATGCGGCGAAGGTGGCGGAGCTCAATGCCTCGATCACCGGCTATCACCACAAGGATGAAGTCCGCCAGTCGATCCTCGCCGCCAACGGCCTGCCGGATGACGGCAGCATCCTGGATGCAGTGAATCTCAACAACCTCGACGACTGGTTGAGCTTCCACGCGGAAGTCATCGCTGGCTGAGGATGCGGTCCCAATCCGCCCAGAAACGACGCGTTTGTTCCGGGTCGGGAGTGATTTCCAACAACACGGGTTTCCCTCCCGGCTCGAAGGCGTCGAAGTCGTCCGCGGTGCGCACGCGGACGTGAAGCATCCCCCAAAGCGTCGCGATTCCTGATAGATCGGCGGCATGCCAGTTGGTCATGCACTCCGCGGCGCGCGGGCTCATCGATTGCAGGCGGGGAAGGCGCTCGAAGATGCGGCCGCCGTGGTTGTTGATCACGGCGAGCACACGTCCCTCGCAGTTCGCTTGATCCAGGACAAAGGGCGCGGCGAGATCGTAGAGGGCGGTGAGGTCGCCGAGGACGGCCCATGCGTTTTCTGCCTCCGCGGTGCAGCCGAGCCAGGTGCTGATCTGTCCGTCGATGCCATTGGCCCCGCGATTGGCGCGCACGGTGGTCACCGGGCGTTGCCACTGCGCGGAAAGGTTCCACTCGCGGATGGGCAGGCTGTTGCCGAGGAAAACCGAGGAGCCAATGCTGGCGTATTGGGAAAGCGTGCGCATGAGCCCCGGCTCGCTGTCCGGGTGGCATTCGAGCATCTCTTCCAATCGCGCCGCGCGGGCGGAGGCCCCGACGAGCAGGTCGAGCGCGTCGTCCGCAGGATCCACCTCACCGAGCGCACGGATCACGCGATCCACCTCGCCGCGGGTGACGCCCGAAGGGCGGGCCAGCCCGGGCAGGCCATTGCGGCAGACCGACCAGACCGAGGTCTCCGGCAGATCCTCCAGATCCCTCCAAAAACGGCCGCTCGGCACCTCGCCGAGGCGCAGGATTTTTCCCGGGGGTCTTGCTTTCAGAACGCGGTCCGCATCATGGAGGGTGAGTTTCTCCAGCGCCTCCCGTAATCCGCTGGTGGCCTCCGCCACGACCGGGGCGCCGAAGTCGCGGCAGAAATGGAAGACTTCCTCGCGTTCCTCGGCTTCCAGGCCGCCGATCATCACGACGATGCCCAAGTAAAGGTCTTCCCGCAGCCAGCGGGCCAGATGGGCCACGTTGAGGCGTTCCTGGGCTGCTGAGAAAACGCCGGTTTCCGCGCCTTGGAAGGTTTCGCTGCCGGGCTCGAAGGCCTCTTCCATCTCCACATTCAGGTGCAGCGGGCCGCGGCCATCCCAGTCCGCAGGATCCCCCGTGAAGGCGTGCGGACCGAAGAGCGAGGTCTGATCGATCGACTGCGGTGCGCCGGTCCCGCGGAAGGCGGCGGGGCGATCCGCGGTGAGGGCGACGAGCGGGCGGTTCTGATAGAACGCCTCGATCACCGCAGGCAGCAACTCGGCCACGGCGGTGCCGCTGGTGGTCACCACGGCGCAGGGTTTGCCTGAGTCCATCGTGCGGCCGAGGGCGAAAAAACCGGCGCTGCGTTCCTCGAAATGTCGCCAGGTGCGGGCCAGGCCCGCCGCCTCGGCGCGGGCGATCGCCTCGATCAGCGCGGCATTCCGAGCCCCGGCGCAAATGACGAACTCATTCACCCCGAGTTTGAGGCATCGGTGCAGCGTTTCAACGGCGGTGGTCCATGCGTTCATGGCGGTGGTGCTATCCGATGTGAGGGAAAATGTCCAAACCCGCTTCCCATCCGCGCGTTTTCCGGATTCACAGGCCGATTTTTCACCTCCGTCCCCGCCATTTCCCTTGGCGGATCGCCCGGCCCGCGCTACAGACCGCCGCCATGACACGTGCTTCCATCGAACGCAGCATCAAGATCTTCCTTGTCGCCCTGATCCTCACCTTCCTCTGGACGGTGTGGAAAGTGGGCCTGATGGTCGGCTGGTTCTGATCGGCCGCCTTTACTTCCAGGGCACGGCCACTTCAGTGACGCGGCCGCTTTTGTCATCGTATTTCAACAGCCCGTGCTCCATGGCGTATTCATGGACGAATCGGGTCACCTTCACGTCGAAGGCGCAGTATTCGGCGATCTTGCGCAGCGGGGCGAAATCCCCGGATTTCTTGTGCTCCTGCCACCACTTGAGGGCGTCCAGGCCATCCGCGGTCTTGCCCATGCCGAGGGTGGCGGAGGCCACGCTGTCGAGCTTCAGGCGGAAACCGATCATCGCTTCCAGCTCAAGCATCATGTCGAGGTTGATCGTTTGCTCGGCCAGCGTGTGGAAGACGTAGGGCTGGAGCACCGGGTAGTCGAATTGCAGGTGGTTCCAGCCGACGACAAGATCCGCGCGGATCAGTTCCTCTCCGAGCTTGTCCATTTCGTGCTCCGGATAGATTTCGTAGGTGCCGCGGGCCGTGCTGTAGGTGACGGCCACCGAGATGCCCATTTTGTCCTTGTTGGAAAATCCGCCCACGTCGCCGAAGCTGCGCTGGGTTTCCAGATCGAAGTAAACGATGTTCCTGCCTGCCACGCGCCGTTGATAGGCGCAGGCGGGGCATGCGGGCAAGCGTTTGGATGCGCGTTGACTCGGGAACCCGGAGTTTTGCACGATGGAAGCCATGGATTTCCCGGAAAACTTCACCTGGGGCGTGGCTGCGGCCGCCTATCAGATCGAGGGAGCCGCCACGGAGGATGGCAAGGGCCCCAGCGTCTGGGATGAATTCTGCAAAGTGCCCGGCAAGGTGCTGGACGGGCACAGCGGCGAGATCGCTTGCGACCACTACCACCGCTATCCATCCGATGTGGCGCTGATGAAGGAACTGGGCGTGCGCCACTACCGGCTCTCGGTGAGCTGGCCACGCGTGATCCCGGCCGGAACAGGCAGCGTCAACCGGGCTGGCCTGGATTTCTATGATCGCCTGGTGGACTCGCTCCTGGAGGCGGGCATCACTCCCTGGGTGACCTTGTTTCACTGGGACTACCCACTCGAACTCTTCCGCCGGGGCGGGTGGTTGGAGCGGGCGAGCGTCGGATGGTTCGCGGACTATGTGAAGGTGGTGGTGGAGCGGCTTTCGGATCGGGTTTCGCACTGGATCACGCTCAACGAGCCCCAGTGTTTCCTCGGATTTGGTCACGCCACGGGCACCAACGCCCCGGGCCTGCGGCTGAGCCATGCGGAGTGCCTGCGGGCCGGCCACCATGTGTTGCTTGCCCACGGCAGGGCGGTGCAGATCCTTCGGGAACACGCGAAATCCCCACCCATCATCGGCTGGGCCCCGGTGGGAGTCGTCTCCGTGCCCGAGGACCCGGAAAATGCCGCTGATATCGAGGCCGCCCGACGCTCGATGGCCTCAGTGAGCGGCGGCGACGCTTCTTCCATGGGCATGCCGCCGAATCTCTGGTCGAACACCTGGTGGGGTGATCCGGTGGTTTTCGGCAGCTACCCCGAGGATGGCATCCGCGCCGCAGGAGACGCCATGCCGCGTATCGAAGCCGGCGACATGGCCATCATCTCCCAACCCGTCGATTTCTACGGCGCAAACATCTACTCCGGCACCCGCTACCGCGCCTCCGCAAGCGGTGAGCCGGTCCGCCTGCCCCATCCACCGCACACCCCCCTTTCCGCCTTCAAGTGGCCCGTCGTTCCCGAATCCCTGCGCTGGGGCCCGCGCTTTCTGCACGAACGCTACCAACTGCCCGTCATCGTCACCGAAAACGGCGTCTCCCTCGCGGACTGGATCTCGCTCGATGGCCGGGTGCACGACCCGCTGCGCATCGATTTCCTCCACCGCTACCTCACCCAGTTGGGTCTCGCCATTGGCGACGGAGCCGACGTCCGCGGCTATTTCCACTGGTCCATTCTCGACAACTTCGAGTGGGCGGAAGGCTACAAGCAGCGCTTCGGCCTCGTGCACGTGGACTATGAAACCCAGCGCCGCACGCCGAAGGATTCCGCGTTTTGGCTCCGTGAGGTGATGACCACCCACCGCCTCCCGTCCTGACGCTGGCGAGCATGCGGAAAATCCCCCCCATTCGCGCTGAAATAACCGCAGTGCCTCATTGCGTAAGGGCCAACCCAAACGAAGGACATGTTCGGAAAACTCTCCATCACCCTCGGACTCGCCGCGCTTCTCGTCGCGTGCGATTCCAAATCCACCACGGCTTCCGCCTCCCGGCCTCCCGAGCCTCCAGCCCCGGAGCCGGCTCAGGAACTCCTGCCGGCCAAGGTCTCGTTCAACGAGCACATCCAGCCGATCCTCTCCGAATACTGCTACCATTGCCACGGCCCGGACGCCAAAACCCGCGAACCCAAAAAGTCGCCTCTCCGCCTCGATCGCGTGGAAGACGCCTTTGCCCTTCGCGACGACGGACGCCCGGTGATCATCAAGGGAAAACCCGAGGAATCCCTCATGATGAAACTGATCCATTCGGCCGATCCGGATGTGATCATGCCGCCGCCCAAGAGCCACAAGACCCTCAAAACCCGAGAGATCGCCCTGCTCGAACGCTGGATCGAACAAGGCGCCGAATACGAGGCCCACTGGTCCTTTGCTCCCATCGCCCAAGCCCCAGCCCCCACTGCCGGTGAAGGCTGGGCGGCGAATCCCATTGACCGCTTCATCGCCGAGAAACTCGATGCCACCGGATTCAAACCGAATCCACCCGAGGAGCCCCGCCGCTTCCACCGCCGCCTCACGCTGGACCTCACCGGCCTGCCACCCAGCCCGGCCGAGACCGAGGCCTTCGTCAAAAACCTCGCCGCCAGCCCGCAGGCCGCCGTCGAGGCCGAGGCGGACCGCCTGCTCGCCACCACCGCCAGCGCCGAACACTTCGCCCGCCACTGGCTGGACGCCGCCCGCTACGCGGACACCCACGGCATCCACATCGACAACTACCGCTCGATCTGGCCCTACCGCGACTGGGTGATCCGCGCCTTCCAGCAAAACATGCCTTGGGACCAGTTCACCACCGAGCAGATCGCCGGTGACCTCCTGCCCGGCCGCACGCTCGATCAACAGGTCGCCACCGGATTCTCTCGCTGCCTCGCCACCACCGGCGAGGGCGGAGCCATCGGCGCGGAATACGAGGCGATCTACGCCAAGGACCGCGTGGACACCGTCTCCGCCATCTGGCTCGGACTCACCACCGGCTGCGCCGCCTGCCACGATCACAAGTTCGACCCCGTTTCCGAGAAGGAGTTTTACTCTCTCACCGCCTTCTTCCGCAACACTCCCATGTCCGCGCTCGATGGCAATAACGCCGAGCACCCGCCCAATGTCTTCGTCCCGCTCCCCGAGGACCGCGCCCGCTGGGCCGCCGTCGCCACCGAAATCAGCGGCATGGAAAAACAGATCGCCGATCGCAAAAACCAGGCCCGCCCCGACTTCGACGCCTGGCTGGCCAACGCCACCATCGCCCCCGCCCAGCCCATCGATTCCACCCTCGCCCTCCACCTGCCGCTCGCCGAGCCCGATGGGCCGATCCGTGGCACCGTGGACGGCCAGCCCCGCGAGTGGCCTGCGGAGCTTGTCCGCATCGATGCTCCACTCGGCAAGGCCCCCGTCGTTAGCGACAAACCTGTGGACCTTGGCGACATCGCCTCCTTTTCCCGCGCCGACCGCGTTTCCTTTGGCGGCTTCATCCGCGTCGAGGGCAAACCCACCGGCGCCGTCATCGCCCGCATGAATCCCGCGCAGTCCTACCGCGGTTGGGACCTCTACCTGCAAGGCGGACAACCCGCCAGCCACGTCATCGACACGTGGGACAAGGCCGCGAACAAGACCGTCGCCCCGGAACCTCTCAAACCCGGCGAGTGGCACCACGTCATGGTCACCTTCGATGGATCCACCTCCGGTCACCAGGCCCACGCGATCTATGTGAACGGCACCCGCGTCAAAACCTCCACTGACCCGAATTCCGTCGGCGGTAACATCGAAACCAACGTCCCACTCCGCCTCGGCGTGCGCGAGGGCGGTGAGTCCAAGCTCAACGGCGGCTCCGTCGCCTTGCAGGACTTCCGTTTCTACCGCCGCCTCCTTCCTGCCGCGGAAATCGCCGCGCTTTCCAGCAATGCCCTGCTCCGCCACGTGGTCTCACTGCCCGCGGACCAGCGCACCAAGCCCCAGCTCGACGCGCTCTATCAATACTACCTCGCCAACCTCGATCCCGCCTCGCGCGATCTCGCCAAGAATCTCGACGCACTCAAGTCCGAGCAATCCGCCATCCGCTCCCGCGGCGCGGTCTCGCTGGTGATGGAGGAGAAAAAGTCCGAGCCCTTCGCCCACGTCCTCAAACGCGGCGTGTATTCGGACAAGGGCGACAAGGTGTCCCCCGATGTGCCTGCCGTCCTGCCGCCCCTGCCCAAGGACGCTCCCCGCAATCGCCTCGGCCTCGCCCGTTGGTTGAACGATCCCACCAACCCACTGCCCGCCCGCGTCACGATGAACCGCGCCTGGTATTACATCTTCGGCACCGGCATCGTGGAAACCAATGACGACTTCGGCATCATGGGCGCACGCCCCAGCCATCCGAAGCTGCTCGATTGGCTCGCCGCCGAGTTCATCGCCTCGAAATGGGACCACCGCCGCATGATCCGCCTCATGGTGTCCTCCGCCACCTACCGCCAGTCCGCCACGGTCACTCCGGAGAAACTCGAAAAGGATCCCTCCAACCGCCTGCTCGCCCGCGGCCCGCGCGTCCGCCTCGATGCGGAACCGATCCGCGATCTCGCTCTGGCCGCCTCCGGCCTGCTCTCCACCAAGGTCGGCGGCCCGCCCGTCCGGCCCTATCAGCCGGAAGGCATCTGGGAGGCCGTCGCCATGCCCCAGTCCAACACCCGCACCTACCGCCAGGACAAGGGCGAGGGCCTCTACCGCCGCTCGATCTACACGATGTGGAAACGCACCGCCGCCCCACCCTCGATGGAGATCTTCAACGCCCCCACCCGCGAGAGCTTCTGCGTCCGCCGGGATCGCACCAACACGCCGCTCCAGGCGCTCGTGTTGTTGAACGACCCGCAGTTTGTCGAAGCCGCGCGCGTCCTCGCCGCCCGCGCTGTGAAAGCCTCCCCGGATTTCTCCGCCCGCGTCGATCACATCTCGCTGAGCCTGCTCGCCCGCACCTTCTCGGATGACGAGAAATCCGTCCTCCGCACTTCCTTCGATGAAGTGCTCGCCAACTTCCGCAAGCAACCCGAAGACGCGAAACAAGTCCTTGCCACCGGTGAATCCCCGCCGACATCAGAGGGCGACCCCGCCGAACTTGCCGCCTGGACCGTGCTCGCCAGCCAGGTCCTCAACCTCGACGAAACCATCACCCGCTGAACCGCGATGAACCCCTTGATCGAATTCCACAACACCGCCTACAGCCGCAGGCAGTTCTTCCGGAAATCCGGCTCCGGCCTCGGCATGGCCGCCCTCGCCTCCCTGCTCGGCCCCCGTGGCATGGCCGCCGCCGAAAAACTCGGTGGCATGGCCCCGCCCATGCCGCAGATCGCCCCCAAAGCCAAGCGCGCCATCTACATCTCCCTCATCGGAGCGCCCTCGCAGATGGACCTCTTCGATTACAAGCCGGAGCTTCGCAAACGCTTCAAGGAAGACCTCAACGGCTGGCTCAAGCAACAGGGCGAACGCCTCACCGGCATGACCTCCGGCCAGGCCGCCTTCCCGCTGGCCCCCTCGATCTTCAACTTCAAACAACACGGCCAGTCCGGTGCCTGGGTCAGCGAGCTGCTCCCATGGCACTCAAAAATGGTGGACGACCTCTGCATCATCAAATCGATGCACACGGACGCCATCAACCATGAGCCCGCCAACCAGCTCGTGTACACCGGCTCCATGCAGGCCGGCAAAGCCTCGCTCGGCTCATGGCTCTCCTACGGCCTGGGTTCGATGAACGAGGAGCTTCCGTCCTTCGTGGTGCTCCACGCCACCCACTCGTCCCCTTACGCCAACGTGCAGGCGATTTCCAACCGCCTCTGGGGAGCCGGCTACCTGCCCGGTAAATTCGCCGGCGTCGCCCTCCGCTCGCTCGGTGATCCGGTCCTCTACCTCAAGGACACCCCCGGCATCTCCCGCGAGACCCGCCGCTCGATGCTCACCGGCCTCAACGAACTCAACCGCCGCTCGCTCTCCGCCATCCAGGATCCGGACATCGAGGTGCGCATGCAGCAGTATGAAATGGCCTTCCGCATGCAGGCCTCCGTCCCCGAACTCACCGACCTCTCCGGCGAGAGCGACTCGGTCTATCAGCTCTACGGCGACGACAGCCGCAAGCGTGGCACCTTCGCCAACTCGGCACTCATGGCCCGCCGCCTCCTCGAACGCGGCGTGCGCTTCGTCCAGATCTTCCACCGCGGCTGGGACCAGCACGGCAACCTCCCGCGCGACCTCGCCTCGCAGTGCAAGGACGTGGACCAGGGATGCTTCGGCCTCATTCAGGACCTCAAGCAGCGTGGCATGCTCGAAGACACGCTCGTGATCTGGGGCGGTGAATTCGGCCGCACCGTTTACTGCCAGGGCGCCCTTTCCGAGAAGGACTACGGCCGCGACCACCACCCGCGCTGCTTCACCATCTGGATGGCCGGCGGCGGCATCAAGGGCGGCCAGGTCTATGGCGAGACCGATGAGATGTCCTACAACATCGTCAAGGATCCCGCCCACATCCGCGACCTCCACGCCACCATCCTCCACGCCCTCGGCCTCGAGCACGAGCGACTCTCGTTCAAGTTCCAAGGCCTCGACCAACGCCTCACCGGTGTGGAGCCCGCCAAGGTCATCAAGGATTGGTTTGCCTGAGCCCGCCGCCGGGCGGACACGGGCTGGAAACTCCGGGAAATCCCGGCACCCTAGCCCAGCTCCTCCTCGATGAACGCCAGCACCAGATCTAGAAGCTCGTCCATCCCGGAGAATAGATCCTCTTCGATCGTCGATAGGTATTCCTCCTCGGTTTCGCTGTAATCGTAGCGGTCCTCCGGCCGCGTCTCGCACCAGCGGCTGGCATTCAGCGGGTCAACCATCATGGTCGCCCCGATCAGCTCGAAGGAATTGATCACCCGCTGGTGGTCCACACCGCTCTGCCAGAAACCGTGCAGGCCGTCCTCGCCCTCAAGCACCGGCACCGTCTCATACACATCCATCAGCGCCCGCTCCTCACGGTTCAAGGCCCGCTTGGACGACTCGCGCTCCAGTCGGTCGATCAACACCTCCACCTCGTCCGGCCATTCTATGGGTTCATGGGAAAACATCGCGCGGGGCTTAAAACGGGTCCGCCGTCCTTGCCAAGCGAAACGAGTGGCCGATTCCGCCAGCCCGCTCGCGATTCGCCTCCCGGCCTTGGATGGTTAGAAACCGAGCCCGCCCTTGAAATCCTCCCTGTCGGTCAGCGCGACGCGTTTCCAGGGAGGGATGCCGTTTGCGCCGAGCACCCGTGCTTCCTTCCATGCGCTGTCATCGAAGCCGGGTTGATTCCAACCCGCTTCCTCCCCGCTGGCGGACTTCCATGAGCCGCCGGTGGGCGACGTCAGCACGCTCCCGTCGTCGAGGGTGACGTCGAAGATTCCGATCAAACCCGCGGCGTTCGGACCCTGATAGACGGTGTTCTCCGCCTCGATGGCGATCACGAGTTCCTTCGCCGGTGCCGCGAGGGGATGTTCGAACTTTGCAGGCTGCTGCCAGTTGTTTCCGGAACCGGCCAAGGCTCCGTTGAAATGGATCGTGCACGAATTGTCGGCCGCCACCGCCGCCCGGACCGCTCGGATCGACCTGCCTTCCGGAGCTCGTACGGTCTTGCGGAACCAGCGTTTGCCCACGGGCGCTTCCACACCGCCGCGGGCATCCCCGGCAAACCAAATCCATCGTGGCGGCGTCGCGCCGGGCAAGGGAATCCATGTCATCCTTTCGGATCGGGCATCCCAGGTGTTGCCGGATGAGGCGAAGTCCATCACCTCGAAGCGGCCACCCTGTTTCGTCGGGATGGACAAGCGCACCCACGAACCGGGGATCGGCTCCATCGGCGAGGCCTCGACCGTGAGTTTCTCATCGGCCTTGATTTCCACTCCCTCATGCAGGTCTCCACCAAGCCGCCGGTCGCGCGCCAGCACCAGCGGTCCGCGTGTCAGGGCGCGGAACCCGCGTCCGGCCACCGGAGTGCCAAGGGGCGGCGAAACCAGCCGGGTGCTCAGATCGAAATCCAGCTCCACCGTGTCGCCGATCTTCCATTCCCGTTCGACCGGAACATACGAACCCGGCGTGGCCGCCATGGTTTCACCCGCGGAGACCACGCGGCTGTGCGTGCTCCAGCCGGGAATCCGAAAGCGGATGGGAAAGCGCTTGCCGCCGGTGGCCTCGATCCTGACAAGCACCTTGCCGGTCCGGGGATAGTCGGTCTCCGTGACAAGCCGGACCTTGCCGGTTTGCGGCGTCTCGAACTCGGTGGATCCCGGTAGATAGAGATTCATCACAGGGCCCTCGCGATCGAGCATCACCGCGGCCGATGCGGGCAAAGCCAGGGAGTCCAGCACATTGAACACACAACAGGTGATCACCTTGCCGTTGAAGGTCTGCCGGTAGTTCATCTTCGCCGGTCGGGTGCCATTGAGCCAGGTGTGATAGTCCACCTGCTTTCCATCCGGACGCACGGACCCTAACAGGGAGTTGTAAAGTGTCACCTCGAAGGCGTCCGCGTAAGCCGGGTCGCCGGTCAGGCGGAGCAGATGGAGATTGAGCCCCATCCAGCGCGCATGGGTGCAGCCCTCAAGGCCTTCCTGGACCGGCAGCGTCTGGTGAAACGCGGTGAGGCTGAACTGCTCGGTCGAGGCCAGCCCCTGGTTGGGGCCGAGTCCGCACGACGCCCCGATGATCGTGTTTTCCTTCTCGGTGATGTTGCGGTGCACATTGAAGATCGCCTGCCTCCATTTCGCCTCGCCGGTCGCGCGGTGGTACTGCGACATGCCTTCGAACACCGAGATGATGTTGTAGGCATGGGCAACCGTCCCGCGCGGTGTTCCGTCGCCGCCGAAGTCTTTGACATCGCCTCCTGTTAGAGCGGCCTTGAAGATGCTGCCCCGCTTCGAACCTCCCTCTTCGTCGATCAGATAACGGCAGAAATCGAGATACTCCTTCTTGCCGGTGAGCAAGTGAAGCCACGCGAACGGTTCGAGCACCGAGGTGGACTCCATCCCTTGGAATCCTCCCTCCTGCCGTGGCGGATGCGTGATGTAGTGGGTATCATAAACCCGGACCTTCGGCGGCGGGCCGAGCTGCGTGAGCATGTGATCGGCCGCACGCTTCGCGGCCTCGAGCACCTTGGGATCCCGAGTGACGGAGTAGCCGTGCAGCAGTCCAAGAAGGACGTATTTCCGGTCCCACACATCGGTGTTGTAGGGTTGTCGGTCCGGCTTGTAGCCGCTGATGCAGCCGTTCGCATCCTGGGTGGAGATGAGGTCGGCAAGAGTGGCATCCAGCAGCGCCCGCAAGCGCGGATCACCGGTGGCGGCGACGTGACGGCTGAGCGCGCGGGTGGCCTTTCCCCAGAACTCCCCGGTGGCGAATCCATTCGGACGCCGGCGGAACACATCCGCCATCTCGGCAAGCGTCTTCGCATCGAACCACTCTCCGGCAGTCACCCGCATCAGGTCGCCCACTGGCCCGCCGAAACGGGTGGAACCATCCGGCAGGAAATGAAACACATCCGCCTGCCTGGCATGGGTTTCAAGGGCGGGCGGCAGGTCGAGGCACCGCGGGCAGGCAAACACCGGCAGAGCGGTCGCAACTCCGATCCATGGAATGAGGTGGCGTTTCATGTCGTTGAGTGATGGATCATGGGTTGTCGGGACTCGGCTGTTAGATGAACGGCTGCGCGGGCTGAATGCTCGCGCGGGATGTCACCATGATCATGCGTTCCCCGATTCGATACGCCGACCGGCAGTCCGCCTTGTCGGTCCCTCCATCCCGTGAATACGGCTGGTTTGAGCGTGAGGCCGTTGCGGTCAGGCTCCGAGCTCGGTGGCCTTGAGTTGAAACGAGTGGATCACCGTGCCGGACGCATTGATCCAGCGCAGGTCCAGTCTTTCGCATGTGGCATTGAGGACGAGGAACACATGCGGCTCGGGCTTGCTCCATACCCGGGCGGGGTGGGGCACATCCAGCGAGGGAATGACGCTTTGATGCATCGGGGATACCACACACTCGTGCAAGGGGTAGCCGAGTCGTTCGCGGCCGTAGTCGTGATGGCGGCTCACATGGATGTCACCCGAGACGAGCACGACTCCCGGAATCCTCTCCTTCTGAATGAACGCGAAGATCGCCTCGCGTTCCGACGAGTAGGTTTCCCAATGGTCCTTCTCACGGTTGCCCTTCGGATACCAGACCATGCCGGTGCAGAGGATCTTGAAGGGCGCGGTGGATTCCTTGAGCGTGCGCTGGAGCCACTGCCACTGTTCCATGCCGATGCAGGTCTTCTGGGAAGGATCCGCCCAGGAACTTGCGGTTTGGGAAAACCAGCGGTCGTCGATCAGCCAGACCTCGATCGGTCCGCGGCGAAAGCGGGTGTGGATTCCCTGCCCATCCTGCCCGCAGGTCAGAAGCGCGTTGTATTCGACGAAGGCGCGGCGGATGTTTTCCTTTTTCGGCATCAGGCCGTCCGAGTCGTTTTTGCCGAAGTCATGATCGTCCCAGGTATTCCAGAAGGGGATGCTGCGGGCGAGTTTCCTGAGAGTGGGAAGATGCCCCCAGAAAAGCCTGCGGGCCCGGCGGTTCGCGGCGAGGTCGTTTGAGTCGATGTAAGGTGAGTCGCCTAAAAGACAGAAGGCCTCGACCCGCTGTTTTTCGACCTGTTGCCAAACTTCGTCGAAGGAGGTGCTCGAGATGCAGGAAGCCATGCCGAGCACGGCACGATCCGCCGCGGCCGCTGTTTCCGGAGTCTTCACCGTGAACTCCGCACCCGCGAAGAGGCTTGAGCCGTCCTCGCCGGAGAAGCGCCCCTGATAGATCGTCCCGGGACTGAGGCCGTCCACGATGAAGTGCGCGCACCCATCGTTCTCCGGCCGTGCATCCACCGTCAGGCGCTTGATTTCGGTGCCACTGGCATCGGCCAGCGCGAGGGTCACCGGACCACCTTGGCGGGGCCGGATGAAGCAACAAAGCGTGCGTTCGTCGACATGCCCGAGAACCGGGCCGATCTCTTCCGGAACCACCGCGTCAGCCTGGTTGATGGAAGCTCCGTCGGCTTCCGGTCCCAGCAAAGGGGCGGCTGCCAACGCGAAAGCGGTGGTCTTCAGGAAGCCACGCCGGGTTCCGGTCTCAGGTTCAAATTGCACGGGAAAAGTCAGGAATCAGCCCACACGCCGGAGCGTCTTCGCGCGGTGGGGAGAGGTCATGGTGGAATGGAGATGGCGGTAAGGAAGCGCGCCTGTGGAGGACGAAACATCAGCGCTTGGATGCAGGCGCTTGGATCCAAGGTCGCAAGGCGTTGGCCCAGATCTGATAGCCCTTCTCGGAGGGATGGCAGAAATCGGGCATGACATCCCGGCTGAGAAGCCCGTCCGGTGTGAGAAAACCCGGGCCGGGATCGATGAATTCGTATCCCTTCTCCTTCGCCATCCGGGCAAGCAGGCCATTGGTCTCGGAGATCAACCTGCGGCGCGGATGATCCGGTTTCTCCTCACGCGGGAAGATCGCCATGAGAAGGATCTTCGCGTCCGGCAGCTTTGCATGGATTCGTTCGCATACCGTCCGCACCCCTTCCGCAATCTCGGGTGCGGTGTTCTGACGGGCATTGGGGGTCTGGCTTGTGTTGTTGGTGCCGATGTTGACGACCACAACCCGTGGCTTGATTCCGTCGAGTTCACCATGATCGATGCGCCAGAGCACGTTTTGGGTCCGGTCCCAGCCGAAACCGAGGTTGAGCACGCGGGATCTCCCGAACTCGGCTTCCCAGGCCTTGGCACCGCGCACGGTGTGCGCCTTGGGTTCGCCTGCCCAGAAATGGGTGATCGAGTCGCCGATCAATACAATCTCCGGGTCGATCACAGCCTTCACGCGCATGACGTCTTCGTGGCGCTTGTGCCAATCGTAACTGTCGTTCTCCAGTTTGGGAACGGGGATGATCGCACTGTTCTCGCCGCGGGTTACGGGCTCGGCTGCCGAGGCTCCAGGCAATCCGATGGCAAGCATCGCGGAAATGGCCAGTGTGAGAGTGAAGCTGGAGGAGTTCATGAGCGTGCGACGAAGACCGGAAGCCTAAGGCCCCCGACCTCATTCCGAAAGAAGAACGAGAATGAAAACGAAGCCTCACCACGGAATGTTTCGCCCATTCGCACGCGACTGCCGGCGGGCCTCTCTGCCAGCCTCTTTGCCCGCAGCGTGGCCCGGATTCTCCGGCCCGCCCGGGCTCAGTCGTTGTCGTTGATCTTGATCTTCACCGAGTCCATTTCCCCGACGATGTATCCGTCGTTCTTGGCGAGCTTGAACACGATGTTCTCCGAGGTCTCCTTGTGGTTGTCATCCACCGGTCGCACCGGAATCCGGAAGGAAGCCTTGTCGCGCGGAACAAGCATCGAGAGAACCGCTTTCGGGCCTGTGTAATCGGCCTTGAGTTTAGCCGTTCCCCCCAGTGTGTATTCGAGCAGAACTTCGGTGGTCACGGGCTTGCTTAGCTTCACCTCGATGAATGCGGAATCCACGACGAGCTTCCCCTGGATGCGGTCCAAGGTGGCAAGAGTAAAGCCGCGGCGAACCACCTCGTCACCGTCTGAATGGCATCATTCGGGAAGTTCGATTCTGTCGTTGAGCGTGATTTCCAGAATCGTGACAGCCGGGTTCACGGTGTAATCCACATCGTTGATGAGAATGGTTTTGTCGTCGTTCAAGGTCCATGGCAGCGCCTTGCCCGTGGCAAGGTCCTTGACGCTTTTGACGGAATGTCTGCCGATGGAGTGTGTCCGGAAGGTGTTCTTTGCACGGTCGCGGTAACCGGCGAAAACATGCGCGTAGATCTTCTCGTCACGGTAGGTGAATCCGAATTCGCCAAACTGCGGTTGCCAGGGTCCGCCTCGCGTCTTGTGGATGGCGGTGCCGGTTTTTTCCAGCCATTGTCCCATCCGCTCCAGCACCTCGCATTGGTTCCGGGGAATCACACCTTCACGATCCGGGGTCACGTTCAGCAGGTAGTTGATGTTGCGCACCGCACAATCGGATAGATAGACGGCGACCTCTTCGAAGGAGACCACCGGGCGGTCCGGACGATAGCCCCAGCCACCTTTCATCAGGCTCATGCATTTCTCCATCGCCTGCACGCGGATCGGGCCACCCACCGCGGCGCTGCCTTCCTCACCATGAATGTCGCCCACCCAGCCGAAGCGTTCGTTGACGAGCATTCGGGGTTGGTGACGCCGCACCATGCCCATGATGCCAAGCGGCTTGCCGGTGGTTTCATCCCGCACGGTGTAACGATCAGGAACCGGCCATTCGTTGCCCGGATTCTGGAACATGCCTGTATCCCAGAAGCGGTCCTCCATCGCCGGATCCTTCGTTTGCCCGAGCCAGCCGCCATCCCAGAACATGTATTCGATCGGCCCGTAGCTGGAAAGCAGACGGTTCACCTGCTCATAGACTTCTTCCTTCATGAGCCGCGCGTTTTCCTTGTGCGCAGGGTCGGTCTTGTAGCCCCAGACGTTGGGTTTGCAGTCCGTGCCGTTGATGTCGTAATAGCCGGGGTAGCGCCAGCTCATCGGTGAGTAATACAAGCCGACGTGCAAGCCCGCCTCGCGCGCGGCATCGCAGTATTCGCGGACGAGGTCGCGCGTGAGATGCCTGAAGGCATTCCAACTGTTTTCATGACGGCTGTCGAACAAGGCATACCCATCGTGATGCCGCGTGGTCAGCACCATGTATTTCATGCCGGCGGTCTTCGCGAGCTTCGCCCAGTCTGCCGGGTTGTATTTGGCAGCAGTGAATCCGTTGAGCGGATCCTCCGCCCGTTTCTGATAGACCTCGGGCGTGTAGGCCTGCTGGTGCATGACCCATTCCGAACCTTCTGGCATGGACGAGTAAACGCCCCAGTGGATGAACATGCCGAACTTCGCGTCCTGGAACCAATCGAGCGTCTTGTCCGGTTGCATCGCGGCACCGCCTTCCTCCTCGATGGGTCGTGGAGTGGCTTTCATGAACTCCTCGATCACCGGCGGCGGTGCGTTTCCGAGGCGGGTCAGTTTCACATCGTCCACATAACCTTTCCCCGGACCGCCCGGATGGATCAGTGTGATGAGCACCTCCTTCGCCGTGTGCGCGGTTACGAAATCCAGGTGGATCGGACTGTATTCGGTCAATGCGCTGGAAACGGACGTCTTCACGCCGCCGAAGTTGCTGGCCATCAATTGCACTTCCTCCGCACCTGCTTCCGTCCGCACATGGGCGGTCAGACGATAGCGGCTGTCCGCGATGACGGGGACGATCTGCGAACACATCGCACGCTCCGGACCCAGCGCGAGAGCATGCTTCCCGGTGTGGGCGATTGATGAAATGGCAGCTTTGCTGACCTTGCCATCCTTCCAGTGACCAATCGTGCCTTTTTCAAAATCGCCATTGAGCACCCCGGGCACCGTGGCGGGCTTGGGCGGCTTTGTCTCGGCGGAGGCAGATACAAGGACGCCCAGAACGAACAGGGCGGGGATGGCTTTGCAAAGGATGCGGCGTGGCATGGGATTCTCTGGATGGAGAGGGGGTTCGCTGAACTTCAAACCCATGGTTTCAGTTCAAATCCTTGGGCATAGGACCTGGATCCTTGGTGCCCTTCTTTGGCAAGGGAGGCAGCGGGATGAGAACCTCCGCGCGGACAGCGGCCTCGGCCTCCCGATACTTCGGATGCTGATAGACGCGGATGTAGTCGCAAAGCACGACGTTCGGGAGCTTGGAATCGTCCACCCAGCGGTCGCCTTTGAGCGTGCTGGCGATCACGCTCATCCACACGTTCATTTCGTCATGGGGAAACCCGGAAGAACTGAGTTCCTTCGTGAGCCTGCCGTTGAAATAGAATCGCGTTTGCTCTGGGGTGAACTCGCAGCCCCATACATTGAAGGACGTCGATGTATCGGGCGCGTCCTCGATCACCCAGCGGCCCGCATTCCACGATTGGCGGTTCTTTTTCTGGTGGTAGCGGGATTGGTTGATGATGCCAAAGCTGTAGAAATGAGGATCGCCGCCATCCTGCTCGCAGAAGTCCAGTTCGAGCAACGCGCTCGGTCCTTTCGGCTGATCGGGAAACCGCTTCCGCATGGCCCAGAATGCCGTATGCCATCCCTCGGCGGGCGGGGTTTGGAAACGGGCCTCGTAGTAGCCATAGACGAACTTCTGGCGGCTGATGACGCCGCCGCCGGTGTAGGGTTTGCCGCGGAACGATTCCTTGCGCAGGGCGATCTCCAGGTTGCCGTTCTTCACCGAAATGTTCTCGGGTCGCTGGGTGCTGAGCAACTTGCTGTCGAGGCGGAAGCCCCACTTCCGGGTGTCGATCTTCTCGCCTTCGAACTCATCCGAAAAGACCAGCTCATAGCCCGCCGGTGGAAGCGGGGTGACCGTTTCGGCCAGCTTCACCGGGATGTGGATCTTGCTGGAAAACTTCGGACGCTTTGAGCTGCGGTCCGGACTAGCGGGTTTCGAGGGTTCGGCAAGCAGCCCGCTGCTTGAAACGAGCAGGCCCAGGACGATCCGGCCTGACAAAGAGAAAGGGTTCTTCATGGATTTCGAAAGGATGGGCGGAAGACCTCCCCGAGGAAAACGCAAACACGAACCCAGCACCGGGAATCTCCGGTGCTCTGTTGGCGCATCAAGTGAATTCTGTTGCGGGAAATCATCCGGCCTGAATACGCCGCTGCCGCATCATTCTCACACATCGACCCGGCACCCGCTCGATTCACAGGGTGGGGGCGCATTTCGCCACCACCGGGCACCCTACCAGCTCCGGCATCCGCATGAGACGGACGCGGCGTCTGGAAACCGCTGTCAAACCGGGTTCATTCACCGCGCCAACGCAGTGAATGACACGGCCATGAGCCTCGGATGAAGTCTCACCGGCAGCCGCGGCGCCGACGGAGAAGGCAAGCGCTCCCAAGGATACCCAGCAGCACCGAACCCGGCTCCGGGACGGTTGTGTAGCTCACCGTATTCGAGCCACCCAAGGATGAGGTCCATGCAAGCGTGTTATTGAAGGACGCCGCTCCGATCGCGCTCAGGGTCGTGTTCGCCCAGGACATGAACCAGGTCGAACCGGTGCCAAAATTGAAAAATGAACTCGGGCTTCCTGCAAAGTCTGGCAGCAGGAAGACATTGCCCGAGAAACCAAATCCCGTTGGAAACGGCTGGCCCGGACCATAAATCGTCAAGTTGGTGGCGGCTGTCGGCTGCGAAACCAAGGTGGTCACCGTGGCGGTGCCACCCACAAAGTAATCCCCCGGATTGTTCGGGTGCGGGGTTCGCACTAAAGATTGGGATGAGCCGAAAGTGGTAAGATTCGAATTCAGAAGCAGGCGGCTGGTTTCGTCCGAAGCCGTGAATGGAGCAAGGGTGATGTCGCCTCGCCAAGTGGCCACCACATTCGATCCCACCTGCTCGAAACTGACAATCACGGCCGCTTTGCCGTGGGACGAGAATGCAAGCGATCCGAGGGTCAAGGCGGCAAGAGTCGATGCTTTGGAGGGTAACAGCAGTGGGCGTTTCATTTTGAGGGGGGTGTCGGTTTTCGGGTTGAAAGGATGAGCAAACTCCGGACCAGTTCGTGATGGTTCTGTCGATTGCGCCGGAGGAGCGGCGGGGAGTGGGTTCCAGGCTGCGGACGATCGAGGGGTGCTCCGTTCAAATGACTGGCCGCCTGACGAGGACGGCTTCGGTGTGGGGGGTGAAAAGGGGAGGGGGATCGGGTGATTCTCAAGTGGACAAGGATCGGCGTCTGCCCGGCCCATGACCGAGGGAGGAATGCTCGCACACCCCTTGTGTCGGCGCGGTTTGTATCCAAAAACGCTGCATTGCCAAGACTTTTAACCAGCGGCGATATCTCTGGAGTCATGCTGGGACCGGTCAGGAAGATTGAAAATCAGGGTTTTCATGATCAAAAGTCTGTTCTTCAGGGGTTTCGACCAGCGCCGCGATGGATGGATCGATGGCACCAAGCAGGGATGAGCCCCGCAAACCCGATGAGCTCGACGGAGGACTCGCCGGTTTGGTGGGATGTGTCTCACGACCGGAAACCTGAAGCTGAAGGAAGGTGCTTCAGGCACCCATGGGACCAATCGATCAGGATTTCAGCGGCGCTAGTTCCTGGTATCTGGATTCATGAGTGAAGCTTCCATATTGACGACGATTCGGCATATCACTATGCATTCATGCGATCCTGATGGAGTGTTACCCCCCCATGTTGTTCCGTTCATCTTGAATGCCATGAAACATCTATTCGCGCTCTTCCTCGTTATTCTCGTCAGCGCCACATCGTCGTTTTCGCAGATACCTCAGGAGCTGACGGTGCAGGGCCGCATCACGGTCGGCGGTGGAAACTTCAATGGAACCGGGCAGTTCAAATTCGCTCTGGTAAATCCGGCGACCGGGGCCTCGGTGTGGAGCAACGATGCCACGAGCGTGAACGGCTCGGAGCCGACGGGCTCGCTTTCGCTCGTGGTGACGCAGGGGCTTTACTCCGCGACATTGGGTGCGCCGGGGAATCAGGTGACACCGGCGATTCTCGCCGGTGTGGGCGAGCTGAATCTGCGGGTGTGGTTCAACGACGGGGTGAACGGCTTTCAAATGCTGGCACCGGATCAGAAGATCACATCGGTCGCCTACGCGCTGCGGGCAGGCGGGGTGATGCCGGGAAGCATCGGGCTCACGGATCTTTCACCTGCGCTCCAATCGCAGATCAATGCGCTGACGGCGTGGCAGGCGGCTGCGACGCCCGTGGTGACGAGCGCGGCGAGCGCGGTGGGAGTGGAGGGAGTGCCCTTCTCCTACACGATCACCGCGACGAAGAATCCCTTGTCTTTCTTCGCGACGGGATTGCCGCCGGGATTGACGCTGAATTCGGAGACGGGCGTGATTTCCGGCGAGGTCCCGATGCCGGGCGGTGTTTTCAACGTCATCGTGAACGCGACAAACGACGCGGGCACGGGTTCGCTGTTGGTGAACATGGCCTTTCTCGATGGCATCTATGTCTCACCTACGGGCAGTGATGTGACGGGGCTGGGAGACCGGTTCCGTCCGTTCGCGACGGTGCAGCACGCGGTCAGCAACACGCTCATCAACGGCCAGCGCGACGTGCATGTGGCGGCGGGGACTTATGTGTCTGCCGCACCCATCCAGATGCGTCCTGGCGTGGACGTTCTGGGCGGCTATGACCCTGCAACGTGGGCACCTGGCGCAGGGCTGACGATTCTCCAAAACAATACTCCGGACGCCAGCGGCAACGTCGTGACGATGAACTTCGACAGCGTCACGATGCCGACGAAGGTGAGCGATTGCAGGGTTCGCGCGGGGGACGCAGGTCCCGGTGGCACATCGTATGCGGTGCGGATCGTGAATTGCAGCTCGGAGGTGAAGGTTGAGAATTGCACGGTGATCGCAGGCAAGGGCGGAGCGGGCATCGCGCCCGCAGTGGCCACGAATGGACTTGCGGGAAATGGCGGCAACGTGGGTGCGAGCGGTGCAGGATCGGGCAACGGAGGAGGCGGCGGAGCCGCCGGACCCGGCTATGCAGGCGGCGCTGGCGGAATCGGATCGACGGGCACGGGCGGCGGTGGTTTCCAGGGTCAGAATTTCGGGGGAGCTGGTGGTTCGGGCGGCACGGCGACTTCCCACGGCAGTTCGACCCCTGGCGGCACCGGTGGCATCGGTTTGGCAGGAAACACCGGCGCTGCCGGGAACGGTGGAACGTCCGGAAGCTTGGTGGGCACGGTTCTCGGTGGCTATTTCGTCCCGGCGGCAGGCGGAAACGGAACACCCGGTGAGCGGGGTGCAGGCGGAGGTGGCGGGGGAGGCGGCGGCGGTTACTTCCATGCGGTCCTTGGTTCGGCAAAAGGCGGCGGAGGCGGCGGAGGAGGAGGCAGCGGCGGCGGTGGTGCGGGTGGCAGCGGCGGCGGAGGTGGCGGTGGATCCTTTGGTGTCTTCGTCATCAACAGCACGCCGGTTTATGTCACGAACTGCGCTGTCTCCACCGGTCTCGGTGGCAGTGGTGCTGCCGGTGCCGCCGGCGGGTTTGGCGGCCCGGGCGGAGATGGCGGCTTGGGCGGCTCGGGACAGACAGGCACTCCGAATGCTGGAAACGGTGGCAAAGGCGGCCCGGGCGGTTCCGGCGGAATGGGCGGTGGCGGCGCAGGCGGCAGCGGAGGTCCTTCCATCGGCATCGCGACGAACGCCGCGAGTTTCGTTTCGGTCATGAACACCAACTTTACCACCGGGCTCGGTGGCAGTGGTGGAGCGGGCGGAGCAGGAGGGATCTCGCCCTCGCAGTCCGGTCAAACGGGAATCTCTTCGGGCACTTACTACAGCCTCCAGCCGTGAAAAAACACATTGCTTGGATCATTCCGTGGCTCGTGCAACCCGTCTGCGCCCAAGTCCGCACCGGCGGCCCGTATGCGGCCACCATTGAAGTCGTGAGCTCCGGCGGCGGCTCCGTGGCGAGCGCGGACTATCGCGTTCAAAGCTCCATCGGCGGCCCTTCCGGAATCTCCAACGCCCCTGCTTCGCAAATCGCGCGATTCGGCTACACGGGGCAGATCTTCACGCCGGTCGCGCTGAACCTCTCGGCCGCGCTGCCGACGGTTGAGGAGCAGGATGTGCGACAGCTCGATGCGAGCGTGCTTTTCGACGATGCGACGACGCTCACCCTCACGGGCGGCGATGTGTCATGGAGCATCGCTTCCGGACCGTTGGTTTCCGTGAATCCTGCGGGCATCGTGTCAGCCGATGCGGTCTATCAGGATACGGCCGCCATGGTGGAAGGTGCCTGGCAATCGCTCACAGGCAGCATCGCCCTCACCGTGCTCGATGTTTCTCCTGACAACTTCGGCACCTATGCCGGAGACGGGCTTCCGGACTTGTGGCAGGTCACGCATTTCGGCATCGGTAGCCCGCTCGCCACGCCCGCTGCCGATGGCGACGGCGATGGCCAGAACAACCTGCTCGAATACCTCGCCACTTCATCGCCCATCGATCCATCGAGCCTGCTCCGTTTCCGCATTGAACCCGTCGCCGGACAGCCGGACCATCGCCGCCTGGTCTTCTCGCCTTACTCGCTCACGCGCAACTACACCCTCGAAGCCAGCTCCACGCTCAGCCCCGCCGCCTGGTCCCGCTTGCTTGGGATTCCCGAAGGCGACATCGGCATCGAGCACTTCTTCATCGATGAAAATGCAAGCGATCCATCGAAGTTCTATCGGCTGCTTATCGAGGAATGATCCAAGCGGATCTCACCACGTGCGCAAGTTCTCCATGCTGAATCGCTGCTCATGGTGAGTGGTGTGAAAGGTGATCTCTTCGCGGACGACCACGAAGAGCATGTGACTCAGGTTCCTGCCTGATGGACACGGTATCCCCTTGGGTTTTGCCGGGGCAGGCGATCTTTGGAATCGCTGGCTTCGGTCGGCCCGTATAGGATGTTGCCGCCCTCGGGCCTGGGCTTGAGGACACTGGAAGAGATGGAGGATGTCCATCTCCACACGAAGTGCCCCTCAGCGGACCTTGATCGACTTGATGACGGCTTCCATCGCCTCACCATGTTTCTCGAGCGCTTTGAGCGGATTCTGACACAACAGAATGAGGGATTTGTCACCGCTCTTCCTGACGTAGCTGACGAGGTTCACCGCGTATTTCTCGGTGCCCTCGCCGTCGGACGCCTGGGCATTCTGGAAGGTGGCGGTCAGGCCAAGGGCCTCGTCCTTGTTCACTTCGGGATCCTTTCCCTGGTTCCAGGTGATTTCCTTGAAGCGCTCACCCACCTTCTTTTTGAGCGTTTCCTCGGCGTCGCTCACATCCGCTTTGTCGACCATGATCACGTTCATGGCGACCAGTTTGTCCGGAGATTCCACATAGGTTCCCTCCTCCGTTTTGCTCATCTTCCAGTCGGCGGGGAAATCCACGGAAAAGTCCGGCTTGTCCTTGTCCGGATAGGCAAAAGTCTGGGCTTCTCCGGCAGGGGCCTTTGCGGCACCCGGCGCGCTGATGGAGTTGAGCATGGCACCGCAGGCGGCTCCGTGTTTCGCGGCATTCTCCTTCGAAGCGATGATGGAAAACAGGATCGGATGTTCCGCATCGGGATGTTTGATCAAGGCCATGTTGATGTGCGCGGGTCCGCTTTCATCCACGCCTTCGCCGCCAAGTGGAAGGATCACGAGACCGCGCGCTTCGACCGGGTCGCCGGGAGTCAGTTCCAGTTTCTCGAAGTCCTCGTCAACCGTGCCCTTGGCCTCTTTCAAGGCATCCGCGTCTTCATCAAGCCCCGCTTCCATCGTCATGACTTCCAGAATCACATCGCCACCATCGGGCGAGACCACGAACAGGCTGCCACCTTTGTTCTCCACCTTCCAGTCATCAGGAGCGCTGAAGGAGATGAACGGATCCTCCTTGGGGAAGTGGAGGGATTGGTCTGCTTGAGTGAAGGACGCGCAAAGCAGGACGGTGATGCCGGATAACAACGTGGTTCTCATGGTTTCAATCGGGGGATTCGGGGGCGATTGGATGCGGTATGAAGGCCGCTGCGAGGTTCTGGTGATGAAGGCCTTCGTTGTCAACCGCCATCCCCCGGCTGGCGATTACGCGACCACGTAGGGCCGCTTGCCGACAACAGGATTGACTCCGGAGCCTGCACCAACCGACCTTGCCGACCGGTCAGGTGCTTGATTTCAAGTGCCTTGAGCCACCTCCTGCCATCATACCCCCCCTGACTTCATGGGCCGTCAACCTGTCACCCTCGGCGCGAGATTGCGCTACGCGTTTGAAAACACCCTCTCCAAGGGGCCCGTCGCCATGATCGGTTGGCTGGCCTTGTTTTCGCTGGCCATCATTCTGATAGCGGCGGCGCTGATGCAGTTGCTGCAAGTGGGATACAGCGAGAACGGATCGTTTCTGGAAAACTTCTGGAACAGCCTGATGCGCACCTTCGATGCCGGAAACATGGCGGACGACGGTGCCGGTGAAGGATTGGAACCCGCGAACTGGGTGGTCCGTTGCATCGCGCTTGCCGTCACTTTGGGCGGCATCTTTGTCATCAGCACCCTGATCGGAACGCTGACCTCCGGCATCGAGTCCAAGCTCGAAGACCTGCGCAAAGGGAAGTCCAGGGTATTGGAAAGCGGTCACACCCTCATCCTTGGCTGGTCACCCAAGGTTTACACGATCATCTCCGAGCTGCTCATCGCGAATGAGAACCAACGCAAAGCCAGCATCGTGATCCTCGCGGAGCGCGACAAGGTGGAGATGGAGGACGATATCACGACCCGTTTCCCCTCCACCGGAAACACCCGCATCATCTGCAGGACCGGGAGCTCCCTCGACCTCGATGAACTGGAAATCGCCAATCCGCACGAGGCGCGGTCCATCATCATCCTTGCCCCTGAAGCCCCCCAGCCGGATATCTACGTCATCAAGTCGATGCTGGCTCTCACCAACAATCCGAACCGCAGGCCGGAGCCCTATCAGATCGTTGCGGAAATCCACCAGAACGAGAACATGGAAGCCGCGCGGCTGGTGGGTGGCAAGGAGGCGGTCCTGATCCAGCCGGGTGACCTGATCGCACGCGTCATCGCGCAGACCTGCCGCCAGTCCGGATTGAGCGCGGTTTACACCGAACTGCTGAATTTCGATGGCGCGGAGATCTACTACTCGGAACAACCTCGCCTGACCGGGAAAACCTACCGCGACGCCCTGTCCGCATTCTCCACCTCCACGGTGATGGGAATCTTCCGGGAGGATGAAACCGTGATGATCAACCCACCGATGGACACGGTCATCGCAGCCGGTGACCAGATCATCGCCATTTCCGAAGACGACGACACGCTGAAGATTTCCGACGCTTCCCCACCCGCCATCGATTCCTCCGCCATCCGCAGCGCGAAGCCCGCGGCATCCGCGCCGGAGAGCACCCTCATCCTCGGTTGCAGCGATCTGGCCGGGTTCATCATCAGGGAGCTGGACAACTATGTTCCCTCCGGCTCCCGGGTCACCGTCGTCGCTCCTCTTTCCGAAGATGCCGATCGCTTTCACGAACTGGCCGAAAGCTTGCAACGGCTCCAACTCTCCCACCAGGTGGGCAATACCACCGAACGCGCCGTTCTGGATGCCTTGGACGTCACGTCCTTCGATCATATCATTCTCCTTTGTTCCTCCGGCCTTGATGTCCAGGAAGCGGACGCCCGCACGCTCATCACACTGCTCCATCTGCGCAACATCGCCGAGGAAACAGGCAGGGATCTGAACATTGTCAGCGAAATGCTGGATCCTCGGAATCAGTCTTTGGCGGAAGTCGCCAAGGCGGACGATTTCATCGTCAGCGACAAACTGGTGAGCCTAATGCTCGCCCAGCTTTCCGAGAACAAACACCTGCACAAGGTCTTCGTGGATCTGTTTCACGAGGAAGGTTCGGAGATCTATCTGAAACCGATCGGTGACTATGTGGCCACGGATACGCCCGTCGATTTCCATACCCTTCTGCATGCCGCCGCCGAACGTGGGGAAACCGCCATCGGTTACCGCATCGCCGCACGGAGCTCGGACCCCCGGTGCGGATACGGGGTCAACTGCAATCCGAACAAATCCGAGCGCCACAAATTCGTTCAAGCCGACAAGCTCATCGTTCTCGCCGAGCGATGACGGGCGTGAATGCGGCCTCGGCTGCACGGCATCAGGCCCTGGTCCATTTCGGATTATTTGCTTGAATATCAGCAAAATCGAAGTAACGTCCGGGTTCAACAATAGCCATGAAACTCCGCAGTTTCACCCTCATCGCTACCGTTGCGCTAGGCAGCCATGCCTTGCCTGTCGAAGCCACAACCCTCTCGCTCGATGCCGGCAAGTCGCTGACCCTCTCCCCGGGAACCACGGGGTATGTCACGCTTACGTTCACCAACAACCCTGACGATATCACTTCCAACTTCCTCTCCTGGACGCTCGGCATTCAAGTCCTTCCTTCCGGCACCGTTTCCGGCACCGTCACCCCGTCAGGCCTCGTTCAGTCAACCGTCAATTCGATGCCGTTCGGCGCGTTCCCGGATACGATTCAGCCGACGCTGCTGACACTCGCCTCCAGTGCAAGCATCAATGGTTCGACCACTTTCTATCAGATCGGCATGCAAACCACGGTCGCCTTGGGCACCGTTCTTAGCGGCAACACCTACAACATGGGTAACGTAGGCTTCAGCGCGTCTGGATCGGCCGCGGGAACCTGGAACATCTACGCGGTCCAGCAGGGTGGAGCCAACTACCAAAGCTTTTGGACCAATGGCTCGCTCGTCGACACGGATTTCGGCAATCTGCCCCGTGGTGCGGGCAACTCGTCCGTACTGCTCGGAACCATCACCGTCGTGCCGGAACCGGGGTCCATGGCCCTGGCTGCCGCGGGACTTGGAATTCTCACCTGCACCCGCCGCAGAGTGCGTCGCTCCCACTGAGGACCTGACGTGGAGGCAAGCCGCTGGACGCATTTCCAGTTTGGGAGTCTGGGCAATGATCGTGAACGCTCGATCCAAAGATGGGGCAATCCAATCAATGCCTGTTCCTTCCTATCTCCCTGGCAGGCTCCTCCTTTGGTGGTGCGGTGGCATCAGCTCATTTCTTTCCGGTGGATTTTGCCAGAACGGTGAATGCGTCGGTTTGGCTTTGCCATGCTGCGGAGAGTTCCTTGACCTTGTCCGGCATGGCCGCGGCGAGGTTGTTTTGTTCTGCGCGGTCGGTGGAAAGACGGTATAGCTCCCATGGCTGCTCGTTTGCCGCGACCAGTTTCCAATCGCCAACGCGCAATGCCCGGTTGCCTTCGTGAAGCCACCACAGGCTCTCACGCTCCACAGTGATGTCCTTCGCGAATGCGGGAAGCAGACTCCTTCCCGGCGCATCCGGCACGGCGACACCCGCCATGGTTGCCGGTTTTTCCACTCCGGCGAGGGTGAGAGCCGTTGGCACAAAGTCAATGACGTGGGCGGGAGTGTGACGCAGTTCCCCGCGAGCCGCGATGCCCGCCGGCCAGTGCGCAATCAGGGGACTGGAGATGCCACCTTCGTGAACCCAGGTTTTATGGCGGCGAAACGGGGTGTTGCACGCATTGGAGAATCCCGCGCCGAGGCATAGGTAGGTCTCTGCGCTGCCGAGGCGGGCCTTCGGATCGTGGCCACCGTTGCGCACCATGATTTCAGCGGTGGCACCGTTGTCCGAGCAGAAAAGAATCAGGGTGTTTTCATACGCGCCCATGGCCTTGAGCTGCACGATGACCTTGCCGATTTCCCGATCCATGCGATCGACCATTGCCGCGTGAATCGACATTTTGGCCGCTTGGAACTGTCGCTGGGTTTCATTGAGGGATTTCCACTCGACCGGGAGATCGACCTCGCCGGCACCGAGTTTTTTCAAGGCGTCGGGAAATCGATAGGGGGCGCCGATGTCTCGCTCTACGGCGGAAAGAGTGGTGTTGACGATGCCCATGGAGCGGAGGTTTCGGTAGCGGGCTTCGCGCATGGTTTCCCAGCCGCCGAGGTAGGAATGCTTGTAGGGATCGATGTCTTCCTGGGGCGCTTGCAACGGAAAGTGCGGAGCATGGAAGGCGATGTACTGGAAAAACGGCTTTCCGGCATGCTCTCTGGCGTGCTCTTGCAAACACTCCACGGCATGCCCGGCGGTGTAGTCTGTTAGGATGAAATCCTTGGTGGTCTCCGGCTCGAAGGGCAGATCATCCCGCACGATGCCTTTGCTGGAGAAGTAGTTGCCCGGGTTGTTCATGATCAGGGATCGATCGAACCCTGCCGCGCCTGCCTTGCCATCGATGTGCCACTTGCCGCTGACATACGAACGATAGCCCGCCGGTTTGAGCAAGGCCGGGAGCAGAGGCGCCCATTGCGGGCGGGTTGCCATGGCTCCGCCACGATGGTTCGGCAAAGCATCGCGTTGGATCTGCTGGGCGTAGTATCCGGTGAGCAATGCGCCACGTGTGGGCCAGCATCGCGCGGTATTGTAGAACTGGGTGAATCGCAAGCCGCCCTTGGCGAGGGCATCGAGCTGCGGAGTCTTGATCTCGCTTCCATAACACCCGAGATCGGAGAAACCAAGATCATCGGCGATGATCATGACGATGTTGGGCTTTTGCGGGCCTGCCGCCTGCGCACCGAGCACCGAGGCCAGCGAAACCAGGAGAAGGGCAAGACGTTTCATGCCGTCGAAGAAATCAACGAAGCTCGGTGCGGCCGGGTTCATGCAGGCATTTCCGCAGCCTGAGCAAGAGGTGTCAAAGGGGGATTCGATTTGGCAGGGACCGATCCTCCGGGCGGTCCTGCGAATGGTTTGCGAATGAAAGGGATCATGAAACGATGAACCATCAAACCAGGAACCGGCATTCTCCCCTCATTCTCACGGATCGCCCGGAGGATCGGTCCCTGCCCAAGACGCCGCTTGGACCACACCAGAAAGCAGGCGTGTTTCGCTCCCTGCGTGACCAGACCGCTGCCAGCGAAGAAATCGACGAAGCTTGGCGCGGGCGGATTCATCAGGGCATTCCCATAGCTTGAGGGTGGGGTGTCAAAGGGGGATTTGACCCGGCAGGGACCGATCCTCCGGGCGGTCCGGCGAATGGTTTGCGAATGAAAGGGATCATGAGGCGATGAACCATCCCACCAGGAACCGGCAATCTCCCCTCATTCTCACGGACCGCCCGGAGGATCGGTCCCTGCCCTCGCACGGCCTCCGTCAAACGCTTCTCCGGCAGGGTTCCGGCCAGATCCAGCACCAGCTCGACCATCCGCGGTGGCGTACACGACACCGGCCTCGCGGGCGGGGGAGAGGGTGGAGCCGAGGGCGATCATAGGAGTCAGACAGAATAAGGCCCGAGGAACCTCTCCCCGTTGAAGTGAATCATGTGGTCGGGAGCGTCGGCGATCCAGACTTCGGTTTCCCAGGCAATGTTGGAACAGAAACGACAGTAGGTTTTCGAATCCGGAAACGCGGTGACGAAGACAAGTCCAGGGCGGGCCTTGGCGAAAAGAGCCGTCAGCTCGTTCTTGCGCTTTTGATCGACCGGGCCATGGGATGTCACGGCTTCGATGATGATGAGCCAATCGCGCTGGGTGTCATGGATGAGGACGTCCGGAGCCTTGCCGCGTTCGGGCAAAAAAACTCCGAGTTTCGCCATCGTCTTTTCATCGCTGATGATTTCCTTGTTCGCCGCATCGCCTAACAGAAGAACCTTCGGGCTGCGGACGAAGCGCGGGGCGAATTCCTCGACGATGGCGCGGATGAGGGTGTTTTGGCCACCGGCAGAGAGTTCAATGACTGCTCCGTCCGGCATGCGGACGGATTCGCGGGGAAGGTCGCGGTGTCTTGCTTGCAGCGCGCTGGCGGCGGGGTTCTTGCGGAACTCATTGAGTTGCTTTTGAAGGTCGGTGAGCCGACGGACTTCAGGAGTTCCAGCGCAGCCGGCGAAAGTTGGTAGCACCACTTCGGGCTGTTGATCGGCCTATCCGGTTTGTCGGGATTCTCAACGAGCAAACCGTGCTGGACGAACTGATGCACGGTTTGGCGGCGGATGGTTTCCCGGGTGTTCGGAGCGTAGCGGACTTCGTAGTGGTCGCGCATCCAATCCATCATTTCGGTGATGCGCCGCAGCGGAGTCTTGGCGGACTTCCAGGCGGTGCGCGGCTGGATGTCGGCAAGTGCTAGCAACGTGAGGGCCGAGCGTTCGTTTTGTTGCTCACGCGGGATACCGACGGCGACGAGAACATCCAGCGCCTCTTTCACTCGCTTTGCCGCCGCGGGTCTCATGGTCATGCGAACGAGGGTGCGCCAAACAGCTCGGACATGGCAAGGTCGATGGCCGTTTGATCGGCGTCGTCCAACTTAGTTTTTCCGAGATGTTCCAAGCTCGCGGCATCCGGATAGCGGAAGGCGCGCAGATCGGTGGCGTTGACCTGGGTGTGGCCGTTGAACTGGCGGAAGTAGCGATCCGCCACGGAAGAGTTGAGGAATCGGCAAAGACCCTTGGCCAACGCCACGGACAATCCGGCGCGCTTGCGATGGAAGAAATTCAGGTGGTTCTCGATGCCGATCAGGCCGTCTGCGAAGTCTCTGGGATCGAGCACTCCGGCGACGAGGCGGCGTTTTTCTTCCTTCGAGGAGAAGCGTTTGATCAGCACGAATCGCGCGGCGGGTATGAGCCAGCGGCGGGTCTCGTCGTTGACCGTGATGGCGACCGGCTTCTTGCCGACGCGGGCGTCGCCGTAGCCGGAAGCATCAGGCAGCGGTGGAATCACGCGGCCTGCCTTGATCGTGTGTGGATAGAGCAAGGGTACGTCCTGTTTTCCCAAGCGCGGGGAAAGCGATGATTTCAGGCGGAAGTCCACCACGGGACCGGTGGAAACCTCGATGCCCAGTTCCTCGATGCGGCAGGGCAGGGTTTGGATGAAATCCCGGACCTCGTTCGCGTCGCTGCCGGTCGCGATGTGGATGACCTTTTCCGGATCGTCCGGGCAAACAAAACGATCCGCCGGAATCCGGACTTCGACGGGGCATTCCAGGCTTCCCGTGGAAACCGTTATCATGGGCCGTTTCCGGCTTTGGCGTGTGAGATGGAAGAGGATGTTTTCCTGAAGCACCTCGTCGCGTCCAAAAGCCTCGGTGCGGGAATCAAACACGTGAATCCGGTGGAAGATGGATCGCGCCACCAGATCCCGGCGGAAGTCGCGGAAGTAGGGTCCGTTGCAAAAACTGCGGGGCACGATGGCGGAAAGCTCGCCGCCATCTTCAAGCTGACGCAGGGCGAGCCAAACGAAGGCGGCATAGAGGTTCGAGGTCTCCATGCCCAGCGAGTTCAGCAATTGCCGCTCCCGCGAGCGTGTGGCGATCTTGCGGTAGGGTGGATTGAGAATGGCGTGGGTGACCGATGGTGCCTCCGTGCCGCCGAAAAGCCCGCCATCGAGGGCGCGAACGGCACCTTCGATGTAGCTGCCCTGCCGGAGATCGATCTTCACCCGGACGCCGACCTTTTCCAAGGCGGCCGCGCAGGCCGAAAGGTTATTCCGCAGGGCGGGAATGAAGGCTGGATCCAGTTCCCAGGCCTCCAGCGTGATTTCTTCCAACAAGGGCAGCTTGCCGGAAACCCGCAGGGCCGTCACCCGGTCCACCACCGCCGCCGTCAGCGCTCCTCCACCCGCTCCGGGATCGAGAAGGTGCAGCGAGGGCCGATTGAGGCCCTTTTCGTGAAACCACCCGGCCAAACAGCGGGCGATGGGGCTTGGAGTAAAAAACTGCCCGGCCTCGCTCCGCTCCTCCCGCGTCTTCTCCACGCAAGTCCGCCAGCCTTCCGAATCGGCCATGGCAAGCACTTGGGCTGTGGCGGGAGCAATCATGCGGTCATTTGAACAGCTTGAAGGTGGGTTGTCAAAGGGGGATTCGATTTGGCAGGGACCGATCCTCCGGGCGGTCCTGCGAATGGTTTGCGAATGAAAGGAATCATGAAACGATGAACCATCCCACCAGGAACCGGCAATCTCCCCTCATTCTCACGGACCGCCCGGAGGATCGGTCCCTGCCCTCGCACGGCCTCTGCCAAACGCTTCTCCGGCAGGTATCCGGCCAGATCCAGCACCAGCTCGACCATCCAAGGCTTGGTGTACACGACACCGGCCTCGCGGGCGGGGGTGAGGGTGGAACTGAGGGAAATCATGCGGGCATGAACAGCTTGAGGGTGGCTTGTCAAAGGGGGGGGGTGTAAAGTGGGAGACGAGCGGATATTAGGATGTGGTATGGTCATTCAAGGTCCGGATCCTCGTCCTCCTCGCTGAGGGCACCAGCTTCGCAGAGAAAATGCCCAAGTCCATTCTGTAGCACGAGTTGCAGATCAAATCCCCTTGAGTGAACGAGGTGGAGCAGGGCGCAGACAAGATCCGAAGCGGCGGTATCCACATCCTCAGTCATTGAGCAGGCAGCTTGGAAACAATCCAAGGCTTCCAGAGCCATGTCGGCTCGGTCTCCGTTGGTGCAGTCGGAATTGTCCAAGCCATCGGTAGTTTCAAAACGATCCGGATCGTGTGCCGGAATGCTCTGAAGTTCGGAGAGCATGGTGACGAATTCATTTCGTCCCGATTGCAGGATCTCGTGGTTTGCGTTCATGTTCGTTACGGGAACAATGTTCTCGAAAAGAACACTCACCGCAAGCCATTTCGCTAGCGTCGGCGCGTGAGAAATCCGAAAACCGACGGATCAGCCTCCCGGAACGCAATCGGTCCGCGGATACGAAAGGCGCGCTTGGCGTTTGATCCACCACTGACTCAGGACCAGTTGGCGGGTCGCTTGGCTACAAAGGGAACTTCGTTGGACCGGGTTGCGATCACGAAGATCGAGTGCGGCCAACGATGTGTTTTTGATTTCGAACTGCCTCCACTTGCTGCGGCATTGAAAGTGGACGTCCGTTGGTTGCTCGGAATGCAAAACACCGGCGGACCCGCGAAGGCAGGAAGGAGGGCGGAGTGAGCTTTGATGTCGCAGCCGCACTTCGGAAGTCCACCGGGCGTGACAAGTCCGATGTAGCCAACAAGCTGGTGAGTATGTTTCTTCACGGCGTCAGTAAGAAGGCTTGTGCGGCGGGAGGGATGACGGTTTCCGATACTCGCTACACCGATTCTGTGGTGGCGGCCTTTGGCAACTCGTGCCTCTACTGCGGCAAAGAACTGAACTCCTCCGTTAGCCCGGTGGTCGAGCATCTCAATGGCATGAACCGAGCCAGTGTGGGGCTGCACGTGCCGGGAAACGTGGCCATGGCTTGCAAGGTCTGCAACAACCAGAAACGGAATGATGACCAGAAGCTTTTGCTTGCGGAAAATGGCTGGGAATCGTTCCTGTCCCACGATGGCTCACGCTGTGGACCCGGATGCAAGACCTGTGCTTATTGGCGCGGGATCTGGCCCGAGGATTCGCAACGGCTTCAAGTATTGACCGAAACCCGCCAGCGAGTTCAGGCGTTCCAGGCTCCTTACGGGCAATTCATCCAATGGTCCGCCGGTGCACGGGATACGCTCCGCGTGAAGATTGAAATTCTCTATCGAGACTGCCAACAATTCGCAACCGATGAAATCGCGAAGCTTGTCGCCGACGTGAATTTGAATTTCACGGATTCAAGGACCTTGAAATCTAGGGACTGAAATCGGTCGCACCGTAAACTGGTAGAGAAGCGTTATTCGCATTTCATGCTGCGAAGTCTGTCCTCCCAATCTTCGGGGAAGCCCATTGGGTCGAGAGGAACGGCTGGATAATCTGCGAGCAGAGATTTCAGGTCTTCAATCCAGTGGGAATGGGGTTCCACAGACCATAGACAATACAGTGCCGTTGCAAGTTGGGCGAAGAGGCGGTCATTTGCATCGATCACGTTCTTGAGGTTTCCTTTTTTCGACGGGCACGTGACGAAACGACGGTCCCACAAGCGGCTGTGATGGGCGCAGGTATTGCGAAGGTTGGTGAGGGCGTGAATCCACGAAGTCAGTTCCGGCGGGCTGGCGCGGAAGAAGTCCGCCACGGGTTTTTGATCGGAGCGGTCTGCAAGCATCCCGAAAGCCTTCGACCATGTACCCATGCTTAGTGCTTCTCCCAGCATCCAACAGGGTGGAAGCGGTGGTTCGCCGTAGATGGCGAAGTAGTGGCGAATCGAGAGGGACTCTTTGTTGCGGCGCGCTTCTTCGTAGGCCTTGGCTAGAAACTCCGGGTGATCAAAAAGACAGTTCCCGGTCTTGTCGTCACGTTTATCACTGAAGCGTGCGGAATCCATGAACCAATGAGGTCCGTGATTCTCCGCCATTGTGTCATTGAATCGAGATCGAAAGGCGACCTCGATTCTCTCGATGGCATCGAGAACCAGAAGCCGAAGGTGCCGGTCGAATTCATAAAGCTGGGTGAGTTGTTCGAATCGTGTTCCCGGGAGAAAGTCGTCCGTCAATTTTCCGGCACTATCACGGATCCGCAATTGTAGGCCGTAGCCTGAAAGACGGTAGTAACCTACCTTTTGCATCCATCGGATCGCGGACGCCTTGTCCGTGATTTCCAGCCCGCGGCATTCGAGGATTGGAACTAACTCTGCCGCCGATTTACACGGTTTCGTGTAGGTTCCGTGAACTTGATGGTCCGGTACAAAAGAAGGCGCGGCCTGGTTCGCTTCCGGAAACCGGAGTCGCGTGCCGCGCACTGTCAGAGCCTCTATGGCTGCGATTTCCGGTTGGCTCAAGTGGAATTTTTCCACCTCTCGAGCGAGATCGGTGTCGGGATTGGTTCCTACCTTTTGATTTTCTGTCACTTGAATTTCTGAATTCCTCGGAAAAAGAAGGGGCGCTTTGTGTGAAGCGCCCCGACTTTAAGAAGTGAGCCGCAGCCCCGGAGGACTCACTGGCACGCCTCGCACGTCCCGCCGTTGAGCATGGCGTCGAGGGAGCAGGCCATTTTCTCCTCGGCGCTGTATTCCTTCTTCGCACCGGCGGCCAGTCCGCGGACTTCCTTTTTGACGTCGATGGTCGCTTTCTCGATGTTGCTCGCCTGGAGGGTGCGGAGGTAGTAGGTGGTCTTGAGGCCCTTGTCCCAGGCGCGGCGGTACATGTGGGAGAGGGTCTTCATGTCCGGGGTGGCGAGGAAGAGGTTGACCGATTGGGATTGATCGATCCACTTCTGGCGGCGGGCGGCGGCGTCCACGATGTATTCGTAGCCGATGCCGAAGACGGTCTTGTGCTTGTGCTTGAGGGCTTCCGGGATGTCCTCGATGGCGTCGAGCTCGCCGTCGAAGTATTTCAACTGGTCGAGCATGTCCTGGTTCCAGAGGCCGGCTTTTTTCAGGTCCTTGACGAGCTCGGCATTGAGCACGATGAAATCGCCGGAGAGGTTGGATTTCACGTAGAGGTTCTTGTAGTTCGGCTCGATGCAGGGCGTGGTGCCCATGATGTTGGAGATCGTCGCGGTGGGGGCGATGGCGAGCACGTTGGAATTGCGCATGCCGTGTTTGGCGATCTTTTCCCGGACGACGGACCAGTCCATCTTGCCGCCGCGCGGGACGTCGATCTTGCGGCCGCGTTCGTCTTCGAGGAGATCGACGGTGTCCTGCGGGAGGAGTCCGCGGTCCCACTTCGAGCCCTTGTAGGTGGAGTAGGTGCCGACTTCCGCGGCGAGGTCGCTGGAGGCGCTGTAGGCGTAGTAGGCGACGGCTTCCATGACCTCGTCGTTGAAATCGACGGCGGCGTCCGAGGCGAAGGCGAGTCCGCGCTTGTAGAGCGCGTTTTGCAGGCCCATCACGCCGAGGCCGATGGGGCGGTGGCGGGAGTTCGCGGTCTTGGCGGCCTCGGTGGGGTAGAAGTTGATGTCGATCACGTTGTCCAGCGCGCGGATGGCGACGGTGATCGTTTCCTTGAGCATCTCGTGATCGATGGCTCCGTCCCGGGTGATGTGGGAATCGAGGATGACCGAGCCGAGGTTGCAGACGGCGGTTTCCTCGTCGGAGGTGTTGAGGGTGATCTCGGTGCAGAGGTTGGACGAGTGGATGACGCCGCAGTGGTCCTGGGGCGAGCGGACGTTGCAGGGGTCCTTGAAGGTGATCCAGGGGTGGCCGGTTTCGAAGACCATCTTGAGCATGGATTTCCAGAGCTCGAGGGCGGGGAACTGGCGGGACCAGATCTTGCCTTCGGCGGCCATGGCTTCGTATTCGGTGTAGCGCTGCTCGAAGGCCTTGCCGTAGAGGTCGTGGAGATCGGGCACTTCGTTGGAGCGGAAGAGCGTCCAGTTTCCGCGGTCTTCCATGCGTTTCATGAACAGGTCCGGGATCCAGTTCGCGGTGTTCATGTCGTGGCAGCGGCGGCGTTCGTCACCGGTGTTCTTGCGGAGTTCGAGGAAGTCCTCGATGTCGTTGTGCCAGGTTTCCAGATAGGCGCAGCCGGAGCCACGGCGCTTGCCGCCCTGGTTGACGGCGACGAGCTGGTCGTTGTGGAGCTTGAGGAAGGGGATGATGCCTTGCGACTCGCCGTTGGTGCCCTGGATGTAGCCGCCGGTGCCGCGGACGGCGGTCCACGAGCCGCCGAGGCCGCCGGCCCATTTCGAGAGGAAGGCGTTTTCGGCGATGCCGCGGATCATGATCGACTCGATGGAGTCGTCCACCTTGTAGAGGTAGCAGGACGAGAGCTGCGAGTGGAGCGTGCCGGAGTTGAAGAGCGTGGGCGTGGACGAGCAGAAACGGCGGCCCTTGTAGAGGTTGTAGAGGCGGATCACCCAGCCTTCGGCGTCCTTTTCCTCCTTCTTGAAGAGGCCCATGGCGAC
Organism: Verrucomicrobiaceae bacterium; assembly: GCA_027486655.1. Taxonomy (GTDB): domain Bacteria; phylum Verrucomicrobiota; class Verrucomicrobiia; order Verrucomicrobiales; family Akkermansiaceae; genus Luteolibacter. The sequence continues at coordinate 4,347 of JAIXOR010000017.1, read as the reverse complement.
GCGCATCCAGAAGAACTGCGGCGTTTCCAGGCGGCGGGGTTTGCTGCCGGTCTTGTCCACGATGAGGTAGCGATCGTAGAGCGTCTGGATGCCGAGGTAGTCGAAGTCGAGGTCGGCGGTGGGATCGAAGGCGTCGGCGAGCTTGTCGAGATTGTAGGCCTCGAGGAGGTCGGGGTGGAGGCGCTTGATGGCGACGCCGTGCTTCAGGTAGGACTTGAAGGCGGTCTTGTGGGCCTGCCTGAGCTTGTCGATGCCGTCCTTGAGGATGCTCCAGTCGAGGACTTCCTCGTAGATGTAGGAGAGGAGGATGCGGCCGGCGAATTTCGCGAAGTCGGCGTCCTTTTCGATGAGGGACTTGGCGTTGAGGATGATGGTGGCCTTGAGGTCCTTTTCGGCGATCTCATTGCCGACGGCGCGGCGGAGTTCGCGTTCGATCTCGGCTTCGGAGAGGTTGAGGTCGAGGCCGATGGAGGCGTAGGAAATGCGCTTGCGGAGATCGGTGCCGTCCCAGAACGAGGACTGGCCTTCGTCGGAGACGACGGTGACCATGAGCTCCTGGTTGGGATCCTCGGCGAGGTCCTCCTCCTCACGGCGCATGCGCGCGCGCTCGTCGCGGTAGCGGACGTAGTGGGTGGCGGCCTTGAAGTGGCCCTGGCGCATCAGTTCCTCCTGGACCATGTCCTGGACGTCCTCGATGTGGACGAAGGACTGGTCGCCGCGGCGGATGCGGTCGGTGACGCCCTTGGCGATGTCGATGGCGGGCTCGGGGTTTTCCTTGATGGTGAGGAAGGCCTTGCGGACGGCGATTTCGATCTTGGTCTCGGACCAGGGGACGACGTTGCCATTGCGGCGGATCAGGCGGACGGGCAGGGCGTGGGGGCCGGTGTGGACGTCGACGGTGCCGGTTTTTTCAAGCGAGCGGCGGAAGGCGAGGGACTTGGCGACATCGTAGGCCTCGTTTTCAAGGAGGGCCTTTTCGATGAGCAGGTAGAGGTCGCCTTCCGACAGGCGGAGGCGGCCGTCGGCCTTGAGGGAATCGGTGAGGAAGGAGGCGACGGAGTGGGCGACGTCGGAGACGAACTTGCGGTTGACGTCGGAGAAGATGGAGGTGTGGTCCTCGCGGCGGGAGATCAGGAGGTCGGCCAAAGAGTCGCCGATGGCGTCGGCGACGTCTTCGAGGGAGAAGTGGGAATCGGTGGCGCCGCGGGTGATGGTGATTTCCGGCAGCGGGGCGCGCTTCTCGGTGGAGAGGACTTCGCGCCAAGCGAAGCCGCGGTCGGTGAGGGCGAAGCGGTCGGTGACGACTTGCTTGAGGGCAAGGTCTTCGTTGAGGTTAAGGGAGCGGAACATGGCGACTGGAGAAGGGTGAGTGTGGACGTGGAGAGGGAGTGGTTTTTGGAGAGGCGGGAACGGGGACGGGAACGGGAACGGGAAGAAACAGGTCCTATGGGACGGATAGGACCCATGGAGGGTGGCTGGCGGCACGGTGCCCCAGCCACTTTCCGGTTACAGCTCGTCGTCGTCGACGGTGCTGAGGGCGGAGGCTTTCTGGTACTCGGTGACGCGGCCTTCGAAGAAGTTGGTCTCCTTCTTGATGTCCATCATTTCGGCCAACCACGGGAAGGGGTTGGTGACGGAGTCGTTGAGCGGGGCGAGGCCGCAGGAGGTGAGGCGGCGGTCGGCGATGTAGTCGATGTAGGTCTCGAAGTCGGCGGCGTTGAGGCCGAGGCCGGCGACGGGGAGGCAGTCGCGGATGAAGGTTTTCTCAAGGGTGATGCCTTCCTTCATGGTGGCGCGGAGGTCCTCGCGGAAGTCCTCGGTCCAGATGTCGGGGTTCTCGTCGATGAGGTCCATGAGGAGGTTGCGGAAGACCTCGATGTGGTTGCTTTCGTCGCGCAGGGTGTAGCGGAACATCGAGCCGATGCCGGGGAACTTGTTCTGCCGGTAGAGGCTGAGGATCATGCCGAAGAGGCCGTAGAACTGGGTGCCTTCCATGACCTGGCCGAACATGAAGATGTTCTTGGCGAGGGCCTGCTTGTTGGCGGTGACGGTGAGGTCGATGTCGCGGCGGAGGGCCTTGCTGTTGGAGACGACAAAGTTGTTCTTGGCGACGATGGAGGGGACGTCCTCGAACATGGCCTCGCACTCGTGCGGGTTGATGAAAAGGGAGGAGATAATGTAGACCAGCGAGTCGGCGTGGATGTTCTCCTCGTGGGCGTGGCGGCCGAGGACCAGTTTGAGCTCGGGGGCGGTGACGACCTCGCGGACGACGTGGAGGACGTTGTCTCCGACGATGCCTTCGGCGGCGGAGAAGTAGCCGATGCCCATCTTGATGATCCAGCGCTCGACGTCGGTGATCTCATCGGAGCGCCACTGCTCGACATCCTTCTGCATGGTGATGTCCTCCGGCTCCCAGTGGTTGTTCTTCATCGTCTTGTACAAGTCGTAGGCCCACTGGTACTTGAGAGGGAGGATGTTGAAGAACATCGTTTCCTTGCCGTTGATCACGCGCTTGGCGGCGTAGGCGGCTTCGGCTTTTTCGCGGTCGAGGATGAAGGTGCGGGATCCGAGGGAGACGGTGGTGGTGGCGGACATTTTGGGGTGATTTCTGGAGAAGAGGTGGTCTGGAAGGTGGTCGCCGGAGGGGGCCGGCGTCGCGGGAGCAGCGTTGGGGAGAGTGCGGAAATCGGTAGCAGACCTCAAGCCGATTCTGCTCATATGGTATCCACAAATTATTCACAATACCACAGGTAGTGGTGCGGTGGTTTCAGCGCGAACTTGACAATTTGCGCGATCGTCGTAAGGGCTTGAAAGATGTGGGGAAGGACGATCGTGGGTCCGGAGCCGGGCACAAGGTCTAGGGGCTTGAAATATTTTCGGCGGCCGAGGGGGGCGGCGGGGGCGCGGAGGGTTTTTGAAATGTTAGATCGGCGTGCTGCCCGGGTTGGGTGGAAATGGTTGATGATGCGTGTGTTGTGGTTTTAAAAAGTTTGGAATTGGGGGGTGGGGAATTTCGGGATCGCTGAGTAAAGCTTGTAGATCCAAGGACTTGGGTAAGGGAATGCACGTAGGTGGAAGGGGCGATTTCGTCGCCGGTTCTTTGGCGTCCCATCCTCAGGGGTGAAGTGGGCGGGCCCAGCGGTCCAGCCCTACCGGGGTGGTGGCGGGCCCTGGCAGGCATGAACGGTAGGGACCGACCGCCGGGCGGACCCACTTTGCCCTGCGGCGGCGGGGGTTGATGACGGGCGATTCCTTGGCGGGTCTTTCGCGTCCCGCCCTCGGGGGTGAAGTGGGCGGGCCCTACCAAGATTGGTGGTGGGCCTGGCGGTCCGGCTCTACCGGGATAGGGGGCTTGCGGCAAGATGCCGCAGCCACGTTCTCAGGCGGCGCGGCGGCGCTGGAGGAGGACCAGCAGGCCGAGGCCGGCGAGGAGGGCGGCGGCAGGCTCGGGCACGGCGTTGGCCGCGAGGTCGACGATCTGCAGGGCGTTGAAGGCGGCGAACATCGAGGATCTGCCGTCCAGGTCCACCGCCACGTTGCCGCCCGGGCCGGCGACCACGTTGGCCCAGGTGAAGGCGATTTTTCCGTCCTGGTCGGCGACGGCGGTGAAGCGGACGAACTCGATGCCTTCGAGGAGCGCACCGTTTCCGCCGGAGACGCCGTCCCAGCCGGTCTGCTTGGATTCGCTGCCGAGGGTGAAAAGGGTGTTCTGGCCACGGAACACGTTGCCGGTGAACTTGTCGCCCTGGCCGTAGAAGTAGAGGTCGTAGCTATTCGAGGGGACGAGGCCGGAAATGAGGCCGGATTCCTGATGGACGAGCGCGTTGCTGCCGGAGCTGAGGAAGGCGTAGTCGGACATCAACGGGGAGAAGCCGCCGTTGCGTTCCTGGTCGCCGGCGGGATTCGAATGGCTGCCGTTGATGCCCAGGGAGAGGGCGATGGAGGTGAGGTTGCCGGAGGAATCGCGAAGGTAGCCGGAATCGACGGTGTCTTCCCAGGCCTGGCGGACGATCTCGTTCCAGACGGCGGAGCTGCCCTGCGCGTCGGGAGCGGCCGCGGTGCCGGTGAAGGAAGACGGGGCCGGGAGGTGATTGAAATCGACGTTGACCACGGTGGCGCGCGCCAGGCCGGCAAAGCAGGCGAGGAGGAAGAGCTGGCGGAGGGGGGCGCTCATGCCGGGAAAGGAAGGAAGGGGATCGGGCGACGCCACCCACGGGGTGGCATCCGATTTCTATCCTTTTACCGAATCCTTGAATATCCACGCGATCGCGTAGGATGGTTTGTGATTAGGGGATTAGGGGATTAGGGGATTAGGGGATTAGGGGATTAGGGGATTAGGGGATTAGG
>JAIXOR010000062.1 GCA_027486655.1 Verrucomicrobiaceae bacterium | reverse complement strand
GTCAGGCCGCGGGCGTTGACGCTGGATCCGGCGCCGAAGATGACGCCGTTGGGGTTGATGAGGTAGACTTGTCCGTCGGCCTTGAGGTTGCCGAGGATGCGGCTGGGTTGGGCGGAGGGGTCGCTGACTTGGTTGAAGGCGATCCATTTGCCGCGGTTTTCACCGCCTTTGCTTTGATCGAAGGTGAGGGTGGTGTTTTTGCCGATGTTGAAGCTGTCCCACTTGAGGAGGGCTTGTTGTTCGGTCTGGCGGACGGTGACCTGGACGCGGCCTTTGCCGGTGGTGGTCTGGACGGGAAGGCGGGCGCCGCTCCAGGTGGAGGTGTCGCTGGCGGCGAGGCGGTGGGGCTGGAGGCCGCCGGGGGCGAGGCCGTCGGGCACGGGGGGCAGGACGGGCACGCTGGCGCGCGGGGCGGTGGGGCGCAGGGCGAGGGCGGCGGGTTTGCCGGTTTTGGCTTGCTGGCGCGCGGCTTGTTGGAGGGCGCGCATGGAGTTGACGGCACGGGTGGTGCGGGCGAGGTGGTCGCGCGCGTTGGCGCGCGCGGCGGCGCTGGCCGCGGGGGTGGCGGCGGCTCCGGCCGGCTGGCGGGACTTGGCGGCGGGTCCGCCGGCTCCGCCACGCAGGAGGTCTCCGGCTTGTGCGCCGGTGATGAGGACCACCAGCCCGAGGGCGACGGGGGCTCCGTAGCGCAGGGGCGTGCCGAAGAGGACGGTGGCGCGGAAGAGGTGGCGGCGGGGCTTCATCTGGGGGCGGGAAGGTGGATGGGGAGGATCGGCCGGGCGGGGCTGACTTCCTGTTCGATAATCTCAGGGTTTGGGGGCGGAGATGCGTTGGTCGATGATGCGGTCCTTGTATCCCTGGACGAGGTTTTCGACTTGGACGCGGGTGGTGCGGATGAAGGGCTCGCGGGCGGAGAGGGCTTTGCCGAGGGCGTAGTTTTCGAAGCGGTCGAGGATCTCGATGGAGGTTTGGAAGAGGGCGATGTTCTTGCTTTCGCGATCGGCGATGGTGCGCTTGAGGACGATGGCTTCGGAGGCGAGGGTGGCGCGCTGGTCTTCTTTTTCGCGGGCAAGGGCGGCGGCTTTTTCGTAGCCGTCCTTCCACTTGGCGAGGGCGTCCTTGTATTGGGCGATGGCTTGGTCGCGCGCGGCGACCTGTTCGTTGAGCCGGGTGATGGTGGCTTGGTCGGCGCTTTGTTGTTCGGCGGATTTTTTCTCGAGCAGGGCTTTGGATTTTTCGAGGGCGGCGGATTTTTCCTCAAGCTGGGTGAGCTTGGCCTGGGTGGCGGCCTGGGTGGCCTGGAGGTTGGCGGTCTCGGTCTGGGCGGTGCGCAGTTGGAGGAGGGCGGCCTTGAGTTGCTCGCGCAGCTTGGCGGAGGGATCGGCCTCGGGGGCGGCGTGGAGGCCGGGCGCGAGGCTCAGCAGGGTGAGAAGGATGAGCTTGCGGATCATGGGAGCAAGGTGGGGTGCAGGGGATGTGGGATCGGGGTGGCGGCGCGCTTTTGTGAGGAACGGTTTTGTTGTTAGAACCGGGTTCTCTGTTAGAAGCGGGCGTTGAGGTCGAGCTGGAGGGTGTCTGAGCTGAGCGGGGGTCCGGCGATTTCATCGGAGCTCATCCAGTGGAGGCCGAAGCGCACGGCGTGGCTGAGGGCGAGGTTGGCGCCGAGGGTGAAGCCTTTGACGTTGGTGCCGCCGCCACCGAAGTCGGAGTCGGCGAAGGCGTCGACGACCGCATCGCTCTCGACGTGGCGGTAGCCGACGCCGGCTTGCCAGTCCCAGAGTTTTTCGAGGGCGGGGTTGCCGATGAGGAAGGAGACCTGCCAGGCGCTGTCTCCGCCTTCGTAGGCGCCGGGTTTGCCGTTGCCGGGGGAGTCGCCGCGGTTGTTGACGGCGATTTGGTCGATGGCGGAGGCGTCGAAGGCGATGTTCTGGATGTATTCGCCGAGGAGGGTGAGGCGGAGGGTGTCGGAGGGGTCGTAGTCGAGGCGGCCGGTGGCGGCGAGGTTTTCAAAGGGGGTGGCCAGGCCGTAGTATTGGTATTGGTATTTGTTGCCGAAGTCGTTGGCGGCGGTGCTGTTGTCGATGTCGCGCAGGGCCATGTAGGTGTTGCCGCGCTGGGCGTAGGAGGGGCGGGTGGTGTCGGTGTCGCCGGCGTCCTTGTCGGTGAGGGGGATGAAGGGGGTGGAGAGTTTGCCTTCGATGGCGTCGTAGTCGTAGTAGGCGAGGCCGAAGCGGGCGCTGAGTTGTTCGTTGATTTTCCACTCAAGGCCGATCTGGGCGGCGGCGAGCCATTTGTCGGTGCTGTCGAATTTGGCGGGCTGGTTGGAGGCGAAGTTCAGGTCGGTGTTGTAGACGGGGAAGTAGCCGGCGGCGAAGAAGGTGGAGAGGGAGTCGCGGATGGAGGCCCTGCCGCGCAGGGCGAGGCCGTCGAAGCCGATGTCTTCGTCCCAGAGGATGTCGGTGGACATGAAGGGGTTGTCGAAGCGGCCTAACAGGAAGGTGAGTTCCTCGCCATCGCCGGGGCCGGCGTCGTAGCTGAGGAAGGCGCGGTCGAGCCAGATGGCGTATTTGGAAAAATTGCCGCCGGTGGCTCCGAGGGATTGGTTGGGCGAGACGGGCGAGGAGGTTTCGCCGGTGGCGAGGCGCAGGCCGGCGTCGAAGCCTTCGCCGAGGGTGATTTCCATGCCGGCGCGGGCGCGCAGGCGGGTGCGGTGGCGGTCCTGGTCGACGTTGTGCTGGGGGGAGAAGAGGGTGCCGGAGGTGTCGAAGGGGGAGCCGGTGTTGATGGCGTTGAAGTTGGGGAAGACGCCGGTGTTGTCGTTGCCTTCGACGATGACGAGGTTGCCGTTGGCGTCGGTGGTGGTGACGGTGGTGGGCAGGAAGATGTTTTCGGAACGAAGGCGGATGTCGCCGAAGGGGCGGAGGCGCTCGGTCCATTCGGGGCTGTGTTTTTCGCTCCATTTTTCCTCGCGGGCGTGGGCGAGGAGTTCCTGCTGGATCTGGTCGCGCATTTGCTCGCGGACGACTTCGGGGATGTAGGAGATGGTCATTTCCTCATCGGCGGAGGGCTCGGCCGGGAGGGCGGCGATGTCCTGGCGGGCGGCGGCGACGGCGGCGGCATCGGCCTCGGCCTGGCGGATCATTTCGTCGGCTTCGGCGCGATCGAGCACGCCCTTGGCCACGAGGCGCTGGATGAGGTTGATGGTGACGTTGTCCGACGGGGTGGACGCGGGTGTGGTGGGGGCGGGCAGATCGGTGGCGAGGGCGGGGCCGGGGGCGGGTTCGAGGGTCTCGGCAAGCGGCGCGGCGGGTGCGGCGGGTGCGGGTTCCGGGGTCTCGGCGGCTCCGGCGTGGAGGCTGAGCAGGGCGGCGGCCAGAAGGCTGGCGTGCGGGGTGCGGGACGGATGCATGGGATGGGATGAAAAAATGCGGGGATGAGGGCTCAGGCTCCGGCCGGGCGGGCGCTGATGCGGATGCGCACGGAGGGTGGCATCTCGGCGGGGTTGGCGGCGGGCGGGGTGCGCAGGCCGACCAGGACGCGCCGCACGGCTTGGTCGAGGGCGGGATCCGAGGAGGAACCGATGACCCGGGCGCGGGTGATGAGGCCGTCTTTGTCGGGCCAGAACTCGATTTTGAGGCCCTGGATGACGGCGCGGCGGGTGGCGGGATCGCGGCGCAGGGCGTCCTCGATGCTGGCGCGTGCGCCGAGGGCGTAGCGGTTGAAGGGGCTGCCTTTGCCGCCGCGGCTGGAGGAACCACCGATGCGGCCGTTGCCGCCGCCGCGGGTGAGGCCCATGTCGGGGCCGTTGCCGGCGATGCCGGTGCCGAGGTCTTCGGAGGGGGCCTCGGGCGGGGCTTCGGGCGGGGGTTCGTTGACGTCGATGGGTTCTTCTTCGACGAGTTCTTCCTGATCCTGCTCGGGCGGGGGTTCTTCCTTGGGCGGCGGGGGCGGCGGCAAGGGGGGCGGGGGCGGCGGCGGCAGGACGATGGTCAGGGTTTCCTCGGCCTTGGCGGGGCGCGGGCGCTTGTCCGAGCCGCGCGAGACGGCCCAGATGCCGCCGATGATCAGGGCGATGACCAACGCCACCCAGGGCAGCGGGTTGAACTCGCGGCGGCGGCGTTTGGGCTTGGTGGTCTCACTCATGGGCTGGTGGCGGTGGACGAAATGGGGGCGCGTCTTTACTTGGAGGGCTGGGTGGCCAGGCCGATCTGGTTGATGCCGACGCGGCCGAGCACATCGAGCACGTCCATGATGAGTTGGTATTGGTTGGAGCGGTCCCCCCTGACCACGACCGGCACGTCGGGGGTGCTCGCCTTGATGGCGGCGAGGCGGCTTTCGAGGTCGGCGAGGGTGACCGGCACGGTGTTGAGCTTGAGGTTGCCGGCCGGATCGATGGTGATGGCCTGGGTCTTGGGGGCCTCGAGTTTCTGGGTGGCGGGCTTGCTGCTGGCGGAGGGCAGGTTGACCTTCACGCCCTGGACGCCGGCGGTGGTCATGATGATGAAGATCAGCAGCAGGACCAGATAGAGGTCCACCATCGGGGTGACGTTGATGTCATCGAAGCTTTTGTCGTCGGCGGAGGCCATGGCGGGACGCGGGGTGGGAGGTGGATCAGATGGAGGAGTCGTTCCTCGGGCGGTAGAACTCGGCCATCTTGGCCACGAACTCGTCGATGAAGACCTGCATGGTGCTCATGACATTCTTGATGCGGCCGTTGAGATAACTGTAGATGAAGAGCGCGGGGATGGCGACGATGAGGCCCACCACGGTGGCCAACAGCGCGGAGGCGATGCCGGGGGCGATGGAGTTGACGTTGACCTCGCCGGACTTGGCGATGATGGCAAACGTGATCATGACGCCGACCACCGTGCCTAACAGACCGACGTAGGGGCCGCCGGCGATGCTGATGGTCAGGAAGACCAGCCCGTCGGTGAGGCGGTGGTTTTCATGCACCAGCCCGGTGTCCAGGCTGGCGCGGATGGCCTGCATGGAGCGCGAGGAGAGGCCTTCGCCTCCACCGCCGGTGCGGGTGACACGGTGGCTGATCTCCTCCGAGCCGATGTGATAGATGTGATAGAGCGGCGAGTCCTTCATGAGCTCCTGATCCTCCTCGTCCATCGAGCCGCCCATGCTGCGGATGGTTTTCTCATCGGCGTGATCGAGGGCGGTCAGGTCGCTGGAGAGGGCCTTCCAGAGGCGCAGGAACTCGCGGTTGCCTTTTTCGATGCGGTTGAGGTAGACGAACTTGCGGACCGCCACCGTCCAGCCGACGATGATCATGATGACGCAGACGCCGATGGCGATCCAGCCGTCGAACATCATGTTGTTGGCGATGTCGCCAAAGAGCATGACGTGCTCAAGCATGTGGCCGCCGCC
>JAIXOR010000080.1 GCA_027486655.1 Verrucomicrobiaceae bacterium | reverse complement strand
GAGAAGAGCTGAGTGAGAAGTGGAAGAGGGGGGGGATGAGTTTGCTAGTTTTCAGTGTTCAGTTTTCAGGGAAGAGGAAGGGTCCGGTTGTCGCTGGGCTAGGGCGGGTAGGCTGAGGGAGAAGTGCCCCGTCGTCGCTCAGCTATGACGGGCAGGCTGAGTGAGAAGTGGAAGAGGGGGGGGATGAGTTTGCTGGTTTTCAGTTTTCAGGAAGAGGAAGAAGTGCCCCGTCGTCGCTTAGCTATGACGGGCAGGCTGAGGGAGAAGTGGTTCTGGGATTGGGTCGGGGTTTCGGGGGGATGGGATTTTGTGGGTGGGTGACGATTGCAAGGGGCGGGGGAGGATGGCAGTCTGCGGGAAATGTTCTGCCTCATGATGACTGCATCGTTTCGTTTCCTGTTGCGAGCCGCGCTGGTCCTTGCTGCCGTGGTGGTTTCCGTGCGTGCGGAGAAGCCCTTGAAGGACTATGGGTTCATCCGCGGTGTGAACCACGTCATGACCGGAGATGTGCAGGTGTTGAAACGGGATCTGGGTTATGCCAAGAGGCTCCAGCTCAACAGCACGCGGATCTGGCTGAGCATTGAGGAGTTCGAGAAGGACCCTCAGGCATATGTCAGTCGGCTTCGGGAATACATCCGTGTTTCGCATGAGCTGGGATTTTCGACGATGCCGATTCTTTGGAATGGCAACTACCTGAATCCGGACACGCTCCAGCCGGCCTTCCGTTCGCGCGGGGATGTTTACGTCAAAGCCATCGTCGAAGGCATCAAGGGCGAGCCGGGGTTGCTCATGTGGGACGTGATGAACGAGCCCTTCACCAACGACTATCACGACAAGGCCCCGGAGGCGGAGAGGCCGCCGCGGAAAGCGGCGATCACGGAGTTTGTGCGCGGGCAGGTGGCTTATGTGAGGTCGCTGGATCCGGTGAATGCGATCACCGTGGGCCACACCTTTCCGATCCATCTGGAAACCACGGCGGACCTGGTGGATGTGCTCTGTTTTCATGACTACGCACCGCTTCGCTCGGTGGTCGAGGAGGCCTACCGGGTGGCGGGAGAGCTTTCCCGGAAGACCGGCAAGCCCATGTTGAACAGCGAGACCGGATGCCTGGGCCGTGCGAATCCCTATGACATGGTGCTGGAGATCGCAGAGAGGCACCGGACGGGCTGGTATCTCTTCAACCTGATGATCGAGGGGTATTGGGGAGAGATCCACGGGCTCATCTATCCGGATGGCACCGTGCGCGATCCGGCGGCGATTGCCGCGGTCATGGGGTTTTACCGGAATCGCGACGTGCAAAGCATCATCAGGCCCGTTCCAAACCGGGAAGGTCACGCGGAACAGGCGCTGCAGGCGATTGAGCTCGCCCTGAGGGATGGTCAGGACGCCTTCCACCACCGCAAAACCCCGACTGAGGCACTGCTCGACGCTGCGGAAAAGGCCGCGAATCTCCTGGAGGCCTCCGAGAGTGTTCCGATGCAGGTCCCGCCGAGCGCCAGGATCCGCTTCTGGCGTGGTCAGCCGGCCGGTGAGCGGGACCGCGAGGCGATCCGTGACTTCACCTATGAGCTGGGGCTTGCGCTCAAGAAGCAGTGCCAGCTTTTTTGACAGGGCATGCGGGGCGCGGTGCCCGACCGCTTGTCAGAAGGTTTTGCGCAAGTGGGAGGGGAGAATGTTGAGTTGTTCGCGGTATTTGGCGATGGTCCGGCGGGCGACCTTGATGCCCTGTTGGTCGAGGGCTTTCATGATGGATTCGTCCGAAAGAGGTTTGGAGGGGTTTTCGGCGGCGACGAGTTGTTGAATGGCTTCGCGGACGCCGGCGTTGGAAACTTCGGCTCCGTCCTGGGTTTGGTAGCCGGTGGCGAAGAACGAGCGCATCTCCATGAGGCCCTGGGGGGTGCGGATGTATTTCCCGGCGACGGCCCGGGAGACGGTGGTGGCGTGCATGCCGAGCTCATCCGCGATCTCATTCATGGTGAGCGGGCGGAGATGGCGTGGGCCTTTGCGGAAGAAGTCCGGCTGGCGTTCGATCAGCTTGTGGGCGATGGCGAGGATGGTTTCCTGGCGGAGGGAGATCGAGCGGATGAGGCTGCGGCCATCGCGGATCTGGTCGCGGAGGAACTGCCGGGCCTTGGCGTCGACTCCGGATTTGCCGATCATGTCCTTGTAGAAATCGTTGATGCGGAGGTTCGGCAGGTGTTCGCCGGTGAGGCGGGCTTCCAGGCGTCCTTCGTCGTTGCGCTCGATGACGACGTCCGGGAGGATGTAGGGGTTTCCGGTGGGGTCGAAGTCACCGCCCGGGTTGGGGGTGAGCCTGCCGATGCGCGATGCGGCCTCGGTGACGCGTTCGATGCTGGTGCCGAGGGCTTTGGCGATTTGCGGGTGGCGTTTGCGGGCGAGGTCCTCGAGGTGGTCGCGGACGATCTTGTATTCGATGGTGTCCTTGCCGCCCTTGCGTTCGAGCTGGAGGAGCAGGGATTCCGGGATGTCCTTGGCCCCGACCCCCGGGGGATCGAAGGATTGCACGAGCTTGAGCCCGGCGTTGAGGTCGGCCGGTTTGATGCGGAGGCGGATGCCGAGATCCTTGGCGGGCAGGTCCAGAAAACCGCGGCCGTCGAGGTTGCCGAGGATGGCCTGGGCGGCTTCGCGCACGCCGGGTTCCACCATCGAGAGATCGAGCTGCTGCTGGAGGTGCGCTTGCAGCGTCATCGGGGCTACGATCGAGTCGTAGAGCCGTTGGCGGCGTTCCTCGTCCTCGGAGGTCCAGGGCGAGGATTTGCCTTCAAGGATCGAGCGATCGCGCCAGTCGTCGTCGGTCTCGTTCAGGTAATCGAGCGAGTCCGCCTCATCGGGATCCGGCCCTTCCTCGTCGAGGGAGATCGACTCGGTGATGTCTTCGAGGACCGGGTTGGCCTCGAGGGCCTGGCTGATGATCTGGGAGAGCTCCATCGTTCCTGCTTGCAGGATTTCGAGGCTCTTGCGCATTTGAGGCGCAAGCGTCTGCTGCTGGGAAAGCGACTGATGGAGGTAAACGTCGGACATGGTCAGGCTTCAAACGGCCTGGCGCGACGTTAGGTGAAGACGGATCGAATGAAAGCAAAATCCGTGCCATTATCTAGGAAATTTTGGGGATGTGGCGGGTGGCAGGTCATTCAACCGAGCCAGCGATGATGGAACCGCACATAGGAACAGATTCGCGCAGATAAAAGATCTGAGATCGAACCCATCGAAAATGAACCCATGCCCGGGACGCGGTTGCAAATCCGCAGGCCACTTTCGAGCCCGTGTCCGGCTGGGTTCATCGGCGGTTCATTCTTCTTTTGTCCGCGCCGGATCTTCCCTGACTTGATCTCTCCGGGGTGCGGTTAGGAATCCGGGTGCCGGCTTCACCCGGAGGCGAGCGAGTGGCACATCCAGAGGGCGCGCGGGTGGTGGAAGAAGGATTTCCAGAGCGAACCCTTGAGTGTGTTGGCGGGGCTTCCATCGCGACGGAGGTAGCCGAACCACTCGCCGTGCGCGGGGTCTGCGAAGTGGCGGAAGGACCACTCGCGGATCATCTCGTGGCGTTCGAGGTGGCGCGGCTCACCGGTGAGGCGGTGGGCCATCAGCGTGGCGATGAGGGCCTCGTCGTGGGGCCACCAGAATTTCATGTCCTGCCAGTATTCCTGCACGGGCCGGCCGTGGACGTCGCGGAAGTAGAACAAGCCGCCGAACTCCGTGTCCCAGCCGCGTTCCCACATCCAGTCGATCATGTCACAACCGAGCTTGAGGAGGGTGGAGTCCCCGCGGTGGCGCGCTTCCTCTAACAGAAACCAGGCGGCTTCGATGGCGTGTCCGGGATTGAGCATGCGGCCGTCGAAGTGATCGGAGATGTTTCCGTCCGGGGTGACGGACTCCATGACGACGCGCAGGTCCGGCTTGACGAAGAGGCGGGTGATATCGGCGATGCAGCGGTCGATCCAGGTCTCGAGCCCGGGGTCGGAGCCGAGGTGTTTGCGGAGTTCCTGGGCGGTGACCAGGGTGATCATGCGGGTGCCGATCCCTTCCATCGGTCGTGCGCCGGTGAACTTGGGCGGGATGCGTCCCGGGGTGAAGTTCCAGTCGGTGAAGCGGTGGAACCAGTGGCGCGCCTTGTCCGCGGATGAGGCGCTGCCGGTGGCGGCGGCGTGGGCGGCGAAGGCGATGGCGGCAAAGCTCTCGCTGTAGGCGTAGCGGCGTTTGCGGAGTGGCGTGCCATCGCGGGCGACGTGGAAGAACATGCGTCCATCGGCGGGATCGACGCAGTGGCGTTCGAGAAACCCGAGTCCGCCCTCGGCCCAGGCGAGCCAATCCGGCCTGCGTTCGTGTTCGAGGTAAAGGGTGAGCAGCATCCAGCTCATCCGGCCCTGGGCCCAGACCGACTTGTCGTCATCGACCAGCGAGCCGTCCGCATCGAAGCAGTGGAGGAAACCGCCATGCTGCGAATCGATGGCGCGCGGGAACCAGAAGGGCAGGCAGTCGTCGAACAGTTGATTCTGATAGAAACGGGCGAGGTCCATCAGGCGTTGGCGGTTTGCAAGGGGGCGGTGCGGAGCGGGGTGGCTCCCCAGGACGGGAAACCGAGCGCATCGAGGCGCTCCAGCAAGGCATCCACCTGGGCGGGGCTTGGGTTTCCAAGGGGCAGGCGTGCGGGGCCGACAGGCACGCCGAGGCGGGTCATGAGGGCCTTAGCGGTGCCGAGGAAGCCGGTGGCGGCGATGGCATCGATCATGGCGATCGAGAGCGACTGGAGGCGGCGTGCTTCGTCGAGGTCGCCGGCGTGGAAGGCGGCGATGAGATTCTGATAGAGCCGGGGTGCCCAGTTGTAGGTGGAGCCCACGCCGCCGCGTGCGCCGGTGGCGAGGGCGGCGAGCAGGGTTTCATCGACGCCCCAGGGTAGGTCGAAGCGGGAGCCGGCGGCGTCGAGGCTGCGGCGGTAGGAAACGAGGTCCGGGTTGGTGAACTTGATGCCGGCGAGGTTCGGAATGCGCGGCGGGGCCTCGCGGAGGAAGGACTCCATTGGCAGGGTGACGCCGGTGAGTGCGGGGATGTCGTAGTAATAAAACGGCGTGCCCGGAGCCTCGGCGGCGATGGCGGCGCAGCAGTCGATCAGCGAGGTGAGTCCCGCGGGTTTGTAGTAGGAGGGAGCGAGCGCGCTGATGGCGGCAAAGCCATGCTCCTCGGCGCGGCGGGCGAGGATCTTCGAGTCTTCCAGGCAGTTGGAGCCGACGTGGGCGACCACGGCGAGGCCGTGCTGCGGGGCGGCGGCGGCCCATGCGTCATAGATCGAGAGTTTCTCGCTGCAGGTGACCGAGTGGGACTCGCCGGTGGAGCCGGTGATGAACACGGTGCGGGTGCCGTTTTCCGCGAGGAAGCGGGCTTGGAGAGGCACGATTTCCGGAGCCAGCGACCCATCGGCGTGGAACGGGGTGTGGGTGGCGGCAACGAGTTGGTGGAAGGGCGGGTGGGGATTCATGGAACAAAGGAAAAAAGGGTCAGTGGCCGATCGGTGCGGGGCCGGATTCGGTGTGTTTCGGGCGGATTAGCAGGACGAGGACCACCGAGGCGATGGCGGCGACGGCGAAGATGCCGAAGATGTGGAACATCGGCACGTGGCGGTCGCGAAGAGCTCCGAATCCCCAGTCGGCGAGGCCGCCGCAGCTGATGCTGACGAGGTTCATGATGCCGTATCCGGTGGCGCGGAGCTCGGGCCGGGCGATCTGGCAGAGGATGGGCATGTTGTTGGCATCGAACATGCCGAAGCCGAGACCGAACAGGATCAGGAAGGCAATGGCGAGCCAGAGCAGGCCGGTCTGCGGCGAGTATCCGAAGCCGAGCATGGCAGGCACGACGAGCGACATGCCGATGGCGCTGGTATGGATGCGGCCGCGCGGGCTTTTGCGCATCCAGCGGTCGGCAAGCCAGCCGCCGATCACTGCACCGGCGATGGCGGCGACCTGCCAGTAGAGGGTGGCGGAGACTCCGGCTTTCCCTTGGCTGATAGAGAACTCGGATTTGAGGATGGATGGGCCCCAATCGCGGACTACCCAGCCGGCCAGGGCGGGCAGGGTGAAGTAGAGCATGAGCAGGATGAACGAGCGGTTTGCGAAGAGTTCCTTCACGGCACCGGCGGGAGAGGCTTTGGGTGCGGGATTGGCGACCGGCTCCGGGTTTTTCAGCAGATAGAAGAGGGGCAGCGCGTAGAGGATGCCGACGATGCCCGCGGTGTCGAAGGCCCAGCGCCAGCCGAGTGACGGATGATCCGCGACGTGTCCGCTGAAGCCGCCGATGATGACGCCGACGTAGATGCCCATCTGGTGGAAGCCCACCGCGCGGGACCGGGTGGGGCCGCGGTGGAAGTCCGCGATCAGGGCGAGGGCGGCCGGGATGTAAAACGCCTCGCTGATGCCCATGACGGCCCGGGTGAGGAGCAGTTGGTCATAGGTCTGCACGTGACCGGTGGCCCAGGTGACGATCGACCAGACCAGCAGGCTGCCTGCGACCACGTGGCGGCGGCTGAAGCGGTCCGCGATGTAGCCGCCGATGGGGCTGAGGAAGGCGTAGGTCCACTTGAAGAGGGCGAGGATCTTGCCCCAGTCCGCATCGTTGGAAATGCCCGGGATGTCCGCCATGACGGAGAACTTCATCGAGGCGAGCATCTGGCGGTCCAGATAGTTGAGCAGGGCGACCGGCACCAACAGGGCGACGACCAGCCAGGCGCGGGAGCTGAGGGATGGGGTGGCGGATTCGTTCATGGCTGCGCCGGGGTGAAGAGGAGCACCTGGGGAGTGCGGACTCCGGGTCTGACTTCGCCATTGAAGAGGATGAAGCCGTCCTTCCAGGCGACGGCGGGAAGGGTGACGGGCGGGGGTTCGGTTAGATTGCCGCAAGGGCTCCAGCGGCCGGTTTTCATCTCGAAGCGGAGCACCTCGGGAGTGAAGCCCTTGTGGTCCGAGGGTGAGGCCAGTCCGGTCTGGGCGCCATCGTCTCCGGAAACGATGAACAATTCGCCCTCACGCGACGGAGCGGGCGACGCGGCGGCCACCGCCGGGCGGGGCAGGTCTTCCAGGCGGGCCCATGCGCCCTGGCTGAAGCGCCAAGCATCGCGCAGATAGAGGCGGGTCGGTTTGCCCGCCGCATCGGGGGCGAGCGAGCAGCCTCCCGCAATGATGAACTCAGCGCCGCAGGAGCCTGCGGTGGCGAGGATGCGTCCTGCTGCGGGCAGCGGCGGGGCGGAGGTCCAGCCCTTGGCGGGTGCATCGAGATCGAGCGTCCAATGGTCTGCAAGCGCCTGGGTGGCGGTGGGGCTGGCGATGCCGCCGCAGAGGTGGACGACGCGGCCGACGAGGGCACCGCACATTTGCGCGAGCGGGCCGGGCAGGGCTGGCAGCGGACGGAAGGTGGCTTTCCCTTGGTCGTCGAGGGTCATCAGGCTGACCTCGTTGAAATGCCGGTTCTCGTCGCCGCCGCCGATGATCAGGATGCCTTCGGCGGTGGTGAGGGAAAGGCCGTAACCATTCGGCCCGGGCAGGCTGCCTGCTGGTTTCCATGAGGCGGCCGGGTTGTTGAGGTCGAGTGCGAAGACCCGGGTGTGCCAGACTTTTTTCCCGCCGTTCCATGGCATCACGCCATCCGGGAAATTCGCGCCCCCGGCGGCGACGAGGTGGCCGCGGTGGATCCCGGCGAAGGCTCCGGCGAAGCCGATGGGATCCGGCACCTGGGGCATGGTGGTGGTTTGGAAACCTGCGGCCCATGACGAGGGGGCCATGGCGAGCGTGGCGGCGAGCGGCAGGGTCAGCACTGGATTCACTGGATGCATGGGGTCAGATTCCGCCCGGGTTCGGCAAGACGAGAGGATTGACCCATCCCGCGGCAGGGTGGGCGAGGATGGCGGATTGGTTTGGGCAACCGACCAGTCTGTGCTTGCGTTGAAATCCGCCCGGGCGAGAGTGCGCCCATGTCGAGTGCACCCATGCCGTCCCGAGGCAGTCTTGTGGCCGAGTGCGTGCGCGTGATGCGGGAGCGGATCGCTGCGGGCGAATGGACCTCCCTGCTGCCGGGCGAACGGAGGCTGGCGGAGACCCTGCAAGTGGGTAGGGACACCATCCGCCTGACCCTGCAACGGCTGGAGCGCGAGGGCGTGATCTCGGCGGCGGATGCGGGCAGCCGGCGCAGGATCACCGCGGTGGTGGTGCCTCCCGTGGCGGCAGGAAGGTCACTCAAGATCGGCATGCTCGCGCATCGTCGGTTGGAACAACTGCCGCAGCCGATGTTGTTGGAAATCGACCGCATCCGCGACGCGCTGGCGGCGAAGGGGGGCTCGCTCGAAGTGTTTGCTCCGGCGTGGTATGAGAGGAAGAGCCCGGAGCCGCGGCTGGCCGGACTCATCGAGGAGGAGGGCTGTGGAGCGTGGATTTTGTTGAGGTCCAGTGCGGCGGTGCAGGGATGGTTCATGAAGCATCGTGTGCCGGGTTTGATCCGCGGGTATCCGCATCCGGGGATCGATTTGCCGCACATGGATGTGGATTGGCAGGCGACCGCCCGGCACGCGGCGGGGCAGCTTTGGCGGATGGGCCACCGCCGGGTGCTGGTGTTGAAACCGGGTGAGGTGCTGATGGGGGTGGAGGCGGCCGTGCGTGGAGTGATGGATCTTGGAGAGCCTGGATTCGAAGCCACCGTGATGGTGGAGGACGGCACGACGGCCGGGGTGTGCCGGGTTTTGTCCCGTGCGCTTCATTTGAAGCATCCGCCCACGGCGGTGATCGCGACGAGGCCGCGGCAGGCGGCCACCGCCCTGAGCTGGCTGGCGAGCCAGGGGGTGCGGGTGCCCGGGCAGTTGAGCTTGATCAGTCTGGCTTGGGAGCCGTTTCTCGATCACCTGGTCCCGGAGATCACGGGTTACCGGGTGGACACGGACCACCTGGCGAAACTGGTCGTGCGGCGGCTGGAGCGGCTCGTGGAAGGCGACCCGGGGCCGGGAGGAAATCCATGGATCACACCTGCACTGGTCAAGGGTGGCTCGGTGGCCCGGCCGTAGATCGGTTAGATATGGGTTTCCCGGCTTTTCTCGATCGCGCGTCTATCGCCGATGGGGGCGGTGGCTCAGGGAGCCACGCTCACCGACAGGCGGCAGAACTTCCTCGGATCTCCGGAGGGCAGGGTGAAGGTGACTTGGGTGGGGGTTGATTCGTTGATCGATGCGTGGGGAGGCAGGATATCGGTCCATGCGCCGGAAGCGAGGGAATCGGAGACCTGCACCTTGAAGGTGGCGGCGGCGGCGGGATCGCGCGGCCAGGTGATGGTCAGGCTGCCACCGCTGGAGGTCACCGTGGGGTTGGCGGTGAAGCTGGATCCGGTTTCGCCCATGAAGTATTCCACACCATTCGGGGTGCCGTCGCCGTCGAAGTCGCCATCGGCGGCTTGTCCGCCGGCGTGGGTCGCCGCCCAACTCGTGTAGCTGTTAGAAACGGCCTTGCTGAGGATGAGCTGGTTTCCGGAGACCGAGACGAGATAGCCCTCCGGAGCGGTCGGTGCCCCGGTGAGGGTGCCTGTGCACTGTGCGATCACGGCGCTGGTGAAGCCGGATCCGGATTCCGCGACGACGAGGGTGGAGCCCGTGAGGTCGAGGTTTCCGGTGACCGAGAGTTGGTCGGCCGAAGAACCGTCCACCTCGATGGAGAGCGTGCCGGTGAGGATGGTGTTTCCGGTGACGCTGAGGGTTCCGATGCCGGTGCCGGGAGCGATGGTTCCGGCGGAGGAGAGCGGGGCGGCGGCGGTTCCGGATCCGCTGAGGGTGGCGGGTGCCTCGACGCTGATGGATGAGCCGCCGATGGATCCGCCACTGGCGATCACGAGCCGGCCGTTGTGCACGGTGGTGGTGCCGGTGTGGCTGGCGTTTCCGCTGAAGGTGAGGATCTGGGTGGTGGTGTCACCGAGGGTGGCGGCGGCCGGGATGCCGACGCGCAGCGAGCCGGTGCCGGTGATGACGTTGGCCGCGGCGTGGGCGTTGGTGCGTGAGAAGGTGAGGGTGCCGTTGTTGACGATGCTGGCGGCTCCGAGTGAGCCGGAGATGCCGGCGGGCAGTCCCGGGGTGGAGGCGTCCACCTCGCCGGGGATGCCACCCACGCGGAGCGGGACTCCGCTGGCGATGGTGACCGTGCCATCGAGGGTGTTGGCCGCGGTGAGGATGAAGCCGCGGTTGATGTCCGTCATGGTGGCGGCGGGGTCCTCGAAGGAGACCGCGCCGCTGCCGGAGAGGATGCCCTGGAGTTTCTGGGTGCGCGGTGGGGTGAGGGAGCGGTTGAGGATGCGGTTGGCGGGGCCGGTGAGGACGATCGGGTTGGTGGCGGTCCAGTTGCCCTCGACGAAGGCAAGCGTGCCGCTGGTGGTGGCGTCCCCGAGGATGACGGTGCCGGTGCCCATGGCGGTGGAGCCGTTGCGGATGGTGCGGAACTCCGAGCCGCCGGTGATCACCAGGTTTCCGGAGAATCCGGCCCATGAGTTGGCTTCGGCAAAGCCGATGCTGGATCCGGGGTAACTGAAGAGGATGCCTCCTCCGGTGACTGCCACGGTTCCGGCACCGGACAGGTTGCGGAGTTTGGCGACGGTTTTGTAATCGATGTCCGGAACGCCTGCGGTGGCGTTCGAGCGGTTGAACTCGAGGGTGGCTCCCGAGGCGACCGACACGGGCCCGGAGCCGATGTCGCCGGTGCTGCCGCCGTTGCCGATGGAGAGTTTGCCGGCGTTGACGGTGGTTCCGGCGCTGTAGGAGTTCGCCTGGGCGAGGATGGTGGTGCCGGTGCCGTTTTTGACGAGGGCTCCGGTGCCGCCGATGCCTTCACCGGTGAGGGTGTAGGTGGTGGCGGTGCTGTTGTTGAAGGTGACCTTGCTGGGGGCGATGCCGGCGGCGAGGACGACCGCGGAGGTGGCCGGGTTGTCGTTGAAAACCGAGGGATGGTCCGGGTTGAAGACCGCGGGAGTGCCCGGGGTGCCGGCGAGCGCCCAGTTGGTGGTGGAGGTGTTCCAGTTGCCATCGGTGGATCCGGTCCAAAGCTGGTCTTCGAGGGTGACGAGCAGGTCGATGGCGGTGTCCGTCTCGTTGTGGACGAGTTGGAAGGTCGCCGCACCAGCAGGCGTGGTGCCGAGGGTGAAGCGGGAAAACTCGGTGGCTCCGAGGGCGGTGCCGGTGTAGTCGATGAGCCGCACGATGCCTCCGGAGGTGGGCGTGCCGAGGATGTTGATGACATGGGTGCCCGAGGCTGGGGCGGTGAGTGTGCCTGAGAGATTGATGCGGTCGTTGGCGAGGCCGATGCGGAAGTCCGACTCCGAGTTTTCCTCAAGCACCAGGGCTCCGGCCTGCGAGGTGGCGTTGGTGGCGGACAAGCCTGCGGCGAGGAAGGCTCCGCTGCGCACGGTGAGTGTGCCCGAGCCGAGCGATGGGCCGATGCGGAGAGTGCCCTCGGTGTGGTCGATATTGCCGGTGAACGAAGCACTGCTGGTCGAGAAGGCGAGGCTGCCGAGCCCCTTCTTGGTGAGAGAGCCCGCTCCGGAGATCGCATTGGTATTGGTGACGGAGCCGCTGCTGCCGTAATCGAAGATGAGTGCGCCGTTGTTGGTGAGGGCTGCACCGCCGATGAGTCCGGTGGTTCCACCGTTGCCTGCCTGAAGGGTGGCGCCGGAGGCGATCGTGGTGGCACCGGTGCGGGTGTTGGCGGCGGCGAGCACCAGCTTGCCGGCGGTGATGGTCAGATCGATGTCCGCGGCGGCGGCCCCTGCGTTTTGGGTTTGTTTGCCGACGATGCCTGCGAGGGTGAGGGTGCCGGTGCCGAGTTTTTCGAAGGAAAGCTTGCGAACCGCACCCACGCCCGAGGTGTGGGAAAGGATGAGGCCGTTGAAGGTGGTGTCCGAGGACTGATCAACCCGCACCGAGCGGGTGCCGGCGGCTCCTGAATCGCTGCGCAGTGCTCCAAAGCCGCTGAGCGCGGAGAGGTTGATGGTTTTCCCGTTCCAGGCGTCACCATCGATGATGACATCCTTGGCGCTGGTGGCGGAGACGCCGGTATCGAGTGCGAAGGCGGTTCCGGCCGCCTGGGTGATGCCGGTGCGGCCGAGATAGAAAAAGCTGCCGGCGACCGGATTCGGGGAGCTGGTGGCGTTGCCTCCGCGGAGGTTCAGGGTGCCGGTGAAGTTGAGGGCGTTCGCGGTGTTGAGCTGCGTCATCCCGAGGTTCGCCGTGCCGTTGTGCAGGGTGAGCGAGCCGGAACCGGTGAGGCTGGTGAAGGTGAGGGTGCTGTTGGCGGCCCCGGTGGTGATCGAGAGACTCTTGGTGCCGGTCTGGATGGCGCCGAAGTTGGAGAGGAAATTGCCGGTGAAGGCCATGGTGACCGCGCCATCGGCGTTCTGGACATCGAGGCCGCCCCAGGTTTGGGCGGCGGTGAGGGCGGTGGTGGCGTTGCCAAGAGTGGATCCGGCGGCCCAGGTGGCGACGTCGGCGACGGTGGGCACGGCATTGCTGCTCCAGGCCGCGCCGACATTGAGGAAGTCCGCGGTTCCCGTGCGGGTGACGACCGCGGCATCCGCCGAGGCGATGGCGGAGAGGATGAGCGGAAGGAGGTGCGAGGCGCGCTTGAGTTTCATGGCGTGGGGATTCGGGATTCGACGTTGGAGCGATACGCGCGGGCGGCGCTGCGCGGCAAGTGGGGTGGTCTGGTTGCCTTGGCAGACCGGTTTACGGCAGGGCGCGAACTCGGAAGAAACGCTCGGAGGAAGATCCGCGCGGGAGGGTCGATGACGAGTTTGCGGAGACGGCGGTGATGGTCGGAGAAGCAGCCGCAGGGAGCCAGTTGGTGAGGTCCTGGCTCTCCTCGATGACGTAGCTCCTGCCGGGAACGCTGGACCAATCGAGACGCACCGAATTTTCTAACAGCGAAGAGCGGGCACGGAGCCGGGATGCGGCGCTGAAGGGATCGGTTCCGGCGAGGTACTCGGCGCGGTTGGAGGCACCGTCGCCATCGGGATCGGCGGAGGCATCGGCGAGTGTGGGATTGAGCCCGTGGAGGGATTCCCACGAATCCGGGATGCCGTCCGTATCGGCATCGGCATCCGGGTTGAGCAACCAGGCCTCCTCGACTCGGGCGAAGGTGATTTTCGTGTAGTTGTCCTTTTCGAAAAGCACGCCCACCGAGCGGTCTGGCAGCACGCAGAGGGACGAGTAGGCTCCGGATCCGGCGTAGAGCATGCGGGATGCGGGCCAGGTGGCTCCACCGTCCGGTGAGAGGCGCAGCGTGAAGTTGACGCGCGACGAGGACGAGGCGGGGTTGCCGAAGATCACGAACTCGCGAGGGTCGCCGCGATGGGTGCTGGTGTATTGAAGGACGCTGCCCTGGCAAACCGGGTCCGGAACTGCGGGGAGGCGGAAAAGCGGGCTCCATGAACCGTCGCGCATCGGGTTGGCTCCGCCGGGCGTGTAGTGGATCCAGGCGCGCTGGCCGTTGGATCCGGATGGAGTGCGCATGGAGAAAAGTAGACGGCCGTCATCCAGTTCGCAAACCGTGTTCTCGTTGGTCTGGGGCGAGGCGGTGGGCACTGCGGAGCCGAAGTCCCAGGTGGCGCCGTGATCCGTGCTGAAGACCGAGCAGACGCGCACCGTTCCGGTGGAGTCCCGGTATTGGGAGGGGAAGACGAGGGTGCCGTCCCGCATGGCAAGGCCGTGTCCCGGGCCTTGGAAGACGAGCCGCCAGTTGACGTCGTCTTTCACTTCCGTGGTGATGTTGATTGGCGGAGACCAGGTGAGTCCGCCATCGGTGGATTTGGTGAGAACATACTGGCCGGTGTCCGCGGGAGCGGTGCCCGCGCCGGAGCCGTTGTAGCCGTTGTTTCCGAAGGACCACAGGGCGGCCACCCAGAGCGTGTCGGTGACCGGATCGTGGAGGATGCAGGGGTCTCCCACGCCATTGCCGGATGAACCTGCCACCGAGGAGTCGAAGTCGAGCACGATGAGCGAGGACGACCACGTGCTTCCGCCGTCGGTGCTGCGTGCGTAGCCGACGTCGATGTTGGCGGGCAGGTCGCTGCCTCCCGAGTAGCGGTGGTCGTAAACGGCGTGGAGGGTGCCGTCCGTGTCACAGACGATGCCCGGGATGCGGTAGGTGGTGACGCCACCTTCGCCCGAGCTTCTGACGTCGCTGAAGAGTGGAGTGAGTGAAACGGTGAGAACGCCCGCGGGATCGGGGGTGTCCGGGGTGATCGTGCCGTTTTGGCCTCCGGAAAAAACGAGCGACCCGACCGCCGCATCCACGGTGGAGCCCAGGTTGGCATGGCGTGCCGGGATGGCTGTTAGATACACACGGTTCACGCCTTCATTGAGGGCGAGATTCAACACCGGGCTCCAGGTGGACGCGCCGCCGGGGATTTCCGCGAGGGGCGGGGAGGAGGGGTTGAACGAGTCACCCGCATGGATTCTCCATGACTGCACGGTGCCGGGTGTGCTCTCTCTCAGCGTCAGATCGAGAGCGACCAGGGTGGTGGCGCCGGTGGCCTCAGCGGTGATGGGGATCTCCAGAACGGCATGGTTTCCGAAGCGGGGAATCTGGCGTGGGGACTGGGTGACTCTCGCCGAGAAGGGTGGCCCGGTAGGGGAGGCCCAGGTGGCGGACCAAGTGGCATCGAGCGCGGTGATTTCCGTGCTGTCCAGGGCTTTGGACCAAACGGCGATCTCCGCGACGTCTGCGGAAACGCGGGTGAATGGCGAGCCTCCGTTAGAACCGATGATGAGCCCGCCCAGAGGGGCGCTTTCGTTCTCGGTGAAGGTGGCGGCGAGGGTGCCGTTGACCCAGTGGGAAACGGTGGTGGCGGTATTGGCGGTGTTGGGAGCGTAGGTGAACACGTGGCGCTGCCAACCGGAGGTGGCGATGGTGGTCGGCGGATCGGCGAGATTCCATGCGACTCCTGCTCCTGCCGGGGTGACGCCCGCCTGCCAGAAGCCGGCACGCAGTTGGGCGCGGGTGCGGCCGGCATTGGTGGAGCCGTCAAAGAGAAATCCATCGCCCGTGCCGGTGAGGCGGCAGAGCACCGCAATGCTGCGGGATCCGGAAAGCGTTCCGAATTCGGTCGAGTTGTTCGCCCACAGATCGCAGGTGCCATCGAAGGCGATCACCTTGCGGGGTGTGCCCGCGGTGGTGACGTCCTTGCGGAATGCCTGGCCGGAGACCCTGCGGGTGAGGTCCCGGACGGCGGCTCCCTCGTGGACGGATCCCCAGCGGCTGATGGCCCCCGAGGCATCCGGGCCGGTCGCATGGTCCGCGACGTACCAGGCATGGAGGTTCTGGCGGGCAGGCAGCGGCTGGATGCCGGTGAGGTTGAGTGCGACAACCTCCGCGGCGAGCCGGGATCCTAACAGAAAAAGGGCATTGGCGTTGTAGTGGATCGAGAGCGAGTCGAGATTGTGAACGGCGGCACCGGCGGCTGAGGCGAATCCGATGTCGGCGCGTGAGCTGGCGAGTGCGGCGAGCCGGGCCCGTGTGGTGTCGCGGGTGACACCGGATCCACCGATCTCGCCGACGACCGCCTTGAGGCCGGCGGCATCCGGCAGGTCGGTGCGCAGGTTGTCTAACAACCCGGAAAGGCGGAGGTCCGCGGCATCCGCTTCGGTGCTGTCATTCGATTCTCCCTGGAGGTAGAGGAGCGAGCGGAAGGCGACCGAGTCGAAGCCGGCTGGGGGCGAAGCGGCGGCTGCGGTGGCGGTGGCGAGCAGGTTCTGATAGGCGCTGCCGGTGTTTTTGATCCAGAGCGAGTTTCCTCCGCTGGTGGTGGTGGATTTGATGATTCCGAAATTGCGGTGTCCGGTGTCCCAGAGAAAGCGGGCAAAGGCGATTTCCGGTCCGCACGACCCATCCGGTCTGGCGGCGAGGGTTTTCCAGGTGGTGCCATCGTGAAACCAGACGCCGCCCGCCAGTTCGGCCGGGTGGGATCCGGGAGGGACCGCATCCGCGGTGGTGCCAGACGGGGTGCCGTGAGCATTGCCGGATCCGGTGAGAAGATAGACCGGAAGCGGGTTGGTTCCCGCGGATGCGTCGGCGACGATCGGGTTGGTGCCGTTCTGATGTTCCTGCAGGTTGGTGTAGGCGTCGTCATCCGGATTTCCGGAAGCAGAGGCACCGGTGAGCGTGCCGAAGTACTGGTATTCCCAGGCATCCGGCATGCCGTCGGCATCGGCATCGGTGCCCGGTGGGATCAAGGCGCTGTTGGTGAAGCGAACGTGATCGATCGTCACATCGAACAAGTTTCCGAAAGTGCCGGAAGTATAGTCGCCGAGGATCAGGCGGCTGTCGGTGGCGGTTTGGTCGTAGGGTGTGCCATCGATGGGGCTGAGGCGGACACCGTCACGGAAGACATGATAGCGGGCGTTCGGCGCATCGTGCACGATGCGGAGGATGTGGGGGATTCCATCCAGGTTGTTGGAAGGAACGTTGAAGGTCTGTCCGCCGTCGGCGTGATCCTGGATGCGGTTGCCATGAAACTCCACGATGATGCGCCTGGTTCCGGTGCCGAGCCAGAGGGCGAAGCCGTTGGCGTTGGCGGTGCAGAGGATGCGAGTTTCCAAGGTCCAGGATCCGCTGGCGATCGGGCTCCAGCCCGCGTTGGTCCCTTCCAGCCAGCGGCCGTTGGTGGACGGGTGGACGATGCGGAGGTCGGTGGTGGCGGGTAGGCTTTTGGTGAGTGTGCCGCCGGCCTCTGTCCAGCCGTTGACGAAGGCGGAGCCGTTCCAGATCTCGTTGCCCTCGAAGCGTGAGTTGAACGAAGAGGAATTCCCCTCGATGGAAGGCGGGGGCGATGCGGCTGCGGCGGTGGGTTCCTCGATGACGCCAAGTGCCGCGGCGATGCGGTCTCCGACCTGGGTTTCCCCCGTGGCGTTCGGGTGGATGTTGTCATAGGTCATGGTGACCGGGTTGAATCCAAGGTTGGCATCGATGATCCAGACCGGAGAGGTGGTGGAAGCGGCGTTCTTCGCGAGGGCCAGGGCGGGGAGCTGGGAGTTGAACGAATCCACCGCGTTGCGCATGGCGGTGGTTTGGTTGGTGTGGAGCAGTTGGTTGACGAAGATGCGGACGGATGGATTGGCGGTGCGCAGTTGATCGATGAGTGTGCCCGTGTCGGTGATCAGCTGGGGTGCGCTGTTGTTGTCGTCCGCGAGGTCGTTGATGCCGGCCATGATCACCGCGGTGTCCGGCTGATAGATGGTGCCGGTGTTACCGGTGGTGGATGCGGTTGGGTCCGGGTAGGGCACGGTGGAGTCCGGATTGCTGATGGCGTAGGTCTGCGGGGACGCCTGGCCGGTCCAGTTGAGGAGCGTGCCTTCGCCGCGATTGTTGGACCGGCGGTCCGCGGGCAGGCGGATGCGGCCGTTGATCCATGAGGCGCGCCAGCCGTAGTGGCCGTCGTGGATGTTTTCGAAGCTCTGCCCGTTCACGTCCGGGGTGGTCAGGACCGGGGTGGTTTGCGGGCCGGTGACGGATCCTGTGAACTTGTAGCCGGTGGCGGGATTGACCGGCACGCCTGCGGTGGCCAGACGTTTGAACACCTGATAACGGTAGCTTGGGCGGTCTCCGTTGCCTCCTTGGGTGATCGAGTCGCCGATGAAGGTGAGCTTTCCGTAGCGGCGTGCGAGAGTGCCGTTGCTCAGAAAGGACAGGGCGAAACGCGAGCCGATGCGCAGTTTTGCGGAGCGATTGAAATGCAGGCCGTCGGTGACCTGAGACTGGAGGTCGAGGTTGCTGAAGTCATCGATGATGGTGGAGGAGGCCGCAGCCGCGGACTGGTTGGTCCGCACGGTGTCGCGGGTGGTTCCGGCGGCGGCGATGCCGCCGATCACGCAGCGCATGGCGGAGGCGTTTGGGAGATCGGTGCGCAGGTTGTCGACGAGTTCTGCGAGGCGGGATCCGGCGAGGGAGGCTTCCGCGGTTGAGTCGCTTTCGCCCTGGAGGTAGAGCAGGCCGGCGATTTCAAAGGTGTCTCCAGTGGCGTTGAATGCGCTGGCGGCGGCTTGCACCGTGCTGACGATGTGGGCGTACATGTGCCCGCCTGCGGTTTTGGACCAGTGGGTGTTGCCCCCGCCGCCGCGTGAGGCCTTGATGATGGCTAGGTTTTCCACTCCGGCGCGGACGAGGGTGCGGGCGAAGCCGATCTCCGGTCCCCAGTGGGTGGCGCTTCCGGCGTAGTAAGCACCCTGTTGGGCCTGGAGGGTGGTGAATGTGCCGTTGGAGTTTCCGATCGATGTGGTGGCATCCGCCACATTGTGCCAGAAGAAGCGCACGCGCGAGTCGGCAGCGTCGGCACCGGGTGAGGTGTCGGTTTCCGTTCCGTTGGTGGTGCCGAGCGAGTTCGACTGTCCGGTCAGAACAAAGACCTTGTAGTGGGCGGCATGCACAAGTGACGACATCCCTGCCACCAGCAATGCGAGAGATGCGTAATGAAAAGAGCGTGGCATGGTGACGTCTGGAAAATTTCATTGCAACGTCCACCGGGTTCAAAGGGAAGAAAGTGGTAGGAATCACCAACCAGATCGCCGGGGGCGCTGCGGATGCGTTTGATCCGTGCCTGGCTGGCTTGGATGAAGCGGTTCACATCGTTGCCCAGGGAGATGGACTCAACCTCCCGGACCGATGCCCGAGCTGCAACGAGTCCCATGCAGCGGATCCCGGTGTGCGACGGGATCTTTTCAGTTCGATGCTTCAGTTCTCAGCTCCCGCGAAAATCTGGAACTCCGAGAGGGTCGGTGTGTCCGATGTCTTGCGGAGATTGAGACGGACGGCGGAGGCGCGGATGCTGTTGCCAGGCACGCGGAGACCTGCGCCGATCTGGGTTCCGTCGGCGATTTTTTTCCAACCGGCGGCGGTTTTGGCTTCGAGGTCGAATTCCCGGGTGCGGGAGTAGGGCGCATCGTTGAGAAGGACCTCGGCAATCTCCTTTTCGGCACCGAGATCGATTGTGACCGTGCCGGAGCGGGCCTGCTCTTCGGCAGCCCACATGGAGTTGGGGTCGCCATCGGTGATGTGCTTTGCGTCGAGCAGGGCCTCGCGTCCGGGCCAGAAGCTGGAGACTTCGGGGCGGATGCCCTTGCTGACGTTCTCCGGAGCCTTGAGCGGCTTGGTTTCGCCTTCGATTTCCACGGCGATCACGGAGACCAAAGGATCCGGTGCGTCTTTTGGGATGCGGATCTCGATTCCGCGGGAAGTGGCTGTGCTGGTGAGCACGGATTCGGGTTCTTCCAACAACCATGCGCGCTTCACCCGATTCTCCGCGGGGACCAGGATCCTGCCGCTATCCGGCCATTTGAAGACATGCAGATAGATCAGATTGCCTTTGCGGGTGCAGCGGCCATCGAAGGGAAGAAACGCAAAAGGTGAGGCGGTGGTGCCATGGATGGCCTCGCCGTTGACCTTCATCCAAGTGCCGAACTTCTCAAGGCAGCCGAGCGCCTGAGGCGTGATCGCGCCCTCGCCGGTGGGGCCGATGTTGAGGAGCATGTTTCCGCCCTTGCTGGTGACATCCACCAATTGATGGAGGAGGTCGGAAAACAGGCGGAACCCGACGATGCGGTTGTAGCCCCAGTTGTTGGGAAGCTGCATGGTTTGGCAGGTCTCCCAGGCGATCCCGGGAAGTCCGGTGGATGGCACTTCGCCTTCCGGGGAAATGTAATCTCCTGCAAAGACATAACTGTAGGTGTTTTCGATCTTGATATCGAGCTTGGGCTGGGGTGGGAGGTAGCCGGAGCGGTTGTTGATCACCACCGAGGCCTGCCTGCTGCGGATGAAATCCTCGAGCTGCTTGCCGTCATCCGAGGTCCAGTGCTGGCGGTCCCATGATCCGTCCAGCCAGATCATGCCGATCTTGCCGTATTGGGTGAAGAGTTCGTCGAGCTGGCCATAGAGGTAATTGCGGAACTTCTCCTTGTCTGGAGCGCCTTTGGCGTAGTCGTTGAAACCGGGGCGTCCCGGCCAGTCGGCGTGGTGCCAGTCGAGGATGGAGTGATAGATGCAGAAGGTCACGTTGTGGCGCTTGCATGCCTCGGCGAGTTCCTTGAGGGGATCGCGCTTGAAGGGGGTGACCGAGATGTTCCAATCGTCGTTGAGCTTGGTCGGCCACATGCAGAAACCATCGTGGTGTTTGGTGGTGATGCAGATGTATTTGATGCCGGCATTGGCGATGGCTTTCACCCAGGCATCCGCATCGAACTTGCGGGCGGTGAAGGTCTTCGCCAGCGGGCTGTATTGCGAACTCGGGATTTCGAGGTATTTCTGGATCCATTCCGCTCCACCGGTGACGTGTTTGTCCTGCCATTCTCCTGCCAGTTGCGAATACAAGCCCCAGTGGATGAACATCCCGAAGCGGGCCTCATTGAACCACTGCATGCGTTCTGCCTTTTTTTCCGCTGTGTCCTGATAGGGGGCTGGCTTGGGATAAGATTCGGCTCCATGGACGGGGGTGCCGAGGCCAATAAGGAGTGGCGAGAGGAGGGCGAGTGAGGTGGATCGAAGTTTCATATCAGGAATTGCTGGGGGACAAAGCGGTGGGCCGGTGTGAGGGCGGATCTGCTCATGGGGCGGTCCAGCATTCGAAGCATTCCGCGGCGTGAAACCCGTGGGGTTGGGCGGCGTGGCGGTCTGGCATGAGGATGCGTTCGTCGAAGCCGATGCCGCGGGAGCGGAGATTGCGTTCGTGTTGGGAGCGGTGGCAGCGGAGGAGTTCCGCCTTCCAGGCGGCTTCGTCCGAATCGTAGGGCGTGATGAGATCGACGCGCATGCCTAGGGTTTTCGGGTCCCGCACGAGCAGGGCAAGAGGCGGCTTGGCGAGGGTTCGGGCGTGGGCTTCAAACCATCGGAAGGTCCTGCGGTGGTCGGGGTTGCTGTCGTTTCCATGAGGCAGGATCACGCCTTGCGGACGGTGTTCCTCCAGCAACCCGGCGATGTGCGAGCGATGCTCGGCGATATCGGCCATGTGGCCTCTTTCGTCCTCCTGGAGGCGGTGGAAGCGAAGTTCACGGGGCGGCAGACCAAAGAGGTCGCAGCTGTCGCGTTGTTCCTGCTCGCGGGCCGCGGTTTTCTTTTCCCAGGTGGTGACGAAGGCATCCTCGACGCCACTCGCGCCTCCGGAGAGAACCTCCAGTGAGATGCGGGCACCACGGAGGAAGAAACGTTTGAGGGTGATGGCGACCACATCGAAGTCGTCCGGATGCGGGGCGAGGACAAGCCAGTGGCGGATGTCATCCCACGGGCCGGGGTGCCGGCCGAGAATGGAGGGGCTGGCGTGACCGTTCATGCAGCACGGCGGCGGCGCAGGAGGATGAGCATTCCCATGCCGCCGAGCAGGGCCGCGGCAGGTTCCGGGATCACGGTGAGTTGGCCGCTGGCCTGGCTGAAAGTGTAGGTGAGGCCACCGTTCTCCGCGGACCAGAGTCCGGCGTTTTCGACGAGGGAGAGACCGCCCACACTGACGGAGTCGAAGGTTCCGGTCGATCCTCCGGCGAGCGAGAAGAGGTTGTAGGTGGCGACCTGGGCGAGGTTGTAGGCGTTGTAAGAGATGATGTTGAGTGCTCCGCCGTAGGTAAGCAGGCCGGTGACGGACACCGAGTCGTATTCGGTGCCGGAGGTGAGGCCGCCGAGTTCCATCACGGTGGTGCCCTCCAGGGTGAGTGCATCGGCGATGGTCATGAGCCCCGGGCTGTTTCCGGGCGAGAAAGTGGCGCCGGCCTCGATGGTGGTGGCTCCGCCGATGGTGCCGCTGCCCATGAGGGTGGCACCGCTTTGGACGGTGACGACGCCGGTGGAGACACTGCCGTTGATCACGAGCGTGCCTGCGGAGACGGTGGTGGAGCCGGTGTAGTTGTTTGCCCCGGAAAGGGTGAGCGAGCCGCTGCCGGTCTTGACGAGCGAGGCGTTGACCGCGCCGCCGGCGAGGGCGTTGCTGAAGTTGACGGTGTTGCCGTTGGTGTCGAACACCGCGGTTTTTCCGGCGGCGAGGGTGAGTCGGCTGGTGGTGCCTGCGGTGAGGTCCTGCGAGGTTCCGCTGTTCCAGCGGAGGGTGCCGCCGTTCATGAGGATGGAAGACGCGCCGGCGGTTCCGGCGTTGTTGACGAGGGCCTGGCTGGAAAAGGCGAGGGTGCCGGAGCTGACGGTGACGGTGCCGATGTTGATGGCGTCCGTGTTGGTCGTGGTGGTGTTGAAGGGGTTGGTGATGTTGAGCGTGCCGCCGTTGGCGATGAGGTTGACCGGGGCGGCGCCTGCGGCGGATGCGGTGGTTTCCTTGCCGATGAATCCGGCAAGTTCGAGGGCACTGGAACCGGTTTTCTCGAAGGTGATGGCGCGCACGGCGTTTGCTCCGCTGCGGTGGGAGAGGAGGGCTCCATTGAACACGGTGTCGCCGGAGGACTGGTTCACGGTGATGAAGCGGGTGACGCTGGAAGCCGGAATGCCGCCGGCGTCGGTGCGGATGGCCCCGTGTCCGGTGAGGGATTTGAGGGTGAGCACGCTGTTGGTGTCGTTGATGTAGCCGAAGTCCTTGCGGTCGGTGCCGGAGGTGCCGGTGTCCAGGGCGAAGGAGCCGGTGGGCGACGTGCTGGCGTTGGTGAGGAGGAGTTGGAAGTTTCCGCTGGAGCCTGCGGTGCCATCGGTGTTCTGGACGGTCTGAGAGCCGCCGCGAAGGAGCAGGCTGCCGGTGCCATCGAGTCTGCCATAGAAGAATGAGCCGGTGTTGCCTGCGGTCGTGTTTCCTATTGTTAGAGTGTTCGAGCCGAAGTTGACGACGGCGGAGGTCTGGCTTGGGCTGTTGGAAATGCCGCTGCCGAGAGAGGTATTCGAGGAGGCGACGATGGTGCCGTCGTTGACGGTGGTCGATCCGGTGTAGGTATTGGAAGCGCCGAGGGTGAGGGTGCCGGTTCCACTTTTGACGAGGGCCCCCGCGCCGGAGAGCTGGCCGGAGTAGCTGGTGCTCGAGTTATTGCCCCCGACGGTGAGGGTGACGGCGGCGGACGAGGCGTTGGTGAGCGGGATGTCACCGGATCCGGCGAGGGAGCCGAGTGTGGCGGCGGTCACTCCGGTGGCGAAACCGAGGCCGCCGTGGGTCTGGTTGGAAACCGATGAATTCTGGAGTGCGAGCGAGTTCCCGATGCGGACAATGCCGCCGCTCACGGTGGTTGCACCGCTCAAGGTGTGGGCGGAGTTGAGCAGCAGGGTGCCGGCGCCGGTTTTCGTGAGACTTGCGGTGCCGGAAATGGAGCCGGTTTGGAAGGTGTAGGTGTTTGCGCTGTTCTGAACGGTGACCGCGGTGGGGGCGATGGTTCCGCTGAGGGTGATCGTGGAATCCGAGGCAATGTCCCCGAAGACAGCGCTGTCTCCGTCGTAGAACTTGAGGTCGCCTTCGGCCCAGTTGTTGTTGGCTCCGGTGTTGTCCCAGGTGCCTGAGGTGGTGTTCCAGGTGCGGCTTGCGGTGGCGCCGGTGACGAAGGTGTATTTCTGGTTGGGAGAGTCGTCCACAAAGCTCCCGCGCCAGGCGGCGGAAAGGTTTGCGGCTCCGGTGAGGCCGCCGGCACCGTAGGTGAAGACGGTGTAGGTGGTGGCGGCGACCGGGTTGGACAGGAAGGAGACGGTGGTGGCTCCGCCGATGTTGACTCCGTTGGCCGAGAGTCCTCCGGTGGTGCCGCCACCGGCGAGCACGATGCCTGCACCGGCGACGGTGGTGAGTGATCCGGTGGTGCTGCCGGTTCCTGAGATTTTCCCGGCGGCCTGGACGGTGACGTTTGAGGTGAGCGAGCCGGTGAGGTCGAGTCGTCCCTGACCGACCGTGGTGGCTCCGGTGTAGCCGTGGGTGCCGGAGACGGTGACCACCTGGGTGCCTCCATTGCCGACGAGGGTGCCGGTGACGCCGCCGATGGTCACGGCTCCGCTGCCGCTGGAGATGGTGTTGCCGAAGGTCCAGGCGTCGCTGCGGGAAAGGGTGAGGGTGCCGTTGTTGACGACGGTGGCGGTGCCGAGGGTTCCGGAGTTTCCGGCGTTGAGCGAGGCATCGTTTCCGGCCACACCGCCGACGCGCAGCACGCCGTTGGCGGCGATGGTGACTTGACCACTCAGGGTGTTGGTGTTGGTGAGTACGACGCCTCCGTTGGCGGCGTAGCTGACTCCGGCGTTGGTTTCCGCGATGGTGAGGTTTCCGGAGCCGGAGAGGACGCCCTGGAGTTTCAGCGTGCGGACACCGCTGGTGTTGAAGTCATCGATGGTGGAACTCGACGAGCTCTGGAGCGTGATGTCGTTGGTCCAGGTGCCGCTGAAATTCTGCTGTTGGCCGATGGTGCCGCCATTGAGGGTGATGGTGCCGCTGCCCCAGGCATTGCGTCCGTTGCGGAGGGTCTTGACGGTCACTCCGGAGTTGATGGTCCAGTTGCCGGTGTAGTTGAAGAAGCCGAACTGGTCGGTGAAGGCGGTGCTGCCGCTGGATCCGGGGCGGAAGTCGAACGTGGCGGTGCCCGATCCGGTGGAGTTGACGAGGCTGATGTTTCCACTGCCGCTGAGGCGGGTGTTGGTGTTGATCGTCTGGAGTTGGAGCGTCCGTCCGGCGGCGACCTGCCAGCTTTGGTTGGAGGCGACGCTTAGGTTGCTGTTGATGAGCAGGTTCTGGGTGGCACCGGACATGTTGATGCCGGAGGCACCGAGCGTGAGTGTGTTGGTGGCCGCGGTGCCGATGGTGACAAGCCCACCCGGATTGACGATCTTGATGCCATCGAAGCTCAGGTCCGCACCGAGGGCGGTGGCGTTGGCTCCGGTGACGGTGCTGTTCCAGACCACGACGTCCGCGGAGGTCGGCAGGGTGTCCCAGCTGCCGGCGAGATTGAGTGCGGTGGTGTTGTTTTGCTTGAAACGTTCGACGCCGAGTGCCGAGGAGGACAGGGCGATCACCGTGGCGAGCGAGCGGGTGGCGAATCGATGGCGAACAGGCTTCATGTGAGGATATGGGAGAAAAACTTCCGATGGTGGAAAACCGGACGCTGCTACATAGGGCAAACGGATCCCGGGGAGCCAAAGGTAGCTTCAGGTTGGTTGAGCCAACCAGTTGGGTGAAGGCGGTCGGTTGATCCCACCACTGGACCGAGGGGTGACAGGAGCTGGTTTCCTGTGGAGGGTGGGGTTGATGAAACGAACGATGGAGCGGGTCGCCTGCTGGATGCTGGGCACATTGGCGGGTGCTGCCGCGATGGCGGGCGCCGCGGTCTTGGAGGTGGCGAGGCCGTTTGGATCGGGGATGGTGCTGCCGATGGGGCGTCCGGTGCCCGTCTGGGGAAAGGCGGGGGCAGGGGAGGAGGTGCGCGTCGCTTTCGCCGGTGGGGAAAAGGTGGCGAAGGCAAATGGCGATGGTGAGTGGCGGGTGCTGCTGCCTCCTCTTGAAGCCTGTGCGGAAGGACGAAGCCTGACCTTGCGCTCGTCCGGCGGCGGGCGACTGGCGCTCGATGACGTTCTGGTCGGCCGGGTGTTTCTTTGCTCCGGTCAATCCAACATGGACTTCCCGCTGGCCCGCGCCACGGGTGGACGTGCCGAGGCGGCCGCTGCGGCGAAGTGGTCCGGCATCCGCTTGATGAATCTCACCGGTGTTCCCACGGCGGATCGGGTTTATGACGAGGCGACTCTGGCGCGTCTCAATGCACGCGATCATTTTCAGGGGCGCTGGGAGCGATCTTCTCCGGAAAGCGCGGGTGCCATTTCCGCGGTTGCCTGGTGGGCGGGGCTTGCGGTGCATCGGGCGACGGGCGTGCCTGTCGGATTGGTGGAAAATGCGGTGGGTGGCAGCGGTGCGGAAGCCTGGCTGCCGGTTGACACGCTGGAGGCGGGTCGGGACTATGCCGAGTGGGCGGGTCCGGGGTGGCTCTCCTCGGAGAAAATCGGATCGTGGGCGCGTGGTCGGGCCAGGCGCAACTTGGGATCGCATCCCGGGTTGGACCATCCGTTTCGTCCGGCGTTTCTCCATGAATCCGGGGTGCGCTGGTGGCGGGATTTCCCCTTTGATTCGGTGATCTGGTATCAGGGCGAGACCAACGCGGAGGTGGAGGACGATCCATGGAACGAGCGCCTGATCACCGATCTGGTGGATGGATGGAGAAAGTCCGCAGGGCTGCCCGATCTCAGGTTCGTGATGGTCCAGCTGCCAAGGATCGGCGGAAACGATCCGCTTCGCAAAGGATGGCCGCGGTTTCGAGAGGTGCAGGCCCGCGCTGCGAAAAAACGTCAAGGCGTGTCGCTGGTGGTGACGATGGATCTGGGGTGGGATTCTCCCGACGTTCACCCGCCGGACAAAAAGCCTGTGGCGGAGCGCGTGGCTGCGGCGATTCTGGATCAGACGCGCCACTGACAGGTGGTTGGTCCGGCAAACCGGCACTCGGTGGATCAAGTCGTGGTGTCCGCCCCGTAGTCTGCCGCGGTTTCCACGTCATCGCCTGATTTTCCCTCATGTTTTCCCATTCCATGATCCGCCCCTTGTTCCTCGGTCTGCTCGCTTCCGCCCTGCTGAAGGCGGAGTCCTTCGAATCGTTTCCCGCAGGTCCGCTGTCTTCACTGGCGACGGATGTGGGCACCTGGTCCGCAGAGGCCGGGCACGCTGCCTTGCACCAAGGGAACGGAAAATCCGGCAGCCGCTCGCTCCGGCTTCTGGGGGGTGCGGGTCGTGAGTTGATTCTCACCCTGCCTTCACCCTTGGAAAAAGGCGTGGGGCTCTCGTTTCATGCCGAACGCTGGACCGCCCGCAGCCCCTTCCTCTTCAGGATCGATGAAATGCGTGGTGAGCAATGGGTGGAGATCCGCAATGCCGATGCCGAGGTCAAGGTGGGGGGATTTCACGCGGAAATCCGGCTCCAGCCTTCAACCGGTGTTCGAAAGTTCCGGTTTCGAGGCGATACCCATGCCGACGGCGGCGTGTTGATCGATGATGTGTCCGTGCAGCGCCCCGGGCCGCTCAGGGTGGTCAATGTGGAAACCACCCAACCCGTGTGCCCGGCCTTCATCCGCGAAGATCACAACCCGGTGCTCGGATTCAAGGTGACCGTCGAGGGCAGCGAAGGAGAACTCAAACTCGAAAACCTCGACCTTGGATTCGAGGGAAGCAGCCGCATGAGCGACATCGAGTTCTTCCGAGTCGTGCGTGGCGACGCCCAACCATCGGCGGAACCGGGGATGTCGGTCGCCTCCTCGGACCGGGTTTCCGCGCGGCAACAGGTTCCGGCCAACTGCACTCTTTCGTCCGGCACCCACTGGTTCTGGATCTCGCCAGTCCTTCGCTCCGGCGCATCGCTCGATGGCAAGATCGACGCCTCGTTGTTCTCTGTTAGAATATCAGGAAAAACCTTCAAGCCGTCCGATCCCTCGCCGGCGGGCGCCCAGAGGATTGGTTTCGCGATCCGTCTGCCAGGTGACGACTCGTCGAAGTCCTACCGCATTCCCGGGCTGGTGCGCAGCAAGGCCGGCACTTTGATTGCCGCATATGACATCCGCTACCGCCACTCGGGCGATCTCCCGGCGGACATCGATGTCGGG
Organism: Verrucomicrobiaceae bacterium; assembly: GCA_027486655.1. Classification (GTDB taxonomy): domain Bacteria; phylum Verrucomicrobiota; class Verrucomicrobiia; order Verrucomicrobiales; family Akkermansiaceae; genus Luteolibacter. The sequence continues at coordinate 43,188 of JAIXOR010000080.1, read as the reverse complement.
ATTTCCCGCAGCACCGACGGCGGTGCGAGCTGGCTGCCCATGCAGGTGGCGATGGACATGGGCAACGACCCCAAGGCCTCCTACGACGGGGTTGGGGATCCAGCCATTCTCGCGGATCCCCGCACGGGCAGGATCTGGATCGTCGCGCTTTGGAGTCATGGCAAGCGCGCCTGGTTCGGCTCGGGTCCCGGAATGACTCCGGAAGAGACCGGGCAGTTGATGATTTCCCACAGTGACGACGACGGCCTCACCTGGAGCCGCCCCCGCAACCTGACGCCCATGGTCAAGGATCCGGCGTGGAGGTTGTTCTTCAACGGTCCGGGTGCGGGCATTGCTTTGCGCGACGGAACCCTCGTTTTCGCCGCCCAATACCGGGCGGCGGACGGCAAGCCCTGGTCCACGCTGATCGCCTCAAAGGACGGCGGGGAAACCTGGACGACGGGGACCGGCGTGAAGTCGGATACCACCGAGGCCCAGGTGGCGGAACTGGATGACGGCTCGATCATGATCAATTGCCGGGACAATCGCGGTGGTTCGCGCACGGTCGCCGTGACCCGTGACCTCGGCCGCACATGGTCGCTCCATGCCACGGACCGCAAAGCACTTCGCGAACCGGTCTGCATGGGCAGCCTGCTCGCGTGGCGGCATCCCCGGCGTGGCAGCCTGCTTTGGTTTTCCAATCCGGATGCCACCGATGGGAGGCACTCGATGACCATCAAGCTCTCCACCGACCAGGGCCAGACCTGGCCGGAGCGGCGGCATCTGCTCTATGATTCGCGCAAATGCTTCGGCTACTCGTGCCTCGCTCCCGTCGACGACAACCGGATCGGTGTGATCTACGAGGGCGTGGACACGATGTATTTCCTGCGGATCCCGCTGTCCGAATGGCCTCAGTGAACCGCGGCGGGCTCAGGCGAGCATGCCCTTGACCATCGTTTCGAGCTTCACAATGTCTGCCGCGAAGTTGCGGATGCCCTGTGCGGTTTTTTCGGTGGCCATGGCGTCCTCGTTGAGGAGGAAACGGAAGGTTTTCTCGTCGAGCTCGAGTTTCTCGAAATCCGCGCCGGCGGCTTCCTCTGGCGTCAGCTTGGCGGTGATCGGTTCTTCGGAGGCCTGGAGCTCCCCGAGCAGGCCGGGGGAAATCGTCAGTAGGTCGCAACCCGCCAGCGCGAGGATCTCGCCCTTGTTGCGGAACGAGGCACCCATCACTTCGGTGCGGTAGCCGAATTTCTTGTAGTAGTTGTAGATCTTTCTCACCGAGATCACCCCGGGATCCTCGTCGCCCTGATAGTCTTTTCCGGTCGAGGCCTTGTACCAATCGAGGATGCGGCCGACAAAGGGCGAAATCAGTTGCACGCCCGCCTCGGCGCAGGCCACCGCCTGGGCGAAGGAGAACAGCAGCGTGAGATTGCAATGAATGCCCTCCTTTTCGAGGGTTTCCGCGGCTTTGATGCCCTCCCAGGTGGAGGCGATCTTGATCAGGATGCGGTCGCGCGAGTGGCCTTCCTTCTCGTAGGCGGCGATGAGCTGGCGTGCCTTGGTGATGGTGCCTGCGGTGTCGAAGGAAAGCCGTGCATCCACCTCGGTGGAAACGCGGCCCGGCACGATTTTCAGGATCTCAAGGCCGAAGAGGATCAGGATGCGGTCCAGCACCGCTTCGGTCAGCGCGTCTCCGGCGAGTCCCGTGGCCGAGGCTTCCTTGACCGCCTGCTCGACCAAGTGCCGGTATTCCGGTTTGGCGGCCGCCTGGAGGATGAGCGACGGATTGGTGGTGGCGTCGCGCGGCTGATAGACGCGCATCGATTCGAAGTCGCCGGTGTCTGCGACGACGGTGGTGAGCTGCTTGAGTTGTTCGAGCTGGTTGAGTCCCATGAACCTGAGTTAGCCGCCACCGTCCGCGATGAAAAGGGCAAAAGCCGCCCGCCTGGCCTCAGGATCGTGAATTCCCTCAGATCCTGCGGTGGATCGCACGCAGGATCCAGGCTCCGGCCGCCCCGCCCAGAACATCGGCGGTCCAGTCCCACGGGTCGCCGCCGCTGCGCCCCGGAGTGTAGCACTGGTGCCACTCGTCGACGGCGCCGACCAATGCCATCGCGAGCAACGCGGCGCCCAGGATGCGCCGCCAGTCAGGAGAATCCGCATGCAGCCGGAATTGCCAGCCGGCGAAAAGAAATCCACCGCCGAGAAAGTAACCGAAATGCATCAGCTTGTCGATGTGGTGGACATCGATCCGCGGCCCCGCACTGTGCAGGGAGGAAAGTCCCCAGAGCGTGGCAAACCAAACGAGCAGCCCCGCGAGCCAGAGTGCCGGACGCCGGATGAGCCAACGCATCGTCAGAGCTTGCGCATCTCGTCTTCAAGCCGCTCGGCCAGCCACTGCTTCATCATCGACTGATAGTTCAGGAAACGCGAGCGGGCGATCCGTTTGATGCGGGATAGCATCCTCGGATCGAAGCGCAGGGTGATGGTCGTGGATTCGCGGGCATCCGCCTCGTGCACCGAGGTGGCCATGAGGCGGGCGTCAAGTTCGTGATCTTCCCAGAATTTCGCTTCGGCGGCCTCGTCGGCGAATTCAGGGATGTCGGACCAGCGGGTGATGGAGTTCATTCGGGTGGGGAAAATCGGATTTCAGCGGAATTCGGCGTATTTGCGGTCGTAGAATTTCCGCTCGGTGTCGGACATGTCGCGCGCGGCCACCACGCGGGTGGTCTTGCCGTCGGTCCAGAATGCGAAAAACAGGTAGCGGTCCGCCACCGTCCTGCCGAGCGAGTAGAACCGGGATGCCCCGTCCTTGCGTTCGGCATCCGGCAGGAAACGCACGGAGAATGGGTCTTCAAACGCCTCCTCGAGCTCGCGGGGCTTGATGCTCCGGAGGTCGAATTGGACGTCGATGAGGTCGAGTTCCATGGACGGAGTGTGGGGATGCTTCGGAAAAGTGCAATACCGGGTTTTGCCGCCCGGTTGCGACTGGCGCGGCTCCGTCATGACGGGATTGGTGTTTCGCCAATAAATTTCGCGATATGCCCATTGCCCGGAAGGTCGCGGCGGGCATGATGCCACGGTCCTATCCCGCCATGAAATCCTCCATCAGCCTCTCCCTTTTCCTGGTCCTGTCCGCATCGGTCCACGCCGGAACGGTCACGTGGAATGTCTCCGATGCGAACAACAATTGGAACACCGTCGATGCCAACTGGACCGGTGCTGCGGTCTTCGCTCCGGGCGATGATGCCGTGTTCAATGCCGCCACGGGCGAAACCGTCCTCGTCGACGCCGCCGGAGTGTCTCCGACATCCACGACGGTCAGCAACGGATCCTGGACCTTCTTTGGTGGTCCCATCGCGGGTTCGCTGGCCAAGTCCGGTACGGGCACGCTCACTCTCAGTTCCGCGAACTTGTTTTCATCGGTGAGCCTCACGGGGGGCAATCTCGCGATCGGGAACACCGGAGCCCTCGGTGCCAACGCCGTGACCTTCGGCACGGGAACTTCCACCGGGACGACTACCACCGCGATGTTGGTCACCACCGGTCTTACCACCAGTTCCACCCTCCCGAACGCGATCAACCTGCCGGTCGATACGGCCGCCTCCAACCGCGCCCTTTACATGTATGGCACCGGAAACGGCACCAACACCCTCGAACTCTCCGGGAAAATCAGCGGCGGCAGCGCATTCACCACGCTCTATCTGAACAACAACCAAAGCGGTGCCTTCAACCCGCAGTTCGTCTTGTCCAATGCCACGAACGATTTCCGCGCAAACCTCCTCATCAACCGCGGCGGACTCAGGATCGCTTCGGACTCCTCTCTCGGAAACTCCGCGAACACCGTGACCTTCAACTCGAACGCCGGGGCCGACCTGACGTTCAACAGCGCGATGACCTACACGCGCAACACTACCCTGAGTACGGCGACGGATTTCAACACGGGTGCCAATGCGGTCACCGCGAGCGGCGTGATCAGCGGAGCGTCCAGCCTTACCAAGATTGGAACCGGGTCTCTCACCCTCGGCAATGCCAACACCTACAACGGCACCATCATCAGTGCCGGGCCGAACACGCAGACGGCCGGTGCCATCCAGGTCACCAACAACTCCGCTCTGGGATCGGGCACCGTCACGCTCAACAACACCACCGGCATCACCGCGCTCTTCAACAGCGTGGCCTCCCAGACCCTTGCCAACAACATCGCCCTTTCGGCCACGGCGGGCATTTCCACGCGCTTCCTGGTGAGAAACGCCACCTCCTTCGAACTCAATGGCGTGGTTTCCGGAGGAGCGGCCACATCCAACCTGCTCGTGGATACCAACCAGGGCGGTGGCAGCACCGGATTCCTCAAACTCGGAAACACCGCCAACACCTTCCTCGGCAGGGTGCAAGTCAACCGTGGCGGCCTCGCCATCGCAGCCGATGGATCGCTCGGAAACGCCGCCAACACCGTGCTGCTGGATGTCGGAACCACCAGCCAGGTCGGTCTGCGCTTCGATGCCTCCATGTCCTCCGCCCGCCCGATCCAGCTCGGTGCCAGCAGGCAGGTGTTGGACACCAACGGCAATGATGTCTCGCTCTCCGGAATCATTTCCGGAACAGGCGATCTCTTCAAGGCTTCGGCAGGCAAACTGACCCTCACCGGCGCCAATAACTATGCCGGAACCACCACGGTCAATGCCGGTACCCTCGAAATCGGAAACGGCGGCAGCTCCGGAACCATCGGCGCAGGCGCGGTTGTGAACAACGGCGCGATTTCTTTCAATCGCTCCAATGCCCTCACGCTGGCCAACAACTTTTCCGGCACCGGCACCCTCACTCAAAACGGCTCGGGCCTCACCACCCTCAACGGAACTCTTCCCTCCGCAGCAGCTCTCACGCTCAACAATGGAGGATTCGCCTTCGGTGGCTCCTCGTCCCCGGTGGCCGCCGCCACGGTGAGCTCACTCACCCACAACAACGGCACCCTCGCCATCGATGTGGATGGTACCGCCTCGGACCTGCTCACCGTGACCAATGCCTATCAGTTCACCAGCGGCGGGATCGTGCTCAACATTCTCGGTGCTCCGGATCCAGGCGTTCCTTATCCCATCATCAACTACGGGACCCTCACAGGGACTCCTCCCGTGACCGTCAACGGACTCATCGGCAGCCGGGTGGCCGCCGCCGTGGATTACGGAACCGGCACCGCAAGCTCCATCTCGGTGACCTTCAGCGGCGTGGTCGCCAATCTCGTTTGGACCGGTGCCATCAACAACACCTGGGACCTCGCCACCACTAACAACTGGAACAACGGAGGCACTCCGGACTCCTTCCACGTCCTTGATCACATCGTCTTCGACGATTCACCTACCTCCGGAAACACCAGCCCCGTGCTCGACTTCACCGCCACGGCGGGATCGGTCCGATTCCAGAACAACACGAAAACCTACACCCTCACCGGAACCGGAGGCATCGCCGGGTCCACCGGCATCGAACTCAACGGCGGCGGCACCACCATCCTCGCCACCAACAACAGCTACACCGGATTCACCGATATCCTCGGTTCCAGCACGCTTCAGATCGGTGACGGTGGCACCAGCGGCAGCCTTGGCACCGGCACCACTTACATCGAGGGCTCCCTCATCTTCAACCGCTCGGACGATCTCACGGTGTCCGCCGCCCTGACGGGTGCCGGAAGCGTCACCAAACTGGGGGCCGGTGCGGTCACACTCACGGCATCTAACAACCATGGTTCCACCACCATCAGCGCGGGAACCCTCCGCATCGGAAATGGCGGCACTTCCGGAACCCTCGGCGCGGGCCCGGTCACCAATAACGGGACTCTCGCGATCAACCGCTCCGATGCACAGACCCTGTCCAACAGCATCAGCGGGGGCGGCTCGCTCGTCAAACAGGCCGCCAACGTGCTCACGATGCCCGCCGCCAACAGTTTCAACGGCGGCTCTCAAATCGAAGGTGGCACGCTCCTCATGCTCCATTCGAGCGCCCTCGGCTCCGGTGCCATCACCCACGCGGGTGGACAGCTCCGTTTCAGCTTTGTCGATGGCTCCACCACGGTCCTCTCCAATCCGGTCACGCTCGGTGCCACCGGCCATGCCTCGTTCACGATCCGCGGCACCGCGGATGCCGCTCCCACGCTGCCCACCACCGTCCGGCTTGCCGGCAAGATCAGCGGCGGCACGGCCGGACAGGTCTATCAGCTTGTGGACACCGGGATCGGCGGAAATCACAACAACATCCTTGAACTCCGGAACGCCGCCAACGATTTCCAAGGCACCATCCGCATGGAGCGCGGAACCCTCGGCATCGATAGCGACGCTGTCCTCGGAAACACGGCCAACGACATCGAACACTTCACCGAGAACCTCAACGGTGCCCTCCGTTTCGATGCCGACAACATCGTGCTTTCTTCCGGCCGCGACATCACTCTGCCCGGCACCGCCAACTCCCGCCCCATCAACACGCAGGGCTTCACCGCCACCATCCCCGGCAATATCTCCGGAAGCGGCATCCTCGTGAAGCAGGGCACCGGCAGGCTCATCCTCAGCGGCACCAACAGCACCACCTCGGCCACCACCGTGGCGCAGGGAACCCTTCAGGTCGATGGCACCTTTGCCACTTCCACCGCAGCGCTCACCGTGAACTCAGGCGCATCCCTCGCAGGCACCGGAACGATCAACCGCCCGGTCAACATCACCGGGGCCATCGCGCCGGGCGCCGGAGCCGGATCCCTGGCCATCGCCAACACCCTCACCCTGCAAGCCGCTTCCGCAGTGGACATCGACCTCGCCGACTGGACCGGCTCCGCCGGAACCGGATACGACACGCTCAACCTCACCGCCCTCCAGATCAACGCCAGCCCCTCCTCAAAGTTGCAGGTGCGTGTGAACGCTTCATCGCTCGCCAACTTCACCGAGGGACCGAAGTCCTTTGTCATCGCCACGGCGACATCGGCCCCCGCCGGTCTTGGCACCGACAATTGGGAGGTCATCCCCACCGGTTTCAGCGGCAGCGGCACCTGGTCCTTGGAAACCAGCGGCAATCAACTGCTTCTCGTGTATTCGCTCGGCACTCCGTTCTCGAACTGGGCCACCTCCAAAGGCCTCGCCGGCCCATCCGCCGCTTTCGATGCGGATCCGGATGACGACGGCATTTCTAACGGACTTGAGTTTGTCCTTGGCGGAGAACCCAATCCCGCGAATCCCGGATCCAACTCGTCTGCCTTGCTGCCCACCTTTTCCGTCACCGGTGGCAACCTCGTCTTCACATTCAACCGCACGGACGCCGCCGCCTATCTGAATCCGGTGGTCGAGTTCAACTCCGGCCTCACCGGCACCTGGACCACCGCCGTGGATCCCGGAAACGCCACCATCAGCACGCTCGACGGTTCACCTTCCGATCAGGTCACCGTCACGGTGCCCACCGGCGGATCGCCGACGATGTTTGCCCGGCTCAAGGTGGTCGAGACGCCCTGAATCAAGGTGGGTTTGGTATGTGGTGGTTTTGCCAAACAATTCGGCAAAACCGCCATTCCCATGCGGCGCGTATGTCACATACTCGCCGCCTCATGACTTCGGTCCGCCTCCTCTCCCTCGCCGTGATTCTCGCCGCTCCCGCTCTCGCGGGGCCGGGAACCTCGAATCCCTACGGCGGAAAACGAGTTCTCGTCATTGGCATCGACGGTCTTCGTTCGGATGCGCTCCAGCAGTTCGTCCTCTCGGGCAGCACCCCGAACATGGCCGGACTCATCGCCAACGGGACCGTCACCTGGAACGCCTACGCCGGCGGTGACCTGAACACCAGCACCCAGCAGCCCACCATCAGCGGTCCGGGCTGGGCCAGCATTCTCACGGGAACGTGGATCGATCGGCACAACGTCAACGGAAACGCCACCACCGCCTATGACCAGCCCGCCGTGTTGGGTTCCTATCTGGTGGGCCAGGCACCGCACTTCGCGCGGCTCTTGAAACAATCGACACCCGGCGCCTACGTCAGCTCGATTGTGAGCTGGAGTTGGATCGAGGACTATCTCGTCGCCGCACAACCGCAGTGGCTCGACCATCATGTGAAGGGTATCGGCTCGTCCTACGCACTGCGGGATGCGGATGTGGCCACAAAGGCCGCCGCCCACCTCGCGGCCGCGGATCCGGATGTGCTCTTCCTGCATTTCGACCAGGTCGATGGCGCGGGTCATGCGAACGGTTTCTCGACCACGGTGCCCAGTTACATGACCGCGATCGCCAATGTGGATGCCCACATCGGCACGGTCCTAACCGCGATCAACGCACGTCCTCAGATCGCCAGCGAACCGTGGTTGGTCATCCTCACCTCGGACCACGGTGGCAACGGGTCGAGCCATGGCGGACAATCCACCGAGGAACGCACCATTCCGTTCATTGTCTCCGGTGGCGGTGTTCCGATCGGCGTGAGCCAGGCCGCTCCGGGGCATGTCGCCGTGGTGCCCACCCTGATGCGCTATCTCGGTGCGGGAATCTCCGCCTCGTGGCAGTTTGCCCAGAATGCCTTCGTCACCGGCCCGACCTTCACCGCATCCAACAGCCCCGGCGGAGTGGTCTTGAACTGGACGCTGCCAGCCGCAGGAATTCCCGGCACCACCGGCTTCGAGATCCGTCGCAACGGCACTCCCATCGCCACGGCGCCTCTTTCCCAATCCTCCTTCACCGATTCATCGGCACCCGGCGGGCTCTCCACCTATCAGTTGGTCTTCACCGGCACCGCCGAGGCGGCACTGCCAGCCACGATCTATGTCACCGGCCCGGGACAGTTTGCATGGGACGATGCCAACCCGAACAACCAGTGGAACACCACCGACACCAACTGGTCGGGCTCTGTCGCATTCGCCGATGGCAGCCAGGCCCTGTTCTCGGGGAACATCGGTGAAATCGTGACCATCCAGCCCGCCGGTGTCTCCCCGACCCAGACCACGATTCTTGGAAACGGATCCTATGCGTTCTCAGGCGGCCCCCTTGGCGGCACGCTCACCAAAGGCGGCACCGGGATCCTCACGCTCGGATCTTCCAACAATCTCGGCGGCACCACCCTCAACGCCGGCGGCATCGCGCTGGGTCATCCGGGAGCGCTTGGCAATGGCGCGCTCACCGTGGCCGCCACCGCCTCCACGGATACCGCCTCCGCCGCCATGCTCTCCACCGTCCCGCTGGCAGCCAGTGCCGTAATCCCGAATCCGGTCGCCCTACCGGCCGATTCCACGGCAGCGAACCGCACGCTCTACATGAACGGCCAGGGCAATGGATCCAATACCATCGAGTTCTCCGGAAAAATCAGCGGTGGATCGTCGCTCGCCACCCTCTATCTGAACAACAACCAAGGGGGATCCTTCAATCCGCAGTTCGTTTTATCTAACAGTGCAAACGACTTCCGCGCATCCATCCGGATCAACCGTGGCGGTTTGCGCGTGGTCTCGGACGCAGCGCTCGGAAACCTCTCCAACACCCTCATCATCGACTCGAACGCCGGGGCGGACCTCACTTTTCTCAATGCGATGACGTTCACCCGCGCGACCTCGCTTGTGACTTCGACCGACTTCGATACGGGCGCGAATGCCGTGACCGCCTCCGGGGTCATTTCCGGAGGCGTGACTCTCACCAAGAACGGATCGGGAATCCTCACCCTCACTGGTTCTAACAGCTTCTCCGGGCCCTTGAATGTGGCCTCTGGATCGCTGGTCATCGGCGGCGCGGGCACCCTCGGCTCCGGGTCTCATGGCACGGCGGTCTCGATTGCCGCCGGCACCACCCTGAGCCATGCGTCGTCCGCCGCCCAGACATTCTCCGGTGTGATCTCCGGCGCGGGCCAGGTCACCAAGCCTGGATCGGGAGCGCTCACTCTTTCCGGAGCAAACACCTACTCCGGGGGCACGTCGGTCAGTGCCGGACCTAACAGCACCACCACCGCGGCGATCCGCGTGGGGCACAATAGCGCACTCGGCACCGGAGCTCTGACGCTGTCCAATACCGCCACATTCACCGCTCTCTACAACCCGAACGCCTCCCAGACGCTGGCGAACGCGGTCGCGCTTTCCTCCACGGCGGGACTCGCCACCAACCTGCTGGCAAAGAACGCCACCACCCTGCAGCTTGATGGTGCGATCTCCGGCGGCAGCGCCACCTCGGTGCTCTTCATCAACACGGACACCGGCGGTGGTAGCACGGGCTTGGTGAAGCTCACGCATCCCTCGAACACCTTCCAAGGCCTGATCCGGATCAACCGCGGTGGCCTTGCGATCACTTCGGATGGAGCACTCGGAAGCGCCTCCAACTCGATCCATCTCGACATCGGCACCGCCTCGCAGATCGGCCTCAGGTTCGACGCGCCGCTTTCAAGCGCCCGCAACGTGCTCCTGGGAAGCAGCAAGCAGGTTCTCGATACCAATGGCAACGCGGTCTCGCTTTCCGGCGTGATCAGCGGTGCCGGACAACTCTTCAAATCCGGTGGCGGCTCGCTCACGCTTTCCAACAACCAGACCTACTCCGGCATCACCACCGTGGACGCGGGCTCCCTGATGGTGAATGGCTCGCTCGGTACCTCGACCTCCACGGTCACCGTGTCTGCCGGAGCCACTCTCGGCGGCACCGGTTCCATCCTCCGTCCCGTGCTGGTCAACGGCACACTCGCTCCGGGATCAACCTCGCCCGGCACGCTCACGCTCGGCAACACGCTCACCCTCACAGGCGCTTCCCGGCTTGCTCATCGCATCGCCGACTGGAATGGCGCTCCCGGCACCGGATTCGATACCCTCGCCGCCAATTCCATCGCCATCACCGCCAGCACCGCGGCCAGGCTCGTGGTGACTCTCGATTTCACCGGCGTGACCGGATTTTCCGAAACCAATCGCTCCTTCCCCATCGCATTGGCCAACTCGTCTCCGATCGGCCTCACGGCGGACAACTGGACCCTTCAAACAAGCGCCTTCCCCGGTGCGGGATCCTGGTCTTTGCAAACCTCGGGCGATGCGCTCGTCGCCACTTACACGGCAGTTGCCAATCCCTTTGTGTCATGGGCCTCCGCCAAGGGACTCAGCGGGCCGGCCGCGGAATTCACCGCAGACCCGGATAACGACGGCTTGCCGAATGGCATCGAGTTTGTCCTCGGCTCGGAACCCAATCCCTCGACCCCGGGATCCAACTCGGTCTCATCGCTCCCCGTCGCATCGGTCTCCGGAAACTCGCTCGTCTTCACCTTCAGCCGGAACGACGCCGCCGCTGCCGTGCCGCTCTCCGTGGAGTTCGCGTCCTCACCGCAAGGCCCGTGGACCACCGCATCGGATCCTCTCAACTCCACCATCAGCACCCAGAATGGAAGCCCGCTTGACACCATCACCGTGACCATCCCTCACGGTGGCGCTCCCAAGCTTTTCGCCCGTCTCAAGGTGGCCGCTTCACCTTGAAGCCGCTCACCGCCCGGTCGCTCCGGACATTTGCTTGCGATACTCGCCCGCCGTCATTTCCATCGTCCGCTTGAAGAACCGGCATAACTCGTCTGCCGCGCCAAAACCGGTCTCCTCGGCGATTCGCTCGATCTTCCAGCCCGTCTGCCGCAATCTCTCGCAGACGACCTCCACACGCTGGCGGTCGATTTCCTCTTTCGGCGTTCTCCCTAACATCGATTGAAACCGTTGCCGGAGCAGTTCCCGCGAGACACCCGCGGCACGGCACAGTTCGTCCACCGCCACGGCCCGCCGCGGCGCGTGCTCGCGGATGAAACGCATCGCCTTGGTCACCACCTCATCCGGCAGTTCCACCAGCCCGGTGCTCTCCCTCACCGTCAGCTCCGCCGCGGGGATCCGGATGCGGGCGTCTTCCGCCACCTTTTCACCGTTCATCATCGCCAGCAGCAACTGCATGGCCCTGCTGCCGATCAAACGTCCCGGAAACCGCACGCTGCTCAAGGCCGGGCGGGTGAGGTGGCAATACACCGAGTCGTCCGCCACACCGAGAACCGGAACATCCTCGGGACAACGAAGGCCCAGAGTCGTCAGTGCCCGCATCGCACACACCGCCGAGATGTCGTCCTTGGCAAACAACCCGGTCGGCGCTTCAAGCTTGGCCAGAAGTTTCCACGCCTGCGCCTCGTTGCGTCCCGCCCGCTCCGCATCGGAATAATGCGATGACGGAATCTCGATCACCGTCAGCGGGTAGCCGGCCTTTGCCAGTTCGCTCCGGTAGCCCTCCAGTCTCTCATGCGAATACCGTCGATGCGGATCATGCCAGAATGCGAATCGCCGCAGACCGAGGGTCATCAGGTGCCTTGCCGCCATCGCTCCGGCCGCCTCGTTGTCCAGCGTCACCCGGGGGAAACGCGGGCCGTTGGCTGGTTGCTCGGCGCTCAGGTTCACCACCTTGATGCCCTTCTTCGCCCATGCCTTCGCCTCGGCCGCCGTGTAGCGGTAAACCAACAACCCGTCGCCGTCCCAATGCTCGTCGATCCGGATCGGCGCGATGTCCCCGCCGCTCGGTTGTTCGAAGACCAGCTCGATGTCATGCCCCGATCGCGCCACCTCAAGAATCCCGGGAAACAAACGGTAACAGAAGCCCTGCGACCAATCGAGCAGGCGGATGCCCACGCGGTAATGCCGCCGCAGCGGTCGGACTTTCCTGGTGACGCTTCCCGGTGACGGCATGACGGGGATTTAACCGCCTGCGGGGAAAATGCCAATTGTTTTGGCTGGGATGCCATTGCCGCCCCTCCGTCCCTGCCCGCATGATGAAGACTTAGACAAGGTTCTTCTCCTCATGAAACTGCGCCACCTGATCTTCAGCCTCACCTCCCTCGTCCTGCCCGCCGCCGGTGCGAATGTCACGTGGGACGCGGACACCCTCACCACGGGCTCCCAGGATGGAGGCGGTTCCTGGAACACCACCACCACCAACTGGTGGAGCGGTTCCGCGAATGTTTCCTTCATCGCAGGCGACAACGTCACCTTCGGCTCCGGAACCGGTGCCGGCGCGGCGGGATCGATCGCCGTGGACGCCGGCGGTGTCTCCGTGGGCACCCTCACTTTCAACGCTCCAGGCAGCAGTTCCTACACGTTCACCGGCGGTTCCATCACGGGTGGTGCGCTCGTGAAAAACGGAGCCAACGGACTCCGGTTCGACAACGCGAACTCATTCACCTCCGTCACCATCAATGGCGGGCCGAACTCCTCCGTCGACGGTGCCATCCGCCTTGGCAACGCCAATGCTCTCGGCACCGCGCCCGTCACCTTCGCGAACACCGCGACCATGACCGGGCTCAACTTTCTAACAGGATTTGGCACCGCGACCACGTTCTCCAACAACATCGCCTTCGCTTCCGGTGTGGTCCAGACCAACCTCGTCGCCACCGCCGGCATCGGGCAAACCGTCACCCTCGGCGGTGTGATCAGCGGGGGCAACAGCGGAGCCACTCTCTTCCTCAACAACAGCGCCAGCGGAGGCGTCGCCAAGTTCCGCCTTACCAACGCTTCGAACAGCGTGCTCGGCACCTGGAGGCTCAACCGCGGTGCCCTCGAGTTCACCAGCGACGCCGCCCTCGGAAACGCCGCGAACGATCTCACCCTCGACGTCACCGGCACCACCGCGGGCACCGGCCTCACCTTCGGCGCCAACAACATCGCCCTGAACAGCGGCCGAAGCGTCAGCGTGCTTTCCCAAACCGTCATCGACACAGGAAGCTTCACCGGATCCTCCATCACCGGCCAGATCACCGGTGCAGGCAACCTCGTCCGCCGCGGCACGACCTCGCTCGTCCCCGCCAACAACACGAACACCCACAGCGGCGGGTGGACCATCGCCACCGCCCCAGCCACCGGGTCCGCCCAAGGGGCCCTTCATCTCACCACCGCTTCCAGAAACGTCTCCAACGTCTTCAGCGGACTCGGCACCGGAGCGATCACCGCGACCTCAGCCGGCACCATCCTCAGCGCGGCACTTGCAGGTACCGCATCCAACAACATCGTGCTGCCAAACACCGCCACCCGCCACGACTTTGTTGCCGCCAACGGCACCGAACTCACACTCTCCGGCGTGATCAGCGGCGGCGGGGTGAGCATTCCCACGTTCTACGTCAACACCGATACAGGCGGCGGTAGCACCGGACTCATCAAGCTCACTGGAACCAATACGTTCATCGGCCGGGTCCAGATCAATCGCGGCGGACTCTCCATCAACTCCAACGCCGCCCTCGGGGATGCCGCGAACTCGGTGTTTCTCGACATCGGCACCAACACTCAGGTCGGCCTGCGCTTTGATGCCGCCATGTCCTCTTCCCGCGGCATCCAGCTCGGCGCAGGCAAACAGGTGCTCAATACGAATGGAAACAACGTGACCCTCTCCGGAGTACTCTCCGGTACCGGCGAACTCCACAAACTCGGTGCCGGCACGCTCACACTCTCCAACTCGAACACCTTCACCGGCCTCACCCAGATCACCACCGGCACCCTTGCCCTGGCCGGTTCGGGATCGATCGCCAGCCCGTCCATCAGCGTCGGTGCAAGCACCACCTTCGATGTCTCCGGACTTTCCGGTGGCTACACGATCGCCGCCGCCCAAACGCTCTCAGGAACAGGAACGGTGGCCGGAAATCTAACCATCGCCGGCACTCACTCACCGGGAACCAGTCCGGGGCTCCAGACCTTCACCGGGAATCTCTCATACGCCGCGACATCCACCGTGAACGTCGAGATGGTCGGCGACACGCTCGGCATCCGCGGCACAGACTACGACGCCATCGACGTCACCGGTGGAAACCTCGCCATCGATTCCTCCGCCGGATTCAACCTGATCGCCTCCGCCATCAACTACGCCGCCGCGGCCTGGGATGTGGACCGCAGTTTCACCATCATCGATCTCAACGGAGGTTCGTTCTCCGGCGGGCTCTTCAACCTCAACACCAGCTCCGCAGGCACCTTCTCCGGCGAGGGCTCATGGTCGCTCTCCAGCGTCGGTGGCGACGTCGTGCTCAACTGGACCGCGGTGCCGGAGCCCGGCGCAGCCCTGCTGGGTGGCATCGGCTTCCTCGCCCTGCTCCGCCGCCGCCGTTGATGGGGTGGGGGAGTGACGGATTCGTCACCGCGGATTTGAGCTGCGGCCACAAGCTTCCGCGTTCCTGCAATCGACACCCGCCTCACCCATTCAACAGACTCACGGCATGCCGGTTGATCCACCCCCGCGCCCGCAAAGCCGATTCACCCGCGCACTGGCCGGGCTGCCGGGGCCTGCCTTCGCGCTCTTTGCCGCGATCGCGGCGTTTTCGTGCTACTTCTCGATGTATGCCTTCCGCAAGCCGTTCACCGCGGCGGCATTTGACGGTCAGTCCTTTTTGGATTCCGGAATCACGCTCAAGACGGCTTTTGTTCTCAGCCAGATTTTCGGTTACACGCTTTCGAAGTATCTCGGCGTGAAGGTTTGTTCGGAAACCACCGCCGGCCGCCGTGGCGCGACGCTTGTGGGTCTGGTTCTCGCCGCCCAAGTGGCCCTGCTCTTCTTCGCCCTGCTCCCCGGTTCTTGGAAAACCGCAGCCATGTTTCTCAACGGGCTCCCGCTCGGCATGGTGTGGGGACTGGTGGTTGCCTATCTCGAAGGACGGCGCTGCTCGGACTTTGTGATGGCGGCTCTTTGCGGGTCCTTCATCGTCGCCAGCGCCGCCGTCAAGGATGTCGGCCGCTGGTTGATGGATCATGCGGGCGTTGCGGAAGCCTGGATGCCGGCCGCCACCGGTGCGCTTTTCCTGCCGGTCTTCGCCCTCGCCGTCTGGTGTCTTTCCTCACTTCCTCCGCCCACCGATGCCGACCGCGCCGCCCGCCAGCCTCGCGCCACCATGGACAAGTCCGACCGCCGCGCCTTCCTGCGCCGCTATGCCCCCGGATTGATCGCGCTGCTTGCATTTTACTTCTTTCTAACCGCCTACCGCGATTTCCGCGACAACTATGGCATCGAGATCTTCCGGGGTCTCGGATACGGCTCCGGGGAAAGCGGGCTCTTTTCCCGCGCAGACGTTCCGGTGGCGGTGGTCACCCTGCTCGCGCTCGCCCTTCTGACTCTTATCAAAAACAACCGCCTGGCCCTCTTCCTGACCTTCGGTTTCATGCTGCTCGGCATGGGCGTGCTGCTCGCCGCCTCATTTGCCATGAGTCAGGGGTGGATCAGCGGACTCAGCTGGATGATCGCCACCGGGCTTGGCACCTACCTCGCCTTCGCCCCCATCAATGCGGTGCTTTTCGAACGGCTCATGGCCGCCACAGGCAGTGCGGGCACCGCGGTCTTTGGAATCCAGTTGGCCGATTCGATCGGTTACACCGGTGCCGCCCTGATTCAAGTTTACAAGGACCTGGGCACCCCTTCGGCCACTCATCTCGATTACTTCAGCGGATTCACCCATCTCCTCGGTGCCGGTGGTTTTGTTCTCGTGGCGGTCTCCGCCGGCTATTTCCTCCACGCCACCCGCCCCTCCCGGAGAAAGGGCTTGGACTAATGCCAATGACTTTTGCGTTTCTTCAATCGACCTTTCCCCAGCTTTTTCCATAGAGTCTCTCCGTCATGCTTCGTTTTCCGATTTGGCTTCTTTTCTCCACCGCAGCCGCAGTTGCCCATCCAGGCGGACCGGAACCGCTTCTTGCTTACGATTTCAACAAGGAGGCCATCGCTGAAAACACGCTCAAGCCGCGCTTCGGTCCCCGTCTCCTCCTCGGTGGCTCGCCCCTCGAATCTCCCCCCGGAAGGGCGGGCCTGCGCTTCACTGCCCTTGCCAAACCCCACCTCGCCGAGGCTCCTCCCGAAGAACTCACCCGCTGCCTGCCCGTCCGTGAGTTTACTCTTGCCGCCTGGTGCTCGATCGATACCGCGCGCCAGTTCGGCGCGGTCTTTTCCTCTCTTGAAGACAATGGCGGAGCGGAACGGGGAATCGCCCTCGGCTACGATGGCTCCCGCCCGACCGTCTCCCTGTCCACCAAGGGCGCGGACGACGGGGACGGGAAAATGACCATCCTCCGCGGATCGAAGCCCTGGGTGCCCGGGCAGATCCATCAGATCGTCGGAACCTACGACGGCACCACACTCAGTCTCTATCTCGATGGTGAACTCGTCGCCTCCTCGCGCGAGCAGTCCGGCGACATCCTCTGGCCCGCATCACCGCGCATCGCCATCGGCGGCTATCAGGACAGCGATGAGAATTTCCCCCACGACGGCAGACTGGTCAGCGTCCGCCTCTATCCCACCTGCGCCACCGCGGATTGGGTGAAGCACGATCTGGAACATGGCGAGGAACTCCGCCGCATGCCGGTCGATCCGCCGCCGCCCGTCGTCCCGGAAATCGTGGTGCAACCTTACCTGCAATGGGTCACCCAGTCCGAGGCAACCATCCGCTGGGAAACCAACTTCCCCTGCACCGGCCAGGTGAGCTGGGGTGAGGAATCGGATCCCTCCACCATCGCATCGGATACCGCGCCCTCGACCTATCACGAAGTGAAGATCACCGGGTTGGTCCCGGAAATGTTATACTATTACAAAACCCTGTCCGTCGCGGATGGCGGAGATGTGCTGGCCGAGCATCGAGGGAAATCCCTGGAAACCCCGGTAAGCACCTTTCAGACCGCCGGCAAGCAGGAGACACCTTTCGGATTCGTGGTGCTCTCGGACACGCAGTATCAACCGAAGGTCGCCAATGCCCTGGCCAAGGCCGCGTGGGAATACCGCCCGAACTTCGCGGTCATCGCCGGCGACCTCGTGGACGCGGGAAACTCGAAGTCCCAGTGGACCGAGCAGTTCTTTGCATCCATGCAGCCGCTCATCGAACGCGTGCCTTTCTATCCGGTTCTCGGCAACCATGACAAGGACACGAGGTTTTACTACGAATACATGTCGCTCCCGTCGCCGGAGTATTTCTACACCTTCAGCCACGGCAACGCCCAGTTCTTCATGCTCGATACCAACCGCGACGTCCGTCCGGGCACCGAGCAATTCGAATGGCTCGACAAACAACTCTCCGCCTCCAAGGCCCGGTGGAAGATCTGCGTGCACCATCAACCGCCGTTTTCCTCCGATGACGACTATGGCAACGATTGGAAAACACCGCTGCGCGAGGCCACCCTCGGCGACATAAAGTCCAAGCCGCTCATCGATCTCTACGACAAGCACGCCGTGGACATCGTCTGGTGCGGGCACGTTCACAGCTACGAGCGCACCTGGATGATCCGCAATGGCCAGCCCGTCGAGAAGGATGGCACGCTCTACATGGTCACCGGCGGTGGTGGCGGCCCGCTCGAACGCTCGGGACCCTTCCGGCCCGGTTTTCAACGCTACGTGAAACAAGGCCATCACTTCTGCTACGTCGTGGTCAATGGCGGGACGCTGGAAATCCAGTCTTTCGACATCGACGGCCGATTGTTTGATTCCACTCGCATCGTCAAAAAGGAAAACTCCGGACCATGACACCCGCCCGTCATACCGCGGTCATCGGTAGTGGCATCCTCGGCCTCGCCCACGCCTGGGCGGCTGCCAGGGAAGGGGATCGCGTCACCGTTTTCGAACGCTCCGAGCGCGCTTGCGGGGCCTCGGTCAGAAACTTCGGCATGTTCTGGCCCATCGGCCAGACGCCCGACCTGCTTCCCACCGCCCTCCGCAGCGGCGAACTCTGGCGGGAGTTCTCCAGCACCATGAAAACGGCCTTTCGCGCCTGTGGTTCCGCCTGCGTGGTGGAACACGATGACGAAGCCGCCGTGCTGGAGGAGTTTTCCCGGATCGCTCCGGACCTTGGATACGACTGTGCGCTCTGGACCCGCGAACAGGCGGAGGCGCGCTGCCCCGGCATCCGCAAGGGCGTCGCCAAGGCCGTGCTGCACAGCCCTGCGGAATGCAATGTGGACCCGCGCGAGTCGCTGGCGATGTTGCCTGTCTATCTAACCGAAAGATATGAAATCCGCTTCCAATGGAGCACCGCCGTCACCGGGATCTCCGAAGGCTCGCTGCGCACCGCGGCCGGAATGAGGCACTCGTTTGATCGCGCCTTCGTATGCTCCGGGCACGACTTCGAGACCTTGTTTCCCGAGGTCTTTGCCGCGGCCCCGCTCAAGGTCTGCAAACTCCAGATGCTGCGCACCGTCCCGCAAACCGGTGGATGGCAACTCGGCCCCATGCTCTCCAGCGGCCTCACCCTGCGCCACTACCCGTCGTTCGCCATCTGCCCGTCGATGACCGCTGTCAGGGAAAGGGTCGCCCGCGAGACTCCGGAACTCGACCATTACGGGATCCATGTGATGGCCTCACAGGATCGCAACGGCGGCCTTGTGCTCGGGGATTCGCACGAATACGGCGAGGACATCTCGATCTTCGACAAACCGCTCATCGACGACCTCATCCTTCGCGAACTCCGCCGGCTCTTCGACTTCCCGGATTGGACCATCGCCGAACGCTGGCACGGCCTGTATGCCAAGAATCCCGATGGCCCGATCTTCCGCAGCGAGCCTCTGCCCGGTGTTCATGTGGCGACCGGCACCGGCGGCTCGGGCATGACGCTCTCCTTCGGTCTTGCCGAAGCTTTCCTTTCCCTCTCCAGTTAGACCTCCAGAAACAAAGATGTCCTTCACCGTCAACCAACGCACCTACAACCCTCCCGCCCATCCCGTCGCCGTGATCTGCCTCGACGGCTGCGCGGACGAATACCTGTCCACCGCCATCGCCTGCGGGAAAATGCCGCGTCTCGCCGCCATGGCGCGCGATGGCTGGCGGGGCATGGTCCGCGGTGCACTGCCTTCCTTTACCAACGTCAACAACACCTGCATCGTCACCGGCGTGCCGCCCCGGATCCATGGCATCTGCGGGAACTTTTTCCTCAATCCGGAAACCGGTGAGGAAGTCATGATGAACGGCCCGGAGTTCCGCCGCTGCGGAACCATCCTCACCGCCGCCGCGGATGCCGGAC
The DNA here is from genome assembly GCA_027486655.1 of Verrucomicrobiaceae bacterium. Classification (GTDB taxonomy): domain Bacteria; phylum Verrucomicrobiota; class Verrucomicrobiia; order Verrucomicrobiales; family Akkermansiaceae; genus Luteolibacter. The sequence continues at coordinate 23,268 of JAIXOR010000080.1, read as the reverse complement.
GCAAAGTCGCCTTCATCACCGCAAAAGAGAAACTCCGCACCGTCCTCGGCGATGGCGTCGTGGAGCGTGGCGGCATTGTTTTCTCGTCGGAAAAAGTCGATGAAGCAAAACGCGAAACCCACGGCATCGACAACGCCACCGACATCATCGGCAAACCCCGCCCGGAGATCTATTCGGGCGATGCCTCGATCTATGTGCTGGAGGCCGGAGCCGCCCTTGCCGAACAAGGCGTGGCCGATTTCCTCTACCTTTCCACCACCGACTTCATGCAGCACAAGTTCGCGCCGGATGCTCCGGAAATCCTCGATTTCCACGCGAGGATCGATCTGGCGATCGGCCGCTTGCTCGATGCGGGCTGCACCGTCGCCCTCACTGCGGACCATGGCATGAACGCCAAGAACGATGCGAATGGAAACCCCAAGGTGATCTTTGTGGAGTCCGTGCTTCGGGAAGCATTCGGAAACCAACTCCGAGTCATCTGCCCGATCACCGATCCCTACGTCGTCCATCATGGTGCGCTGGGTTCGCTGGTCATGGTGCACCTGGAGGACCCATCGATCCGCAGTCAGGTGGCCGAGTATCTCTTCGGTCTTGATGGAATCACCGAGGTGCTCACCCGCGAACAGGCGGTGGACAAACTTGAACTCGCTCCCGATCGCATCGGCGATCTCGTCGTCCTTTCCGGGCGCGACTGGGTCGTCGGCAAGTCTCCAGAGCATCACGACCTCAGCGTGCTCGATGGCGGCCTGCGCTCGCACGGAGGACGCTACGAGGAAATGGTTCCCCTGGTTCTCTCCAAACCTCTCACTCCGGAACTCCGCCGCATGGCGGAGGGTGACCCTAGGAACTTCGATGTGTTTGATTTTGTCTGCAACGCCTGACTCCCATGACCTGGTCGCCCATCCACCTTCCCGCTTACATCGCCGGTCATGCCGTTGAAACCGGCCGGACTCTTGATGTCCACTATCCCTTCGACCAATCGCTCACCGGCACCGTCGCCGTGGTGGGGCGTGCGGAATTGGAAACCGCGATCCAGACCGCGCTCGATCCATTGAACTCACCGCTGGGTCGCCACGAGCGGTCGGCCATCCTGCGCAAGGCCGCTGCGCTTCTCGCGGAACGCAGTGAGGAGTTCGCGCGAATCATCACCCGTGAAACCGGGCTTTGCCTCAAGGAGTCGCGCTACGAGACCGGCCGCAGCTCGGATGTGCTCGAATTCGCCGCCATGGAAGCCCTGCGCGATGACGGACAGATTTATTCGTGCGACATCAGTCCGATGGGCAAGGCGCGTCGCATCTTCACGACGCGCTTTCCGGTAAGCCTCATCGCCGCAATCACACCTTTCAACCATCCGCTCAATCAGGTCGCCCACAAACTTGCGCCCGCCATCGCCGCCGGTGCTCCGGTGATCCTGAAACCCTCCGAGCGCACGCCCCTAACAGCCCTGAAGTTCGCCGCGCTCCTCTACGAGTCCGGCTTGCCGGGTTGGATGCTCTCGATGTTTGTCGGCTCTTTGGACGAGGTCATCAACCCGATGATCGCGGACCCACGCACCGAGGTGGTCACCTTCACCGGATCGGTGGAAATCGGCAAATCCATCGCCAGTCGTGCGGGATACAAGAAACTCTGCCTCGAGCTTGGCGGAAACTCACCGCTCGTCGTGCTGGAGGACGCCGACCTCGATCTGGCCGCAAAACTCGCCTGCGAAGGCTCGTTCCGGAACTCCGGTCAGCGCTGCACCGCCGTCAAGCGCATCCTCGTTGTCCCCGAGATCCAGGAGGCCTTTACCGCGAAGTTCGTCGAGCTGGCGAAGACCTACGTTTCCGGTGATCCGGAAAATGATGACACAGTCGTCGGCACGGTCATTACCGAGGATTCCGCCAGGCTCCTTGAACGTCGGGTTCACGACGCCGTTTCCATGGGTGCCAAGGTCCTGTCAGGCGGCGGTCGCAAGGGTGCGCTCCTTGAACCCACCATCCTCACGAATGTCCCCCGCGAGGCGGAAGTGGTCGACGAGGAAAGCTTCGGCCCGTTGGCTCCCATCGTTACGGTGAAGGACCTCGATGACGCGATCCAATACTACAACTCCGGCCGTTTCGGCCTGAGCAGCGCCGTGGTCACCAACGACCTCGCCGCCGCCATGAAGGCCGCCAAGGAGCTGCGAACCGGCACCACCAACATCAATGAAGTGCCCGGATACCGGCTCGAACACACCCCCTTCGGCGGCATTCGCGACTCCGGCCTCGGCGTCAAGGAAGGGGTGACGGAGGCGATGAAGTTCTTTTCCCACGTGAAGACCTTCAGCCTGCCATGGTAATTTTCCGTTTGTTTGTTCCAACCGCTTTGTTCTCATGAATCTCGACAATCCCTATATCCTCCTCACTCCCGGGCCACTATCGACCTCTCCCACCGTCCGCCAGGCGATGCTGCGCGATTGGTGCACTTGGGACGATGACTACAACCTCGGAGTCGTCACGCCCATTCGCGAAGGCTTGGCAAAACTCGCCTCCGCCACAAGGCCCGGGGACTACACGGCCGTCCTCATGCAGGGCAGTGGCACTTTCTCGGTGGAATCGATGATCGGCACGGCCATTCCGCGGGGTGGGAAACTTCTGGTTCTCGCCAACGGTGAGTATGGCAACCGGCTCGCGCGCATCGCCATGACGCTCGGCATCGAGACGCTGGTTCACGATTCCGGTGAACTCGCTCCGCCGGATTTGAATCGTCTCGACGAGGAACTGGGTGAGCACCCGGACATCAGCCACGTGGTTGTCGTTCACAACGAAACCACCACCGGCATGCTCAACCCGCTTGCGGACATCGCCCGCATCGTCAAGGAACATGGCTGCATCTTCATGGTGGACTCGATGAGTGCCTTCGGCGGCATCCCGCTCGATGTGGCGGAACTTGGTATCGACTTCCTTGTCTCATCGGCAAACAAGTGCATCCAGGGGGTTCCCGGCTTCGGTTTCATCATCGCCCGCATCGCGGAGTTGGAGAAGTGCAAGGGCAATGCCCGCTCGGTTTCCCTCGATGCCTACGATCAGTGGCAGGGCATGGAAAAAGGCCACGGCAAATGGCGCTTCACTTCACCCACTCACGTCGTCCGTGCCTTCGCCCAGGCCATGAAGGAGCTCGATGAGGAAGGCGGCGTGCCCGCACGCTTCGCCCGCTATTCGGAAAACCAGCGCCGCCTGGTCCGCGGTATGGAACGCCTCGGATTCCGCTGCATCCTCCCGCACGAACTCCACAGCCCGATCATCACCGGTTTTCATGATCCGGAAGCCCCGGATTATGATTTCAGGAAGTTCTACGATCTCCTCAAGGAAAAGGGTTTCGTCATCTATCCGGGGAAAGTCACCGGCATCGATTCCTTCCGCATCGGCACCATCGGTCATGTCTTCCCGGAAGACATCGACCGCCTCATCGCCGCCATCGGCGAGTGCAGATACTGGGAGGATTCGGCAGACCCGATTTCATCCGAGCTTGAAGCCTGCGTGTGATGTGACGCTACCCGGGCCATGAATGCAGCCGCCGACCTCCCTGTCTGCTTGCCCGCGGCACGATCATCACACCATCGATACAAGGGACATCTTCCCCCACAGAAAAGAAGTCCGGCGGCATCACCGGCGTCGAGACCCTCCTTTCCATCGGCGCAACCTTCGAGTTGGGTTCCGATTCACTCGTCGTCCGCTCCCGGCCGCACAGGTGACCAGGTTCTCCTTCCACTTCGTTTTCAGGAAACCACCGACGATCACACCCACCGCCGTCTGTCAGACGGTCTTGTTCCCTGTTGCGTCGAGGCTTTCCCCTGGCAGAATCAGAGTTACCCGAAAACCGTATGGCATCCAACTGAACATCTCGGCCGCCTGGAAACGGTCTTCCAAGCCACCAAACCGGATGGTCTGGATCACAGCATTGAATGCCGCTGACGCATGGCAGTGTTTCTTTTGCGGTTCCGAATTTGTGCCTGTGATCGAAGTGCGTGACTACTTTCTTGGCAGGAGACCCGCAATTTGATAGTTATATTTTCATGAATGCCGATCCCCCTGATTCCAGGTTCCAGACCACCTTGTGGTCGGTGGTTTTGCGGGCGGGTGGAGTGGAGTCGGCAACCAAGCATGCGGCGCTCGATCAACTGTGTCGGTTTTATTGGAAACCACTTTGGGTTTACTGCATCAGGAAGGGGTTCAAGGCGGAGAATGCCGAGGATTTGACGCAATCCTTCTTCGTCCATTTGCTGGCCAAGGACGCTCTTCGCCTGGCCGATCCTGCACGTGGGCGTTTCCGGGCCTTTCTGCTGACGTCGTTCAAGAATTTCATTTCCGACGAGGGCGACCGGTCGCGGACACAACGCCGCGGGGGCGGCGTGGCCCATTTTTCGTTCGAAATGGATTTCCGCAATGTGGCCATGCCGGTCCACTCCTCCGAGGCCACTCCAGAACTCGCTTACGATCGTCAGTGGGCCCTTGATCTCGTGGAACGGGCTACGGCACGATTGCGCTCCGAGCATGAAGCGTCAGGTAAAGGAGCGTGGTTCGATCGTATCTTGGGATCATCGGCGGGCACAGGATATGCGGCCTTGGCGGTTGAGCTATCCTCGACGGAAGAGGCAGTGAAGAGCTTTGCCAAACGGGCAAGACGCAGGTTCCGGGAGATTCTGGAGTGCGAAATCGCTGATACCGTGGGCTCTCCGGAGGAGGCTGCGGAAGAAATGGCGTATTTGGTCGAATTGCTTCGGGGCTGAGGAAAATCGCCACCTCTTCCGGAAAATTCCTTATCCACTGAAGAGATGCATGATGCCTCCCAGTCGCTATTCTGTCCACAATGCGGCAGCATTGTTCCATCCGGCATGGGGTCGATCCTGTGTCCGGTCTGTGTGCTGACCGGTGATCCGTTAGGGGGACATGATGACGAACCGGACAGGCTCCGGGTTGGGAGCTATGGCTTGCTGGAAGAGATCGCACGCGGCGGTATGGGCGTGGTCTATCGGGCGCGGCAGGGTGGATTGAATCGCATCGTGGCTCTCAAAGTGTTGCCGGGCGCGGCGTTCGCCTCGGCCTCTTTCCGAGCGCGTTTCCAACGGGAGGCCGAAACTGCGGCACGTTTGAATCATCCCGGCATCGTGACGGTGCATGAGGTAGGGGAGGCACAGGGGCAGCCGTTTCTTTCGATGGATTTCATCGAAGGTCCCTCGCTTGCAAAGCGCCTGGCTGAGTCCCAAATGACGCCGGACTTCGCCGCCCGGATCCTGCGCGAAGTCGCGCAAGCGGTGGCCTATGCCCATCGCCAGGGGGTGGCCCATCGCGACCTCAAGCCTTCGAACATTCTTCTGGATTCCAGAAATCATCCGGTTCTAACGGACTTCGGCCTCGCCTGTTTTCTGGATCTGGAATCCCGCAGAGGCCTCACTCTCGATGTGATGGGTTCGCCTCCCTACCTGCCGCCGGAAAGGGTGGAGTCTGGCAAAACCAACGATCCGGTCCTGGAAGATGTCTATGGTCTTGGCGCGGTGTTGTATCACTGCCTCACAGGGCGACCGCCTTTTGTGGCAGACTCCCTCCCTGCGCTGCTCGCCGCTGTGGCCTCCGGCGAGGCCGTGCCACCGCGCAGACTGAATCACTCGGTGCCGGCAGAGCTTGAGATCATTTGCATGAAGTGTTTGGAGAAATCCCCGGCAGCCCGATATGCGGGAGCTGGTGAGGTGGCAGACGAACTCGACCTCTATCTTCGGGGCGAACCCATCCACGCTCGATCGCTTTCTGCTCTTGGTCACCTGCTCAAACTCGTTCGCAGGCGGCCCGTCCCTTCGGCGCTGGTGGGGGCTTTGGCGCTGACCATTGGAGCTGGCACACTTGTTTCTCTGTTAGGCTGGAGTCGTGCCGCCTCGAATGCGGAGGACTTCCGTGAAGTGGCGGAGAAACGCCGTGTTGACCTCTACTCCGCCCATCTCTCTGCCGCGACGGCCGCGATGGAAGCCGGCAACCGCCAGCAGGCAAAGGAACTGCTCGCGCGCTGTCTGCCCTTGGCGGGCGAGCAGGACCTCCGCGGCTGCGAGTGGGCGATCCTCGATCAGTTGCTTCGCAGCAACGAGCAAACATCCCTCAAAGCGCACGACCACATTCTTACCGCCCTCGCGTGGCATCCGGGTGGGGATATCCTGCTCAGCGGTGCGCATGATGGTTCCCTCAAATCATGGAAGACATGCGATGGCCGGAACTGGTCTCTTGACCGCGAAATCCTCCCACCGGGGAATCCCCGGATCCTGCAAATCCAGTGGTTGTCGGATGGGAAATCCTATCTCTCGGCCGAGGACGGCACAATCCGCTGCCGCAGGCCGGGGGAAGGGAACCCCTTGTGGGAGCTGCCCGGCGTGAGGTTCTCGCTGGCGGGCGATGGCAGGACCTTGGCTGTCACCACGGGCGGCATGTTCTTTTTCGAGCCCGTTGGGAAAATCTCCCTCTGGCAACTCTCTGCCGACTCCGCACAGAAACCGGAAACTCTCGGGTCATTCCCATTTGCCGCGAGAGCCGTGGCCATTTCCCCGGACGCCCGCTGGCTGGCAGTCGGACTTCCCAAGCATGGCCACCATGACGAGGAACGGAGTCTCGATCTGATCGATCTCCGCGCCCCCGGTTCGAAGCCCCGCCATCTGGAAACCAGCGGGGCGGTTCTCGCGTTGGGATTTTCCCCGGATTCGCAGCAGCTCGTCGCCACCACCCAAACCTCAAAGAACCACCTCCATGCTTTCGACGTGGTATCCGGTCGCGAGATCCCCATTTCGGGAAATCACAGCGCCCGAATTTGGGCGGCTTTGTTTTCCGGTGACTCGAAATGGCTCATCACCACCTCTTCGGATCGCGCCCTCGGTGTTTCCCCTCTGGATGGCGGGGCTCCGCGAATCCTGCCGCTCGCTCATGACAACGAGATCTGGTCAGCCGTCATCCATCCCTCCGGTGGTCAGATTGCCACTGGTGACAAGGATGGCTTTCTCAAGATCCATCCACTTCCGCTACCACAACCACCTCTGTCGGCGTTTCCCCGGAATCCCCATTTCCGTTATGCACGGCCGGTCTTCTCTAGTGATGGTACGGAGTTGTTGGTTTGTGAAACCTCGCCGCAGTGGAGGATTCTCTCATGGAATCCATCAGATGCTTCCAAACAGGACAGTCCTTTCGTTTTCTATCCGGAATCGATCGATCCATCGGGAAATTCCGCATGGCGAGATACCGAGACAAACCGCCTTATCCACATTGCGGATGGATCGCCACCCGCAACCCTCATGGTTCCGGCAGAATCGTGGCCGGCAACGCCGAGTATGCGGAATCACGGAGCGTCATCCGACCTAAGACATATCTTTCAGTTTTCCGAAACCGGCCACGCCGCCACCGTGAATCTCGCAACTCGCGAGGTCCGTGCTGTTGATTCATTCTGCAAGGGGCCGCCGATTGCATCCACCCTGTCGCCGGGCGGGCGCTTCCTGGTTGCCGCCAATTGGAACGAACTGATCATCCACGATTTCACCACCGGCAAGACCACCCATCAATCGAACGATCCGCATTGGGCGAAAACCCTCGTTTTTTCGCCAGACGGCACTCTCATGGCCAGTGGTGGAAACGACAGCCACATCCTTCTGCGCAGAACCTCGGACTTCAAGGTCATCTGGAAACTCAGCGGGCATCGATCCGAAGTGTCCGGTCTCGCGTTCTCACCGGATGGGCGGACGCTTGTCTCCTCGGAAATCGGCAGCGGGCTGCGCTTCTGGCGGCTCGATACCAAGCGCGAAGTCATGCGCCTGCCGCTCCCGGATGTCGCTGAAAGCCTCGTCTTTTCGCCCGATGGCCAACAGCTCGCAGTCACCACCTGCCCACCCGCCTCGCCTCCCACCGACGGGCAAGTGCTCATTATTCCCTGCCCTCGCGATTGAGGCGGAGGTTTTTTTCCACATCCGCGCCACCCCGGCGGAGAAAATCCTTATGTAGGGGAATGGGGTGGTTCCGGCCGGGTGCAAGCTTTGGTCCGTACCGGATCGGGATCGCTTCCATGAACCTCCCCGACCCCATGAAACGATCCCTGTCCCGACATGGCATTGCCATGGTCCTTCTGCTCGCCGCTCTTCCCTGTGCGGCACAGATTCCCCAGCATCTCAATCATCAGGGACGGGTTTCCGTTCAAGGCGTTCATTTCACCGGCACCGGCCATTTCAAGTTCGCCCTCGTGGACGGGGGGACGAATCTCAACCAAACCGCGACCGCCACTGCCGTCGCCACGGTTAGTGTCACCTCGCTGCTGGTGAACTCGGGTGGCTCGGGATATGTCACGCCGCCTGCTGTGACCATCGCCCCGCCCGATGATCCCGAGGGTATTCAGGCAACCGCCGTGGCGGTCATCTCCGGTGGAGTGGTGACAGACATCACGCTGACAGAGCCTGGTTCGGGTTACTTCAACAATCCGGTGCAGGTCACCATCGCGCCACCACCGGAGAACATCGAGCATCAGATTTACTGGAGCAACGCGGGCGATCTGCCGCCCGGCGAAGTGCCCGCCACTTCGATTTCGTTGCCCGTGAGCAACGGCCTCTACTCCGTCCGCCTTGGCGACAACTCGTTGCCGAACATGGCTGCCTTCAATCCGGATATCTTTTACCACAAACTCTTTCTCCGAGTGTGGTTCGACGATGGCGTCCATGGTGTCCAGCAACTCACGCCTGATCAAGCCCTTGGCAGCGCGCCCTCCGCCCTGCATTCCCGGCTCGCGGAAACCGTGCCGCCCGGCTCGATCGGTGCCTTCCAACTTGCTAACGGCGCGGTGTCCTCGTTGAAACTGGCCGATGGATCGGTGACACCCGCGAAGATTGCGGATGCCTCGATACCCGCGGCGAAGCTCGCCACGCCGGCCGCCCCCGCCGCAGGACAAATGCTGCGTTTCGATGGCACCCAGATCGCATGGGCACCGGACGGACTCGCCCTGCCATTTGCCGGTGCGGCAACCACGTCAAACGCCGTGTTTTCCGCCCAGAACAACTCCAATGGGCCGGCGATTCGTGGAGATGGCACAAGCGGCGATGGCGTGGCCGGTTACACGCAGGCAGCGGGCAGGTCGGCGATCTACGGCCAGAACAACACCTTCACCGGTGGTGGCCAGGGAATCTACGGCTACGGATTCTTCAATGCTACCGGCGTGCTTGGCGTGAGCAATGGCGGCGATGGCGTCAGCGGCCGCACCAACGGGACAGGAAAAACCGGCGTCTTTGGTTACGCCGAAGGCGCGGATTCCTCAGGACTCCACGGGCGCAGTCTCTTGCACCATGGCCTATACGCGTGGACCGGCAGTTCCAACCGCGCGGCCATCTGGGCTGATGCGCCAAGCGGAGCCGAGGCGATTCATGGGCATAGCAATTCCGGCGACGGGGTGGTGGGTTTCACGGATGGCGGACTGAAAGCCGGTGTTTTTGGCTTCAGTAACCATGGGAACGGTGTGGTCGGCTCAAGTGGCGGCAGTGGCAAGAGCGGCGTTTTCGGCTCGAGTGATGAGGAGCTTGGCTTCGGCGGCTACTTCTACAATAGCCACCCGGATGGCTGTGCGCTCAAAGCCGATGGGGATGCGCAGTTGGATGGCAATGTGAACGTCGATGGTGTTTTGACGGCGACTCGTCTTAGCGCCACCCAGTCATCCAATCTCAAGGGTGTCTTTGGGAGCGGCGGTTTCAACTGGTTCGCAAGCTCCGTCACTGCCATGGAGATTCCTTCCGGCGCGGGGAACATCAAGTTTTCCAGGGAAGTGACTTTCAACAAGGATATTGAGGTCAGCGAATACGCAACTCCCTATGCGAACTCGCCGTTCTGGTCGGTATTCTCCGACGAGAGGCTCAAGATCCCTGGTGACGACTATTCTCGCGGCTTGGACGAAGTGACTCGGATCAAGACGCTGAAGTACCGGTATAAAAAGGGCAATGCCGCCCACATGCGTGACGATGAGGACCAAATCGGAGTGGTGGCACAGGAAATCCAAAAGGTATTCCCTGAAGCCGTTTCCACCAGCGACAAAGGCTATCTCACGGTGAACCCAACCCCCGTTTTCTGGGCCATGGTCAACTCGATCAAGGAACTCAAAGCCGAGAATGACGCCCTGAAAAGGCAATTGCGTGAAGACAACGCCTCCCTCCGCCGCCGCCTTGACGCGCTCGAAAGGAAATAGAAGCCAACCCCAGCGAATCATGAAATCCCTCCTCATCATCACATCCGCATCCTTTCTGTCCGCCTTGTCGGCTTCGGCCGATATCCCCCAACACCTCAACTACCAGGGCCGCGTTTCCGTGGGCGGCGTGAACTTCACCGGCACCGGCAATTTCAAGTTCGCCTTGGTGGACGGGGGAACCTCGTTCGGGGCTACCGCCACAGCCAACGCGGATGTCGATGGCGGTGCCGTGACCTTCGTGGGCATCACCGGACCTGGATCCGGCTACACCAGTCCGCCTCAGATCACTTTCAGCGGTCCCGGCACTGGTGCCACTGCGGTCGCTACGCTCGATCTCGGCATCGTCTCCTCGATCACCGTGACCAACGGCGGCACCGGTTACACGACCGCGCCCACTGTGACCATCGCACCACCGCCACAGGAGATCGTTTACAGCACCCTGTGGAGCAACGACGGAAGCAGCAATGTCGGCGAGGAACCGACCGCTTCCATCCCGCTGCCGGTGCAGAACGGGCTCTTCTCCGCTTCATTGGGTGACACAGGTCTTGGCATGCAACCGTTCTATCAACCCATCTTCGGGCAACCTCTCTCGCTTCGGGTTTGGTTCAGCGATGGCGTGCATGGCTTTCAACGGCTTCTGCCGGATCAGAAGATCGCCCCGGCTCCGATCTCGTTGCGCGCCAAGCTCGCCGAAACCGTGCCGGATGGATCGATCACGTCGCTGTCTCTGGCCGATGGCGCGGTCGGTTCCTCCCAACTTGCCAACGGTGCCGTGGGCGGGGCTCAACTCGCAAGCGGTTCGGTGGATTTCTCCAAGATCACCGGCGGGACCTCGCAAGCCATCGTTGAAAGCGCCCTCGGTTCCAATCTCGCCGCAGTGAACAGCGGAGTTGCGGTTTCCCTGGATCCCGCATCCAGTTCGTTGACGGCCGCGGGATATGTGAAAATCGGAAGCCAGTCGTTTTCCAGCGAGTCATGGGTCCCACAGCCGCTTCAGTTCGCGGAAACTCCTGTCGGCTTGAGATTTCCGTTTTCCGTTTGGACGGGATCCTCCCTTTTGGTTTTCGGCGATCAGGGGAATGGTGCCATTTCCACGTTCCGCTACGACCCGGGCACCGCAACATGGAGCCGCCTTGCATCCTACCAGGCACAATCCTTCCTCGCGCCGAATCCTCTATCAGAAGCCAGGATGGTCCATACAGGAACCGAAGTCATTTTCTGGGGGATTGGGGAAAGTTCGATCGGTTTCGGAAATGCAGGTTACTACCGGAAGGGCGCGAGTTACGGTGCCGCCTATCACATCGCACAAGGGACGTGGCGTGAAATCTCGTCAAGTTCAGGTCCGGGCGAGCGGGTTGACTTCAACATGGTGTGGACCGGCAGTCGAGTGATCGTGTGGGGAGGCATTACCAGGATTGAGCGTACGTTCGGTCCAGGCACGGTTCTCAAGGAACCGGCGGAATTCGGAGGCATCTACAATCCAACTACTGACACCTGGTCCTATTTCAGCGGCGGCCCGGTCGGGCGGGTGGGTGCCAGCGCGACTTGGGCGGGAGTCGAAATGTTTGTCTGGGGTGGTTGCGAACTCGACGCCAACCTCAACTATGTCCCGAAAAACACCGGGGCCGCCTACAATCCCGCAACGGATACCTGGAGGGATATGAGCGTCATTGGCGCGCCGGCCGCGAGGTTTTCCCACAGCGCGGTATTGTCCGGCCAGAACATCCACATTTTCGGAGGTTCTTCTTCATCCGCCGGGGCGAGTTACAACTGGTTTCTCAATACATGGACGCCGATCAGCACCATCGGGCAGCCGCAAGGACGTTATGCTCCGGCCACCGCGGATAACGGCAACGGCATGGTGGTATGGGGAGGTGATACCAGCTCGGCGAGCCCCTCGGTGCAGCTGGAGAATTCCACCAATCCCGTGAGCACCGGAGCGACTTACAACCGGACAACCAACCAGTGGACCGCCCTTTCTTCCGCCGCGGTACCCGATGCGCGGGCCGATGCCGCTGTCGCGTGGACAGGCTCCAGTCTGATGATCTTCGGTGGAAACAACGATGCAGGCTGGCTTTCCAACGGCGCGGTGTGGTCATCCGCAGGAAACCTGTGGAGCGCGATACCCTCCGGCAGCCTGGATCCCCGCAAAGACGCCGCATCCGTCTGGACCGGGAGCGAATTCATCTACTGGGGAGGCGTCAACGCCGCCGGACAGATCGGCACAGGAGGACGCTACAATCCATCGACTCAACTCCATCAGCATCTCCCTCCATCTGGCTCGCCGTCGGATCGTCTCGGACATACTGCCGTGTGGAGTGGCGCGGAAATGATCGTATGGGGAGGGCGGCACCAAGTTACAGGAAGCTACCCGGCAAGCGGAGCCCGCTTCCGTCCATCGACCCATGCCTGGTCGCCGATCAGCGGGATTGGCATCCCTTCACCCAGAAAAGATCACACCGCCGTGTGGACGGGCAGCGAGATGATCGTGTGGGGAGGCGCTGATGGTGCAAGTGGAACAAACTTGCTGGATTCGGGAGGAACCTATCGCCCGGACGATGATTCGTGGGCTCCGATTTCAAACACCGGTGCTCCTCCTTCGGCGAGGTCCGGACATACGGCGATTTGGACCGGCACCGAGATGATCGTATGGGGCGGCACGGGAAGTTCCGGCCTGCTTGCCGATGGCGCGCGCTACAATCCGACCACCGGCGTCTGGACCGCATTGCCGGGTGCCGGCGCTCCTGCGGCGCGATACCTCCATAGCGCCGTCTGGACGGGAACGGAAATGATTGTCTGGGGAGGCTTTGAACGTCAGGGACCGAGCCTCGTCGCGCTCAACTCCGGAGCCCGCTACTCGGTCGCAACCCATTCGTGGACGGCCCTACCGCTTTCCAACGCACCTTCAGCCCGTCATGCCCACAGTGCGGTGTGGAGCGGGACGGAGATGATCATTTACGGAGGAAGTCAGAGCGTCGCCGGAGCTTCTCTTGCCGATGGCGGCAGGTTTTCGGTGGCGCAGAATTCCTGGCAACCTATCACACCCAGCGGTGCTCCTTCCGCAAGGCAAGGCCACAGCGCCTTTTGGGTCAATGGTGGCATGATGACTCTTCTGGGCCTCGGCGCTGGCGGCAGTTATCCCATCGACTGCTTCCGTTACTCGCCTCCATCCACCGTCCATTATTATGTGAAACTGAATCCATGAGATTTCCGCGGCCGAACCAACAAGGTCCGTGATCCCTGCACGCTCAATGTTTGCCCATTTTCCAAAGATGAACCACCGCCTCACGATATCCGCCATTGCTCTGCTCACTTTGGCCGCCCATGCCGGACGAAGCAGTCAGGACTACTCCATCGTGGCGGAGACGCTCGACTACGGCGGAAAGACCGTCACAAGTGAAACCTATGCCATCCACGGCAGCGTCGCCGCGGTCGGAGAGGTGACGGAAGGCTCCGCTCCCTTGCCGGTGGTCTGCCGCTCCGGATACATCGGCCAGTTGTATCAAAGGCTCGGCTTGGGAATGCTCGCGGCGGATTTCTATCCGTCCGAGACCGCCACCACCCAACTGCTCGCGGTGCATACCAACGACGATGGCACCAATGACCCCATCCCTGCCGATAAGGTCGTCTGGAGTGTGCTCGCTGGTCCGGTGACCGGCATCGACGCCGCGGGCCTTGCAACAACCGGCGCGGTGTTCGGAGACAGCGAGGCGCAGGTGCGTGGAACGGTCTTCGGCACACCGCTCGACCTCACGATCTATGTGCTCGATTCCCTGAGCGACAACTTCGGCTCCTATGCCGGCGATGGACTCGATGATTCGTGGCAGTTCCTCCACTTCGGTATGGACAACCCGCTGGCAGCGCCATGGTTGGACCCTGATGGCGATGGTCAGAACAACCAGTTCGAATACACCGCCGGCATCATTCCCACTGATCCGCTCTCCCGGTTTCTTCTGAGCATCGAGCCCGTGCCGGGTGAACCCACACACCGGAATCTGAGATTCAGCCCCGTGTTCGGTGATCGCACCTACACGGTGAAATCCAAAACGACCCTCGAAGGTGGAGTTTGGGAGGATCTAACCGATTTTGCGGACGACAACAACAACCCCGAGCGTACGGTCACCGATCAAGACGCCACCCCTTCGATGAAGTTCTATCAGGTTGAAATCATCAAGCCATGACTCCCATGAGTGCGGGTTCCACCATCTCTCCTGTCGCGCCGCCCTGCCCTTGTTAGATGGCATCGTTTCAGGGAATGATTCATGATCAGTGCCGGATTTCCGTGAACGGATTGAACTTCGCCGGCCCTACGGGTTCGTTCAAGTTTGCTATCGTCAAAAGCAATGGCCCGGAAACCTTCTGGACGCATGTCGGCACTCCATCAGCTGATTCTGGTGGCAGTTCCAGCCTGCCCGTGACCGGTGGCCTTTACCCGGTGACTCTTGGCTCTTGTCTTGTTCATTGTTTCCCGGGATGAAGTGGGCCGTGTCGCCTCCAGATGACTTTTCGTCTCTGGAACGAACTGCGCGCTCCCTGGACACCGCGTGGCGATCTCTCCGGGTTGGCATGAAGAGTCAATCGGTGTGGCGTGCCGCGGTGTTCTAAAGCGTGTGGCCCATGCGGAGGCGCTTGGTTTCGAGATACTTTTCGTTGTGCGGATTGGCGGGCAGGGAGATCGGGAGTTGTTCGACGATTTCCAACCCATAGCCTTCGAGGCCGATGACTTTTTTCGGATTGTTGGTCATCAGGCGGATTTTCCTCACCCCGAGGTCGGCGAGGATTTGGGCTCCCATGCCGTAGTCGCGGAGGTCGGAGGCGAAGCCGAGTTTCTCGTTGGCCTCGATCGTATCGAGTCCCTGTTCCTGGAGTTTGTAGGCGTGGATTTTTGCGGGCAGGCCGATACCGCGGCCCTCCTGGCGGAGGTAGAGGAGGATGCCGCCTTCCCTGGAGATGTGTTCGAGTGCGGCGGCGAGCTGGCCTCCGCAGTCGCAGCGCTGGGAGTGGAAGACATCGCCGGTGAGGCACTCGGAGTGAACGCGGACGAGGGTGGGTTTCTCCGGATCGATCACGCCGCGGCTGAGGGCGAGGTGGTGGCTGGCATCGGTGGAGATGCGGTAGAGGTGGCAGTCGAACTCACCGAAGTCGGTGGGCATCTGGATGGTTTGCTCGCGGGCGACGAGTTTTTCCGAGCGTCTGCGGTATTCGATGAGTTGGGAGATGGTGCAGGCCTTTAGGCCGTGGCGTTTCTGATAGGGGCCGAGGTCGCCGACGCGGGCCATGTGGCCATCGTCGTTGATGATTTCACAAATGACAGCGGCCTCGGGCAGTCCGGCGAGGCGGGTGAGGTCGATGGCGGCCTCGGTGTGGCCTGCCCGGCGCAGGACGCCATCCGGCATGGCGCGGAGGGGGAATACGTGTCCGGGGCGGACGAAGGAATCCGCGGTGGTGGAGGGATCGGCGAGCAGGCGGATCGTATGGGCGCGATCGGCGGCGGAGATGCCGGTGGTGATGCCTTGGGCGGCATCGACGCTGATGGTGAAGGCGGTTTTGTGGCCTTCCTGATTGCGGCGCGTCATTTGCGGGAGATCGAGATCCTCGGTGCGTGAGGCGGAGAGCGGGGCGCAGATGAGGCCGCGGCCGTGGACGGCCATGAAGTTCACCATGTCCGCGCTGCAGAGGGAGGCGGCGCAGACGAGGTCCGCTTCGTTTTCCCGGGACGGATCGTCCGCGCAGATCACCATCCTTCCGGCTGCGATTTCGGCGATGATTTCATCGATGGGGCTGAAGACGAGTGAGGAATCGGACATGGAAGGATGCCTTTGGAGGCCGCGGGGATCAAACCGCGTGGAAGCGGGTCCCGCAACCCCTCAGTTGTCGGATCAATTGAGGAAAGGATCGTCGGGAGCCTCGGCAAGGATGCGATGGAGCGGGGAGATCGAGGCCATGGCGGCGGCCCAGAGGCTGGAATCGTGGGGGAATCCGAGGAGGTCGCGTTTGGGTGGGCAGGTGAACCAAGCGTTACGGGTCAGTTCGCCTTCGAGCTGGCCGGCGCTCCAGCCTGAGTAGCCGATGAAGGCGCGGACGATGCGGCCGGGGCGGTGGGAGTGCTCGACGGCTTCCTTGGCGGAGATGCGCATGGCCCAGCGGAGTCCGGATTTGGGGCTCCACCAGAACGAGGAGAATGTGAGTTGGTCGGTGGAGACGGGCCCACCCTGATGCACGGCGAGGTGGCGGAGGCTGGCGAATTCCTCACTGCTGAGGAGGTCGCCCACGACTTTCCCGGTGGGATGGTTGAGGATGAGGCCGTGGGCTCCGTCGTCGGCGGAGTGGTTGGTGAGGAGGATGACCGACTTGTTGAAGATGCCGTCCCGCAGCGAGGGATCGGCGAGCAGGAAGGACCCTTGCAGGCTTGATGGCGGATCGGACTTGGACGGCTTTCCGTGCACGAGGAAATGATAACCAGGATGCCTGGTTCCGCCAGTCCTACTTGTGCGCGGGGCCCGGCTCAGCGGCGACGGCGGCGGAGAAGCATGAGCATGCCGATGGAGCCGATGAGTGCGGCGCGGGGTTCCGGGATGGCCACGAGGTAGGTGGATCCCTCGGCGACCCAGAAGGCCTGGCCGTCGAGGTTCACCTTGTATTGGGTGCCGCTCAGTCCGAAGTAGGCCAGCTCGGTGGAGCTCATGGTCTCGGTGACATTCGAGAACATGCCGGTGGTGTCGCCACTGATGAGCCTGAACCAGGAACCTGTGCCGGAGTAGCTGCCGCCTCCGGTGACGGCTGCGAGGAAGTCATCGCCTTGGCCGGCGGTGAGGATGTCGAAGGTGAGCGCGTTGTCGAAGTTCACCACGAGGTCGGCGTTGTTGAGGCCGATGCTGCTGCCGGAGCCCATGATGAGCTGGTCGTGGCTGGCCATGCTGGTCACGTCGAACGAGATGACGGATCCGGCGCTGGTGGTGACGTTGCCGTTGATGGTGAGGGTGCGATCCGAGGATCCGCCCTGGCCGGGGAGGAGGGTGCCGGAGAGCGTGACGGCACCGGTGATGGAGCCATCGCCGCCGAGCGAGGCCCCGGCGGAGACACTGGCATCGCTGGTGATGGAGCCGTTCACATTGAGGCGGCCTTGCGTGACCGAAGTGGCGCCTGTGTAGATGTTGGAGGCGTTGAGGCCGAGAGTTCCTGCGCCATCCTTGGTGAGGGTGCCGGTTCCACCGATGGCTCCGGTGATCGAAGTGGTGGCCGCACCGCCGACGGTGAGGTTGTTAGACCCGCCGCTGATGGCTCCGCTGAGGGTGAGTGAGCCTGCATCCGAGTTGATGCGGGTGGAGGCATTGAGGGTGAGGGCACCGCCGTAGGTATTGTTTCCGGAGATGTTGCGGAGGGCTCCGTCGTTGGAAACACCGGTGCCGCTGAGTCCGAGGGCTTCGGCACCGATGGTGACGTTGTTGGCGAGTTGCAGGGCGGCGCCGCTGGCGACCGAGGTGCCTGCGGCGGTGGTGCCGAGGGCGCTGTTTTTCTCGATGCGGACGACGCCGGCGTTGATGGCGAGGGTGTTGGTGAAGGTGTTGGCGGAAGAACCGGAGAGGACCAGGGTGCCCGCGCCGTTTTTGGTCCATGCACTGCCGTTGCTGATGTACCCGGAGATGACGGCATCATCGGCGGCGGCACCGTCGTTGACCGTGAAGGTGAGGCCGTTGACCAGGTTGATGCCGGCAGAGACGGTGGTGCTGGTGGATGCGGCGTTGGTGGTGTAGACCGAGCTGCTGAGGGTGCGGAGTTCGCCTGCGCCGGTGACATTTCCGGCGGTCATGGTCAGGCTGCGGATGTATTGTTCATTGTTTGCCTGCCAGGTGCCGCCGTTGGTGAGGGCGATGATGGGCACCGCTCCGCCACCGCCGATTTCGCTGCCGAGCGAATGGGTGACCGTATCGAGAATGCCGGTGCCATCGACCGTGATCGTGCGGCTTGGGGCGAATGCGGCACTGAAGTTTCCACCGCGGGCGAAGAGGGTGCCGTTGTTGATGGTGAGGTTGACGTTGTTGTTGGCGGCGGTCATGCGGAGGCTGCCTGCGCCGTTTTTCGTGAGCGTGAAAGGTCCTCCCGTATGGCCTGCTGCCGCGCTCAGAACGAGTTCGCCGGCGCTCACCAGGACGCTGGCGTTGTTGGTCAGGGTGAGTGCGCTGGAGATCGTGTTGGTTCCGGAGACGTTGCGGATGGCTCCGTTTCCTCCGAATCCGGTGCCGCTGGCGGTGATGCCTTCCGGGGTGGTGATGCCGCCCTGGATCTCGAGGGTCGCGCCGCTGGAGATGGTGGTGCCGGATGTGGTGCCGCCGAGGGCGTTGGCGTGTTGGATGTTGAGCGTGCCGTTAGTGATGGCGGTGGCTCCGGTGTAGGTGTTGTTGGTGGCGATGGAGACCGTGCCGGTGCCGTTTTTGGTGAGGCCGGTGTTTCCGCTGATCGCTCCGGCTCCGGTCAGGGCATAAGAGGTGGAGGCGTTGGCGAAGGTGACTGCGGACGGATTGAGGGTTCCGGTGAGTGCAACGGCACCATTGGTGGCGGTGTCATCGAAGACCACGGCGTCGCCGTTGGCGAAGAAGGTGTCCGACTCAAGCCAGGATCCACTGCTGAGGATGTTCCAGTTTCCGGGGGCACTGAGATTCCAGGTGCGGGTGCCGGTGGTGATTTCGAGGAGGACCTTTTTGTTGATGGTGTCGTCGACGATCGAGGCGCGGAATCCTGTGGGAGCGACGAGGTTGCCGAGGCCGGAGAGCGTGCCGTAGCCTGCGACGAGGTGCTGGATGGTGCCGAGAGTGACGGGGGCGGTATCAAAGCTGAGCGTGGTGGACCCCGCAAAGTTGACAGCTCCGGAGGCTGAGAAGCCGGTGGCGGGAGAGGTGCCGTTGAGCGCGATGGTGGAGCCTGCGTTGGTGGTTAGCCCGCCGGTGGTGCTGCCGCTGCCGGTGAGGGTGGCACCTGTATTGAGAGTGATGGACGAGACGTTGGTTCCGGTGAGCGTGAGGCGGCCGGCGTTGATGGTGGTGGCTCCGGTGTAGCTGTTGTTCCCGGAAAGAGTGAGAGTGCCGGTGCCGGTGCTCTTGGTGATGGATCCGGTGCCACTGATGATGCCACCCAAGGTCTGGGTGGCGCTGGAGTTGAACTCGAGGACGCCGTTGTTGGTGATGTTGGACGCGTAGTTTCCTGAGTTCAGGGAGCCGGTTCCACTGATGCGCAGCGTGCCTCCGCTGATGGTGGTGGTTCCGGTGTAGGCATTCACACCGGAGATCTGCATGAGTCCCGCGCCGGTTTTGGTGATGTTGCTGACGCCACCGCTCTGGGTGATGGCGGCCGTGACCGAGAGGTCGATGGCGGCACCACCGTCGGCGACGTTGAAGGTGGCGTGGGTGCCATCCCGCAGGCGCATGACGGCTGCCGCATCGATGGCGGCGATGGTGGCCGAGGAGGCAGAGGCGTTGGTGGTGATGGTGGGGCTGTGCCACTCGTTGGTTGTCCCACCCGTTCCGACGCCCAGGTTCAGGGTGCCGGCGGTCATGTTGAGCTGGAAGGAGTTCCAGAAGTGGTTGCTGAAACCAGCGTTGCCGACCGTTCCGCCCTCGATGTTGAGCACGTTGATGTAAGCGCCATTGGAAATGGGAAAAAGTGACAGTGAATTGAGAAAAACGCCCTTCTGAATCGATCTTGCAGGCGTCATGCAGTCGCCGTCCGAGCCCCGCAGGTGGCGCAAGGTTTTGCAAGTCTCTGGCCCTCGTAAACAGGACCGTCGGCCGCGCCTTTGAGTTTGAATCGCACCCGTGCGGCCCGGGTTGCCGGTACTGGCGTCTCGGGGATGGAGTGCCTGGAGACCGCCTTCCGTGGGCGGGGCCATGGGGGCTGATCACTCATCAGGGAAGGGATACTGCTCGCCGTGGAAGGTCGGAAGGACTCCTGTGCGGGTGGACTCGTAGCAGATCACCCCCAGATTGACGACGCGGACGGTCCACTCGCTTCGTGGTGATGGTGGTAGCGGCCACGTGTAGCGGGGAGAGCACAGCGGGCCTTCGGGGGCGTCCCACTCCCATGATTCCTGCCTCAGGCGGACCGGCCGCGGGAATGGTTCTGGGCCGATCCGGCCGCCGGCGTCCCAGGCGTCCCAATCCACGTGGAAAGCGGCTACGTCCCACTGCTGCCTCCACACTTTTTTCGGGGGGGAAGCCGAATGCCACTCGGTCGGCAAACAGAATCCGTAGCCGACGCGCCGTTCGACGGTCATCGAGATGTTCACTCCTCCGGCGGTTGGTTCGGGAGTAACGCTTTCGGACTCCTCAAAATCATCAGGCTCCATGCTGACGATCCCTGGGCAATCGACCCATGCGTGCCCGTAGATCACAGATTCCAACGCGGCGGTGATTTCATCACGGGCGAGCTGGCACCATTCCTCGTAATTGGCCGGAGTCGCCAGCGAAATCACCGGAGGCTCCCAATGCCCGTTGCGGATGGATGGAGGCGTTGCGCCAGACGAGCTGCTACTTGGAAGACTTGGGAGAGGGTTTGAGACATAGGTGTAATCCGTCTCAAAACCCTGAGTGCAAAGCGGCTGTATTGTTCCGGACCCCGCAGGGAACTCGACCCCACCAAGATAAACCCCTACCGTGACGGACGTGCCCACCTGATAGTAACCGTTCAACCACACGCCATCGATGTGGTATTGGTAAAAGTCTTCCGATCCAGAAAACGAGT
The DNA here is from genome assembly GCA_027486655.1 of Verrucomicrobiaceae bacterium. Classification (GTDB taxonomy): domain Bacteria; phylum Verrucomicrobiota; class Verrucomicrobiia; order Verrucomicrobiales; family Akkermansiaceae; genus Luteolibacter. Next base: position 2,337 of record JAIXOR010000080.1, on the reverse strand, counting down.
TGGTTCCGGTCCCGCTGAGAGTGGCTGGCGGCAGCGGTGCGTCACATGTGCCTCCCTGGTCAACGCCCATCCAACCCTCTCCCTCGACCACTCGATTGTAAGTGGACGTGCAGGTCATGGTTCCGGATGCGGATCCCTGCCAAGAAATCTCCGTCCTCGGAGATCCCTCCCACATGAACGTGAAATACTCCACGGTGAGATCTTGCTCCCAAATCTCGGATGTGGTCCGCTCCGCGTAGATCACCCACGGCGATACATATTCATCGTCCTCATCGACCTCGAAAAATCCGACCGAGCGCACCGTAGCCGAGACCACAAACGCCGTTTTCACGGGTGCAGGGCAACCCGGCATCGGACAGCAACAAGCTGCAACGGCATTCCAATCTTCAAGAGTGTTAATCTTCATGCCTCAACTGCTCTGCGATAGTTGAATTCCGTGGCACACTGACTCACGATGATTCCCCCACATCCGTTGGCCTGGAATGTCGCGATGGAATCCGCATAGATCAGACGGCCGATGGGCACGTGGGTGATTCCCCAGTCGCCTGGAAACTCGGCCGGAACATCATCAGGGAGCGACGATCCGGATGTGACCTCCCAGGTTGGAAGATCACCGGATACCACTCCAGGGATGATGATCGTGTCATCATCATCCGTGTTGGGCACCACGTTGTTGCACCTCAGATAAACCAATCGCTCGCCCTCAACCACGGTGGGAATCGTGTAGTTCCCGAGCTCCCAGTTTGAGTTCCCGATTTTGACGGGACCGCCAAGGATCTGATTCCCGACCAATGTCCCGAATGGGCACGGAGATCCGCTGCCGCCCGTGGATGGTTCGTAGATCGTCTGGGGTATGTCGTAGCCGCTCACAGTGTCGCCGGCGGCGCTGGGTTCGTCGGGTGATCCGATCTTGTCGGACGTGCGTTCTGAGGAACTCCACCATTTCACGGGGAGCTGCCGGAATAGCCTCTGCAGCTCAAGAAAATCGACAGGACCGAGCGTCTCCACGATCCCGAATGAGAGAGTCGCTTGTCCGGTCTGAATGTCCCAATCCACGCTGTAAACGGGCGCGTCCATCGTGGCCAATCCACCATCTTCGGTCTCAGTAATCGAAACGCGGTGAGCCAGATAGTTGGTGAGGGGAATTTCCTCTGCCTCGATGATGATGGTGCCATCCCATTTGCATGCATCATGCACCGCATTGTAAACGGCCTCTGCAACCCCGGTCGGTATCTGCTCTGGAGCTACCCATTGAGTGGCACCGTGATACGTTTTCGTGCGGGCATTCGTGGCAGTGACGGTGAACGGAGGAAACCCTTTTGCTGCTGCTGCACGAGCTGCTGCACCGGCCGTCGGTGAAATTGTGATGACGGGTGTGATCAGCATCGGACGCACTCGCACTCTCATCCAGTCCTCGATGCTGCCGCGGACCAACTCCCGTGGATAGTCATCCACATCATCAGAGCCCAGACGCACCGCGCGGGGGTTAATGACCGGAGCATGATCGTCCGGCTCGGCAATGAGCTCACGCCCGAATGATGTGATCGTGAATTCCTCAATCGGCACATCCTTGAGCGATATGTAATGAGCCTTCACCCATTCTTTCGCGGCCGTCGATGATGTCTCACCTGGAACCGGGATCGTCCGTGCCTGGATGCGGCTCTTTTGAGTCTGCATTTGCATCCCCTGGAGTGGGATCGCAGCAACGATGACCTTGGGGCCACCATCCGGACCCGCGAGTGGGAATTTGTCCACCACCGCCTTGCGGAAAATCTGCGGCTCACCATCGACATTGGCTTCACCTGCGAAATCATAAACGACACGCACGGCCGCTGGCAAAAGATCCAACCTCTCGACAGCCTCAAAGTCGGTCAACAGACCCGTGCCGTCAGCTGGAAATGCGACCTGGTCCATCGCTGCGACCCGCCGCACATGGAATGTGGGAGGGTTCGTTGTGTGATCGATCACCGGAAACCAGTCCGGATGGAGCTTGATGGACATTCTGACGATCTCCGCGCACGAGGTGTTGGTGAGCTCGGATGGCGTGGGAAACTCGGCGGCGGTCGGGACGGTGCCCATTTGGATCGCCACGCCCTGGGATGCCGCGTAGAGGATCGCGAGTCGGATCTGTTGTGCCACGGTGATTCGCTCACCATCCGCGTTCATTCCGAACACGAACCTGGGCACCATGCGATTCTCTCTCAGGTGGATGTTGGCAGGCTCTTCCGCTTCCGGGTCTTCCTCGGCGATGACCCCAAATCCCCAAGCCTCTTGGTATGTCGTCGATTCCAATTCGGCCCATGCGTCCTCGATGGCATACATCTGCCCTTCTTCCGG
>JAIXOR010000023.1 GCA_027486655.1 Verrucomicrobiaceae bacterium | reverse complement strand
TAAAGAGCCGTCCGGCATCCGATTCTGGTGCGCGCAAGACAACTTCAACCAGACCTAACAAACCGAAACCACACCACCAACTCTCATAAGAAGTGGATCAACTTTTGGGGGCACTCCACAAGGTGATCGTAGGCAGTTGACATGCATGAGTTTTCCCTCCCTTTTGATTCATTGGCGCAGCTCAATACGTATTGCGGCGTTGCTGAACGACACTCCATCTTCGGTGAAATTGACGGTCCAATCGTCTTCGAGCTTGCCGTCGGTCAATCCTACTCCTTTCGCTTGATCTGCGTGAATATACGAAAGCCCGGAACCTGACGTGTAAATGGCTATGGGACTAAATACAGACTCCCGACCGAAAGCGACGCCAAACCAACTGTATCGTGCCGACCGCTCTCTCCTGAGGTGAATGTGATCGATATGAATATAGTAGGGTCCCCAGGGAAATGCCTGCAGGAGTTACGCCTCGACGGGTATTCCGTCGATGGATGCCACGAGCTTGTAGTCGTCGGATTCGAACAACGGCCGAACTAAGGAAAGAACCAAGACGATGGCGATCACAGCTAGGACTGCGATTGAGATCGCAACTCGCCTGATGATGATCCAAGTGCGATGCATTTTTTCGAGAGAACGTCTAGCTCATCCACGGCGGGGAGGGAAGCCTGAATTCAAACTGGGGGTTACCCGCCATTGGATGGAGTGTCTTGTGTGTGCCCAGCATGGGCGTGATGTAAATGGGGTGCAAGTCCCCTGTAGGAAAACCAGACATGAAAAAAAATGAAGAGACTACCATCTGAAGCCAACTGCGGAAGGGCGACCGACCGTGGGAAGGAAGGCTAGGAGAAACCTGCGAGCCAATGGACAAGAACCGCATAGAAGGCCGATACGGCACGACGAGCTGGCACCCTCCTTCGCCAAGGCTACGGAGGCCAGGCAACACAGCGAAGTCGTCTGGTTTACCCGTGGAGGTAAATGCGGTGGTTGCGCAGGGAAGCATCACGCTCTTACCTGGGGAGACCTGCCGGGAGCGATCCGGGCAGGAGTCAGCAGAGGCCATAGTAGTTGGAGAAACGAGCCGGAGTGCGGAAAAGCACGTCAAAATTGCCGGAAGCCTCACCCAACGAAGGGCTGAACTGCATGGGAACGTCCTAACCGCGTGGCGGACGGTCAATCCACCGAAAACGCCAGACGGCGAGGTGGAACCGAGAGTCGTCACGATGGGAAGCATGTGGGCGTTCAGGAGTGGGCTTCGGCTTGCTTCTTACGCGGGCTTGTCCCGCGTCCGAGCGGAACCGCCGTGTACGGACCCGTACGCACGGTGGTGTGGGACCCGTGGCTGGCTCTCGGAGTCAGTCGCGGGGACCCGATTGGCCTCTTCGATTACGTGTCGGTGAAGTAGTCCGAATCGATCCTCTTGACCTCGTAGTTGGATGCTGTCGCGACGCCGACACCGTGGTCAAACATCAACTTGGCTAGGCGTGGGCCGTCTATCAAAATGATCTTGGTCTCGATCCGGGAAGTGTATTCGAGGGCATCGGAGCTGAACGTCGATGTAGTGATGAAAATACCCTTCCTCGCCCTCTGGCCCTGCAGCGCACCAGCAAACTTCTGAATCTCAGGTCTGCCAACGGTCCCTTCCCAGCGCTTCGCCTGCAAATAGATGATATCCAGACCCAGTGGATCTTCCTTGATGATGCCGTCTATACCCTCATCGCCAGATCTTCCAAGCGCCTCGCCAGCATCCTTGCGACTTCCTCCGTATCCCATCCGCACCACAAGATCCACGACGACACGCTCAAGGAATTCAGGTGGGGAACTCTTGATCTGGGATAAAAGCTCAGCCTCAACCTGCCGCCGAACCTGTAAATACGCATTCTCTAGCAACTCTTCAGGTGTTTGTGCATCTTGAATCTCTGTCTCAGATGTGTCTGAATCATCATCCTCTACATTCTTACGACGGTTGCGAAACTCCCGATATGCTTCAAACCCATTGAGGACGCGAAGGTCTATGCGCTCGGGCTGAATGCGTAATGCTTCGCGACCTCGATCTGTAATGACCGAAATGGCTCTACGAGGCGAAATCAGCAATCCGGCCTGCGTAATGTGCGACTTGGCCCATCCGATTCGATTGTCGAAGAGACGGGCACCACCACTTGGCAACATCTCGCGGCGTTCTTCCTCTGTAAGACCGAACTGCTCGCCCAATTGTGCTACCAAATCACGGTTGAGGTGCTCCTTGCCATCCGCGTGTGCTTCTAAAAGTGGTCGCATCAGAGACTGGAAATCGGGAATCGGCATGATCAGTTATTGTTTTTGGCCAACAGTCTTTATTCGTAGCACCTCTACTGGCGATATCCAATGAGGACGACTAAAGAATAATCTCCAGAAGTGATTGAAAGACAAGGCGGAATTTGGAGGGGGGCAATGATATTAGGGGTGGATGGGTTGGGGAGGGGATGTCTGGGGTGCTCTAGCGGATATCACGGGTGGAGTGATTGAAATTCGGTGAGAAGGGGGGAGAAGTTTGCTAGTTTTCAGTGTTCAGTTTTCAGGAAGAGGAGGGGGTGCCCCGTCGTCGCTCAGCTATGACGGGCAGGCTGAGTGAGAAGTGAGAAGGGGGGAGAAGTTTGCTGGTTTTCAGTGTTCAGTTTTCAGGAAGAGGGAGCGAAAGAAGTGAGATGTGCCCTGTCGTCGCTGTGCTATGCCGGGCAGGCTGAGTGAGTCGTGGGAGAAATGAAGCCGCAGAGGCTCGAAGGTCGCCAAGGGACGCGGAAGGAGGAGGGTGGAAGCGAAACGCGGAGGCGCGGAGGTCGCTGAGGTGGGCGGGGAGTGGGAGGGGGGATTTTTGGATGGACCGAGGAGCGGTGGGGAGGATGCTTGGAAAACGAAGGGAGCCGGGAGGGACCTTCGGGCTGGGGTTGGGCGGTTCGTTTGCGGTTCATCCGCGTGCCGTTTCATCGAAACGGCGCTACCTTGAGAAACGGCAGAATGCCGATCTGGTGCGTTTTGGGTCTGCCTCGGGAGGCTTGGCTCTCAATTCTCAACCCTACAGGAACCGCAAAGACGCGAAGGTCGCAAAGGGACGCGGAGAGGAGGGGGGCTAGTTTTCAGCTTTCAGTTTTCAGCTTTCATTTTTCAGCAAGAGGACGAAGTCCGCAGTCAGCTGTTTTCGATTTCGACGATCAGGTTGATTTCAACCGCGACATTGAGGGGCAGGGCGGCGGCGCCGAGGGCGGTGCGGGAGTGTTTGCCTTTTTCGCCGAAGATTTCGACGAGCAGTTCGGAGGCACCGTTGACGACCTGGGGGTGGCCGAAGAAGTCGGGTTCCGAGTTCACGAAGCCGCCGAGGGAGACGATTTGCTTCACTTTGTCGAGTGAGCCGATGGTGTCCTTGATGACGGCGAGGCGGTTGAGGATGATCATGCGGGCACCTTCCTGGGCTTGTTCGATGGAGACGTCGGTGGGGACCTTGCCGATCACCTTGCGCTCGCCATCGATGGGCAGGCCGCCGGAGAGGAAGAGGAGGTTTCCGCTGCGCACGCAGTTCACATAGGCGGCGACGGGTGCGGGAACGGCGGGCAGGGAGAGGCCGAGGGTGGCGAGTTTTTCGACGATGGAATCGGACATGGTGGTGGATGGTGTGAAGAAAGGGCCGGGTTCAGTTGGCGGCGGGCGCGTGATCCGGTTTGGGGGCGATCGGGAAGTCGCCCATGAGCAGCGCGACGAGCGAACGGCCGCCGCCGGTGAGGGTGGCTTGGTTGTCCTGGCCGCTGATCAGATTGCGGGTGAGGTAGCGGTGGGGGATTTTGGACGGGCGGATGGAGGTGACGACCGGTGCGTCCACCACGCGGCGGACGGGGGTGAAGGCGACGGGTTGGCCGGTCGCACTGAAGCTGATTTCCCAGGCGGTGGCGCCGTCGGCATCGCCTTTGAGGATCCATGGGTGGCGGGTGACGAAGTCGGGCGTGCCGCGTGCCGGGGTGGTGACCTTGAAATAGACGGGTGTGGAGGCGATGTAGTCGCTGAAGCGGATTTCCGGGTTGGTTTTGTGGGCGAGGAAGAAACCGGCGACGTCGCAGCCGGTGAGGTTCATGCCGTTGAAGGCTCCGTGGAAGGGATCGCCGCCGCCGTGGGCTTTCTGCCAATCGGTGAAATGCGGGCTCATGAGCATGGCGAGTTCCAGATGGAGGTGGGCGCGGACGCGGTTGATGCCGGCTCCGGTGTAGCCCATGCGGCCGAGGACGGACCCGGGTTTCACGGGATCGCCGGGTTTGCAGGTGATTTCGGCGAGGTGGGCGTAGAGCGAGTAGATGGTCGAGTTTTCCCACGTGTGGGCGACGACGATGTATTTTCCGTAGTTGCTGCGGTTGGCGAGCGGGCTGATGTAGGCCACCTGGCCTTCGGCGATGCTGCAGACCAGGTCGAGGGGATTGCCGGCCTTGTCGCGGTTGATCGGTTGGATGTCGATGCCCTCGTGGAACTTGGTGAGGACCACCTCGCCCTGGATGCGGAGGGCGTTGCGGACCAGACCGAAGGATCCAGCCTCCCAGGGCTTGCTGGCCACGCCTTCAAAGGTGCGGTCCACGTACATGTAGAAGCGGTCGGGCTGGCCGCTGAAGAGGTGGTGGTTTTCCGTGGGGAGCCGGAGGTCGATTCCCGCGCGGAGGGTGGTGGCGAGGATGAGGGCGGTGAGGATCTGCCGGATCATGGTGGGTCACTTCTTCTTCTTTTTCCCTTCCTGGCCGATGCGTGGGAAGGTCTCGTCGAGCAGGGCGATATCGGCGAGGGTGACGCCTTTCCAGATGACGAGTTTGCCGTCGTTGACGGTTTTCTCGATGAGCACGCCGTCCATGACCCGGCCGTTGACGCGGGAGATGAGCCAGCGGCCCTGGTTGGCGGTGGTGATGGCGGAGAGGCGGCCGGCCGCGCTTTCCTTGAGGACGACGAGCAGTCCGTAATCGCCTTCACCGAACTCCGAGGGAAAGGGGCTGAAGGAGACGATGTCCTTGGTGCTGATTTCCGGCATGCGGCGGAAATAGCGGGTCTTGCCGTTGGCCATTTGCGGGAAGATCATCTTCGGGTTGTCCGTGGCTTCCGTCTCCATGTGGAAGGAAACCTCGGCCTTGTTGTCCTTCTTGCCGCTGGCCAGCAAGGGGGAGGAGGGGATCAGGGCGAGGACCATCGCGAGGGCGGCGAAGCGGATGTTCATGGGCGGAGTGAAGCAGATGAAGGCCCATCCAAAAGCAAAAACGGCCCCGTTTTGGCCGGGAAAGTCGGGGATTTGACCATTGCCGTTGACCGCAGGGGCGGGTCCGGCGAGTCTCACGGCATGTTCATTGACCACATCCGGATTTTCGCCAAAGCGGGCGACGGCGGCGACGGCGTTGTTTCGTGGCGCCGCGAGAAATACGTGCCCCGGGGCGGCCCGGACGGCGGCGACGGCGGCGGGGGAGGAGACGTGGTGCTGATCGTGGATCCATCGACGGACAATCTTCGGGCGTATCACTATGATCCGAAGCTGATCGCCGAGAATGGAAAGAATGGCGCGGGCACCCGCAAGACCGGCAAGAGCGGCAAGCGGGTGATCGGCAAGGTGCCGCCGGGCACCGTGGTTTACCGGGCCAGCGCCGCCACGGTGCAGGAAGCCGTGGAACTGGAGCGCAGCGAGGAGGGCATCGACATGGAGCCCATCGCCGACCTCACCGAGATTGGCCAGGAGTTCGTTCTCTGCAAGGGCGGCGAGCCGGGCCTGGGCAACTGGAATTTCAAGACTGCGACCAACCGGGCTCCCACCGAGTGCACGCTCGGCACCCCGGGTGAGTTGGGTGTGTTTTACCTGGAGCTGCGCCGCATCGCGGATGCCGGGCTGGTGGGCTTTCCGAATGCCGGGAAATCCACGCTGCTGGGCAAGCTCTCCGCAGCCAAGCCAAAGGTGGCGTCCTATCCATTCACCACGCTGCAACCGGTGGTGGGCGTGGTCGAGTTTCCCGGATTCCGGCGCTGCACGGTGGCGGACATTCCCGGACTCATCGAGGGGGCCCATGAGAACCGCGGGCTCGGTCACGAATTCCTCCGCCACATCACCCGGTGCCGCGTCCTGCTCTTCGTCATCGACATGGCGGGCAGCGAGGGCCGCGATCCGGTGTCCGATCTGGAAATCCTGCGCCGCGAGGTGAAGGAATACGACGAGGAACTCGCACGCTTCCCGTGGAAGATCATTGCCAACAAGATGGACCTGGAAGGTGCGGCGGAGAATCTCGCGATCTTCCGTCAGAGGTTCCCGAAGATCGACATCATCCCGATTTCCGCGGACTGCGGCGATGGTTTGGATGACCTGAAGCAGATGCTGGACAACGAAGTGGGCCATCGTCCCCGGCAGTGATCATGGAGGGGCACCGCGAGTCCGTGTTCGTTTACGGCACGCTGCGCCGCGGCGGCTCCAACCACTGGCGCATGAGCGGGGCTGCCTTCGTCAGCCCCGGGACGGTGGAGGCCAGACTGTTCCGCATCGACTGGTATCCCGGCATCATCCTCGCGGATGGCGGCGGGGAGCGGGTCCTGGGTGAGGTCTATCAGGTGGACGCAGCGACACTTGCCGCGCTGGATGAATTCGAAGGCGTCTCCGCCGGCGAGATCGAGGGCAGCGAATATCGCAGGGTGCAAACCGAGGTGCAAACCGCGCTGGGAGGCTTGAGCGCCTGGGTGTGGGAGTGGAAGGGACCGGTCGACCCGTCCAGACGCATCAAGAGCGGCGACTGGCTGGAAGCATGCCCTCCCGATTGAGGAAATGGATCCAACCGGCCACCGCCCCTTTGTTCGATGGGGGCTCCTGGGATTCCGAGGCTGAGGGTGATCTTGAGACGCCGGCTCCCCCTGTCTCAAGGAGGAGCGGGTGTCACAACAATCCCTCAGATGCGGAACTGCCAGAGAGCGTCGGTATCACGGTCACGCCATTGCGGGCGACGTGAAATCGGATCCTGCAGCGTGCGCACCGCCTTGCGGCCGCCCGTTGCGAGGAACGTCTCGCAGTCGATCGTGATGACGTCGAGGCCCTTGTAATAGGTGCCATTGAGGGTGACCACGGAGTCCTCGCCGAAGATCTCGGCCAGGTGTTCCTTGAGCAGTCCTGCTTCTTTCCGTCCGAGGAAGAGGAACGCGGGGGTTTCCCCGTGGTCGCACTTCGAGCGGATCAACTCGGACACCGCCTCACCGTCCCAAACGTCCTCGAAGGACAATTCGGACGGCACGGTCAGGTGGTCCGCGGTTGGTGTGTTTCGATCATTGATGTTCATTGTCGGATGTTCGGGTGTCATGGGTGCTCTAGCACTCCCCGTGCCATCCATTCCCGGTCCCGGGCCCGGAGCTTGCTCCGGAGGGGCGGGTCATGGACGGCGCGGCAAGCCGCCCGGAGTCTGTAAACGACGAAGCATCAACAGCCCGGACTGCTTAAGGGATATGAATCTCACGATAAATCCGACAAACAAAGGCTCGTGACTTTTTTGATACAAAACCGCGGGATCCGCAGGTTTGCTGTCCCGGTCTCAGGTGTGTGGGGGGATTGCCGCGTCGATTCCGATGATGCGGCAGATGCCGTCGTGGATCTGGAAACGGACGTTCTTTCCACACAGCAGGGCGCCGAAGATGCGGTCGGGATCGCTGGCTCCGGCGGCGGGCCGGGGGTCGAGCGAAAGGGCTTCACGGATCAGCGAGCGGGCGCGCTCCGGCAGGGCGAGGAAGGTGTTTTCCGCCGCTGCGTCCACATGCACTTCGAGCCGGGGGATGCCGGTGCCGGCGAAGCCTGCGCGGGCGGCCGGCAGTGACTCGGCATAGGGCAGGTAAGGTTTGATGTCATAGACGGGTGTGCCATCGATCAGGTCCAGCCCGCCTAACAGAAGGACCGGGCCTTCGCCGCTGCGCGGCTCGATTCCTTCGAGGGTCACCAGCGAGAGGCCGAGTCCGTTGGGCCGGAAAGTCGAGCGGCTGGCGAAGACGCCCACGCGTTCATTCCCGCCGAGCCGTGGCGGACGGACGGTGGGTTTCCATCCTTGATCGACCGTCTCATGGAATCCGAAGACCAGCCAGAGATGGGAGAAGCCCTCGATGCCGCGGATCGCTTCCGGGCTGCGGAAGTCCTCGTGAAACACCAGTTCCCCCCAAGCGGATGGGCAGAGCCCCGGCTGCCTCGGGACGCCGAACTTGCCGCCGAAGCAGGATCTCACATGGGCAACCGGGGTGATCGTCATCCCCGGCAGGATAGGCGTGGCACTGCCGGGGTGAAAATGTTTAAAAGCGGACCAAGGCAGCTCCACCCGGGCGGTGCCGCGGGCTTCAGCGGGTTTTGAAGTGGATGCTGGAGCGCAGTTTGCCTTCTTCCCGGCGCGAGTGGACGGTGAGTTTGTCCAGATCGTCCATGGCGGCGATGAGCTTGGTGGCCTTGTCGAGGTCGTCCTTGGACATGGGCACGGCATCGGGGTGTTTCCCGATCATTTTGAGCGTCTCATCGGCGAAGACCTGGAGCGCCTTGAAGTTCATCGAGAAGTAGAGGCCGGTGCGGGTGCCATTGGAGGTGGTGGCCTTGCCGATGAGGTCGAGCGCCTGATTCTTGGAGGTGGAGGCGGCGAACCACTTGTCACCGACGGTCACGGAGGGCACGAAGTCATCGTTGAAGAAGGGCATCGAGAAGAACCAGGTGGTGAAGCCGTTTTTCTCGGAGCTGATGGGTTTCTGCATCGGGATCTCCTGTCCGGTCATCTCGCTGATCTTGGCGAGGATGCCGGTGGTGGTGGTGTTCATCTTTTCCCAGGAGGCCGCGAGCTTGGTGCGATCGGTCACCGGCGCGAGCATGGAGATGCGGGGGAACTTGCCTTCATCGACGATCGGTTGCGGGATTCCGGGCACGGTGGGCACCGAGCCTTTGAGGTCCACGACGAGTGCGCTCTCGGCACCGAGGCTGCTGCCGAAGTCGCTGCTGAAGGTCTGCCACATCGAGACCAGGTCCGGGCGGAACTTGGTGTCGAACATCCGGGTCATTTCCTTGAACTGCTTGAGGTTCTCATCCTCGCCGGGCAATTCGGAAACCTTCATGGCGGCGGCGTAGGCGGTCTCCATCAGGGCTTCGAGGTAAGCGCGCGCCTTTTCATCGTAAGCGGCGTCCACAGTCATGTTGGCGAACAGGACGACGTCCTCCGAGTTGCCGAGTTCGGCCATCCGGTTGGGGGCTTTCCAATCGAGCGCGCCGGTATCGGCACCGCCGAAGGATTCGATCTTGAGTCCGTCTTCGAAGAAGGCGGCCACGCCGGAGGCTTCGTTGCCGGCGAGCTTGCGCAGGGCGGCCTCGCGTTCGCCGACCATGCGGAGCAGCGCTTCAAGGTCGCGGGTGTCGCCGATGCCTTCGGTGCCGGCGATGCCATCGCGGAGTCCCTCGGCCATGTCGGAGAGACCGCCTGCGGTGGCGGCGAGGGTATCGAGCATTTCCTTGCGGCCGTGGACGACGGCGGCGAGTTCCTTGGAGGCGTAGGCGTCGCAGAAGGCGAGTGAGTCTCCGGTGACGAGCGATTGGCCGAGGTCGCTGGCGAAGTTCATGTCCTCCGCGGCACCGCCGAGGAAGAGGACGGCGTAGTCGCCGAGGGTTCCGCTCATGACCACGAGGTCTTTTTTGGCGACGGCGGCGAGGAGTTTGTCGACCTGGGCGGAGTCGAGCATTTCATCGAGGGACGAGCGGTCGTCGCCGAGCATTTTGGAAATCTTGGCTCCGGAGATTTTCTGGCCGGCGAACTTGGCACCGGCTTTTTCGATTTCCACGGGTTCCACCGTTTCTCCGAGCATGCCGAGGTTTTCCACGAGCGAGGCGAGTTGTTGGGCGGCGGAGTCCTTGTCCTCGGCGGAGGCGCGGAAGGCGAAGTAGAGCGGCGGCATCTTCATCTTCTCGATGAGCGCCACGCCGGATTCGGGGTCGGCGAGCAGGTCCTTGAAGAGTTCCTCGTTCACCGCGCTGCCGATGGATTCCTCGAGGCCGGAGAAATCGCCGCTTTTCGCCGCCTCGACGAAGGCCTTGGCGATGCCGCGCATTTGGAAGTAGCTCATGCGGCGGTTGGCGGTGAGCAGGTTGCCGGTTTGCTCGCCGGCGGACTTGCCGAGTGCCACGGTGAACTCGTTGCCGAAGAGCTTGGCGGGGCCCATCGGTTCGGTTTCCACGGCGGCAGCTTCGGTGGCCGGTTCGGCTTGTGCCGCGGCGTCCTGCTCGCCTTCGGGGAGTTCGAATTCATCCTCCATTTCCTCATCCTCGCCGGCGGGATCCGGGATCATGCCGCCGCCGAACTCGGCGACGAGGGTGGTCCAGAGCTTGCTGCCCATGACGCGCTCCGCGGTTTTGGTGCCGTTGTGGAAGGAGATCACCACCTCGGTGTCCTGGGGAAGGTGTTTGACGAACCCGAGCTTGGCGGCGCGTTCTTCCGGAGTGAGAGCGGGTGTCTTGGGAACGGCCGGAGCGGCGGGCACCGGCGGGGTGGCCTCGGCCGGGGCCTGGGCGACCGCAGGGGCGGCGGCTTCCGGTGCCTTGGCTTCTTCTTTTTTCCCGCAAGCACCGAGTCCCAGCACCATGGCGGGGGCCATCATCCAGATCACACGTCTTTTCATAGGGGTCGACAGCTAGAACGCTCGCCGGGATTCTAGCAAGCAGATAGCCCCGGCCTCCGGTGAAATTTCCGTGAAGCGCGCGGGGGAATCAGGGAGCCCCGCCGATGCGGTGGATGGTCGCATGGATGCGCCGCTCGAAGCTGCCGCCGTCCGCGCCCTTGAGGCGGACGACCAGTTCGAGGCCGCGGGAGGGCGCGAGGCCGGGCACGTCGAGCGTGACCTCACGGCCGTCCGTGGAGGTTTTCGCTGCGGTGACCGGCACCTGACGTTCGTTGAGATGAGCGGAGCCGTATTTCGCGCTTCGGAGAAGATCCCATGACTTCAGTTGATAGGATGCGGCATCGTTTGAAGCGGATGGGTCCAGCGGATCGCTGAAGGTCAACCGGAGCTGCCCGGGTGAGCTGCGCCATGAAACCGGCATGTGCATGGGCCCGCCGGAGCGGCGGATGCGGTAAAGCCCGCCGTCGCGGGTTTGGTTGGACGCCCAGACCGCCATGCCGCAGGCGAAGAGCTCGCCGGTGGCCGGGTGGAAACGCCCGCGCATGACGCCGGTGGGGAAGTCCTCCAGCGGTAGCGCGACCACCGCGGACTGGGCCTCGCCGGAGGCGTCGTCCATGACGAGGAACATCCGGCCCATGCCATAACTCAGATCGAGCAGCGAACCCTTCAGCGGTCCCCACGAGGGCGGGGTGACGCGCACCGGTTCACCCGGGGAGCGGTCCATGTCGTTGGTGATCCAGACGAGCGGTTCCTCCATGGCGGAGTCCGCTGTGTTTTGCGGGGCGCCGTAGGACCACATGTTGCCATAGAAGCGGCCGGGTTTGACCAGGTTGATGCGGTTCTTGGGCATCCAGTGGCCTTCCTGGTCGGTGACGTGGAAGCTGCCATCCGTGTTGACGCAGACGCCGTTGGCGGCGCGGAAGCCGTTGGCGACGATGTCGGTGCGCAGCCCATCCCGGCTGACCCGCAGAAGAGTGCCGTGCTGGGGCACCAAGGGGGGCAGCGCGTGGCGTGCGGATTTCGCATAGTAGAAATTTCCCGCCTCGTCGGTTTGCAGGCCCATGGCGAACTCGTGGAAGTGCTCGGTCACCTGGTGATCGTTGTTGAAGCACTCGTAGTAATCGGTTTCCCCGTCGCCGTTCAAATCGCGGAGCTTCACGATCTGGTCGCGGCAACAGACGTGGATCACGCCATCGACGATCTTGAGTCCGAGCGGTTGGTGGAGGCCGGAGGCGATGCGTTTCCAACGATATCCGCGGGACGGATCGCGAAGGCCGCTGACGATCCAGACGTCGCCCATCCAGGTGCAGAGCGCGAGTTGGTCGCCATCGGGGAGAAAATCCAGCCCGCTGGTCCGCCACTGGGTGCCCCAGGGATTGGTGGCATCGTCGGGAAACGCGATGGGTTCGGCACCGAGGCCTTCGCCGCTGAGAGGGCGGCCGTTTTCCGAGACCAGTGTCTGCGGCCAGCGCGGGGGACCGCCGCGGGTGAGGTCGCTCGGATGGGCGGGCGGCGGACCCGCGGAAGTGAATCCGGCGGGAGCGGGTGTGGTCGTTTCCAGGCGGATGGTGAAAATCAGGGTTTCCCCGCTGGCGGGGATGCCCAGCACTTGAAAGCCGTTTTCGCTGGCGAGACCGACCTGATCGGTGGAAACCGTGGTCTTGACCGGGCTGGTGGAGACCCTCGTGCGGATGGGCCGCGTGCCTGGAGAGACTTCGAAGGTGCGCGTGAAAACCAGCACGCCGTTGGAGGTTTCGCATCCGGGGGTTTCAAGCACGCCGCGTCCGCCCACGGTGTAGCTGAGCAGGGTGCGCCCGCCATTCTGATAGACCCCGCGCAGCCGGGCGTGGCTGCGGGGCAGGGGACCGTAGGGCTTGCCATCGAGGCCCCGCACCCGTGGATCCTTGAAGAGGTTGTCCGCCGGATCCGCCCAGGCCGGGTGGTCGGGCAGCGTGAAGGCGACCTCGCCGCGGATGGCGGTATGGGTGCCGTGGGAGCCATCGAAGGCGATGCCGCTCCAGTCGACAAACGAATCGCCGGACCAGGCCGCGGCCATGCGCAGGGTGTCGTGGTCGTAGAGCATCCAGGTCCGGCCCTTGCTGACGCCGCCATCGCCCTTGTCGAGGCGGACGGCGATGCCTTTGCAGGCGATGTTGTCTTTTTCCGCCTCCAGCGTCCACATCAGGGCGGGGCCGAAGTCCATCCGCAGGTATTTCGGGCCGAGGCGGAACTCCCGCATTTCCTCGGTCTCTACGAAGGTGCCCTCCGCCTTGGGCAGCAGCCTCAGGTATTCGCGGGTGACTCCGACGTAAGCGGCCGGGTTGGCCGGGCGGACCAGGGACTCGCGGATGTAGTGGGCGAGATCGTATTTCGCCTGCGGCGGAAGCATCGGCCAGGCCGGCATCTGGCCGAGGCCGCGGCTGAGTGTCTGATAGATGCCGAAGGGGTCGCCACCGTTCTTGAAAGGCTCCTTCCAGAACGCGCGGGACGCGGGCAGCGAGCCGGGTTTCTCCGGGGTGCCGTGGCAGCTGGCGCAGAGGTTCTGATAGAGAGCCGCGCCCCGTTGGAGCGCGGCGTCATCGAGCGAGCGGATCAGCCCGGCGTGATCGACGGCCGGTTCCGCGGCGTGGGCGACCGCACAGGCAAGGAGAACGGCGGCGGGCCGGATCATGGCCGTGACCCGAGCGGCCTCACCCAGATGTTGCGGTATTCCATCGGATCGCCATGAAACTGAAGTGCGATCGGCCCGGTGGCGGGGTGGTTTTTGGGGTAGCTCGCCAGTTTTCTCCAAACTGTGGGGCCCATGTAGGTCTCACCGTGTTGGACGATGACCCCGTTGTGGAAGACGGTGACCTTGGCGGGTTTGGCAACCGTTTCCCCTTCATAAACCGGGGGTTCGAAGGCGATGTCGTAGCTTTGCCACTCGCCTTGAGGGGCGGTGGCGTTCACGAGCGGGGGTTTCTGGCCGTAGAGCGCCCCGGCGGTGCCGTCGGCGTAGGTCGGGTTGCCGTGGCTTTGGAGCACCTGCACTTCGTAGAGCCCCATGAGGAACACGCCGCTGTTGCCACCCTTCTGGCCATCGACCGGCCGGCCCGCGGGCAGCCGCCATTCGAAGTGCAGCTGGATGGCTCCGAACTTCTCGCGGGTCTCGATGTTCTTGCCGTTTGCCACCATGACGCCGTCTTTGAGGAGAAAGGCGGGAGGGCCACCCTGGGTGGTCCAGGCGTCCAGCGAGGAGCCATCGAAGAGCACTTTGGCGTCGGCGGGTGGCTTGACGGCGAGGGCACCGCCGGTGGCCACGGAGGGAGGCTGCGGGCGTTTGCCGTCGTGCACGTGATAGGGAACATCCGGTAGTTTCGGGGTATCCGGTTCACCTTTGACCTCGGCCCGGGCTTGCGCGCAGGCCGCCACTGTGGCGATCGCCATCATCCAAGAGGATTTCATCGGGCATCAGAACGAACGATCGGGCGATTTCTTGCAAGCCGGGAAAAACATCCGGGTTGCGGCAGGGCCGGTTCTGTGGCTGTTTGGGGCCGTCCACCATGGCCAGCACCACCACACCTTCCCGCGACGAGCTTTTCCCGTTTGAACTGGTCCGCCCACAACTGGAACGTGTGGAAACCTCCATTCGCGAGCAAGTGCGTGGATTTGATCCAGCGATCGAGCCCTACGTCGCTTACGTCTGCAACACTTCCGGCAAGCGGATCCGCCCGGCCCTGGCGATCCTGGTCGGCGGCGCGGCGGGCGGGGTCACCGGGGATCATGTGAAGCTCGGCGTGATCATGGAGCTCATCCACATGGCCACGCTGGTGCATGACGACATCATCGACGGTGCCAACACCCGGCGCATGGTGCCGACCGCCAACGCGAAGTGGGGCAACTCGCTTTCCGTGCTGCTTGGCGATGCCCTGTTCTCCCATGCGCTCACCCTTGCCACGGACTTCGACAGCATCGACATCTGCCGCAAGGTGGGCAACTCCGCCCGCGAGGTCTGCCAGGGCGAGATCATCCAGACCCAGCGCCGTTTCGACCTTACCTTCACCAAGGCCGAGTATTTCCAGGTGATCGGCATGAAGACCGGCGCGCTATTCGCCTGTGCGGCCGGGCTTGCCGCCAAGCTCTCCGGCATGGACGAGGCCGCCGAGGCGCGGCTTTACGACTACGGGATGAAACTCGGCACCGCCTATCAGATTTATGACGACTGCCTCGATCTCGTGGGCTCCGAGGAAGTGGTCGGCAAAACGCTGCGGACCGATCTGGTGAAGGGCAAGCTCACGCTGCCCATCCTCAATCTGCTGGAGACCGCTTCCGAAGCCCAGCGGATCAAGCTCAACAAGCGCATCCTCGATCAGGAGCCGCTCGATCTGCCGGTGCTGCTCGGCATCGCCGAATACGAGGGAGCCGTTGAAAGCGCCGTGGACACCGCGCTGGCGATGCTCGCGGAGAGCCGCGACGACCTCGCCCCGCTGGGCAAGTCCGAGTATGCCGACGCGCTTGTCCAGATCACCCGTTTCCTCGGCGGTTTGCTTGAGAAATGCCGGAGGTGAATCCTCGTCCCAGTCCCCCCTGCATGCCCGCACCCCAGAAAGTCCTGATCATTGGCGGCGGGTTCGCCGGATTGGAATGTGCCCGCGGGCTGGCGGATGACCCGCGCTTCGAGGTCACCCTGCTGGACCGCACCAACCACCACCTCTTCCAACCGCTGCTCTATCAGGTGGCCACCGCCTCCCTGGCTGCGCCGGACATTGCCCGCTCGATCCGCCAGATCCTCGCCGGGGCGGAAAATGTCACCGTGCTCATGGAGGAGGTGCGATCCATCGATCCGGGTGCGAAGACCGCCACCTCCGCCGCCGGCCGGGTGTATTCGTATGATTTCCTCGTCCTCGCCGCAGGCGCGCGCACCGGGTATTTCGGCAACGATGCCTGGGAACGCCACACGCTCGGGCTGAAGTCACTTGCAGACGCGCAAAACATCCGCCGCACGGTGCTATCCAATCTCGAACGCGCGGAACTGAGCGAGTCCGCCGACGAGCGCCGCCGGCTCATGACCGTGGCCATCGTCGGTGGCGGCCCCACCGGAGTCGAACTCGCGGGAGCCTTCGCCGATCTCGCGCACCGCTGTTTGAAGACCAATTTCCGGCGCATCGACACATCGAGCCTGCGCATCGTGCTCATCGAGGGATCCGAGCGCATCCTGGAAACCTACAGCCCGGAGCAGAGCGACTATGCCCGCAAGCGTTTGGAGAAACTCGGCGTGGAACTGCGCACGCTCACCCGGGTGACGGAAGTGGCGGCGGGGAAACTTCATTTCAAGGATGGATCCGAGCTTGAGGCCGCGGCGATCATCTGGGCGGCAGGCACGGCGGCCAGCCCGCTGACGGCCTGCTTCGGTGTCGAGACCGACCGCGGCGGCCGCATTGTTCCTGAAGCGGACCTCACGGTGCCCGGGCATCCCCAGGTTTTCGTGGCCGGCGATCTGGTGCGGATGAGCGATCGCGACGGGCAGATGGTCCCCGGTGTGGCCCCGGCGGCCGTGCAAATGGGGGCGCACATCGCCAAAACCCTGCGCGACGGCGAGTTGCGCCCCTTCGATTACTTCGACAAGGGCATGATGGCCATCATCGGCAAAAACCACGCGGTGGTGAAATCTGGCGGCTTTGAACTCAATGGCTTCGTCGCCTGGCTCGCCTGGCTTTTCATTCACATCACCTTCCTCGTCGGATTCCGCAACAAGCTCTCGGTCCTGCTCGGTTGGGCGTGGGCGTACCTGGTGAACAACCCGGAGGCTCGCATCATCGTCCAGCCCTCCGCAAACGATCGATCCACCGTGCCGCACGACCATGTATGAACACCGCAGGCACCCGCTTCTCGATGCGGCGTCTTTCGCTCGCCGCGTGTATGTCCATTTGCTGGCCGCTGTGCTCGTGATCGCCACCGGCCTGGGCATCGGCGTGCTCGGTTACCACTACGTCGCTGGGCTCGGCTGGGTGGATTCGTTGCTCAATGCCTCGATGATCCTCGGCGGGATGGGTCCCGTCGATCCACTGCGGGGCGATGCGGCCAAGATCTTCGCTTCCTGCTACGCGTTGTTCTCGGGCCTCATCTTCATCGGCGTGGCTTCGCTGGTCATCGCGCCCTTCGCCCACCGTGTTCTGCACCGTTTCCACCTTGAAAGCGACGATTGATCCCGCAGGGCTTGCCCGCGGTGCGGCGGCCGGATTAGGGTCCGCCATCTTGAAAACGCAACTCACCGCCATCGTGGCCATGACTCCGGATCGGGTGATCGGCCGTGACGGCACCCTGCCCTGGCAGCTTCCCGAGGATCTCGCGTTTTTCAAGCGCACCACCACCGGCCATCCGATCGTGATGGGGCGCAAGACATACGAATCCATCGGCCGCCCCTTGCCGAAGCGGCGCAACATCGTGCTCACGAGGGACAAGGATTGGTCCGCTCCCGGCGTCGAGGTGATCCACCGCCCGGAGGATCTCGATCTTCTGCCGGACCTGCCTGCGCATGTCTTCATCATCGGCGGTTCGGAGATTTACGCCGCCTTTCTGCCGCGCCTTGATGATCTTCTCGTCAGCCATGTGTCCGGGGCATACGAGGGCGACACGTGGTTTCCCGAGTTCGAATCCGCGTTTCCTCACAGCGAGGTGGTGGAAAGCCACGAGGCCTTCGAGGTGAAACGCTGGAGCCGGATCTAACGGAATCCCGCGATTCTTCTAACGGGGCGGTTGCGCCGCCTCACGGGCCTTGCGCCACGCTTGCTTGAGTTCCTCCAGCTGGACGCGCATCTCCGGATTGCGCCGCGCGGCATCCTCGAACACGTGGGGCATCACCACGATGAACTGCATGAGCAGTGCGATGAAGAGCCCGATCACGTATAGGGACACCTTCACCGGATGCAGCGGTGCCGCAATCAGCCGGTGTCCCGCCGCGTGGTCCCACACCGGGCGGCCGAAGCGCCGTGCGGTGATGAACGAAAGCAGCTGGCAGACCAGCGAAACCGGCCCCAGCCCCATGCCGAGGCCCACGAAAAGCACGCGCATCGAGCGGTGTGCCGCCTGTGGCGGACTGAGCAGGCTGCCATCCTCGTTGAAGACCTTGAGATCCATCAACCACTTGCCGGGAGTCGTCCCGAAGCGTTGCAGAAGGAAGGTCTCCAGCACGAACCACGGCACATACTGGAGCAGGATCACCCAGGGATTCACCAGCGCCGCCGCCACATCCTGGCCGGTCACCGCCATCAGGACCCACCACACTCCGGCGAAGACGTAGAGATCGAACCAACGCGCCCAGAAACGCCGGCCGAGATGGGCCTCGCCGCCGTCGCGCGGGGGTGGCAGCGGAGGGATGGCCTGCGCGGGCTCGCTTTCAACGGCATCGTCCAGGTCGATGGCCTCCCCGCTCTGGAACGGTGATGGGAACTCGCGCTCGAACCTCGGCATTTCACCGAGCTTGCGCCACTCCTTCATGCCCTCGTGCCAGGCGGGGACGTCCTTGTTGATGCGTCCGTCCGCGATGCGCCGCCTCACTTCGAAGTCCGTGAGTGGCCCGGTTTTCTCGCCGTCCTCGATGATCCAGATGTCCATGGCTCAGAGGTTGCGCAGGGATTTGGCCGCATCGCTGCGCGCGGCGAAAAAGGCGGGAACCAACGCGGCCAGCGAGCAGAGCACGAAAGCCATCAGGCCGATCGCCACCTGTTCCCCCGGTTGGTTGTGGGCGGGGAGCACGCCGAAGCCGGTGAACGACGCGGAAAATGGATCGAATCCCAGCGAGCGGAACAGCCCTTGGATGGGGCCGCGGAAGTGGATCACTAGTCGCCCGAGCCCGATGCCGAGCACCGCGCCCAGCAGGCCGAGCAGCATGCCCTGATAGAGAAACACGCGGACAATCTGGCCGGGTGCCGCGCCCAACGCCTTCATCACGCCGATCTCCCGGCGCTTCTGGATGGTCACCGTGAACATGACCGCCATCATCGAGAAGGCGGAAACCAGAACGATGAACGAAAGCGCGAAATACATCATCACCCGCTGCTGGTTGATGAGTGCGAAGAAGGTCTGGAACTGGTCGCCCCAGGTCATCAGCCACCAATCCGGACCCAGCACGGCGCGCGAGGCTGCGGCCACTTCCTCGGCGGCGTAGGCGTCGTCCAAGCGCAGCGCGATGCCCTGCACGGCGTCATCCAGTCCCGCGAGGTCCTGGGCAAGCGTGAGTGGCACGAACAGGTCCGGAGTGACCGCCATCTGCGAGGCCTGATAGATTCCGCTGACCACGGCTTCCTTGGGCAGCACGATTTTCTTGAGTCCCTTGAGCGTCTCGCCGTCCATCTTTTCCACGTCCGGCGAGTCGAGCGCGGCGACGGCGGCGCGGATGTCCTCGCGCTGTTCCGGGGTGAAGCGCGAGAGCTTTGCCGCCTGGTCGTTTTCCGAGGCATCCATGGTCCGCAGGATGGAGGCAAGCAGGTCGTTCTCCGGTTTGCGCATCGGCTCGCCCATCAAGGAGAGCAGCGGATTGTAGATCGCATTGAAAGCATCCGCATCGAGCACGGAGGCACCGCGGTCGGTTTTCCATGAGGATTCGAGCGCTTTCTTCAGAGCCGCCCAGGCCTCGGCGTGTTCCTCGCGGAAGGGTGGTTTCTCGGTCGCCTTGTAAGCGCGCATGACTTCCTCGAAATTGCGCGTCGAGTAAAGGCGCACCGTGTCACCGACGCGCAGTCCGAGTTGCTCGGCGAGGATCGAGGAGACGACGGTGCGGTCGTCGATCCCAAGGTCCGCGGAGGATTCCGGGTGGCCTTGCATGTCGAGCATCGCCCGGATGCCCTCCACCTGGGCGGGATCCGAGGTGTCGATGCCGCGGAACATGACCGGACGCTGCCACGACTCGACGTCGATGATCACATTGTCCGAGACGTAGGCGGTGGCCGCCTGCACGCGTGGCAGTTTCCGCGCCTTCTCGGCGGCCTCGCGCCAGTCTTGCAGAGGCGGGCTCTCGGTGAATCCATCCGGCCGCTGGCTCATCAGGATGTGCGGGGTGAATCCGAGGATGCGTCCCTTCACCTGGCGCTCCATGCCCGCATAAACGGCCATCACCACCACCAGCACGAGCACGCCGAGCATCACGCCGACCAGCGAGATCAGGGTGAACGAGGACAGCATGGAACGGCGCGGGTTCAGGTAGCGCCGGGCTAAAAGGAGGCTGAAGGATCGTCGTTTGATGGCCGCTAGGTAGCCTTGGACCGCGGTGTCGGCAAGAGGAAGCTGGCAGCCCCGCGCAAACCCGCGGGAAACGGATCACTCGGCGCTCTTGAGGCCGATGAGTTCCAGCAGGCGCTGCAAGTCATCGTCGCCGTAGTATTCGATCTCGATTTTCCCTTTTTTGGCCGAGTGCTGGATGGCCACGTGGGTGGCGAGATGCTCGCGCAGCTTGTTGGCGATGGCGCGGATGTGGATGTCCACCTCGCGGCCGTTGGCCGAGGGTTTGGAACCGTCCCCCGATTTGCCGGAGGGGGTGTCCAGAAATGTCTGGGCGAGCTTTTCCGCAGCGCGAACCGTGAGTTGCTGCTTGATGATGCGGTCCGAGGCGAGAAGTTGGGAACTCTGGTCCTTGATCGAAAGGATGGCCTTGGCGTGGCCCACGGTGAGGCGGCCCTGGGCGACGAGCGATTGCACATCGCCATGGAGGTCGAGCAGGCGCATGGCGTTGGCCACGCTGGCCCGGGACTTGCCGACGCGGGTGGCGATCTCGTCCTGTTTCATCGAGAACTCCTTGGCCAGGCGGACGTAGCCCTTTGCCTCTTCCATCGGGTTGAGATCCTCGCGCTGCAGGTTCTCGATGAGCGCCATTTCCAGCACATCACGGTCCGAGGCCTCGCGCTCGATGACCGGCACGGTGGCCAGCCCGAGTTTGCCGGATGCGCGCCAGCGGCGCTCGCCGGCGATGAGTTCCAGCTTGCCGTTCACCGGCCGCACGATGAGCGGCTGGATGATGCCGTGCTGGCGGATCGACTCCATCAGGTCGTCCAGCGGGGACTCGATGAAATACGTCCGCGGCTGGAGCGGGCTGGGCACCACCTGGTCGATGGGCACCTCGCGCACGCGCTTGAAATCCTCCGCGGTCGTCACGGCGTCCGGCACCGCGACCGGTGCGGACGCGCTTTTCCGAATGAGAGCTCCGAGTCCTTTACCGAGTGCCTGCTTCGCCATGGGGCGGTGAGGATTACGCCATGGCCCTGCCGATTCCAAGCGGATTTCCCCCGGAACCGGAATTTCCGGGCGGCATCGCCTCGTCGTCCGCGATGATCAGGATCGCTTCACTATCCTCGGTTCCGTGGCGCGGGCTGTGCAGGTTTTGTCCCGGCCCGGGCTTCACCCGGAACTCTCCTTGTCTGGCCGCTTTCCCGTTGAACCGAAAACGCCTGTGGAGGACCACAGGCGTTCAAGGGGGGGAGGGGGAGAGAATCGTCTCTTCAGCGTTTCAGCCCGGCGAATCCTTCAAGCGATTCCGGCACGAGAACGCGGCCAATGCTGTGCATGAATCCGTTGGTGGCTTTCACATCGGACGAATACACCTTGGCACCGCCGACTTCGATCTTGTCCGTCGCGACCTCGACTTTGACTTTCTCGCCGTTGACGGTTTTCACCTCTCCATTGGACAGTTCCGCAGCGGATACCTTGCCGGCCACGACGTGGTAGAGGAGCAGCATCCGGAGTTTCTCCTTGTTCTCAGGCAACAGCAACTGGGTGAGTGTGCTGGGCGGAAGTTTGCCGAACGCTTCATCCGTGGGGGCGAATACGGTGAACTCCTGCCTGCCGCCGAGGGTGGCGTCCAGACCGGCGGCCTTGAGCGCCTTGCCGAGCGTGGAGAATGACGCGCTGTCTGCGATGACGGTGGTGAGCGAGCCCGGGAGAATCGCCGATTTCTCCTCGATGGAGGAGGTTTTCGTGTCGGTGCCTTGAGCCTGGGCAGCGGGGATCACGGCAGCCATTGAGATGAGCAGCACGGCGTGGGATATGGTTTTTGTTTTCATGGATTTCGTTTGGTTCGGGGACGCGGCTTGGAGTCGGTCCTTGCAACCGGACGCTGGTCTTTTCCGGGGAGGAACACCATGGGGTGTAACCCTACTCTTATTACCATAAAGGTAGTACTTCACCCCATGGCGGAGGATCTGCGGTGGCGCTAGGGTCTGGCGGTTATCAACCAAACACATCATACCATGAGTTACCCAATGAATGAATTCGTGACCGATCTCGAGAAGACGGCGAAAACAACCGATGAATGGATCGCTTCCTCCGCAAGCGCGGCAGAGTCGGCATGCCGGGAAGGTGGTCGCGAACTGTCTTCCGCCATTGGCAAAGGTGGGAAAGCCTACAAGAACGTCAGGCACCGGGTGGAACGCGAGGTGCGGAGCGCCAATCAGGCGATGCACCATCACCCCTATCCCGCGGTTCTTGCTGGGATAGCCGCAGGCGCCTTGATCGGCTACCGGGCTGCGTCCCTATTCAAGTCCCGCACCGCATGAATCCGGAAGCCTTGGGCGGAATGTCTTCCGTCTTTCAATGGCCAAGGATTCTTTCATGTCGCCGCCATGTCCTCGCGCCCTCTGGCGGCGGCCCCTTTCCAATTCCAAACGTGGTGATGTCCATGAAGCCGTCCTCCCCTCAAAGGTCCGTGCTCCGGCCGCAGCATGCGCCGTCCGGGCGCTCCTTCCATCTTCCCGACGCGCTCGCGCGATCGTTGTTTTTTGTCATGTTGGCAACCTCCGCATGTTCCGGTGGAGAGGAACCGCCTGCCGGAGATCCGGCGGTGCAAGTGCTCGCCCGGGGTCCGGTTCACGAGGCGTTTGCTGACATCGTCCGTTATGATTCCGGGCCTGGTCCGATTGTAGGAAAGCTGCCACCTGAGGATCTTCGTGAAATTCCTCCCTCCAGCAGGCCGGATGGAGATGATATCAGTTGGATCCCGGGATACTGGGCATGGGATGATGAAATTGAAGACTTTCTCTGGGTGAGCGGCACATGGAGGGTTTTGCCACCCGAACGCCGATGGAACGCGGGTTACTGGAGCGCCGGCGGGATGGGTTACCGGTGGTGTCCTGGTTTTTGGGAGAACTCCTCTCTCACGGAAACCATCTATCTACCTCCACCGCCCGCCTCCCGCGAGGCGGGGCCGGACCACGCGGCGCCGTCGCCGGATCATGTATGGATCCCGGGTGTCTGGCGCTGGGAGAATGAACGGTATGGCTGGAATGCCGGCTATTGGGCCGCGGGACGATCGGATTGGGATTGGATTCCCGCCCATTACGTGTGGACGCCTCGCGGACACGTTTTTGTGGATGGTTATTGGGATCATGGATTCGGCCGTCGCGGAGTGCTCTATGCCCCGGTCTACTTTCGTTCAGGTTGCCAATCCCGGCCTGCCTATCGGTTTTCTCCGGTGGTCGCCTTGGGACTTCTTGCCGTGATGGAACATCTCTTTCTGCGTCCGGATCGTCATCATTACTACTTCGGCGATTATTATGAACGGAGATACCGCGACGGTGGATACCTTGAACCACATGCTTACCAAGGCAGGAACCTCGGGTACGATCCGGTGTACGTGCGGCGAGTCTGGGAGCACCGTGGGGATGGGGACTGGGAACGCCGGCAGGATGCGATTCGTGACTACCGGCGGGAGCATGAGTCCGCCCGGCCTCCCCGTTTGTGGGATGAGCAGAAGAAGCTTTCGAACGACGGGGATGTGACCGGAGAACACCGGTTGCTGATCGGCTCCGCATCGGACCGGATGCCAGGGTCGCGGCGATTTCAACGCGTCTCGGAGAATGAAAAGCGCCGCATTACTGAACTAGGACACAAGGTGCGGACGCATCGCGAGGCGCGCAGGTTGATCGAGACACGGGACGGAGCGAATGGTTTGGATGAGGTGCCTCGCGGAGCGAAGCCCACGACTGCGAAAGTGCCCGCATCGCCGGTAGTTGGAAGGCCTCGTGAGCGATTTGATGAAAATCAGGCCCCGCCCTCGCCACATCGTGCTTCGGAGGTGCGTGGAGGAAAGGATGGCGCTGCGGAGCGTGGTGGCGGGGAAACCAGGCGCGAGGAGCACGCCAAACCCGTCCCGGCAAAGGATCATGCGAGCCCGAAAGACCGGCCGAGCGTCCATGAGGGTGACAAGCGTGGACGAGGCAATGGAGAATCGTCTCCCGCAGGAGAATCCGATTCCGATGAGTCCCGCAAGGGCCGCCGGTGATTCGGTTTGTGGTCCGGCCTCCTGGCGGGAGTCCGGGCTGTCTTCAGTGTGCGGTCAGCCAGTTGTCTCCGGTGCCGTGTTCGACCTCCACGGGAACGCCGTTGGGCAGGGGCAGGGCGTTTCTCATGGCGTCGAGGATCCGCGGGACCAGCGTTTCCTGTTCGTCGAGGGAGAGGTCGAAAACGAGTTCGTCGTGAACCTGCAGCAGCATCCTTGAGGCGCGATTCGTTTCGCGGAGCTCCGAGTCGATGCGGATCATGGCCAGCTTGATCATGTCCGCTGCGGTGCCCTGGATCGGCGTGTTGATGGCGGCGCGCTCGGCATTGCCGCGGATGTTCTGGTTTCCGGAGTTGAGGTCCGGCAGCAGTCGGCGGCGGCCGGAAAGCGTCTCGACGAACCCGCGCTCGCGGGCCTCGGTCACGGTGCGCTCCATGAAGTCGCGGATGGCGGGATACTCGCGGAAGTAGGCGTCGATGATGGCGGCGGCCTCCGAGCGGGTAATGGCGAGCCGCTGGCTGAGACCGAAGGCGGAGATGCCGTAGATGATGCCGAAGTTCACCATCTTCGCGGTGCGGCGCATTTCGGAGGTGACGTTTTCCGGATCGACGACAAACACCTTGGACGCGGTGACCGTGTGGATGTCCGTGCCGTTGCGGAAGGCCTCGATCATGGTGGCGTCATTGGCGAGGGCGGCCATGACGCGGAGCTCGATCTGCGAGTAATCGCAGGAAAGCAGGGTGAATCCCGGGCGGGGCACGAAGGCCTTGCGGATGCGCCTGCCGGCCTCGGAGCGGACCGGGATGTTCTGGAGATTGGGATCGGAGGAGGCGAGACGTCCGGTGGCGGCGACGAGTTGGTGGAAACTGGTGTGGATGCGCCCGGTCTGGGGGACGATGAAGCGGGGCAGCGCGTCGAGATAGGTGGACTTGAGTTTGCTGGCCTCGCGCCAGGCGAGGATGTCCGCGATGATCGGATGGCGGCCTTCGAGGGTGGCGAGGGTTTGTTCGTCGGTCTTGAACTGGCCTGTCTTGGTCTTCTTCGCCTTGTCGGCAAGGTTGAGCTCGTTGAAGAGGATCTCACCGAGTTGTTTGGGCGAGCCGATGTTGAAGGGGCGGCCGGCGTGTTTCTGGATGGCTTCCGCAAGCGAGTCGATCTGCTGCTGGAGTTCCTGGCCGATGCTGCCGAGGGCTCCGGTGTCCACGGCGATGCCCTCCATTTCCATGCGCACGAGCACGGGCAGCAGCGGTGACTCGATGCGGCCGAGGATGGTGTCCTGGGCGGCTTCTGTTAGGAGCGGGCGGAGTTTTCCGGCGAGCTGATAGGTGACATCCGCATCCTCCGCCGCGTATTCCGCCAGCTTCTCCATCGGGATGGCGGTCATGTCGAGCGTCTTGGACGGGCTGGCGGCTGGCGCGGCGAACAGCTCGCCAAACGCGGCATCCTCCGAGGCCGCCGGAGCATCGGCCGGTGTGGCGACCAGATCGTGAAGCTTCACCGGCGAGTAACCGAGCAGGGTCTCCGCAAGGTAATCCATGGTGTGGCGGCGGTCCGGGTGGACCAGCGCGTCGGCGAGCATGGTGTCGAAGAAGGGGCCGCTCACTTCGATGCCGTGGTGGAGCAGCACGGAGAGATCGTATTTCAGGTTGTGGCCGATCTTTTCCGCCGCGGATGCGAAGAGTGTCCTGAGCCTGGGAAACTGGGTGGCGGGATCGGTGATCGGAAGATACCAGCCCTCGTGCGCCTTCCACGAAAACGCGATGCCTAACAGACGTGCGGAGAAGCGGTCGAGCGAGGTGGTCTCGATGTCGAAACAGAACGAGGCCTGGGAGGCGAGCGCCGCGAAGAGCTCCGCCTCACGCTGCGGGGTGTCTGCGATGTGATAGGCGTGATCGACCTCGCGGATGGTGCGGAAGGTTTCAAACAAGGTGGGGGTGGATTCGTCGGCTGCGTCCCCGTCGGCCGCGATGATCTCGGGGTTTCCCGGGAAGAGGCGCTTGGTGAGCGAACGGAACTCGAACTCGTTGAAGAGTGCCTTGACGGCCTCGTCATCGCGCGGGCAGAGGGCGAGGTCCTCCCAACTCACCTCGACCGGAACGTCGGTGATGATGGTGGCAAGCTCCTTGGAAAGCAGGGCCTGGTCGGCATGGGTGTCGAGGCTCTCCTTCTGCTTGCCCTTGAGCTCCGAGCTGCGGGCGAGCAGGTTCTCGACGGAGCCGAACTCGGCGATGAGCTTCTGCGCGGTCTTGGGGCCGATGCCGGGCACTCCGGGGATGTTGTCCGAGGCGTCGCCCATCAGGCCTAACAGGTCGATGATTTCATGGGGGCTGTTGACGCCCCAGATTTCCGGGAGCCTGTCGAGGGTGATGATTTCGTGGTCGTTGCCCTTGCGGCCCGGTCTCCACATGAAGGTGGTGGACGAGAGCAGTTGGGCGAAGTCCTTGTCCGGTGTGACCATGAAGGACTCGAAGCCCTCGGGTTCGGCGCGTTTGACAAGGGTGCCGATGATGTCGTCCGCCTCGAAGCCGTCGATCTCGAGCACGGGGATGTGGAAGGCGCGGCAGAGCGACTTGACGTGGGGGATGGCGGCGCGGAGTTCCTCGGGCATCTCGTCGCGCTGCGCCTTGTAGGCCGGGTAGCGGATGTGGCGCGGGGTGGGTGCGGAGGTGTCGAAGGCGACGCCGAGATGGGTGGGGTTTTCCTTCTCAAGGATGGCCAGCAGCGTGTTGATGAAGCCGTAGAGCGCGGAGGTGTTGACGCCCTTGGAGTTGCGGATGGGGTTCTGGATCAGCGCGAAGTGGGCGCGATAGACCAGGGCCATGCCGTCGAGCAGGAAAAGACGCTTCATGCGCCAAGCTTGGGCGGGGGCGCGCGGGGCGTCCAGCGAATCATCCCCGGCGCTCAATACTGGCTTTCCCAGGGCGAGTCGGTGGGCGGGATGTCCAGCAGTGTGGAGACGTGGCGGGCGGTGAGCTCGCCCATGGTCTTGCAGTCGCGGTAATCGGTGGTGCCGTGCAGGCGGTCGAGCTCCTTGGCCAGGGTGACGACGTGCTCGCGAGGGGCGAGTTCCTCGCGGCGCATGATGCCCAGCAGCGCGCGCAACCGGCCGCTCTCCACCTTGGCGCGGCGGGCCATCTGCGCATGTTCCTCGGCGACGTATTGGTCGATGCTCTTGCGGTTGAGCACATCGAAGGCGAGCCGGGTGACGGAGCGGTTCGACTTGAAGCGGAAGGCGAGGTAGGTGTTGCCGTTTCCTTCGTAGGACTGCTGGTCGAAGTCGATGGCGCGGACGCGGTACTGGACCTCCTCGAAGTCCGGGGTGATGTCCACCACGTAGTTGACGCTGCGCATGTCGCCTAACAGACGGATGAAGGTGCGTTCGTTGAACTTGGTGAATTCCTTGGCGATGCGGACCTTGTTGAGTCCCGGTTGCTGGATGTGCTCGCGCAGGAAGACATCGCCGGGGACGCCCGCGATGTGTTCCTCGATCAGGGTGTTGCCGTTGACGAGGTAGTTGATGCGGTTCGGGGAGAGGATGTGCTCGAGTTCGAGGCCGTAGATGCGCGAGGCGTCGGCGTGCTTGACGTAGAAGTAGTCCGAGTTGTCGTTGAACAGGTTGGTG
Organism: Verrucomicrobiaceae bacterium; assembly: GCA_027486655.1. Taxonomy (GTDB): domain Bacteria; phylum Verrucomicrobiota; class Verrucomicrobiia; order Verrucomicrobiales; family Akkermansiaceae; genus Luteolibacter. Next base: position 24,179 of record JAIXOR010000023.1, on the reverse strand, counting down.
ATGCGGATGCGGAAGGGGCGGGAGTTTCCGAAATCGCCGAAGTCGATGCGGTCGACGAGCAGGTGTTCGTGCTGTTCGGCGTCGCGGCCGAGTTTGAGTTCGCTGTAGATCGAGGTGAGCAGCGGGCGAAGCTCGGCGAAGACCTCGGGCGGATACATCACGGTGAGCCAGAGGGTTTCGCGCCCGCGGGGATCCTCGTAGGGGACGGCGCCGGTGAAGCGGCCGAGGTCGCTGTAAACCCGCGGGATGTCCCGCTGGCGGTCGAAGTGATAGAGATACTGCCGGAGCGCGGGGGAGACTGGGTAGCGGATTTTTCGCCGTGCGATCACGCGGCGAGCGTAGCGTCCCGGGCGGAGGCAGGCGAGCACGGGTTTTTTCGCATGAAAACTCATGGCCGGTCCGCCAGTATGGCGCGTGATGAATCGTCGTTTGTTTTTGACTGGATCCATGGCGGGCACTTTGGGAGCGGTGGCGCTCGGTGCGGAAGATGGTGCGGCGCTCGTGCCGTTGATGGCGACTCCGGCGGTGGTGATGGCCCCGCGGTCGGATGGGATGGAGGTGGTGTGGGCGGTGAGCCGGCTGTGCCGGGGCTGGGTGGAGTATCGGGAGCAGGGCGTGGTCAGGAAGTTTGCGGCGGATGAGTTCGGCATGGTGCCCCAGGGTGAGAAGATTCTCCGCGTCCGCGTTTCCGGATTGAAGCCCGGGGCCAAGGGCGAACTGCGCGCGGTGGTGGAATCCTGCGATGCGGCGAAACAGCGTGAGGAAGGCCCGTGGAAACCGGTGACGACGCTCGATCCCGCGGCTCCGGCCACCCGTTTCGTGGTGTGGAATGACACCCACGAGCACCACGACACGATCCGCAAGCTGCACGAGGTCACTCCCTCTGCGGATTTCCTGCTTTGGAATGGCGATACCTGCAATGACTGGCATCAGGAGGCCTGGTTGGTGCCCACCCTCCTGCATCCCGCGAAGCAGGATGTGACGGCGGGTCGCCCATTGCTGCTCACCTGGGGAAACCACGACGTGCGCGGCAAGTGGGCCTTCAAGGTCAGGGAAATGATGGCCACACCCAGCGGTCGGCCGTTCTGCGCATTCCGCAGCGGGCCAGTGGCGGTGATCAGCCTGCACACCGGCGAGGACAAACCGGACGACCACCCCAGCTTCGGCGGGCGGGTGGCCTTCGAATCACTGCGGCGCGAGCAGGCGGAGTGGCTGGCTCAGGTCACCCGGGCTCCGGGCATCTGCGATGCGCCCTACCGAATCGTGTTTTGTCACATCCCGCTGCGCTGGACCGTGGAGGCGCCGGAGACTCCGTATGCGAGCGGGGGCTACGACGCTTTCGCCCGCTCCAGCCGTGCGGTCTGGCACGATGCGCTGGCCGCCTGGGGGGCGCAGGTGGTGATTTCCGGCCACACCCATGAGGATGCGTGGATTCCTTCGAACGAAAAGTTCCCCTACGCCCAGTTGGTTTCCGGCGGGCCGAAATTCAACACGGCACGCTGGATCGAGGGCACGGCGGACGCCGATGGCTTGAAGCTCGTGATGCGCGACCTCACAGGCGGGGTGGTGCACGAGGTGAAGCTGCCGCGCGTGTGATTCCGGGTTTGGCAAAGCCGCGGGGCCGTTGCAAAGTGCGCCGCCATGATCCGCTTTCTCCATACCCGCATCCGTGTGCGCGACCTCCGCAAGTCCGTGGAATTCTATCAGCACCTCGGCTACACGCTGAGGGAGTTCCGCGATTCCCCGCAGGGCAACAGCCTTGCCTTCCTCGATCTTCCCGGCAACGAGGTCTTTCTCGAACTCTGCCATTCGCCCGAATACACGGCGACCTGCCCCGAGGACCTCATGCACACCGCGCTGGGCGTGGATGACATCATCGCCTACTGCGACGGTGTCGAAAAAGCGGGCATCGAGATCTGGCCATCCGGCTGGCGCGAGAAATTCTCCAGCGGCGGCCGCAAGATGGCCTTTGTCACCGATCCGGACGGCTACGAGGTGGAGATTCTGGAACGCTGAGGCGCTTTGCCACTCGTGCTGAGGAAGCTCACTCCTTCTCCGCGACGAGACGCACCTTTCCTTCCGCGGCGACAGTGCCGAAGGTGATCACGCGCAGCGGCACCACCACGGTCAGGGTATTGCCCTCGACCTTCGCGCGGAAGTCCGCACGCAGGTTGATGTTGAGCTCGGTGCCGATGATCTCGCCGCTGAACTTCACACGGACCGGTTCGGTGCTGCGTCCCGAATGAACATCGCCGGACTTCTCCAACAGCAGGTTGCGCGGGCCGCTGACCTTCACCAAGTCGTCGATTTCGAGGAAATTGAAATCATTGAGCACATCCTCCCACTTCGCGCGGAAGACGGGCATGCGGTTGTTCTTGATCTCGATCTTGCCATTGCGGGAAAGCGCCTGGCGCAGCAGCTCCTTCGGAATCGTGGCGGGAGCGCTCTCCCCTTGCAGCGAGGCGCTGATGCGTTTCACCGTGTAGGTCCCGTCGATCGACTGGGCGCGGAGGTCCGGGGTGGAGGCAAGACCGGCGGCCGCGGCGATCGCGACTGCGACCGGGCCGGCGAGAAACCTGCGAAAGCGGGCCAAAGCGGGGGCGGATGGACGTTGGGAGGTGAGCATGCTGAAACATCCACCCGCCGGGGGTTCCGGTCAACGGGATTTCCGCGGGCCGGAAGGACGGTTCAGCCGCGCGTGGTGACCAGCTTGATGGTTCCTTCCGCTTCGAGGATGCCCACTGCCTTGACCGTCACCGGGCAGGTGATGGTGAGCGTGTTGCCGACGAGTTTTCCTTTGAAAAACACCTTCATCACGATGGTGACATCGGTGCCCATGAAGTCGCCTTGCAGTTTCACGGTGACGGGCCGGGTGGTGCTGCCGACATAGGCATCGCCGGATTTCCGGAGCTCCAGATTCGAAGGGCCGCTCACCTCGGCGGTGCCGGTGAATCCGAGGTAGTTGAATTCATCGACAAGCCCCGCCCATTTCGAGCGGTAGATGGGCACCTTGTTGCCCTCCACGAGAATCCGGCCATTCCTCAGAAAGGCGGCCTTGAGCAGGTCTTTGGGCAGGGTCACGGTCTCGCCGTTCGCGCTGAGCGATCCGGATACCCGGGTGAGGCGGTAAACGCCGTCCGCTCCACCAGCCAGAGCCCGGGGCAGGGGGGCTGCCATTACCAGAACCACCGAGGAAACCACAGCCGCAAGGCGGAAAAGCCGGGGCAGCGCTGGAGCGGGGATGCAGATGCCGGATCGGGGAATGGATGTCGTTTTCATGGCATTCCCACGGTCCGTCCGCGATCGGGCGGGTCAATCGGAATCCCGCATCGCGCCACGCGCATTTTGCCAAAGTCTCCGCAGATCCTGCTCAGGCCGAGCAAAGCGCCGCAGCGACTCCGCGGATCGCCTCGTCACAGGCATAGGCCCCGGCCGTCAGGGCGACCCGGGCCCCTTGGGGAAGGCCGGCGGCGGCGATCTCCTCCACGCCCGCAACGATCGTCGCCGTCCGGCCACGGCGGGTGGCGGTCTCTAACAACGCCTCGCACGAGGCCTCGCCCGGATCACCCACGATCAACACGTGGTCACAAACCGGCAGTAGTTTCTCCAGCGCCTCATCCCGCGCCGTCATCCCATCGCAGGCAGTGTTGAGGAAGGTGACCTTCGCATCGCGATAGCGGAAACGCAGCTGCTGCACCAGCCACTCGGTCTTCCGCGGGGATAGCGTGGGCTGGCAAACGACCCCGAAGGCGGGCGAAAACACCAGCCGTGCCGTGTCGGTGGTGTCCTCGATGATCCGGGTGCCCGGCGAACTCCGCGCGATCGCGAGACTCTCGGGGTCCTCATGCCGACCGATCACCAGGCCCTGGGCCCCCTCCATCTTCAACAAACCGAGCGCCACCTGCGCCCGCCTCAGCTTCGGCAGGGTGAAGTCCTCCAGACGATGCCCCGCCTCCACCCACTCCGCACGCTGCCGCGCCGCCACTCCACAGGTCGGGATCACGATCGCACGGAATCTCCCGAAATCCGCTTCCTCCACCCCTTCCTCGATCCCTCTCGACGCAAGCAGGCGACTCACTCCGGCATCCGGCATGAAACGCCCGGCCACACCGAGCGCACGGCCCGCCGACATCGACAACAACCGCTCCAAGGCCCCCCGCGCATCCGCATCCATCCCCAGGCTCTCCGCCACGTGCAGCCGGTATCGCCGATCACCCGGTGGCATGTAGCGCGATTCTTCCAAGGTGGATTTCACTTTGTAGCGCAAAGTATCGGGGCGGGGGCTGGGCTGGAATCGTTTCATGGGTGCGAGCTTTGTATCACAAAGCGATTGCCCGACAAGGGAAAAAAGTCGGTTCAGCGGCCGAGGCCGAGGATTTGTTCGAGCACGTTGAGGTAGGAGACGAAGGCGGATTTTCCCTCGGGAGTGAGCGAGTAGAGGGTTTGGGGCCGACCCTCGCCGGTGAGTTTCTCGCCGAGGATGAATCCGGCTTTTTCCAGGGTGCGGAGGTGGGTGATGAGGTTGCCGTCGGACATGTCGAGCTCGGTCTTGAGGTCCTGGAACGGCCACGGACTGGTGCGCGAGGCGAGCAGCGTCATGATCGACAGCCGCCCTTTCTCGTGAATCGTCCGGTCGAGTTGGGAGAAATCGATCATGCGGTGGTGTCTTCGCGCCGCCCGGTGGTGACGATGAGCGCGCCGTAAACCAAGTGGAATCCGCCGAAGGCGATGGCCATGAGGCGGGAGGCGTTCACACGCATCATCCAGGCCTGATCGAGTTCGACCACCTTGGTGGCGGTGGCCAGGCAGAGCAGGCCGAAGGCGACGAAGGCCCAGCCGAGCCAGGCCATCGATTTGGGGGCGAATTCGCGGATGGCGAGCAGGGCGAGTCCGTAGTGGAGGATCCAGATGCAGGCGGCGGCCACTTCGTTTCCGGCGCGGATGAAAAGCAGCCCGAGGAAGCCCCCGGCAATGATCGAGGGCATCGCGCAGCGGATCGCCAGCTTGAGACCGGTGCTCCAGAAGGGCCGCTGGCGGGTGCTGCGCATGCGCTGGATTTGAAACACGTTGAAGGCGAGCACCACCACCAGTCCACCGATCCACCAGGAGGCCCAGGGCCAGCTGGATTTCTTCTCGGTGGCCCAGGCCATGGCGAGCGCCACCGCGCCTCCGATCAGGGCGGTCTCGCCGGACAGGGCCCGGAAAATGGTGGCCCGCTCCATCACCGCACGGATCACCCGCAACTGCTCCACGGCTTCATCGCGTGTCGTCATGACATGGCTTTGCCATGCAAAGCCATGCATGTGCAAGCATGGATTGACCGGAAGCCTGGCGGGTCAGCGGGACTCCAGTTCCTTGAGGTGTTCCTTGAGCGCCGCGGTGCGATCGCGGGTGTTTCGGGCGCGGGAGCCGGAGTGGAGCAGCGGGGCGGCGGAGCCATCGCGCATGTCATCGGCTTCGAATTCCGCCTGGGCGTCGCGGAAGGCCACCCAGGCCCGCTGGGCGGCGCGGAGCTTCTGTTTGCCGATGTCGTCGAGTTTGGCGAGCAGGCGGTTGTAGGTCTTGTTGAGCTCGGCGTCGGCTTTTTGAAAATCCTCGAAGGCCTGTTGGTTCATTTCGTGCTGATTCTGGGCATGCAGATCGGACATCGGCAGCATGAGGCCGCAGAGCAGGATGGCGCAGGGGAGGAGGGATTTCACGTTGTCCCATCCTAGCGGAAATCGGATGGGCGGGAAGCGGCAAGTGCGGTGTCCCGCGGGATTTCCATCGCCGCGCCGGGGCATCGCGGCTAGCCTGCGCGGCATCGTGCCTGATTTTCCCCGATGGATCCTGCGAATGGCGGCCGCCCTGTGGCTGGGTGTGCTGGCCTCCGCGCATGGCGAGCCGGTCCGCGTCCGCATCGTCGCGGCGAATCTCACCTCGGACAATCTCCAGGCCTATTCGCCGGACAATGGAAACCACAGCAACCCGGAAGGTGCCGGCGCGCGGATTCTCAAATCGCTGAAGCCGGACATCGTGCTCATTCAGGAGTTCAACACGACGGTGCCGGTGCGCCAGTGGGTGAACGCGACACTTGGCGAAGAGCATACCTTCACCCGCGAGGAGGGGCGGCAGATCCCGAATGGAATCATCAGCCGCTTTCCCATCGTCGAGTCCGGGGCCTGGGATGATCCGGTGTTGGACAACCGCGATTTTGCCTGGGCGCGCATCCGGCTGCCGGGCGGGCGGGACCTTTGGGCGGTGAGCGTGCACCTGCATTCCAAGGGCGAGACCTCGCGAGCCACCCAGGCCGCGGCGCTGGTGCGTTGGATCCGTGAAAAAGTCCCGGCAGACGCGCTGCTCGTGGTGGGTGGGGATTTCAATACCCGGCGGGCGGACGAGAAGTGCTTTCAAACGATGCGCGGCGTGCTGGTGGTGCCGGACAAACTGCCAGTGGATGATCTTGGAAACCCCGCCACCAACGCGCCCCGCAACCGGCCTTACGACTTGGTGCTCGGCAATGCCGGCTTGCAGCGTCTCGAAGTGCCCGTGGAACTGGCCGGGCTCACCTTTCCCGGCGGCTTGGTCTTCGACACGCGGGTCTTCGCCGCTCTGGAAAAATGCCCGCCCGCGCAGGCAGGCGACAGCGGGGTGCCTTTCATGCAGCACATGGCGGTGGTCAGGGACTTCAAGCTTCCTTGAGCGCCCCGGCCAGCGCGGAAACGGCTTCCGGCGGATGCGCGGCGGAGACGCTGATCCGCAGTCGCGCCGCACCCCGGGGCACCGTTGGATAGCGGATCGCCGGAACGAGAAAACCGGCCTCCGCGAGAGCGGCCGAGGCGGCCAGCGCCGATTCGTTAGAACCTAACAGCCGCGGCAGGATCGGCGTCGGGGAATCCGCGAGGCGGGCGGTGTTGGCACGCAGGGTTTCCCGCAGCGCGGCTCCCTCCGCCGAGCGGATCAACTCCAGGGACAGCCGCGCCGCATGGGCCATGGCGGGAGGCGGGGCGGTGGAGTAAATGAAGGAACGGGCGCGGTTGATGAGGAGGTCGATCCATTCCCGCGATGCCGCCACGTATCCGCCGGAAAGGCCCGCGGCCTTGCTGAGCGTGCCCATCTGGAAGGCGATGCGCCCCTGCAAGCCCTCCTGCTCGGCGAGTCCCATGCCCGTCGCGCCGAGCACGCCGAAACCATGGGCTTCATCTAACAAAAGCAGGGCTCCGTGTCGTTCCGCGGTTTCCACGATGTCGCGCAGCGGGCAAAGGTCGCCATCCATGCTGAAGACCGACTCGGTGGCCACCAGCACGCGGGCGGTGGCGTCCTTCGTGCGGATGGAAGCCAGAAGGCGCTCCAGTTTCACCACATCATTGTGCGGAAACACGCGGATCGTCGCCCCGGAAAGCCGGGCGGCATCGACCAGACAGGCATGGCTCAACTTGTCGAGCACGATGAAATCCCGCTTGCCCACCACGGCCGGGATCACGCCCAGCGGCGTGGCGAACCCGGAGGAAAAGACCAAGGCCGCCTCCGTGCCCTTTGCCGCGGCCAGGCTTTCTTCGAGCGCGCGGTGCGGTGGCAGCGTGCCACATACCAGACGCGATGCGGCGGAGCCCGCACCATAAATCCCCACTCCCTCCACCAGCGCCGCAGCGATCGCCGGATGCGCGGCCAGGCCGAGGTAGTCGTTCGATGCGAAGTTCCAGAACCCGCGGCCCTCGCGCATCACCCGGGGGCCGGCGGGCGAATCCAGCGGACGCAGCGATCGCAGAAGCCCGGCGGCTTCCAGTCCGGCAAGTTCCTCGGACGGGCTGGCCATGATCAGGCCCCGGCGGTCGGCCGTTCAAGCGCCCAGCGCAGCAGTTTGGTGGAGTCGTTCCAGATGTTCGGCGTGTTGGACTTGAGCACCACGACGATGACCGAGCGGCCGTTGAGCGAACCGCTGGAAACGAGGCAGCGACCGGAGGCGTTGGTGGTGCCGGTTTTCAAGCCATCGCAGTAAGGCAGGGTCTTGAGCACCTTGTTGGTGTTCTCCAGCAGGCGCGTGCGGCCGTCGTTGAAACGGAAGGTGAAGGCCTTGGTCGCCGTGTAGGATCTCAGCAAAGGGCTGCGGTAGGCCGCGCGTGCGGCGATCGCCATGTCCCGCGCCGTGGAATACTGGCCGGGCTCGGTAAGGCCGTGCGGGTTCTTGAAATTCGAGTTGCGCATGCCGAGCGAGGCGCACTTGCGGTTCATCATCGCGGCGAAGCCCGGTTGGTCGCCTCCCACGTCGCGGGCCAGCGTGCGGCCGACGTCGTTAGCGCTCTTGACCATGAGCACCTTGAGCAGCTCGCGGCGCGAATAGACCTCGCCGGGTTTCAATCCGAGCTTGGTGGGCTCGCAGTTGCCGTCCGAGGCCTCGATGACCACCGGCTTGTCGATGTTGCCCGCATCGAGCACGCACAGCGCGGTGACGATCTTCTGGGTGCTGGCCACGGCGCGCGGCACGTCCGCATTTTTCGCATAAAGCACGCGGCCGCTGACGACGTCGACGACGATCGCGCTCTCACCCACCACCTTCGGCGGCGGGGTGGGGGGCACCGGCGTGACCTGCACCGGTTGCTCGGTCGCACGGCTCACCGGCTGGCGCACGGCCTCGGCACGTTGCACGGGCCTGGCGGGAGGATTTCCTCCGCAGGAGGTGATCATGGCCGCCAACACGGCAAAGGCGGCGGGGCGGGCACGGAAGAATCGGCACGTCATGGGCGGGGATCATCCGCATCGCCGCTCTGGATTCAAGCCGCGATTGTGGTGGTTAGACACCGGAGCTCGCTCACGGCATGCGCGGCGGGAGCAGGCTGCCGTCCAGCTCGGAACCCGGCTCGGGCAGGGTGGGCTCCTTGAAGTCCACCGGCCCGCCGAAGATCCAGAATCCGCCGCGCCGTTCTTTCTGATAGGCTTTGGCGAGTTCGGTGCCGGTGGGCAGTTCCTTGAGTTCCTTTTCGCGCACTTCCACCACCTTGATGCGCTTGCCGGGCATCAGGTTGGCCAGCGACATGTCCGGGAGGTCCGGCAGACTCGGCCGCGGGATCGAGCGGACCGCCGCGACGGTGGCCGAGGAAGCGCCCTTGACCATCGAGACCGATCCCTTGCCCACCTTGGAAACCGTGCCGCACGATGCCATGAACGCGCATCCCGCGACGATGGAAACAACGGCTGTGATGGGACCGGATTTCATAAAACTCCTCGCGAAAATGATAGAGGATTACGGGCTCGTGTCCATCCCGTCTTTCGTGACGGAGCTGTTACCATCAGCGGGGGGAGAGAACGAGAAAGTTCCTCACCGGCCGATTCCAGACCGGGCGCTGCTGCCGCGGACCGCCGGGCACTGCGGGTGACACCCAGAGTTCGGACGAGCGACCGCCGTCCAGATTGAGGGCCTGCCGCACCGGCCAGCCTGCCGGGCCGCGTTGAGCGAGGGTCGTGGCGATCACCGCCAGGCTGCACGGGCTGCTGCGCCCGATCCACCAGCGGCGGCCACCGTCCCACAGCAGAATGGTGCGCGCGCTGGTCTTGGTGGCTTCGAGTCCGCCCACCGCGCTGCCGTTTTCAACCAGCAGGGGGCCGGCCTGGAGCAGCTCGCGCATGGCGGCGGCCCCGGCCCGGCCGAAGGATCCCCGACGGCTGATCGCGGACCGCCCGGCTGTGTCTTCATGCCAGATTCCGGAGCCGAGGGACGACGCTCCGTTCCAGGAACCCGCCGCCTTGCCGGATGAAATCACCAGCCCGAGAGGTGCGCCTTCCGGGGTGAAAAACCCGGCGTTCACCGCGGCGATGCCACCGTGCGCCGTGGCCGCCGCAGCTGCATCCGCATGGAGCGAGCCCGGCCCGCCCGGTTGATCCACCACCGTGAGGCGATGCTTCCGGGAGTCGAAGGCCACTCCCTCGAAGGCGATCCCCGAGAGCTCCGCCGTGGCCACACGGGCGTCTTCGGCCGGACCGGATGAGGCTTCGTTTTCCACCACCGGCACCGGCGGAACCACGGCCGCAAGCTTCGGCACCGGAGGCGCGGAGGTCACGCCGCGGGGCGATGGCGTTGGCGTGCAAGCCGCCACAAACCAGAGGGGGAGGAACACGAATGCCGCGCGCATGATCCGGTGTTTCACGCGAGTGCCCGCTTGGCAAGCGCCCTCGCGGGTTGTTTCCTGCATCACCACCATGACCTTCCGGATGCTCTTCTCCCTGATCGCCGCCGCCTCGTTCACCCGGGCGGAGATGCCCGATGGACTGGCCGATCCTCTTTCTGCCGCGGATGCTTCGCGCGTCAGCAGCCCGGCGCAGTGGATGGAAAAGCGGCGGCCTGAATTGTTGGAGTGGTTCACCCGGCACATGTATGGACGCTCGCCCGGCAGGCCGGAAACGATGAGCTTCGAGGCCTTCGATCGCGATCCAAAGGCGCTCGGCGGCAAGGCCACCCGCATCCAGATCGCCATCCGCCCCGGCGGAGCCGAGGGGCCGCGCATCGATCTGCTCGTTTACGTGCCAAACGGAGTGAAGGGCCCGGTGCCCGCCATCCTCGGCCTGAATTTCTGGGGCAACCACGCCATCCACAAGGACCCCGGCATCCGCATCACCGGGAGTTGGGTGGAGGCGCGCGCCGGAAGATATGTCGATCTCTCCGGGGTGCAGGAAAACCGCGCCACCGATGCCACCCGCGGCGTGAATGCCTCGCAATGGCCGGTCGAGGAGATCCTTTCCCGCGGCTATGCCCTTGCCACGGTGTATCGCGAGGACATCGCCGCGGATCACGAGCCTTATTTCAAATCCGGAGTGCATCCCCTGTTTCCCAAGCATCAGGAAACCGATGACAACTTCGGCACCATCGCCGCCTGGGCCTGGGGCTTCAGCCGGGCACTGGACGCCCTCGAAAAGGAACCCGCCATCGATGCGCGCCGCGTCGCCATCTTCGGATTCTCCCGCCTCGGCAAGGCTGCGCTCTGGGCCGGGGCCACGGACCCCCGCATCGCCATGGTCATCAGCAACGAGTCCGGCGCGGGCGGTGCCAAACTCTTCCGCCGCGCGCAGGGCGAGGACATCCAACGCCTCAACACGCACTTCCCGCATTGGTTCTGCCGCAACTTCCGCGCGTGGAACGGCCGCGACCGCGAGATTCCCTTCGATCAACACCTCGTGATCTCGCTCATCGCCCCGCGTCCGGTGTATGTGGCCAGCGCGCTCGATGACAAACACTCGGATCCCGAGGGCGAGTTCCTCGGTGCCAAGGCCGCGGAGCCGGTCTATCGGTTGTTAGGCGCGCAGGGCCTGCCCGCCGCATCCTGGCCCGCACCCGGCGTGTCCGTCCAAGGCGGCATCGGCTACCACGTCCGCAACGGCGGCCACGATGTGACCGACGAGGATTGGAAACACTACCTCGATTTCGCGGACAAACATCTCGCAGGCAAGGCTCCGCTCAGGACTGGCGGCAACCCATGACCAGCAGCAGGTTTCCCCACAAGGCCTGGTCTCCGGTCTGGATCGTCAGGACATGGTCCGGTGATTCCACCGCCTGATAGAAGTCCCACTTGAGGATCGGCTCGAGGTCCAGCGGGAGTCCGGAATCGGCCATGACCTTGCGGTACTCGCTCCACACCGGCGGCTCGCCTTCGCTGGCATACGGATCATCGGCAGGAATGCCCATGGTGTGCACGGCATCGATCTGCACCGCGCTGAGCACCGCCTTGAGCGCCTGCGCCACGGTGATCACTCCGGGGGAAAGGTTCATCGAGATGACTTCCGCGTTCGGTCCCTTCTTGTTCCAGGCCGGATAGTTGCCGTCGGCAAGAAGGATCTTGGAATGGTGACCGGCGCGGCCGAGCACTTCGTTGATGCGTGGGTGGATGAGTTCGTGCTTGAGCATGGGGATGGGGTGAATGGATCGATGGGAAAAGGCCTCACACCGCCACCGGGGCCTTGATGTGCGGATGCGGATCGTAGTCTTCGAGGCGGATGTCGTCGATGGTGAAGGCGTCGAGGTCCCGCACCTGCGGATTGAGCCAGAGCCTGGGCCGCTTGCGCGGTTCGCGGGTGAGCTGGAGCTTCGCCTGCTCCAGGTGGTTCGAGTAAAGGTGCAGGTCGCCAAAGGTGTGGACGAAGTCGCGCGCCTCATAGCCGCAGACGTGGGCGACCATCTCGGTGAGCAAGGCGTAGGAGGCGATGTTGAAGGGCACGCCGAGAAACAGATCCGCACTGCGCTGATAGAGCTGGCAGGATAAGCCGGGGCGGCCGCCGGGTTTCGCCTCGTGCACGTAAAACTGGAACAACAGGTGGCAGGGCGGCAGCGCCATCTGGTGGATCTGGCCGACGTTCCATGCGGACACGATGTGGCGGCGCGACGATGGGTTTCCTAACAGCCCGTCGATGAGCAGGTGGATCTGGTCCACGCTGCGCCCTTCCGGGGTGGGCCATGAGCGCCACTGCTTGCCATAGACCGGCCCGAGCTCGCCTTCGGCATCCGCCCACTCGTCCCAGATGGTCACGCCGTTCTCCTTGAGGTAGCGGGTGTTGGTTTCACCGCGCAGGAACCACAGCAGCTCGTGGATGATCGAGCGCAGGTGCAGCTTCTTGGTGGTGAGGCAGGGGAAACCCTCGCGCAGGTCGTAGCGCACCTGGCGGCCGAAAACGGACACGGTGCCGGTGCCGGTGCGGTCGGAGCGTTCCTCGCCGTTTTCCATCACGTCGCGCATGAGGTCGAGGTAGGTCTTCATGCCCCCGATCAAGCCACGGGCGCGCCACCTCCCGCAAGGACGAAGGGTGCGGAAAATCCGGGCTTCTGCCTCCTTGACGGATGAAGCGGGATCTTCCAACCTGCACGGATCGTAAAAGGAGGAAAATCATGGAAATCCACGGAACCGTCAGGGACATTTTGCAGAACAAGGGCGGCGCGGTGCTCACCACCACACCGGATGCCACGGTCTACGAAGCCATCGGACTGATGGGCGAACGGAACATCGGCGCGCTGGTCGTCGTCGAGCAGGCCGAGGTGGTCGGCGTGCTTTCGGAGCGCGACTACAGCCGCAAGGTGGTGCTCCAGGGCCGCACCTCGCGCGATACCCGGGTGGGCGAGATCCTCAGCCGCCCGGCGATCACGGTGAGGCGGCGCGAAAGCATCGAGAAGTGCATGCAGCTCATGACCTCCCACCGCATCCGCCACCTGCCGGTGGTCGATGAGGCGAACCGCCCCGTCGGCATCGTTTCCATGGGCGATCTGGTGAACTGGGTGATGCAGTCGCAAAGCCACACCATCCAGCAACTGCAAGGATACATCTCCGGCGAATACCCGGGTTGAGCGCGGGCTCAGCGCGCCACCTCGGGCAGCAGTTTGGAAAGCTCCGCCACTTTCTCCGGGTGGCTTGCCGCCAGATTGGTGGTTTCGCCGGGGTCCTTCGAAAGGTCATAGAGCTGATAGACGCCCTTCCGCACCTTCGGCTTCCTGCCGGCCGAGGGCGGGATGAGCTTCCAGTCGCCGGCGCGCACGGCCACATCGATGGCATGGAGGATCACGCTCTCCCGGCCTTTCGGTTGTTCGCCGAGCAAGGCGGGCAGAAGGTCCTGGCTGTCCGGGGCCTCCGCCTTTGGAAACTCCGTGCCAGCCACTCGGGCGAGCGTGGCGGGGAGATCCACCTGCGAGACGATCGCTCCGGTGCTGCCGCCCGGCTTCACCCGCGCGGGCCAACGGACGAGAAAGGGGAGCCGCGAGCCGCCTTCGTAGGTGGAATACTTGCCGCCGCGGAACGGGCCCGCCGGTTTGTGCGACCCGAGTTTTTCCACCGCGCCGTCCTTGTAGCCGTCATCGAGCACCGGGCCGTTGTCGCTGGCGAGGATGACCATCGTGTTCTCGGCCAGGCCGAGGCGGTCGAGCGCGTCGAGCACGCGGCCGACCTGCCAGTCGAATTCCAGAATCGCATCGCCCCGCGGACCCATGCCCGTCTTGCCGACGAAGCGCGGGTTCGGAATCCGCGGCACGTGGATGCTGTGCGTGGCGAAGTAGAGGAAAAACGGGCCGTCCTTGGAGCGCTCGATGAATGAGACGGCCTCGTCCGCAAAGGTGTCGCACATGGTTTCATCATTCCACAGCGCCTTCTTGCCGCCCTTCATGTATCCGATGCGGCCCACGCGGTTGATCACGGCGGCGTTGTGGCCGAGATTCCAATCCATCTTGAGCGTCGCGCGGTCGCGGATGCCGTCCGCTTCGCCGGGAAACGGGGTCTTGTAGTTCACCTCGATGGGATCGGCGGGGTCGAGGTTCACCACGTGGCCGTTTTTCACGTAAACGCAGGGCACCCGGTCTCCGGTGGCGGCCATGATGAACGAGTGGTCGAAGCCGATGTCATTCGGGTTGGGCCGGATTTCCCGGTTCCAATCGAGATTCCCCGCACCCAGGCCGAGGTGCCATTTGCCGACCACTCCGGTCCGGTATCCCGCGGACTTGAGCACGGATGGCAAGGTGGCGCGTCCGGGCTGGATGATCAGCTTGGCGTCGCCAGGCAGGATGCCGGTGCCCTTGCGGCGGAAGGCATATTCGCCGGTGAGCATGGAGTAGCGCGAGGGGGTGCAGGTGGAGGACGCGCTGTAGCCGCTGTTGAAGTTCAAGCCCTCCTTGGCCAGCCGGTCCACGTTGGGCGTGATCACCGCCGTGGCTCCATTGCAGGAAACATCGCCGTATCCGAGATCGTCCGCGTAGATGAGCACGATGTTCGGCTTGGAAGGAGCAGCGGCGGCCAGGCCTGCCAGCAGGAAAACGAGGGAAAGGCGGAGTTTCATGAGGAATCGGAATGCGGATGGAAACGCGGGAGAGGCTACGCGCTCCGCTGGATTTGTCTGCCACAAATCCGCGCAGGCAGGGCAGGGGAGTGGCCGGATGCTTTTGCTTCCGCTTCCGTGCCTGGCATGGCACGATGCCCGCGGGATGAGACTCACCCTATGGTTTCTGGCGCTGGCCACCTTGTTCCTCGCCACGTGGATGCTCTGGGGCGGATCCTGGGAATCCCGACTCACGCTGGACGGCGGCATCGCCTGGCTGAACGAAGCCGGCTCGTGGGCCTGGGCCGCCGGCATCGGCCTGCTTGCCGCGGACCTGTTCCTGCCCATCCCCGGCACCGTGGTGATGTCCGCCCTCGGCTTTCTCTACGGGACTCTCGTCGGTGGCATTGTGGCCGCCGCCGGTTCGATGATCGCGGGCATCGTGGGCTATGGCATCGGCCGCTGTTTTGGCGAGCCCACCGCGCGCCGCCTGCTCGGTGATCCGGATTTTGAAAAAGGCCGCCGGCTTTTCGGCAGCGGCGGTGGCTGGCTGGTTGCGATCTCACGCGCCCTGCCCATCCTGCCGGAGGTCATTTCCTGCACCGCCGGCCTCGTGCGCATGCCGTTCCGCAAGTTCGTCCTCTCGCTCGCCTGCGGCAGCCTGCCCATGGGCTTCCTCTTCGCCGCCATCGGCGCGGCCGGCCGCGATGCGCCGGGTTGGTCGATCGCGTTCAGCCTGGCCGTGCCCGCCCTGCTCTGGGCCCTCGCCCGCAAGTGGTAATCCACGGAGCGCGACCGCTCAGGCGTCCTTGTGCTTCGGAGCCAGCAGCAGCGAGGTCACCACGCCGGTCACCAGAATGCCGAGGATCACCCCGAGGATGATCACGTTGAAGGAATCCCCAAGCCACAGCTTCAGCCACTTGGCCGCCAGCATCTTGATGCCCACCACCAGCAGGATCAACGAGAGCGCCGGCTTGAGGTAGGTGAATTTCTCCAACATCCCCGCCAGCGCGAAATACAGCGAGCGCAGACCCAGAATCGCAAACACGTTGCTCGTGAAAACCAGGAACGGATCCGCCGTGATTGAGAAAATCGCCGGAATCGAATCCACCGCAAAAATCAGGTCGGTCGCCTCGATCAGCACCAGCGCCACCGCCAGCGGCGTGAGCAGCCACTTGCCCGACGGCGCTGCAGACACCACTGGATCGTCCTTCGCCTCCTCACCCGGCTCGGCCGCCTCACGCGAGGCCGCGCTGCCCGCCTTCACGAAGAAATGCTGGCCATGGTAGTGCTTGGTGATCGGGAAACTCCGCTTGATCCAGCGAATCAGGAAGGACTCCTCCGGATGCTCCTCCTTCTCCTTCATCAACAGCATCTTGATCGCCGTGATCACCAAAAAGGCCCCGAACACATACAGGATCCAGTGGAAATGGTGCACCAGCGTCACCCCCACGCCGATCATCAGTCCACGCATCACCAGCGCCCCCAGGATTCCCCAGAACAAAACCCGGTGCTGATAACGCGCCGGCACGCCCAGCGAGCCGATGATCATCGCAATCACGAAGATGTTGTCCATGCTCAGCGACTCCTCCACCACGTAGCCGGTCAGATACTTGGTCGCCGCCAGTTTCCCCGTGTTCAAGAGCCCGTCCACCGAGTCCGGCGTGAGCCCCAGCCCGAACCAGTGGCCCTCATACGCAAGATACACCAGCACCGAAAACGACACCCCCAGCGTGATCCACACGGCCGACCAGCCCATCGATTCCTTGAAACTCACCGCATGGCTCTTCCGGTGAAACACCCCCAAATCCAGAGCCAGCATGCACAGCACAAACCCAATAAAAATCACCCAGGGCAGAATCATCCGCGCACCATGCCCAGCCCCACCCCAATGCCAAGCCCCGAAATCTCCCCGCCTTCGCGGTGACATTTCTTCCACTGCCCACTCAGCCTGCCCGTCATAGCTGAGCGACGACGGGGCACTTCTTCCTCTTGCTGAAAACTGAACACTGAAAACCAGCAAACTCCTCCCCCCCCCTCCGCGCCCACCTCCGCGCACTCCGCATCTCCGCGTTTCGCTTCCTCCCCCAAAAAAACATCCTTCGCGTCCCTTTGCGACCTCCCCGCCTTCGCGGTGAAATTTCTTCCACAGCTCACTCGGCCTGCCCGTCATAGCTGAGCGACGACGGGCACTCCCCCCTGAAAACCGAACACTGAAAACTAGCAAACTCCCCGCAGCGGTGTAACCCTGCGGCGCACCATGGCGCGCCAATACACGATCCACAAAGCCCCCTCGATCCCATCCTCCGGCATCGACTACCAGGCCGCGCTCAATGCCGAGCAATACGCCGCCGTTTCCTCCCCACCCGGCCGCGCCCTCGTCATCGCCGGTGCCGGCTCCGGGAAAACCCGCACGCTCACCTACCGCGTCGCCTGGCTGCTCGATCACCACGTGGACCCCCGCCAGATCCTCCTCCTCACCTTCACCAACAAGGCCGCCCGCGAAATGACCGAGCGCGTCCGCGAACTCACCCCGCACGACACCTCCTCCCTCTGGGCCGGCACCTTCCACTCGATCGGGAGCAGGATCCTCCGCCGCCACGCCGAGGACATCGGCTACACCCGCTCGTTCTCCATCCTCGATCGCGACGACCAGAAATCCATGCTCAACGCCGTCATCGGCTCGCTCGATATCGACACGAAACAACGCCGCTTTCCCAAGGCCGACGTGCTCGCCTCGATGTTCTCGCTCATCGAAAACACCGGCTCCACCCTCGAGGAAACCATCGCCGACCACTACGACCACTTCTACGATTGGTCCGAGGAAATCGCAAAAGTCCACACCGGCTACCGCGAGAAGAAACTCGCCACCAACTCGATGGACTTCGACGACCTGCTCGTCCAGACGGTCCGCCTCTTCGAGGAGCGCGCGGACCTGCTCGATCTCTATCAGAAACGCTTCAAATACGTGCTCGTCGATGAGTATCAGGACACCAACCAGGTCCAGTCCCGCATGATCGACCTGCTGGCAGGGGAGGGGAACAGCCTGATGTGCGTCGGCGACGACGCCCAGTCGATCTACTCCTGGCGCGGTGCGGACATGTCGCTCATCCTCGGTTTCCAACAGCGCTACCCCGGCTCCACCGTCCACACCATCGAGACGAACTACCGCAGCGTCCCCGAGATCCTCGATCTCTCAAACGCCGCCATCCGCGCCAACATCGGCCGCTTCGAGAAAAACCTCCGCTCGTCCCGCGACGCCCTCGGCACCAAGCCTGCCCTCGTCCCGCTGGCCGATCCCTTCACCCAGGCGGCCTTCGTCGCCCAGCGCATCCTCGAACTCCGCGACGAAGGCATCCCGTTAGAAGAGATGGCCGTGCTCTACCGCGCCCACTTCCAGAGCCTCGAAATCCAGCTCGAACTCACCCGCCGCGGCATCCCCTTTGCCATCACCTCCGGCCTGCGCTTCTTCGAACAGGCCCACATCAAGGACGTCTCCGCCTTCATGCGCTTCGTCGTCAACCGCAAGGACGAGGTCTCCTTCCTCCGCATGGTCTCCCTGCTCCCCGGCGTCGGACCCGGCTCGGCCTCCAAACTCTGGGGCGAGTGGCTCAAAACCGGACTCTCCGGAAACGAAACCCCGCCGCCCAAGTGGTCCGACCTCTTCCTCAAGTTCAAGGTCCCCAAAAAAGCCGCCAAACACTGGGAACAACTCTGCTACACGCTCGACGAACTCACGCCCGACGGCCAGTTCGCCACACCCGCGGACATGATCTTCTCCATTTTGGAGGGCGTCTATGACGACTACCTCACCGCCTCCTTCGACAACGCCGAAGCCCGCCGCGCCGATATCGAACAACTCTCCGAATACGCCGCCACCTTCACCGACATCCTGGAGTTCCTCGAACAACTCTCCCTCATGTCGTCCACCGACGGCCAGCCCAGCGGCGACCGCAACGAGCCCGATGACGAAAAGGTCACCCTCTCCTCCATCCACCAGGCCAAAGGCCTCGAATGGAAAGCCGTCTTCCTCATCTGGCTCGTCGACGGCCAATTCCCCAACGGCCGCATCCTCGACGCCGAGGACCAGGACATGCTCGAAGAAGAACGCCGACTCTTCTACGTCGCCCTCACCAGAGCCAAGGACGAACTCTACCTGACCTACCCGATGATGAACCCGAAGTCCTACACCGGTGACGTCATCTGCAGGCCCTCACAGTTCCTCGATGACTTCCCCCAGGACCTCGTCGAGGAATGGAACGTCGGAAACGACAACCCCTGGTCCGACGACGAACCCTTCTAGGCAGGGACCGACCTCCGGGCGGTCCGAGCGAATGAATAGCGAAAGAACCGGCAGGGACCGACCTCCGGGCGGTCCGAGCGAATGAATAGCGAAAGAAACCGCCCAAAAACCGCCGTCCCGACCCCCATGGTCCTCACCTTTCTCCCCCCATTCTCCGGACCGCCCGGAGGATCGGTCCCTGCCAACACGTCCCTGCCATCTTGACCCACCATCAACATTTGATAGATCAGCGGCATGTCTCCGGAAGACCTCCCAGCCCGCAAAACCAGAGGCGCTTCCCACATTCCTCCCGCATGGGTCGAGACCACCGCAGTTTACTTCATTACCATCAACTGCAAGCCCCGCGGAAAGAATCACCTCACCGCAGGCGACATCCCCATCGGACTATTCGATTCCATCACCTTCCTTCAAGACCGCCGCTCCTGGTTCCCCGAACTCGTCCTTCTTATGCCCGATCACCTGCATGCCCTGATCTCTTTCTCATGGGAGAAAAACCAAGGCATGAACCTCGTGATCGAAAACTGGAAACGATTCACCGCCACCAAACTCGGAATCTCCTGGCAGCGTGACTACTTCGATCACCGAATCCGCTCCGAACAAGACCATCAAACGACGTGGTTCTACATCCGCGAAAACCCGGTTCGCGCCGCTCTCGTCAAAACCTACGACCAATGGCCACACGTCTGGCTCCCCACTGGCATCGGCTGGCCCGAAGGCAGGGACCGATCCTAGGCAGGGACCGACCTCCGGGCGGTCCTAGCGAATGAATAGCGAAAGAATCCGCCCAAAAACCCCCGTCCCGTCCCCCATGGTCCTCATCTTTCTCCCCCCATTCTCCGGACCGCCCGGAGGATCGGTCCCTGCCCCATCAAGCTCCCGTCGCATTTCCTGGGTTTCCGCCCATCCGCGTTCCCTCTGCGAGCTCGGCCCCTTGCAGTCCAGGTACGGTTGAGAGTCGATGGTTGAGGGTTGAAAGCGAAATACCCTCACTTCTCACTCACTTGGCGAATCGGCCGGCCCAGCGGATGCCTTCCAGCACGTGCCGGCGGGCGAATGGGGTGGCGAGCGAGCGCAGGTCGTGGCCGAATTCCGTGTAGAAAAAGCGACCGCCGCCGCTTGGTTCGTGAGTCCACGCGATCGGGTGGTCCTTGCCCATCGGCTTGCCGCCGCGGGTGGCGAAGTACTCGCGAACCGGCGTGTAGGTGCTTTCGTCGACCCGGAGCAGCACCTGGAAACCCGGCAGGCCGGTCACGGTGCGATCGTGGTTGGTCCAGTCCGCCTCGATCCAGAACTCCGCCGCTTGGCCGGCGACCGCCGGGTGGTCCTTGGCTGCGGGATCGACGAGGACCTTCGCCTTGCTGAAATCCGAGTCGCTGTTGAAGTCGCAGCCGCCGAGTTGGTTCAGCCACGGCCAACGCTGCTGGTGGACCAGGGCGGCGTGGAGGCCGACGACGCCCTTGGTGCCGCTGGCGAACCAGGCCTCGACCGCCTTGCGCGATTCTTCCGGCAGCACCTTGTCGAGCTCATTGGCATTGTTGAGGAGGAGCACGTCGTAGGAGGCCAGGGCCTCCGGCAGGAGGTCCTTGCCGTGTTCGGTGACATCGACCTCGAAGCCGTGCTCATGGCCGAGGAGAACCAGCCAGCGGTTGATTTTCGGAATCTCCGGATGGCGGTAGTAGCCGGTGTCTGAATACACCAACACCCGGGGCACGGACTTTTCCGCGGCGGCGTGCGGAGCTTCGTGGGCGGTCAGGTGGGGCGCGGCCAAAAGCAGGGCCACGATGAAAGCGAACGGGGTGCGGATCATGCGGAATGAGGGTTGGGGCGGAACTACGCCTGATCCTCCAACGATGTCCAGCCACAGACGGCAGGATCAATCCCCCGCGCGAAGGATTTCGATGCCGTCCGGCAAAAGAACCGGCAGGGACCGACCTCCGGGCGGTCCGAGCGAATGAGAAGCAAAAGAACCGGCAGGGACCGATTTGCCTCCGGCCATGCGGGATGCGCTGCGCGATTGACCAAGCCGCTGCAAGCCGCCCCGGCTTTCCGGGCGGTCCAGCGAATGAGATGCGAAAGAATCCGCCCAAAAACCGCCGTCCCGTCCACCCATGGTCCTCACCTTTCTCCCCCCATTCTCCGGACCGCCCGGAGGATCGGTCCCTGCCCCATCAAGCTCCCGTCGCAATTCCCAGGTTTCCGCCCATCCGCATTCCCTCTGCGACCTCGGCCTCCCGGCGGTCCATATACGGTTGAGAGTCGATAGCGCAATACCCACCCCTTCTTCCACTTCTCACTTCTCACTCAGCCTGCCCGTCATAGCTGAGCGACGACGGGGCACTTCTTCCCTGAAAACTGAACACTGAAAACCAGCAAACTTCCCCCCCCTTGGCCTGCGGCAGCCCGCTGCCGCTTTCCGGCAAGCAGCCTGCTGCGCCGCCCGCCGAAGAAACGCCAAAGAACCGCGCCACACCCCAACGGCCCCGCCTTTCTCATCGGCCCCAAGCCAAGGCCATCCGCAGAGCAGGGACTACCACAAGGCGCTGATGCGAATATCCAAGGACCCCGGACCTGACTCTGAGCCCCCACAGGCTCGGATCCCACCCATTCAGAACGGATTGAAATCACGCCTTGAATCCGTTGCCGCCGGTGGCAACATCTTTTTATGAACCCGCGCATCCAGATTACTCCCACGGTTTGCCATGGCAAGCCGGTGATCCGTGGCACCCGCGTGCTGGTTTCCACCATCCTTGGCGCTTTGAGCGGTGGGGATACGATCGAAATGGTGCTCTCCGACTACCCGTCACTCTCGGCTGAGGATGTTGCGGCCGCACTGGAATTCGCGGGCCGCATTTCCGATTATCAGGTGTCCGCCTACGAGGCCGTCGCATGAAGTTCCTGCTCACTACGGATCGGGATTTCTTTCATACCATCCCACATCTGTTCGAAAGTCACTTCGGAGTCGTCGTCATCGCCCTGCGCCAACCCAACCGCAGCGCCATCCTCTCACGCCTGGAATCCATCCTGGGCCAGGTCCAGGAACACCCATTCCACAATCGCGTCTTTCAACTGCGCGACAGCACTTGGCTCGCCTATCCACCCATCGGGGACTGACGGGTTCATGCACGGAACGACATCCACCGCATTTCCCAAGTTCCTGCCCGGTCGTCATCCCAACCAGAGATCCGAGATCCACCATCCTCAATCTCCCCATCCGCGTTCCCTCGGCGTCCTGGCGGTTCATGTGCGGTTGAGAGTCGATGGTTGAGAGTCGATAGCCAAATACCCACCCTTCTTCCACTTCTCACTTCTCACTCAGCCTGCCCGTCATACCTTGCGAAACGGCGTCACCTGTCGAAACGGCGTCACCTGTCGAAACGGTTCCACCTTGCGGTGGCAGATCGGAACGCGATGGAGGGGCGTCAGGCATGGTGGGGAGGGAATCGTGAGGGGATATAACCCACACGATGGCTGCTAGAATAGTGACCGAGCATTTCCGGGAAAGCCGAAAATGAGGGGAACGGTAGAATGCCGATTTCGTACGTTTTTGGGGCTGCGTCGGATGGCTTGGCACTCAACTCTCAACCCAAGAGATACCGCAAAGGCGCGAAGGTCGCGAAGGGACGCGGAGGATGGTTTTGGGGGGAAGCGGAACGCGGAGGCGCGGAGGGGGGAGGGGGGAGGGGGGAGGGAGTTTGCTAGTTTTCAGTGTTCAGTTTTCAGGAAGAGGAGGAAGTGCCCCGTCGTCGCTCAGCGATGACGGGCAGGCTGAGTGAGCAGTGGAAGAAATGTCACCGCAAAGGCGCGAAGGTCGCAGAGCTTGGCGCGGAGGGGGGGATTTGGATCGGAGAAAGGAGCGGACGGACGTGGGGAGGATGTTTGGAAAACGAGGTGGGCCGGGCGGGGCCTATGGGCTTGGGGGCGGGCGTTTCGTTTGCGGTTCATCCGCGTGCCGTTTCATCGAAACGGCGCTACCTTGCGAAACGGTTTCACCTTGAGAAACGGCGCTACCTTGCGGGATGGTGCCCAGTTTGAGAACTCGCAAGCTTCCCAACCTTTGCGTCCCTTTGCGACCTTTGCGCCTTTGCGGTTCCTGTTTGGTCGAGGTTTGAGGGTGAGCAGTGGAAGAGGGATGGATCGAGGAGTGTGGATTTTTGTTTGGGAAAGTCGGTCTCAGCACTCATGCGGCGGGCAGTGTCGGTGTCGGAGGACGACGCCGGATTTGCTGACGATCCAGCGGATGGTGGAGAGGGAGTCGCATTCCTCGGCGCGGTCCCATTCGATGAGGACGGTGCCGCCCTCGGCGGAGAGGAGGACTCGGGGTTGGCGGAGGTGGATGAGGAACTCCTGGGCCCTGGAGGCGAGGTCGGGCGGGAGTTTTTTGGGATCGAGGGTGGAGGTGGAGATTCGGAGGTCGGGCAGATCGTTCCAGAATCGCTCGGGGATGGGGATGGGCTTTCCTTCCCAAGTGAGGTCGAAGCGTTTGAGCAGGTTCACGCCCGGGCGGAAGGGATAGGGTTGATCCTTGCCTTTGTATTGGTAGCTGCGGAACTCGCCTTTTTCGTCCTTGGTCTCCGTGATGTCGGACTCGGCGGGTTTGAAGAGTTCGATCCGCAGGGTGATATCCGCCTCATCGGATTTGGCGGTGAATTTCAGGGTGTCGGCGTTGACGGTATCGTACCAACCGGCTTCCGGATCCTCGTCCGCCGCCATGGCGACGACTGGAACGGCGGAAAGCGCGGAAAGGGAAAGGAAGGAGCGGCGTTTCATGGTGGGGGAGAGGCAGGGTTGGGGGCGCGATGCAGGTTATCTTTTCGCGAAGGTGGACAGGATATCGGTTGGCCGTGGGGTGGAAAGGCGAAAAGTGCCCCGTCGTCGCTCAGCTATGACGGGCAGGCTGAGTGAGAAGTGCCCCGTCGTCGCTCAGCTATGACGGGCAGGCTGAGTGGGAAGTGGAAGAGGGGGGGGATGAGTTTGCTGGTTTTCAGTGTTCAGTTTTCAGGAAGAGGAAGGGTCCGGTTGTCGCTGGGCTAGGGCGGGTAGGCTTAGGGAGAAGTGCCGGGTGAGAAGTGCCCCGTCGTCGCTCAGCTATGACGGGCAGGCTGAGTGAGAAGTGGAAGAGGGG